>CAIOSP010000130.1 GCA_903861005.1 uncultured Pseudomonadota bacterium
CACGCGCAGCGAGCGGGTGAACTGGTCGGCCGCCCACAGCGCGAGCAGGCTGGTGGCGAACACGGTGGCGACGACCAGCGTGGTGAGCGGTCCGCCGCCCAGCACGGCCGCACCCGCTTGGCGCATCCGATCGGCGCGGACCTGCCCGGTGACGATCAGCAGCAGCACCGGGATGGTGAGCACGGTCAGGTGGGTGAGCGTGAGCCACACCCGCATCGGCGCGCGCAGCGCCTCGCGCAGGGTGGTCATGACGGGTCCAGGCGAAATCCGACGCCATGCACCGTGTCCACCGCGTCGCACCCGGCCGCGCGCAGCTTCTCGCGCACGCGCCGGATGTGGCTGTCGATGGTGCGGTCCGACACGTGGTGCCCGACGCCGTACGCGTGCTCAACCAGCTCGTCGCGGGTGAACACCTTGGTGGGACGGCGCAGCAGCGCCTGGAGCAGCTCGAACTCGGTGGCGGTCAGCGTGACCTCCGTGGTGCCCGACCACACCCGACGCTGCTCTGTGTCCAGGCGGAGGCCGTGGGACTCCACCTGATGCGACGGCGGCGCGGGCGCAGGGCGAGTGCGACGCAGCACGGCCTTCACGCGGCTCGCGAGCTCGCGCGGGGAGAAGGGCTTGGTGACGTAGTCGTCGCCGCCCAGCTCCAGGCCCAGCACCCGGTCCACCTCGTCGTCGCGTGCGGTCAGGAAGAGGATCGCAGGACCGCCGCCGGGGTCGGCGCGGAGCGCGCGGCACACCGACAGGCCGTCCAGATGCGGCATCGCCATGTCCAGCACGATCAGATCGGGCGGCTGGCTGCGCGCCATGGCCAGCGCCTCGACGCCGTCGGCGGCCTCGCGCACGGCGAACCCGGCGCGTTCCAGCGCGTAGCGCACCACCTCGCGGAGCGGGGCGTCGTCGTCCACGATGAGGATGTCGCCGCTCAACCCAGACCTCCCGTAGAACGTCACTCTGGTGGCGTGACGCATGAGACACCTAGCGGAGCCCTCCGGCGCGCGCCGCCCCGCGGCCCACCCGATGGGGCGCAACGACTGTGCAGAGACCGTGCAGCGTCGGGACTTCGTCCAGTCTGTGGGTGAGAGTGCTCTGTAAAAACAGCTTTTCGCGAGTACTTTGGCCCACCGGAGTGGCACGTCCGTTGCTGCCTAGTCCTGCAGATGGGTGGGCGCCGACGCCGCACGCGATCCATCGTTCGCTCTCAAAGCGCAGGTCCGAAAGCTCGATCCTGGGCTGCTGGGCGCGGAGCGGCCAACGTAGCCGCGCCCCCGGGTGATGCATGTGCCCCCCCTATGCCTTGCTGGTCCTGACGCCCGACGCGGAGCTCGCCCGACGGCTCTACGGCGTGCTCGCGCGGTCTGGCTCGGCTCCCAGGTCGATGCGGGTTTGGACCGCGGACGAGCTGCGCGCAGGGCCACCGGAGCCCTACGACATTGCGCTCCTCCATGACGGCGGCGTAGGCGCGGATGCGTTTGAGTTGCTTGAACTTCTCCGGAGCAAGAACAAGGACGTGCCTGCGATCGTCGTCGCGGACTCGCGCGACGACACACGGATGGTTGACCTGCTCCACGCGGGCGTGGCGGACGTGGTGTGGCTCCACAACTTCGGGCGACTGGCGCCCGCGGTCGAACGCGAGCTTCGACACGTCGAGAGAGCGCGCGCCCGAGACTGCGCCGAGGCCGAGGTCAGGCGTCTTGCGTCGATCGTCGCCAGCGCCGAGCCCGCGATCATGAGCCGCGCGCTCGACGGCACGGTCACCTCGTGGAACGCCGGCGCGGAGCGGCTCCTCGGGTTCACCGCCGAGGAGATGATCGGCCACCGTGGCGATGACCGGCTCCCCCCGGACATGGCGGTCGCCATGCGCGCGCTCCGCGAGCGAATCGCCGTCGGAGGCGCGAGCGAGACCTTCGACACGGTGCGTCCGCACAAGGACGGTAGCGTCGTGAATGTGTCGCTGACGGTGTCCCCGGTCTACGGTTCGGACGGCGTGGTGAGGGGCTTCTCGATCATCGCCACGGACATCGGCGCTCGCAAGCGCGCCGAAGAGACGCTCCGCGAGAGCGAGGCCCGGCATCGGCGCATCCTCGACACCATCTCCAACGTGGTGTGGATGTCGACGGTAGGAAACGTCGTCGACTACGTCAACAAGCGGGGCATCGAGCTGTTTGGCATCGACCCGTCGACCCTCCACGACGTGGACTTCATCCCGTTGATCCACCCGGATGACGTGGCCGTTGCGTACGGTCTGTGGGCACGCTCCCGCGGCGCTGCAGGCAGTTTCCGTTTCGAGTGCAGGCTGCGCCACCTCGACGGAGGCTATCGCTGGTACGCCGTCGAGGGCACGCCGCTGCCCGAGACGAACGGCTTCCACACCCGGTGGGTGGGCACGTGCACCGACATCCACGAGCGCGTGGTCGCGTCGCAGGAGAGCACCCGTACCGCCGAGCTCTTGACCGCGGTCGCGGCGGGGACTCCGGACGCGTTCTACGTGAAGGACGAGGAGCATCGCTATCTGCTGGTCAATCCGGCGTTCGCTCGCTTTCTGGGCAAGCCCGCGGAGGAGTTGCTCGGCCGGACGGACGCCGAGCTGTTCCCGCATGAGGACGCCGTCGGCATGATGGAGCGGGACCGGTTGGTGATGAACACCGGCCGCACCATCGCCGCTGAGCACCGGATGATGCTGAACGGGAGCACCGTGGAGATGTATTCGACGAAGGGCCCCTACCGCGACGAGAGCGGCAAGATCGCGGGCGTGATCGGCGTATCGCGCAACATCACCGAGGAGCGACGCGCGCTCGAGACGCTGCGGCTCCGCGAGCGCGCGATCGAGGCGGCCTCGCAGGGCTTCCTCATCTCGGACGCTCAGGCGACAGGCAATCCGATCGTGTACGTCAGCCCCGGCGTCGAGCGGATCACAGGCTTTAAGGGCTCGGACTTCCTGGGCCGACAAGCGGACTTCCTGCAAGGACAGAACGCGGACCCTCTGGCCGTTGACGCCATGCGTGAGGTCATGCTCGACGGTCGCACGCACACCGTCGAGGTCGTGAGCTACCGCAAGGACAACACCCCGTTCTGGAACGAGCTGTCCGTCTCCCCCATTCGCGACGCCGCAGGGGAGATCACACACTACGTCGGCGTCATGACGGATGTGTCGGACCGTCGCAACCTGGAGGAGACCTACCGCCACGCCCAGAAGATGGAGGCCGTCGGTCAGCTCGCGGGCGGCGTCGCCCACGACTTCAACAACCTGCTCACCGTGATCAACGGCTACAGCGACGTGCTGCTGTCTACCATGCCGCACGAGGACCCGAACCGCGAGCTGGTCGAGGAGATCCGACAGGCCGGGCAGCTGTCGTCGGGCCTCACACGCCAGCTGCTGGCGTTCAGCCGCAAGCAGGTGTTGGCCCCGACCGTGCTGGACCTCAACGAGGTCGTGGGCGCGACCGACAAGATGCTCCGACGCATGATCCGCGAGGACATTCGCTTGGAGCTGTCTCTCGCCGAGGGCCTGTGGAACGTGCGCGTGGACCCCGGGCAGATCGAGCAGGTGCTGATGAATTTGGCCGTGAACGCGCGAGACGCGATGCCATCCGGTGGCGTGCTCCACGTCGACACCCTCAACGTGCACCGCGTGGAGTCCGGTGATGTCCCACAAGGCGAGTATGTGCGGCTGCAGGTGCGGGACAATGGCGTCGGCATGCCGCCCGAGGTGTCCTCCCGGATCTTCGAGCCCTTCTTCACCACGAAGGACCCTGGCCATGGCACTGGGCTTGGCTTGGCCACGGTCTACGGCATCGTGCAGCAGAGCGGCGGCCAGATCCTCGTGACGAGCGAGGAGGGCTGTGGCACCACGTTCGACATCTACCTCCCGCGGTCCGGCGCCCCGGTGGTCAAAGCCGAGGCGGCTGCGGTCGCCGCTGCACGCGTGAAGGGCCACGAGACGGTGCTGCTCGTCGAGGACGAAGACGCGGTTCGGACGTTCGCGCGGCGTGCGCTCGAGGCCCAAGGCTTCAACGTGGTGTGCGCGGGCGACGGAGTGCAAGCTGCGGCCGTGGCCGACACCTACGACGGCGCGATCGATCTGCTCATCACCGACCTGGTGATGCCGCGGGTTGGTGGACGGGAGGTCGCCGAGAAGCTCACGCGCGACCGGCCGACGATGCGCGTGCTCTTTGTCTCTGGCTACACCGACGACGCGGCGATCCTGTCCGACATGGCCGATCACGGCGCGGTCTTCCTGCAGAAGCCGTTCGCGGCGGACGCGTTGGTGGCCAAGGCGCGTGAGGTGCTCGACGCGCCTGTGCCACACTAGCGGGCCCGGTCACACCTGCAGCGCCTCCACTTCGTCCAGGGCGCGCGCGCGTGCGATCAGGCCGCGCAGGCCGTCGCGCAACGACACGGTGTCGCCCGACAGCGCTTGGATGCCCAGCTGCACCCGCAGCCGCGCGATCTCGCCGAGCACGGCGTTGATCTCGGCGGCGGCGCGGTCGCGACGGGCGCGCAGCGTGGCCAGGCTTTCCGCGAGCGGGCCCTCGTCCAGGCCCTCGCGATCCTCCGCCAGGATGCGGTCGACCACCGCCAGCCGCGCGTCGGCGGCGTGCAGCGCGTCGCGCAGCGCGTAGACGTCGACCACGCCGTCCGCCGGTAGCCCACCGCCGCGCCGCACCGCGTCGTCGAGGCGCACGAAGGCTCGATCGATCGCGTCGCGCGTCGGCCCGCGTGGGGGCTCTGGGCGGTCTTCGACTGCCCAGAGCTGATGCACCAGGAAGGGCCACGCCACCACCGCGGTCGACACAGCGCTGCGCGCCGCGCCTTGCCGCGCCAGAGCCGCGGCCACGGTCGCGCCCGCCCCAAGGTACGCGCCAAACAGGCCGAGGGTGAGCGCGTTCATGGCGACGCCCCGTCGCGCAGGACCGACTCGTTCGCCGCGCGCTCGACCTGCGACGACAGGTACATCGGGTCGATCAGCCCATCGACGAAGTCACCCTTGGCGTCCTCGAACCAGCGGAAGCTGTCGCCCTCGTGGGCCACCCACGGGCGCAGCACCCACGCGGTCTGGCCGAGTGTCACCGCGAGCAGGCCGACCCCCATCATGCGCGCCACGCCGGAGTCGCCCATGGACTTGAGGAACAGCCCTCGCATGGCCCCGAAGAACGCGAGCGCGACGATGCCCGCGAGCAACTGGACCGCGGCGGCGTGCGGGAGGCGGACGCGCCACGCCAGCCACACCACGGGCAGGCCGATCAGCAGCAGAAGTCCGGTTCGCCCCACGACCGTCGCGCCGTCGCGTACGAGCGTGCGCCATGGCACGGGGTGGCCCGCCCACGCGTGCAGCCAGTGCAGGCTCGGCAGGGTGACGGCCAACGGCAGCAGCAGGACGAAGGGCATCTTGAGCGCCGCCGACAGCATCTGCATGTCGCCGCGCAGGCTGCCGACCACCGCGCCGAACACGGCCGCCGACACGACGCCCAACAGGAGTCGCACTCCGCTGTCGTCGCGTGACTCCGCGGTAGTGGTGGGCTCATGAAAGATCGCGCGGAGCAGACCGGGGCTCACGCGACACCCCCGATCGTCCACACCGCGTCCGCGGCGGCCACCGTCGCGACCGAGAACGTACAGGTCGTCCACGCCGCGCTGACCACGGCCGCCGGCCACGCGCGCTCCGAGTCCACCACCACCAGCTCGCGCCACGCGCGGGCCAGCGCGACGATCAGGCCGGCCTCACCCGCCACGAACACCAGCATCAGCACGGAGCGCGACATCGCCATGGACGCGCCAAAGAACAGCACGAGCGGCACCGTGGCCACCAGCAACGCCGCGCCGTCGTGCACGCCCGCGACGACCGCGCGCAGGGTGTCGCCGGGCGTGGCCTTGAGTCCAAGCCACGCCTGACCGACGAGCAGGCCCGGCAACGAGAGCAGGGTGCAGTGCACCGCGACCGACAGCGGGGCGGCGACCAGGGCCGCCAGGATGCGCGGCTGCTGGCCGACCAGCGCGGCCACGAGGCCCAGCGCGGTGACCGCGGCGACCGCGAGCCCGATCGCGCGCACAGCGTCGGACTCGAGCGCAGGTGGGGGTGGGGAGAGGACGTCAGACATGGAGCCTCCAGCGGAGTGGACGCTTCATGTAGGGCGCGGCTTGGCGCAGGCTGTGCGCGGGCTCTGGAGATGGGCCGCAGGGTGTGTGCAACGACCGTGCAAGGGAGCCGACGCGTCGCCGCTCAACGTGCGCACCGATCGCGCCGCGTCGCTCAGCGCGCGCACCGATCGCAGAGCGTGGCACCGCTCAGCGCGCGCACCGAGCGCGGAGCGCGTCGCAGGCGCGCCCATTCTCCGCCGCCACCGCGCAGACGTCGGATAGCGGGATCCCGTCCGTCCCGCGCCCCCCTTGCGCGATCCACCGCGCGACGCGGCCGAGCGTCTGGTCGCAGCGTGCCGCGTCCGTGACGCCGCGCACGCTCGCGTCGAGCAGCAGCAGCGTGGCGTGGTGCTCGTCCGCGGCCATCTCCTGGCCTTGGTCGTCGAACACCGGCGAGCTGTACACGGCGAGCGCGTCGTCCATCACCGGGCCCGCCTGCGCGATCAGGTCGGGCGCGCCCGACGTCACCAGGCTCTCCGCGAGCAGCTGACGGTCGAGCGGCTCGGTGGTGAGCACGAGGTGCGGGAACCGATCGCGCAGCGCGGTGGCCTCGCGCGCGTCGTCGATCGCGGTCGCCAGATCGTCGCGATCGAGCGCCTCCTGTCCCTCCTTCACGATCTGGCTCCACACGTTCGACACCAGGACGTAGCTGCGCGTGCCGTCCAGGTTGGCCGTCGCCTCTTCGCGGGTGGGTGCGGCGATGTGGCGATCGTCCAGCCCCGCGAGCACGTTCGCCAGGATGCTGTCCTGCACCGCGCGATCGTCCATCGGCTGGTACAGCTGCGCGGCCTTCATCAGGTCGTCCGACGCCCAGGTGCCGTTCTTGCCGGTGGCGTACCAGTCGGCGGGCACGAAGAAGTCCTCGCCCACGCCCTCGCCCATGAAGTCGATGTGGTTGCCGTCGATGTCGATGTGCCGAAACGACGTGGTCTCCACCGTGAGCGCGGCGCCGTCGACGCCCTGGGGCGGCGCGTAGCTCAGGTAGACGTGCATGGGTGCCGCCATCTCCTGGAAGCCCAGGTCGAGCCGCCACGCGACGTGCTCGAACAGGTGGACGAGCAGGTCGCAGTCCAGGTGCACTTCGTCGCCGTCGTGCAACGCGGGGTCGAACGAGCGCGAGAGCAGCGACTCCTGATGGTAGAACACGTCGCGCTCGCGCAGCCCGTGGGCGATCCACATCGGGATGTGGTCGGCCTCGCCGCTCGCCCAAAGCGCACGCTCCGCGGCCTCCACGTCGCGCTCGCCGGTCCACACCATCATGCGCCAGCCCACCTCCTCGGCGATGCCGTCGGCGAACGCGCCGATCGCGTCGACGTTCACGGGCGTCCAGCGCGACTCGTAGGTGGCGTAGCGGAGCCACGGGCTGCCCTCGTAGCCGTAGTCCACGCGCGGCCCGATGAACCCATCCGCCGCGACCGGTAGTCGCGCGGTGGCGAGCAGCTGCAGGCGCAACCACATCCGCTGCGCGGACAGCGGCTCGTTCATCACCCAGTACAGACCGCCGCCCACCAGCGCCACGGCCGCCAGGGCGAGCAGCGTCGGACGCGCGCTCCCTGCGTCCGGGTAGGCGAGCGAGCCACCGAACGCCCCGTCGCGATCCACGCCTTCTTGGAGCTTGTGCAGCGCCAGGTGGTACCGGGCGACCGGCCGCACGCAGAGGGCGACGAGCAAGGCCGCGAGCGAGCTCATGCCTGCGGCCAGCGCGGGCAGCGGCACCAGCGTGCCTTGCGCCACGGTGAAGCCAAACCACGCCAGCGACAGCACGGCAGAGATGGACGTGACGGCGAGCGCGGCGACGGGGCTGCCCTGGCGCGCGTCGTAGAGGCGCCGACCCACGACGAACAGCCCGATCGTGCTCGCCCCGAGCGGCCACGGGATGAAGCGCCACGCCGTGTCGTAGAACGTGAAGAGCAGCTGGATCTGGGCGATCGAGCCAAGGATCGCCACGGCGGCGCCCCACATCACCAGGGCGGCCGTCATCACCAGCCTCGGGAACACCAGCGGCGCCTCACCGTCGGCCTCGTCGGGTTCGTGCACGCCCACCCCCAAGGGGAGGCTACCCCGACGCGCGCCGCTGGCCCACCGGGCGAAAACTGCGTAAGTCCGCGCTCAACTCACCAAGGTCGGTCCACATGCGCGTGCGCTCATTCGCCCTCCCGCTCCTGATGAGCGCCTGCACGTCTGGCGAGGCCAAGCTCGGCGACGGCGACACGGACACGCTCCCGGACGGCTCTGTCGCGGACGACACCGACGCGACGGGCGGCGGCGGGGGAGGCGGCGGCGGCGCGGGCGACACCGACGACGGCGGCACCGATCCGGACGTGACGCGGAAGGGCTTTGTGCCGGGTCAGGCGTTCTTCTACGCCGACGGCGCCTACAATCCGGAGTCCGACCATTTGGTGCCCTACCTGATCGGCGGGAACGTGAGCACGGCGTCGCTCGCGGTGCGCCTGGCCACCGCGTCCTGGAACGGGGACGAGTCGCTGACCGCTCGGTACTGCACGTTCTACATCTACGCCCCGGGCATCGTCGCGCGGGCGCCGTGGGCGGGCTCGCTGCTCTTCGGGTTCGACTTTGGCACCGACGCGCTGACCTACACGGACTGCGGCGATCGCGTCGATCCCACCGCCGTCCCGAACATCGAGTCGCGCCTGACGGACCTGACCTGGGGCTACGCGTACCTGCCGAACGTCTTCCCCGCGCTGGCCGAGCAGCTGGTCACGGTCGGGGGTGTCACGCCCGACGAGCTCGCGCACTACATCGGCGGAGGCCTGTCGGGCGAGCTGGCGCGGCCCTACTCCCCGTCTCCCGTGGCGCCGCTCGGCGTGGCGGGCGGCTTTCAGGTGGACGCCGACTTCGTCGTCCAGACCGACGCGTTCGGGCAGGCGATCCCGCTGACCCGGGCGCAGCTGACCAAGGACGGGCACCTGGCGCGCGCCTACTACAGCATGCAGGTGCTGCTGGACTGGCCGGCGCTGGACGAGGCGCTGAGCACGCCCTGAGCGGGGAGCGCAGGAACACCCGGCAACAGCGCCCGCGACAGGCTAAGCACAGCGCCCGCCCGGACCCGCCTAGGGAGCTCCACCATGTCCAAGCTGCCGCCCGCGCTTCAGAACCTTCCGCTCCCGGTCTTTGGCTCGCCGATGTTCATCATCAGCACGCCCAAGCTGGTGATCGCCCAGTGCACGTCGGGCGTGGTCGGCGCGATGCCTGCGCTCAACGCGCGCCCCGCGGCGCAGCTCGACGAGTGGCTCGCGGAGATCACTGAGGCGCTCGCGGCGCACAACCGCGCGAACCCGGACCGGCCCGCCGCGCCGTTCGCGATCAACCAGATCGTGCACAAGTCGAACGACCGGCTCGAGCACGACATGGCGATGTGCGTCAAGTACAAGGTCCCGGTGGTGATCACGTCGCTCGGCGCGCGCGAGGACATCAACCAGGCCGCGCACAGCTACGGCGGCGTGGTCCTGCACGACGTCATCCACAACAAGTTCGCCCGCAAGGCCATCGAGAAGGGCGCGGACGGCTTGATCGCCGTGGCGGCGGGCGCGGGCGGCCACGCGGGCGTGAAGAGCCCGTTCGCGCTGGTTCAGGAGATCCGCGAGTGGTTCGACGGTCCGGTGGCGCTCGGCGGCGCCATCGCGTCGGGCAGCGCGGTGCTGTCGGCCTTGGCGATGGGCGCGGACTTCGCCTACATCGGCTCGGCGTTCATCGCGACCGAGGAGGCGCGCGCCGCCGCCGAGTACAAGCAGGCCATCGTCGACTGCACCTCGGACGACATCGTGTACAGCAACCTGTTCACCGGCGTGCACGGCAACTACCTGGCGCCCAGCATCCGCGCGGCCGGCCTCGACCCGAACGCGCTGCCCGAGAGCGATCCGAGCAAGATGAACTTCGGCGGCGAGGCCAAGGCCTGGAAGGACATCTGGGGCTCGGGTCAGGGGATCGGCGCAGTCCGCAAGGTGCAGCCCGCCGCCGAGTTCATCGCGCAGCTTCGGCTCGAGTACCGTGAGGCGCTCGCGCGCGTGAACGGGCTGTCCTACAAGGTGTGACGGATTGGCGGGGGCGCTGCATCAGTTCGCGCGCCCCCTCCCGCCTCACAGCCCGATGTTCACGACGGTCGCGCCCTTGTTGCGCCCCTGATCTCGGATGCCCAAGTACAGCAGGTTCCCGTGCGCGGTGAGCGACAGGTAGTCATCGTTGCCGCCGGACGAGTTCTCGTTCCCGACGAACGACCAGCTTGAGCCATCCCACGCCATGACCGACGGCTCGAACGTGGCGTGGCTCCAGTTCTTGAACGCGACGTACGGCACGCTGCGGTGCACGACTAGGCTCACTTGGCTGTCGAGCGAGTGCGCGCCCAGGCTGCCGAGCGTGGTCCAGGATGAGCCGTCCCAGCGGATCACCTTGGTGTCGTCGGTGCTCGTCTTGCCGCCGTAGAACACGTACGGCTTGCCGCCGCTCACCTCCATGTCCAGGTAGCCGACCGAGGTCGCCGACAGGCCGTCCGCGCCGAGCAGGTTCCAGTTGGTGCCGTCGAAGCGCTCGACGCTCACGTTGGTGGTGGTGGTCGCGTTGCTGGTGCCGAACGCGACGTAGGGCGTGTCGCCGTCGAACGAGAGGCGCTGGATGTAGGCGATGTCCGCGGAGAACCCGGCGGCGCCGAGCGGCGCCCAGGTGGTGCCGTCGTACTTCATCACGGTGGTCTTGCTGTCGTGCGCGTAGTCGCGGAACGCCACGTGCGGGTTGCCGGCGGTGTCGAACGCGAGGCTCGGGAACGCGGCCTCACCGGGGGACGCCGCCACGCCGCCCACGAGCACCCAGTCGGTGCCGTCGAAGCGCTGCACGTAGACCTGATTGGCGGGGACGTTCTGCCGGTAGGCGACCCACGGCTGGCCATCGTGGATCACGATGTCGTGGTACGACGTCGATCCATACTCCGAGACGGCGGCCGGTCCGACCCGCACCCAAGCGGCGCCGTCAAAGCGCATGACCGCGGTCTTGCCTGCGTCGTTGGTGTCCTTGAACGCCGCGTAGACTGTGCCCGCGTCGTCGGTCACGATGTCCACGTCGGACGCCGCGCCTCCGCTAAACTCGCGCGTGCCGACGACGGCCCAGTCGGCGGGGCCCGGAGGGCCATCGGTGTCGACGACGACGTCGGTGTCGGCGGCGTCCGTGTCCGCGGCGTCCGTGTCGTTCGCGTCGGTGTCGGCGGCGACGTCCGTGTCCGCGCCGTCGGTGTCGGTCGTGTCGGTGTCCGTCTTGTCATCGGCCGCGGGGCAGCCGATCAGGAACGCGATGAGGAGCAGGGCAGGGTGCAGGCGCAACAGACCTCCAGGGGTCCACCCGCTACCGCCCGCGATCGACGCGCGCGCCCCTCGCGAATCTCACGGGCGCCCGCCACGCGACCCGTGGGCGACGTGTACGGCCTTGGAATCGGCGCACGCTGTGGGTACAATCACGGCGGCAGGCACCTCACTGCGCGCCATCTTCTGGGAGCCATTCATGAGCCAGAGCTTCGTCGCCCGACTCCTCTTCGCGGCCGTCGCCCTCCAATCGTCGGTCGCCTTCGCGGGCACCGCCACGCCGGAGCTCGACGCGAGCAGCCTGCCCGCGGGCATCGCCGTCGCCAGCGCGCTCGTGATGTGGCTCTCGCACCGTGGGACCACGGCGCGCCGGGACGACGTCGACGCCGAGTGAGCGATCGGCCCGGTGACATGACCCCGCCCGCGGTTGGCCGTCGGCCAGAGACGCGGGCGGAGGGGCTGCTGCTGGACCTTGGTGGGCTCGCGCTCGCGTTTGCGGCGGGCGCGCTCGTCGTGCGCCCGGGCGCCGCGTGGCTGCTTTCGGTGTGGGCGCCGGAGCTCGTCCGCTCGGTGGCGCTGCCGTGGTGGGCGGCGTTTGCGCTGGGCTTTGTGGGGATGGACTACGTCCAGTATGGGGTGCACCGCTTGGCGCACGGTCGCGCGCTCTGGCCGCTGCACCTCGCGCACCACACGGTGGTGCGGATGCACGCGCTTGGTGCGTACCGGCACGGGCTGCTGGAGTCGACGCTCATGCCGGGCCTGTGGGTGGGGGCGCTGCTGTCGGCGGCGCTCACCGACCCGACCCCCTACGTCGCGGCGATCGCCGCGGGGTTTGTGTTGGACGGGTGGCGACACGCGGACCTGTTCGCGACGCCGCGTGGTCCGATCGGCCGCGTGATCGCGTGGGCGCTGGTCTTGCCGCAGGAGCACGCGCTGCACCACAGCATCCCCGAGCGCGCCGTGAACTTTGGCGCCAACCTCAAGCTGTGGGACCGCCTCCACGGCACCTGGGCGCCGGCCACGTCCTCCGCGCGGACCGACGTGGGCGTGGCGAACGCGGACTCGGCGACGAGGCTCTTGCTGGGCGTCGCGCGCGTGGAGTCCGAGCACGTCCGCGGCTGAGCTCGGGCGCTCACCGCGTGGGGCGACTGGCCTTGGGCGCCGACCAGCGCACCCAGCTCGCCCCGTCCTTCGCGGTGATCTCCAGGTGTGTCCCGTCCAGGGCGTCCATGCCGAGCAGGATCGCGAACGGGCCAGGCAGGTTGGCGCCGCCGACCCGCAGCGCGCGCCGCGGCAGGCCAAAGTCCGGCAGGTCGAGCTCCAGCTCGAACACGGGGAGGTCCACGGCGCCGCGGTCGGCCTGCACCATGCGTCTGGTGTCCATGGCGCGCAGCGACAGGGGTGTCGCGACGTGCGCCAGATCGACGATCGAGTGCGTGGCGCCCGTGTCGATCAGCGCCAGGACATCGACCGCGTGCAGCACCGGCTCTCCGGCGGCGGCGCGGGCGCGTCGGGTGTGCACGGCCGGATCCAGGAGGCGAGCCCGGACCAAGGGTCCAGGCCAGCCGGGCCGGCTGCGCACCCAGCTCATGCGATCAGGTGGCCGCGCGCTCGCGGTACACCGTGATCAGGATGTCCGCGGTCTCGGGGCGGATGATGCGGCCGTCAGGGCGCTCGCCCGACACCAGGATCTCACGGACCTTGGTGCCCGAGATGTTGAACGGCTTCTCGTCGGGGTGGTTCTCGGTGAGATCCACGCGGCCCATGCCATCGTAGTAGGCGGCGAACCCGACGTTGACGGGCTGGATGTGCAGCTCGCCGCGGAGGTTCTTGAAGATCTCCTGGGCGTCGAAGTCGCCCCAGATCGCCGTGCCGTCAAAGTACGGGGCGTCGGCGTGCTTGCGGCCGATCACCAGGTTCGTGAAGCCGTGGTTCTGGCGGTAGATGCCGTGCATGACGGCCTCGGACGGGCCGCCGTAGAACATCTTGATGTCCAGGCCGACCAGGTGGAACACGTCGTTGAGGTCGTACCCAACCGACTCCCACAGGGCGACGTCCGAGTCGCCCTTGCCGAGCAGGCGGCCGTCGACCAGGCGCTGGTAGGTGCGCATGCGGGTGGAGGCGTCAACGTCGTCGTTCTTCAGCTGGCCGACCAGCGGGTTGAGGAACACGCCCGTGTAGTGGCCCTGACGGGTGAGGACCTCAGCGCCGTAGACCAGCGCGTACTCGTGCGCGCGGTGCAGCGGGTTGCGGGTCTGGAACGCCAGGGTGCGCTCGTAGCCGCGGTCCGCGATGAGGGCGCGCGTCTGCACGGGCGACAGGATGGTGTAGCCGTAGCCGGGCGGGAAGGTGGGGGGCAGCGCCCACAGCTCGCCGCCGACCAGGGTGGTGCGGGCGTCGGAGGTGACGATGGCGGCGCCCGGGTGGTCCGTGCGGTCCGTGCGGTAGACCTTGGAGAGGAAGCGCGCCTTGTCCCAGGCGAACACGCTGCCGACCGTCAGCAGGCCGATCACGTCGCCGGTGGGGCCGACCAGGGCCGCCTTGCCGCCGACCTTGAGCGCCTTGGCCTCGTCGTCCGTCACCGGGAGCGACAGGGGGATGGTCCAGGCGTAGGGCTTGCCGTTCGACAGGATGGTCTGCGTGTCGAGCACGCGGTTGTAGACCTCCTCAGTCATGGGACCGGTCAACGGCGACAGGGTGCCGTCCGCGATGCGGTTCACGGTGGCTAGGTCGGCCTCTGTGACGGCGATGCGGGGCAGGCCAACGGCCTCGGCCAGCAGGGCAGAGCGCTGGCTGAACTTGAGGCGACGGTCGACGGGCGCGGACAGGCCGCCATGGACGGGAACAAGGCTCACGGATTCCTCCGGGTAGCCCGGGATCGAGTCCGGGCGGGGCCGGGCGCTTTAACGGGTCGGGCGCGGGGAGGCCCGTGTGCAAAGCGGCGCCGCCGCGTGACGTTGCGTCACCGAAGGCGGTTTGGACGGGCTAGCGTGGGCGCATGACAAACACAGACTACCCGCTGAAGGAGCGGCTCTTCGGACTGGACGCGCGATCGCTCGCGCTGTTCCGGATCGTGCTGGGCTCGCTCGTTGCCATCGACGCCGTCGATCGCCTGCGCGATCTGGGCGCGCTCTACACCGAGGTCGGTGCGTTCCCTTCTGTGTTGGCGCCCCCGGCTGGGGTGCGCGCCGCGCTGCCGTTCCAGGTCATGGGCGTCGAGCTGGGCGGCATGTGGCTGGTGCTGATGTTCTTCGCGGGCGTGGCGATGGCGCTCGGCTGGCGGACCCGCGTATTCACGGTCGTCTGCTGGGTCCTTCAGATCAGCATCCAGGCCCGCAACCCCTGGGTGATGTACGGCGCGGACCTGCTGATACGCACGCTGCTGTTCTGGGGCATCTTCCTGCCGCTGAACCAGGTGATGTCGCTCGACCGGCGGGCGGGAAGGGCCAAGGCCCCGGAGCGCACGCCGCTCACGGTCGCGACGCTGGCCTACACCCTGCAGATCGCGGTGCTCTACCTCGTGACCGGCATCCTCAAGTCCGGCCACGCGTGGTTCGACGGCACGGCAGGCTGGTACGCGCTGCAGATCGACACCTTCACCGGGCCGATCGGCGTGTGGATGCGCAACTTCCCGGGCATCCTCTGGGCGTCCACGCTGTTCATCATCTCGCTGGAGTACGTCGGCTCCTTCATCCTGTTCATCCCGTGGAAGACGACCTGGTTCCGCATGGCGATCCTGTTGACCTACGTCGTCTTCCACATCAGCCTGGAGGTCATGCTCCAGATCGGCTGGTTCCCCTGGATCAGCGTCGCCTGCTGGCTCCCGCTCATCCCCGGCGAGGTCTGGGACCGCCTGGGCTGGTGGGAGGGCACGGTGGACGCGCGGCCGCGGCTCTGGCCGTCGCGGGTGGTCGACGTGTTCGTCGGCGCCTGCCTGTTCGTGGTGCTCTGGTGGAACCTGGGGACCGTGGACCCCAAGCTGGTCTCGATCCGAGGCCCTGTCCGCCTCGCGATCTTCGACCTCCGCCTGGATCAGAACTGGAACATGTACGCGCCGTCACCGCTGCGCGATGACGGTTGGTGGCGGGCCGACGCCGCGCTGGCCGACGGCTCCACCCTCGACCTGATCACCGGCCGCCCGCCCGTGCTGTCCAAGCCCATGGACGTCCCTGGACTTTACGGGTCCAGCCGCTGGAACAAGTTCATGCGCTCGATGTGGTCTGACGACGCCAAGGAGCGCCAGACCGCCTACGCCGACTGGCGCTGCCGCAGCTGGAATGAGTCGGACGAGGGCAAGGAGAACCCCGCCCGGCAGGTCACCCTCACGTTCGTGAAGAAGATGACCCCGCGGCCCGGCGCCGTGCAGAAGCCGGTCACGCCCGTGACGGTCACCACGCTCAGCTGCGACGCGCGCCCCAAGGCGACGCCCAAGCGCAGGCACAAGAAGGTCTGACGGGGCGAGTTGGGCCGCGCAGCGCGTGCGCGCGGCCCTCGCTCAGGGAGACCCACCGACGGTGGACCGAGGTGTCGGCCCACCCGAGCGGGCTCGACCTAGCGGCCGAGGATGATCTCGCCGCGGCGGTTCTTGCCCCAGGCGGCCTCGTCGTGGCCCAGGTCCACCGGGCGCTCCTCGCCGTAGGTGACGGTGCGGATGCGGCTGGCGGGCAAGCCATTGCTGGTCAGCCAGCGGGACACGGCGTCCGCGCGGCGCTGGCCGAGGGCGATGTTGTAGTCGGTGGTGCCGCGCTCGTCGCAGTGGCCGTCGATCTCGATGGGGGCGGTCTGCTCCTTGAGGCACGCGACCTGGCTGGTGAGCAGGTCGATGGAGTCCGAGCGCAGGTTGGACTTGTCCAGGTCGAAGTAGACCGTGAAGGACGCGCAGGCCGGGGCGTCGTCCTGGACCAGCAGGCCCTGGCGCAGCACGGAGCTGGTGCCGTCCGGGTTCTGGACCTCGACGTCGTAGCGGCCGGCGGGCAGGCCGGGGACGCCGATGCGCAGCGAGGAGTCGCTGACGAACTCGACGCGGGTGGCGGGGGTGACGCCGATGTAGACCTTGGCGCCCGTGGCGAAGCCCGCGCCGCGCAGCGTGGCGTCCACCGGCTGATCCACCGCGGCGGTGGAGGGCGTGATGCTCACGATGGAGAGGCGGACCTCGATCTCATGCGTGGTGACGCCGTCCGTGTTGCTGTCGTCCGAGTTGTCCCTGTTCGGGCGCTTCGGGCAGCCCGCGGTGGCGAGAGCGGCGGAGAGCAGAAGGAGGGTGAGGGGGCGGGCGAAAGCGAGGCGCATGGTGGGCTCCAGGGAGGCGCGTCTCGTGACGTGGCGGCAAGAGTCCGTCAAGAGCCGATGACGCGGTTCGACGGTTGACTTTGCTGTCGACGGACCGCGGCGCGTTCTCGCTGGTTCCACGTGTCGTCGACCGGTTTCGAGGACGGTTCTGTTTCGACCGCGCCTGCTCACCAAACGGTGACGTACCCGGGCCCCGGCGAACCCGTTAAGTCGGCCAGCCGCATGGCCATTCCCCGGAGTCCGCCTGTATGCCTGAACACGATCTCTCGCCTGTGGGCGGGTGGCGACCCGGTTCCGAGCCGCCTGCCTTCGACGAGGACGCGCTGGTCGCAGCGGTCCAGCGGGTCCGTGAGCCCGCGCACATCGTGCGTGAAGGCCCCGGCGGCCGGGTCGGCGTGGCCTTTGGTGGCCAGGTCGGCGCGGACGGCGGCCTGCCCTGGCTGGGCACGCTCCCGGCGCTGTATCCGGAGTGGCTGGGCGATCGTTCCTTCCAGGAGACGCACGGTACGCGTTTCTCCTACGTCGCGGGCGCCATGGCGAACGGCATCCACACCACGGACATCACCGTGGAGATGGCCAAGCACGGCATGCTCGGCTTCTATGGGGCGGCCGGCCTGTCCCACAAGAGCGTCAGCGAGGCCCTCGACCGGCTCCAGGCGCAGATCCCCAGCGGCGCTCCGTTTGGCATCAACCTGATCCACTCGCCGAACGAGCCGGATCTGGAGAACGCCATCGCCGACATGTACATCCGCCGCGGCGTGCGTCGGGTGTCGGCGGCCGCCTACATGGCGCTCACCCCGGCCATCGTCCGCATCGCCTTCCACGGCGTGCGCGAGGAAGGCGGCCGGATTGTCCGTCAAAACTACGTCTTCGCCAAGATTAGCCGCCCCGAGGTCGCCCGTCGCTTCCTCTCGCCGCCGCCCGAGGAGATCCTCGAGAAGCTGCTGCGTGATGGCCTGCTGACCGCCGATGAGGCCCGACTGGCGCGCAAGCTGCCGGTCGCCGAGGACATCACGGTCGAGGCCGACAGCGGCGGTCACACCGACAACCAGCCGCTCCCGGCGCTGTTCCCGGTCATCCAGGCCCTGCGCGACGAGCTGGTCGCCCAGTTTGGGTACACCCGCCCCGTGCGCGTGGGCGCCGCGGGCGGCCTGGGCACGCCCCAGGCGGTGGCCGCGGCCTACCAGATGGGCGCCGCCTACGTGCTGACTGGCTCGGTCAACCAGGCGTGCGTGGAGTCCGGCCTATCCGTCACGGGCAAGGCGCTGCTGGCCAACGCCGCCATCGGCGACGTGATCATGGCGCCCGCCGCCGACATGTTCGAGCTGGGCGTGAAGGTGCAGGTGCTCAAGCGCGGCACCATGTTCGGCCCGCGCGCGCTGCGCCTGTACGACGTGTACACCAGCTACGACGGCCTGGCGGCCATCCCGCCCAAGGTCCGTGAGGAGCTGGAGAAGCGCGTCCTGAGCCGTCCGCTCGACGACATCTGGGCCGAGACGCGCGCCTTCTGGGCCCAGCGCGACGCCCGTGAAGTGGAGCGCGCCGAGCGTGACCCGAAGCACCAGATGGCGCTCGTGTTCCGCTGGTACCTGGGCCTGTCCAGCCGCTGGGCCATCACGGGCGAGCCCACCCGCAAGATGGACTACCAGGTGTGGTGTGGCCCCGCGATGGCCGCGTTCAACACCTGGACCCGCGGCACGCCGCTCGAGCAGGCGGACAACCGCCGCGTCGGCTTGGTCGCGCTCAACCTGCTGGAGGGGGCCGCCGTGGTCACCCGCGCCCAGCAGTTCCGCTCTTATGGTGCGCCGGTCCCCGCGCGCGCCTTCCAGTTTGTTCCGCGTTTTCTTGCGCTCGCCTGAGGGTATTTTATGTCCAGCCAACCCACCCCGCCGCTCGCCATTGTGGGCGTCAGCGCGTTGTTCCCCGGCTCGTCAGACGCCGACGGCTTCTGGCGTGACGTGCTGCACGGCAAGGATCTGCTCGGCCCGGTCCCGCCCCAGTACTGGCTGACCGAGGACTACTACGACCCGGATCCCAAGGCGCCGGACAAGACCTACGTCAAGCGCGGCGCGTTCCTCTCGCCGATCGACTTTGACGCGCTGGGCTTTGGCATCCCGCCGTCCATCCTCGACGCCACCGACACCGCGCAGCTGCTCGCGTTGATCGTCGCGCAGCGCGTGCTCGAGGACGCCACCCGCGGCAACTTCGCGCACCTCGACCGCGAGAAGGTGAGCATCATCCTGGGCGTCACCAGCGCGCAGGAGCTGCTCGCCGACATGGTGAGCCGCCTGCAGCGCCCAGTGTGGGTCAAGGCCCTGCGTGAGTCAGGCATCCCCGAGGACGAGGTGCAGGCCGCTTGCGACCGCATCTCGTCGAACTACGCGCCCTGGCAGGAAGCCACGTTCCCCGGCCTGCTCGGCAACGTGGTCGCCGGTCGCATCGCCAACCGCCTGGATCTGCACGGCACCAACTGCGTCACCGACGCGGCCTGCGCGTCCACCTTCGCGGCGCTCCAGATGGGCGCCAACGAGCTGTGGCTGAATCAGGCGGACATGGTGATCGTCGGCGGCGTCGACACCATGAACGGCATCTTCATGCACATGTGCTTCAGCAAGACGCCGGCGCTGTCCAAGTCGGGCGACTGCGCGCCGTTCAGCGACAAGGCTGACGGCACCATGCTGGGCGAGGGCATGGCCATGTTCGCCCTGCGTCGCCTGGAAGACGCCGAGCGCGACGGCGACCACGTCTACGCGGTGCTTCGCGGAATCGGTACGTCGTCCGACGGTCGCAGCAAGAGCGTTTACGCGCCCGTGCCGGAAGGTCAGGCGCGCTGCCTTCGTCGCGCGTACGACGCGGCGGGCTACAGCCCGTCCACCGTCGAGCTGGTCGAGGCCCACGGCACCGGCACCAAAGCCGGCGACGCGGCTGAGTTCGGCGGCCTGAAGATGGTGTGGGACGAGTCGGGCCGCGCGGACCGTCAGTGGTGCGCGGTGGGCTCGGTCAAGTCCCAGATCGGCCACACCAAGGCGGCCGCGGGCGCCGCGGGCCTGTTCAAGGCGGTCATGGCGCTGCGTCACCGCACGCTCCCGCCGACCATCAAGGTCGACCGTCCGAACCCCGCGCTGCACATCGACGAGTCGCCGTTCTACCTGAATACCGAGACCCGTCCGTGGATCCGCGCCGACGACCACCCGCGCCGCGCCGGCGTCTCGGCGTTCGGCTTTGGTGGCAGCAACTTCCACCTGGCGGTGGAGGAGTACAAGGGCCCGCACGCGGCGCCGCGTCGTCGCGTGCTGAACACCGAGCTCGTCGTGCTCGCAGCCGAGTCCCCGACCGCGCTCGCCGCGGCGGCGGACGCCCTCGCGTCCGAGGTGGACGTGCCGGGCACGCTGCGCTTCCTGGCGTGGCGTCAGGCTCACGCCGTCCACCAGGGCTCGTCGCGACTGGCCGTGGTGGCGCCCGATGAGGTCTCGCTCGCCGCCGCGCTGCGCGACGCGGCCTCGCGCGTCCGCAAGGCGCCGGACGCCGCGTTCGTGATGCCGAACGGCGCGTCCTACTCTCCCGTGTCCGACGCGGGCGAGGTGGGCTTCTTGTTCCCTGGCCAGGGCAGCCAGTACCTGGGCATGGGCGGCGACCTCGCCGAGAACTTCGACGCGGCGATCGCCGTGTGGGATCGCGCGGCCAGCCTGGGCTTGGGCGCTGACGTGCCGCTCGCCGAGGTGGTGTTCCCGCGCCCCGTGTTCGACGACGTGTCCCGCGAGGTGAACGCGCGCCGTCTCCAGCGCACCGACAACGCGCAGCCCGCGTTGGGTGCGGCGAGCGCCGCCCTGCTGGCGGTGCTGACCCAGGCGGGCGTCAAGGCGTCTTGCGCGGCGGGTCACAGCTTCGGCGAGGTGGCGGCGCTGCATGCGGCCGGTGCCCTCGACGTCGACGGCTTCCTGCGCGCTTCGGCGGCCCGTGGCGCGTCCATGGCGGCCGCGGCCACGGTGCCGGGCGCCATGTGCGCGGTGCGCGGCACGCTCGAAGACATCACGGAGAAGGTGAAGCGCTGGGGTGATGACCTCACGGTCGCCAACCACAACCACCCGACGCAGGTCGTGCTCTCCGGCGCCACCGCCATGGTCGAAGACGCGATCGCGCACTTCACGGCCGAGGGCATCGACGCAAAGCGCCTGGACGTCGCCACCGCGTTCCACAGCCCGATCGTCGAGGGCGCCGCCGAGGCGTACCGCGCAGCGCTCGCTGCGGTGGACGTGCGCGCGCCGCACATGGACGTGATCGCCGACTCCGACGCCAAGCCCTACTCGCACGATCCGGCGGCGGTGCGCGCGCACCTCGCGCACGCGATCGCTGAGCCGGTCCGCTTCGTTGACGTGGTCGAGGCGATGTACGCGCGCGGCGTCCGCACCTTCGTCGAGGTCGGCCCCAACCAGGTGCTGAGCGGCCTCGTGCAGCGCATCCTGGGCGAGCGTGCGCACCGCGCCGTCGCGCTCGATCGCAAGGGCAAGGACGGCGTCACCCAGCTGTTCAGCGGCCTGGGGGAGCTGTTCGTCGCGGGCGTCGGCGCCGACCTGGGCGCCCTGTGGCGCGGCTTCGCCACCCCGGTCGACCCGCGCACGGTCGCCAAGCCCAAGCTCGCCGTGCCGATCGCCGGCTGGAACGTGGGCAAGCCTTACCCGCCGGTCGGCGGCGCGTCCGCGCTGCCCCAGCCCAACGGGCCCCGGCCCGAACCTGAACCTTTGATCATCGAACGAATCGTCGAGGTGCCGGTCTACAGCCCGGCGGAGGAATCCATGGCAGGCAACGACCCGTCGTCGGGCGGAGGGGACACCGCGTGGCTCGCGGCGTTCCACGAGATGCAGCGTCAGACGGCCGAGGCCCATGGCCAGTGGCAGTCGGCGATGGCGCGCAGCCACGAGGCCTACCTGGCCACCGTGCAGCGCGGCCTTGAGGCGCTCGCAGGCTACAGCGGCGTCGCGCTAACCGCGCCGACCTACGCGGCCCCGGCGCCGGCCTACGCGCCGCCCGCCCCGGTCTACGCCGCCCCGCCCGCGCCGGCCGCCTACACGGCGCCGCCGGTCTACGTGCCTCCGCCCACGCACGTGCCTGGCCCCGTGGTCGTGCCGGCGTCCCAGGTGCTCGCGCCGCCCGCGCCTGCGCCCCGTCCGGCCCCGGTGGCCGCGGCGCCTGCGCCCGCGCCTGCCCCCAAGCCGGCGGCCAAGGTCGCGTCGGCCGCGGCAGACCTCTCCGGCGTGCTGCTCACCGTCGTCGCCGAGAAGACCGGCTACCCGACCGAGATGCTGACGATGGACATGGATCTGGAAGCGGATCTGGGCGTCGACAGCATCAAGCGCGTCGAGATCCTCTCCGCCCTGCGCGAGAAGGTCCCTGGCCTGCCGGAGGTCGACGCGGGCGCCATGGCCGCGCTTCAGACCTTGGGCCAGATCGTGTCGGCGCTCGGCGGCGTCGCGGGCGGCGCTGCGGCGGCCCCTGCGGCCGTGGCTCCTGCGGCGGGCGGCATGTCGCTCACCGCGACGCTGCTCGCGGTTGTCGCTGAGAAGACTGGCTACCCGACTGAGATGCTCACGCTCGACATGGATCTGGAAGCAGACCTGGGCGTGGACAGCATCAAGCGCGTCGAGATCCTCTCCGCCCTGCGCGAGAAGGTCCCTGGCCTGCCGGAGGTCGACGCCGCGTCGATGGCCGCGCTGCAGACGCTCGGCCAGATCGTGGGAGCCCTGGGTGACGGCGGCGCCGTAGCGCCCTCGGCGTCGTCGTTCGCGCCCGCGACGACGCCGAACAACCACGGAATCGGGCGCCATGTCGTGGAGGTCGTCGCCGCTCCGGCGTCGGGCCTCGGCGTCGCGGGGCTCACCTCGGGTGAGCTCCATATTGTCGGAGGGCCTGCAGAGGTTGGTGTCGCGCTCGTCGCGGCGCTGGCGTCGGTGGGCGTGTCGTCCAAGGTCGTGTCGTCTGCGGACGGCACGGCGGCCGGGCTGGTGTGGCTCGGCGGCCTGGACGCCATCTCGGATCGCGCGCGAGCGCGTCTGGTCAGCCGCGAGGCCTTCCTCGCGGTGCAGCCGGTTGCGCAGAAGATGTCGATGGAGGGAGGCCTGCTTGTGCTGGTCCAGTCCACCGGCGGCGACTTCGGCGTGTCCGCGCCCAACCCGCTGCACGCCTGGACGGGCGGCGTCGCGGGCATCGCGAAGACGGCGGCGCTGGAGTGGCCCAAGGCCACCGTGAAGGCGATCGACGTGGACGCGCGCACCATGAGCCCCGCGCAGATCGCCCACGCGATCGCCGAGGAGCTGATCGCGGGCGGCGTCGAGGTCGAGGTCGGCCTCGGCGCCGACGGCGTGCGTCGCACGCTCAAGACGCGCGAGACCGCGTCACCCACGGGCGCGCTTGTGCTCGGAAACAAGGATGTGGTCGTCGCCACCGGCGGTGCGCGCGGCGTGACCGCGGCGACCATGATCGCGCTCGCCAAGGCCTCGCACGCGCGCTTCGTGCTGCTCGGCCGCACCGCGCTCGCCGACGAGCCTGCCGTGTGTGCCGCCGCCAAGGACGACGCCGCGCTCAAGGGCGCGCTGCTCGCCGACGCCAAGGCGCGCGGCGTGAAGGTCGCACCTGCGGAGCTCGGCAAGACGGTGAAGGCGATCCTCGCCGCGCGTGAGATTCGCGCCACGCTCCACGCCATCACCCAGGCGGGCGGTCACGCGCGCTACGACGTGGCCGACGTGAACGACGCCGAGGCGCTGTCGCGCGTGCTCGACGACGTGCGCGCCTCGTGGGGCCCGATCACCGCGCTGGTGCACGGCGCGGGCGTGATCGCGGATCGCTTCTTGACCGACAAGACGCCCGAGCAGTTCGACAGCGTGTTCGACACCAAGACCGTCGGGCTCGCAGCGCTCCTGGACGCCACTGCGTCCGATCCGCTCCGCGCGATCGTGCTGTTCAGCTCGGTCGCGGCGCGCGGCGGCAACAACGGCCAGTCCGACTACGCCGCGGCGAACGAGGTCCTCAACAAGGTCGCCCGCGCTGAGGCCGCCCGTCGTCCCGGCTGCGTGGTGAAGAGCCTGGGCTGGGGCCCGTGGCGCGGCGGCATGGTGAACAGCGCGCTGGAGGCCCGCTTCGAGGCGCTCGGCGTTCCGCTCATCCCGCTCGACGTCGGCGCGCGCATGCTCGTCGATGAGCTGCGCGAGGACGGCGACGGCGCCGTGGAGATCGTGGTCGGCACGCCCAACGAGGGCGCGCTGCTCGCCGAGGGCCGAACGCACGAGGCGCGCGCGTCCGTGCGCGTCGACGCCGCCCACTGGCCTGCGCTCACCGATCACCGCGTGAAGGGTGAGGTGGTGGTCCCGGTCGTGATGGCGGTCGAGTGGCTCGCGAGGCTCGCGTCGGCCTGCCGCCCGGACCTGTTCGTCGCCGACGTGCGCAAGGTCGAGGTGCTCGCGGGTCAGGTCGTCCGCGGCTTCGAACAGGCCGGTCTCACGCTCCAGGGCCACGCGCGGCAGCTGGAGAACGGCGACGGCGCCGTGGTGCTCGCGGAGCTCCGTGAGGCGGGCGGTCGCGTGGCCTACCGCGCGCACGTGCGCCTCGAAGAGAAGCGCCCGAGCGGCGCCGCGGCGTCTCCTGCGCCCAAGGTCACGCCCTTCGACGACGTGGTCTACGACGGTCGGGTGGTGTTCCACGGCCGCGACTTCCAGGTGCTCGCGGGCACCGGCCTGTCTGCGGACGGCGCGGTGGCGATGGTCGCTGGGCTCGCCGATCGCGGCTGGACGGGCGGCGCGTGGCAGACGGATCCGGCGGCGCTCGACGGCCTGCTCCAGCTTGGTGTGCTGTGGACCGAGCGCGTGCTCGGCGGCGGCAACCTGCCCACCAGCATCGAGTCGGTGCGCGTGTGGCGTGCGGGCCCCATCGAGGGCGCGCTGCACGGCTGGCTGCGCAAGCGCGACGGCGCTAAGGATCGCGTGACCTACGACGCCGCGCTGGTCGGCGCGGACGGGCGCTTGGTCGCCGAGCTTCGCGGCGTGACCCACCATCGTCTGCCGGGCGAGGCGCCGGCGCGCGACTGGCCCGACGCGGCGGTCTGATGACGCCGATCGCGATCGTCGGTCGTGCGTGTGTGCTCCCTGGAGCGCTCTCGCCTGAGGCGTTCTGGACGCGGCTTCTCGCGGGCGACGACCTCACGTCGTCGGCGCCGGCGGGGCGCTGGGGCCTGGACCCGGATCTGGCGCTGACGTCGGATCCCAAGCAGAGCGGCGACCGCGCGTGGTCGGATCGCGGCGGCTACGTCACCGGCTTCGAGGGTGTGTTCGACCCGACCGGCTTCGCCATTCCTTCGGCGGACGTGTCGGCGCTTGATCCGCTCGCGCAGTGGGTGCTGCACACCGGCCGTGAGGCGCTCCGCGACGCGCGCTTCTCGGGCGACGCGGCCCGGGTGGGCGCGGTGCTCGGCAACCTGTCCTTCCCGTCGGGCGGCATGGCGGACTACGCCGCGCGCGTGTGGGCTGAGGCAAACGACCCGACCCTCGCCGCAAGGCTGGGCCTCGACTCGGCCAACCCGACGAACCGCTTCATGTCCGGCCTGCCCGCGCAGCTGCTGGCGAACGGCCTCGGCCTGGGCGCGGGCGCCTTCGCGCTCGACGCGGCCTGCGCGAGCGGCCTGTACGCGTTGGCGTTGGCCTGTGAGCGCCTGGCGGACGGTCAGGCGGACTGGATGCTCGCCGCGGCCGTGAACCGCGCGGACGACCTGTTCCTGCACGTCGGCTTCGCAGCACTCCAGGCGCTCTCCAAGACCGGTCAGTCGCGCCCGTTCCACGCCGAGGCCGACGGCCTGCTGCCCTGCGAGGGCTGTGTGGTGCTGGTGCTGCGTCGTCTGGAGGACGCGCAGCGCGACGGCGACAAGATCCTGGGCGTGATCCGCGGCGTGGGTCTGTCCAACGACGGTCGCAGCGGCGGCTTCCTCGCACCCAACGCTGAGGGTCAGGCGCGCGCGCTGCGCTCCGCGTGGGCCTCCGCGGGCCGCGACCCGAGCACGGTCGGCCTGATCGAGTGCCACGCCACCGGGACGTCGGTGGGCGACAAGGTCGAGCTGACCAGCATGGCCGAGGTGTTCGGCGGCGCGTCCGATGTGCCGATCGGCTCCGTGAAGTCCAACCTCGGCCACCCGGTGACGGCCGCGGGCCTCGTGGCGATGCTCAAGGTGCTGGGCGCGCTCGAGCATGGCGTCCGTCCGCCCACGCGCGCCGTGAACAAGCAGAACGAGGCGCTGCGTGCGCCGTTCCGGCTGGTGACCGCGCCCGAAGCCTGGACCGGTCCGCGCATCGCGGGCGTGAGCGCGTTTGGGTTCGGCGGGAACAACGCGCACGTCGTGGTCGAAGCGCATGATCCGACCGTCGCGCACAACGCGCCCGCCGCCGCGCCCGCGCGTGCGGCGGTGGCGATCGTGTCGATCGGCGCGCGCGTCGCGGGCGGCGCGAACGTCGCCGACTTTGCCTCCGTGGTGCGTGACGGCGTCGATCGCCGCGGGCCGAATGGCGGCGTGACGGCGTCGGTGCGGGTGTCGCTCGACGGCCTGCGCTTCCCGCCGCGCGATCTGGAGCAGACGCTCGCGCAGCAGACCACGGTGCTGGAAGCTGCGCGTGAGGCTTTCTCGCGCGTGGCGCCGGTCGCGCGTGAGCGGCTCGGTGTGTTCGTCGGCATGGGCGCGGACGCCGAGGTGTGTCGCTACGGCGTGCGCTGGCGGCTCGCGCAGTGGGCGCGACGCCTGGGCGGCGTGGACGATCTGGCCGGCGCGCGCGACGCGGTCGTGCCGCTGCTGCAGTCGGCGGGCGTGATCGGCACCATGCCGAACATCCCGGCCAACCGCGTGGCCGCGCACCTGGACGCGGCGGGCCCTGGGTTCACGGTGTCGAGCGAGGAGCTGTCGGGCCTGGACGCGCTCCGCATCGCCGCGCGGCGCGTGGCCGTCGGCGACTTGGATCTGGCGATCGTCGGCGCGGTGGACTCGGCGTGTGAGCCGGTCACGCAGGCGGCGCTGCGCGCGCTCGGTCGTGAGGCCGTCCCTGGCGATGCGGCAGTCGCGATCGTGATCAAGCGCCTGGATGACGCTCGCCGCGATGGCGACACCGTGTACGCCGTCCTCGACGACGCGGCCGACGGGCTGGCGGTGGGGCAGGGCGGCGCTTCGATCGCGAACCTCGTCGGGCGCGCGCACGCGGCGCACGCGCTGGTGGAGATCGCGGCGGCGGCGCTGGCGGTCGGCTGCGGCTGGCGACCTGGCGCGAAGGCCTCCCCGTGGTTGGACGCGACGCGCGCGATCACCGTCACCGTCGACGCGCTCGGCGGTCGAGTTGATGCCCTGACCCTTCGTGCAGACGGCGCGCCTCTCGCGGCGCCCACCGCGCCCGCGGCCCCCGCGCGCGCGATCGATCTGCTCGGACACCCGGCGCCTGTGCGCCTCCCTTCTTTTGCTACGGCTCGTGGAGCGATGATGTCGACCAATTCGGACGGGGCGTTCGTGCTCCCGCGCCCGCCCGTGCTGCCGTCGGTCACGGGTGTGTCGGTCGCGCCTGTCGCGCCGTCTCGGACGCTGGCGCCGCCTGCGCCGTCGGCCACGCTCGCGCCGCCCGCGCCGTCCCGTACGCTCGCGCCGCCTGCGCCGTCGGCCACGCTGGCGCCGCCCGCCGCGGCTCCGCCTGCGATCGTCGCGCCTGCCGCGCCGTCGGCCACGATCCCTGCGCCTGCCACGTCTTTCGCGGCGCCGTTGGCCACGATCCCCGCGGCTGCCCCGTCATTCGCGGTGCCGTCCGCGGCTTCGTACGCCGCCGTCGCGGCGCCCGCGTTCGCGCGTTCTACGGGTTCTCGCCCCGGCCTGTCGCCGGTCGCGATCGCCGCGCTCGCCGCTGAGACCCGTCGCTTGGCCGAGACGCACGCCGCGTGGGTCGCGTCGCAGCAGTCCGTGCACGAGCGCTTCCTCGCGGTGCGCGCGGCGCAAGCTGAGCTGCTGAATTCTCGTCGCACGCAGGGTGGTGTGGCCCCGCGCCAGGCCGTCGCGTTCGCGGCGCGACCGGTGACGAGCGCGGCGCCTGCGCCCGCCATCGCGGCGCCCGCGCTCACGCTTCAGGCGCCCATCGCGGCTCCGGTCGCCGCGCCGATGATCGCGCCTTCGGCGTCGGCGCCCGTGATCGCGCCCCTCGCGTCGCCCGCCCCCGCCGATGTGATCGGTCGCCCGCTGCTGCCGTCCATGGCGGCTAAGGTCGCGGGCCGTCTGCCGCTTGTCCCTGCCGCGGAGCTGCCCGGCCTCAAGATCGATCGGAAGGGCCTGGAGGTCTACGCGAGCGGCAAGATCAGCACGATCTTCGGCCCGCTGTTCGAGCGCCAGGACGGCTACCACCGTCAGGTGCGCATGCCCGAGCCGCCGCTGCTGCTCGCGGACCGCGTCGTCGGCATCGAC
Organism: uncultured Pseudomonadota bacterium; assembly: GCA_903861005.1. Lineage (GTDB taxonomy): Bacteria > Myxococcota_A > UBA796 > UBA796 > CAIOSP01. The sequence goes on from CAIOSP010000130.1 coordinate 28,195, forward strand.
GCTGAGCCGGGCGTGCTGGGCAAGGGCACGGTCTGGACCGAGACGGACCTGACGCAGGACGCCTGGTACCTGCACCAGGGGCGTATGCCCGCCGGCGTGATGATCGAGGCGGGTCAGGCCGACCTGTTGCTCATCTCGTACATGGGCATCGACTTCTTCAACCAGTCGGACCGTGTGTACCGGCTGCTCGGCTGCACGCTGACGTACCGGGACGCGCTGCCCCGCGTGGGCGACACGCTGCGCTACGACATCCACGTCGACGGCCACGCGGCGCACGACGCGGTGCGTCTGTTCTTCTTCCACTACGACTGCGTGGATCAGAACAACCGTCCGCGGCTCGAAGTGCGCGGGGGTCAGGCCGGCTTCTTCACCGACGCCGAACTCGACGACTCGGACGGCATCCTCTGGTCGCCCGAGAGCGGCGAGTTTGACGCGAGCGCGCGCCTGGACGCGCCCAAGGTCGTCGGCTCCAAGCGGTCGTTCAACGCGGACGACATCCTGGCCTTCGCGAAGGGCGACGTGTTCGGCTGCTTCGGGCCTGGCTTCGAGCTGGGCAAGACGCACACCGACACGCCGCGCATCGCGCCGCCGCCCATGCTCTTCTTCCACGAGGTCACGGATCTGGACCCTGCGGGCGGGCCGTGGAAGCGTGGCTACCTCAAGGCGCGCTGGGCCGTGTCGCCCGACGACTGGTTCTTCCAGGGCCACTTCAAGAACGACCACTGCATGCCCGGCACCCTCATGTTTGAGGGCTGCTTGCAGGCGCTGGGCTTCTACCTGACGTCGCTCGGCTACACGCTGAAGCGCGACGGCTGGCGCTTTGAGCCCGTGCCTGACTCGCCCATCCCGATGCGCTGCCGCGGTCAGGTCAAGCCGACCGCGCGCGAGCTCACCTACGAGATCTTCGTCGAGGAGGTCCACGACGGCCCCGTGCCGACGATCTACGCGGACCTGCTGTGCACGGTCGACGGACTCAAGGCCTTCCACGCGCGCCGCTGCGGCCTGCGCCTGAACCCCGCGTGGCCGCTCGATCACCTGGCGGGCAAGCTGCTCGACGGCGTCGTCGATCCCGAGCCCGTGGCGTCGGCCGACGGCTTCCGCTTTGACTACCGCAGCATGCTGGCGTGCGCGTGGGGCCGCCCGTCCGAGGCGTTCGGTCCGATGTACGCGCGCTTCGACGGCCCGATGGCCGTGCCGCGTTTGCCCGGTCCGCCCTACCACTTCGTCACGCGCGCCACGAAGATCGACGGCCCGATCGGCGGCATGAAGGTCGGGACGCGCGTCTCGATCGACTACGACATCCCCGAGGACTCCTGGTACTTCGACGCCAACGGCGCCGAGACCATGCCGTTCGCGGTGCTGCTGGAGGCCGCGCTCCAGCCCTGCGGCTGGCTCGCCAGCTACGTCGGCAGCGCCACCACCGTGGAGGAGGAGCTCTTCTTCCGCAACCTGGACGGCACCGGCACGCTCAAGGCGGAGCTCACGCGTCGTGCGGGCACCATGCGCACCGACGTCACAATCACCGGCATCGCCAAGTCCGCCGGCATGATCATCCAGAACTTCGTCGTGTCGTGCTTCTTGGGTGACGTCGAGGTCTACTCGATGACCACCGTGTTCGGGTTCTTCCCTGGCGAGGCGCTGGCCACCCAGAAGGGCCTGTCCGTGTCGCCCGAGCAGCGCGCGCGCCTGACCGACAAGGCGCCCGTGCATGTCGACCTGACCAAGCGCCCCGAGCGTGACTTCACCGGCACGCTCCGCCTGCCTGATGCGCGCCTGTGCATGATCGATCGCATCGACTACTGGCCTGGCGCAGGCAAGGCGGGCCTGGGCCGCGGGCGCTCCGCGAAGGACGTCGACCCGGACGAGTGGTTCTTCAAGGCGCACTTCTTCCAGGACCCGGTGCAGCCCGGATCGCTCGGCATCGAGGCGATGATTCAGGTGCTGCAGTGGATGATGATCGAGCAGGGCCTGGACGCGGGCATCGAGTCGCCGCGCTTCGAGCCGCTCTCGCTGAACGACGCCATGACCTGGAAGTACCGCGGGCAGGTCGTGCCGCGGAACAAGCTGATCCAGGTGGACCTGGAGATCACCTCCGTGCGTCGCGAAGATGGCGCGGTGGTCGCGGTGGCCGAGGCCAGCCTGTGGGTCGACGGCCTTCGCATCTACGAGGCCAAGAACCTGGGCATGCGCATCGTACCCGGCGCGCCGCCGGACTTTCGCGGGGACGCGACCGATCCGATCGGTCCACGCGATGAGACGCTGACGATCGAAGGTGAGCCGTGGCTCGCCGATCACGCGCCGACCTGGACGGTGCCCGTCGTGCCGCTCGGCTCGATGGTCGACCGGCTGGCGGGCGCGGGCGCGCGTCCTGGACAGCTCGTCGTCGCGCTTGAGGGCGTGCAGGTACGTCGCTGGGTGCCGGTCGGACCCGAGGGCACGCGCGTGCGCACCGTGGTGCTGTCCGCGGACGCGCAGCGCAGCTCGGTGAGCCTGCTCACGGACGGCAACGAGGCCGCGGCCTGCACGGGCACCGTGCGTGTCGCCGAAGCCTACGCCACGGCGCCCGAGGCGCTGCCCCCGTTGGAGGGCGAGGTCCAGCCGGACCCGTACGCGTCGGGCCACCTCTTCCACGGGCCCGCGTTCCACTTCGTGACGCGCTTTGTGCTGGGCCCGAACGGCTCGTCGATCGAGCTGGATCTGGATCGGGGCAGCGTCCCGCAGGGCGTGCTCGGCCAGGGCCTGCTCGACGCGATGACCCACGGCATCCCGCACGACCGCATGAACCTCTGGCACAAGGAGATCGGCGCGGACGTGGTCGGCTACCCGCTGTCCTACGAGCGCATCGAGCTGTTCGGGCCGATCCCGGCGCGCGGTCGTCTGCGCGTCGAGGCCCGTCCTGACGGCCTGGTGGGCGCGCGTCTGCCCGCGACGCGCATCCAGGTGATCGGCGACTCCGGCGTGCTGCTGCAGGCGCGCCTGGTCGAGATCATGATGCCTAAGGGTCCGGTCGGTAGCATCGCGGCGCACCTGCGCCCCCGCTTCCTGCACGACCTGGAGTTCATCCCGGGCGTGGGTCTGTCCCGACGCGAAGGCGACGACACGGTGCTGCGCATCACGGACCTCGCCGCGTCGGACTGGCTGCCAGGCACCGTGCGTCAGGCGTTCGGATCGGTGGACCCGATCGAGCTCGCCATGCGCGATCACGCGGCGGCGGCGCTGTCGGTTCACCCGCGCCACATGGTGGTGCAGGGCAGCGTGGTGACGTCGTCCCACGCGCCGCTCAACCGCGTGGTGGTGGAGGCGCAGCCGTCGTCCGACGGCGTGCGCGTGCGCGGGCTGCCGCAGCTCGACCTGACCCCGATCGAGACCTACTGGCGCGACTGGTTCGGCGTCGGCCCGTGGCCGGTCGAAGACATCTACTTCAGCCTGATCGAGCGCTTCATCCGCGGCGTCGTGATCGACGACCCGGCGGCGTTTGAGGCGCTGCGCGGTCGTCCGGTGCTGTTCCTCGGCAACCACCAGACGATGATCGAGTCGCTGCTGTTGAGCGTGATCGTGAGCGGCCTGACGCAGGTGCCCACGGTCACGATCGCCAAGAAGGAGCACCGCATCAGCTGGCTCGGCCGCCTGATCGCGCACTGCTTCTCGCACCCCGCCGTGCGTGACCCCAAGGTGATCACGTTCTTCGATCGCGACGACAAGGACTCGATGCCCACGATCATCTCCGAGCTTTCGGCTGAGATGAGGGCTGGCAAGCGCTCGACCATGGTCCATGTCGAGGGCACGCGCTCGTTCGAGTGCCGCACGCCCGTGATCAAGATGTCGGGCACCTTCCTGGACATGGCGGTGGAAGTCGGCTGCGCGGTGGTCCCCATGCGCTTCACCGGCGGCCTGCCGGTGGACCGCTTGGCCAAGCGCGTCGAGTTCCCCTCCGGCTACGGCCAGCAGACGATTCACTTTGGCAAGCCGCTCCTCGCGGCCGAGCTCAAGGCCATGCCGCTCAAGGTGCGCAAGGACGCCGTGCTCGACGGCATCAACGGCATCTCGCCGCGCGCGGACGTCGAGGAGCCGTGGCCTGGTGACCCGGCGTTCGCCGAGAGCGTGGCCGAGCACGTGAAGCGCTTCGGCGTCGAGACCGAGCACGCGGTGCTGGCGCAGACGTTGATCCAGTCGACGCGGCGCGGGTCGGACGTGACGACTCGCGTGGTCGACGCGATCGCGAAGGGCACCCTCACGATCGGCGAGGGCCCGGTGGAGGCCTGGATCGGCGAACTGGGCGCTCGGATGATGGGGGCGGGGCGGGTGAAGTCGGCCTGAGCGCGGATGGCGGCGCGTGGCTCGTTCCGCGCGCGAACTCCAACACGAAGCTCTGGGCCTCGGTCGACATGCTCAAGCCCGACGCGCGGCGACCCAAGCCTAAGCGGCGCTGATCCTTCAGGCTCGCCGCAGGATGAACTCGTGGTCCATCCAGCTGCCGACCGGGAAGTCGTACTCGCCGACCTTCTCGAACCCGCGCGCGATGTACACGTTCTGCGCCCGCACGTTGCCCGACCACACGCCGATCCAGATCGGCCCGGGCCGCGTCGTCGTCAGGTGGTCGAGCGCCACGTCGAGCATCGCGCCACCGAGTCCCAGACCCTGCGCGCTGCGTCGCAGGTAGAGCTGCGACAGCTCGCCTGACCCGGGCCGCACGTCCGGGTGCGGCAGCTTGCAGGGGCACACGTGGGCGTAGCCGATCAGCGCGCCGTCCTGCTCCACGACCCACGTGCGGTGCTCCGGGTCGGCGAGCTCGCGCGTGACCGCGTCCACACCGTAGGCCGCGGCCTCGAACACGACGAGATCGGCGGCCGGGTAGGGGATCGCGAAGTCCTCCAGGAAGGTCTCGCGGAAGGTGTCGCGCTTGAGCGCGGACAGCGCGGGCGCGTCGGCCAAGGTCGCGAGGCGCGGTGTGGGCATCAAAGGCTCCGGGGCGTGTCTGGCGCTAGCGCGGCGCGGACGCGTCGTCGCCCAGCCAGCCGCGGCGGGTGAGAACGCGCGCCAGCTCGGTCGCGACGAGGGCGTTGGCCTCGGCGTTGTAGTGTGCGTTCGGGCCAAGCCAGCGAGGCGCGAGCTCCTTGCCCGGGCCACCTTGCGCGGCGAGGAACGCGGACGTGAGGTCCAGGTAGGGGATGCCCTGCTGGGTGGTGAACGAGGCGAGCGCGGTCGACCAGTCCTCGCCCCACGGCTGCGGGAAGTAGACGAGCAGGAAGTGGTCTCCGCGCGCCTGCACCGCAGACGCGAACTCCTGCACGATCCGCAGCGGCGTCACGCGGTCGATGGCGGTTTGATTGCCGCGCACGATGCGGGTCGCGATGAACGAGAGCATGCCGCTCCACCCGACCAGCGGCTGCCCGCGCTCCAGGCGCGGCGGGACGGGCACGTTCGTTAGCACCAGCGCGTCGTCGATCACACGGAACCGCGGCTTGGCGTAGCCGCTCGGCCAGCGCTCCAGCGACACGCGCACCATGTCGTCGCCGATCACCGCGAGCACCACGACGTCGGCGTCGAAGCGGACGCCATCCTGCTGGTACCACAGGTACATCTGGTCGACGCCGTACCCGTTGGCGCCCATGTTGATCACCTCCGCGGCCGGGAGGCGCGCCTCAAGCTGCGCGGGCCAGGTCTCGGACGCGGCGCACTGGCCGAAGGTGAACGAGTCGCCCACGCCGATCACGCGGTGTACGCCGGGCGCCGGCGTGGGCGCGTAGTTGTGATCGGCGCGGAAGCCGTTGGCGTTGATTGTCCAGGTGATCCGGGGGCCGAGGTTCACAGCCTCCATGGCGCGACCTGGCACGTGCTTCCAGCCGAGCGTAGGGTCGGGCCCGTTCACGCCGTCCTCCGGTACGCCCGCAGCCACCACCGAGCCGCCCATCTGCTCGCGCCACAGCGTCCAGCCGTCGACCCCCTGCGGGCTCAGCCAGAGCAGGAGCGCCGCGAAGCCGATCCACACCAGCGCGATCGCGCCGCGGGCCAGGCCTCGCGCGCGGCGGGCGGTGTGCGCGGCGCTCGCCGCTTCATCCTGCGACTCGTCGGTCGGCGGCCGCGACATCAGGCGTGCCGGCCCGCGGCGCCGTCGAGGTGCTCGCTCGACCAGCCCAACGCGTCCATCACGGCGAGCGCGTCGTCGGCCATGGCGTCGATCGTCACCGGTCCGCGCAGCGGCAGGCTGCCGCCGATCCCGCGGTTGTCGAACCAGGCGAGCGTGTGGCGGTCGCGCAGCCCGTCGATCTGTGGCTGCCAGAGCGAGCCGATGGCGCCTGCGCCCTGGATGAGCAGGACCGGCGGGCCGTCACCGCGGGTGTCGTAGGCGATCGTGGCGTCGGGCCGGGCGAGGGTGCGCATGGGGACCGGGTACCGCGAGCCAGCGCAGGACGCACGCCGCGATCGGCGCCCGTCGAACACTGGACCAACCGCCCCAACCCCGCTACGGCGGGCCGATGAAGGCCATCCCCACCACCGTCTGGATCCTGGCCGCGATGGTGCTCGGCGCCGTCGCGGGGGCCGCGATCGGCGCGCCGATGATGGCCGTGGGGGACCTGGGCAAGCTCGTCATCCAGGTCATCAAGGCGGCCGCCACGCCGCTCTTGTTCCTGGCGATCGTGCGCGCGCTCATGACCACGGACGTGCGAGGCCGCGCCGGCGCGCGCATGGTCGGCTTCGCGTTCACCAACGCGGTGATCGCGCTGGGCTGGGGCCTGCTGCTGTCGAACCTCCTCCAGCCCGGCCTGCACCTGCAGGTGATGGCCCCGGCGGCGGGCGACGTGAGCGCGTACGCCGACAAGAAGGTCGACCTGCTCAAGACGCTGGGCAGCTACGTGCCCGCGAACGTGCTGTCGCCGTTCATCGACAACAGCGTCATCTCGATCATCCTGATCGCGGTTGCGCTGGGGCTCGGGTTGCGCCGGGTCCGCGCGGAGCAGGAGCGTGAGGGCGAGACCGGGTACCGCGCCGTGGAGGACGCGCTCACCACGCTGCTGCGCGCGGTCGAGGTGGTGCTGCACGCGCTGACCCGGCTGATCCCGCTCGCGGTGTTCGCGGTGGTCGCGCGCACGGTGGCGGAGTTTGGGTTCGCGCCGATGAAGGGGCTCGCGGTGTACGTGGGCGTGGGGCTGATTGGGCTGATGCTGCAGGCGCTCGTCACGTACCCGCTGTGGCTGCTGCTCTGGGTGAAGATGCCGCTGCGCCGCTTCTTTGGGGAGGCGCGCCACCCTATGGCCTACGCGCTCGGGACCAACTCTAGCTTGGCCACGCTGCCCATGACGCTGACCGCGCTGCGCAAGCTCGGCGTGTCCCGCGAGGCGTCCACGCTGGGCGCGTGCGTCGGCACCAACCTCAACAACGACGGCATCCTGCTCTACGAGGGCATGGCGGTGCTGTTCGTCGCCCAGGCGAGCGGCATCCACCTGACGTTTGCGCAGCAGGCGGTGGCCGCGTCCACGTCCATCATCGCCGCGATGGGCGTGGCGGGCGTTCCGGAGGCGGGGTTTGTGTCGCTCGCGCTTGTGCTCAACACGGTCGGCCTGCCGCTGGAGCTGCTGCCGCTGCTGCTCACCGTGGACTGGGTGCTCGCGCGCGGCAGGTCTGTGGTGAACGTGCTGTCGGACATGATGCTGTCGATCTTGATCGACGGGCGGCGCGCGGCGGACGTGGACTCGGTCACCGGCCCGTAGTCAGACCGCGCCTCGGGTCGGCCCGCGTGCGCGCGTCAGGGACAGGTCGCCGCGTCGTCCAGGCCCTCGATGAGGACGTAGCTAGGGTCTGCCACCGCGCTCGCCAGCGGCTCGACCTCGCAGCGCGGCAGCTTGGGCTGGTCCGTGACCACGATCCCGCCCGCCGACGCGAGCGCCGGGAGGTCCAAGGTGCGCAACGACCAATTCGACCGGACCGACAGGTTGCTGTCGAGGGTGGTGAGCGAGGGGAGGCGGATCGACGTGAGGCGGCTGTTTCGCTGCACGTCCAGCGAGCCGACGCGTGCATCGTTCCGAGTCCCGCAAAGCCAGACCAGCCCGTCCAGTCCGTCCAAGCTCAGCAGCATCGGGTTCGCGTAGACCGTGAGCGCGCCGATGTGCGTCGCGCCGATGCCCGTCAGGTCGATCAGGCTCTCGTTCTGGATGAACGCGAGCTCCTCGACGTCGGTGAGCCCGGTGAGGCCCTGCACGCGCTGCAGGCGCCGGTTCCTCTCGACGGTGAACGTGTTGACGCCGGTCAGGCCCTGCGCCCCATCGAGCGTCAACAGCTTGGGGTTGGACTGGAGGAGGATGTCGCCTTTCGTGTCGCCCGCGAGACCCCGCAGCGACGTGATCTGCGAGTTGATGACGGTGAGCGCGTCGTAGCCGGAGAGCGGCGGGAGCCCTGAGAGGTCGACCAGCGCCGGGTTGGACACGAGGGTGACGGGCGTCGCGCGGTCGAGGCCCTCCAACGACACCAACGACGCGTTCGCTTCCACGCGCACGGGCCCGGACAACGTCTCCATCCCCGCCAACGTCGTGAGCGCGTCGTTTCCCTTCACCAGCACCTCGCGCGCGGTGGCGCCCGTCACGCCCTCGAACGAGGTCAGAGTGGGGTTGTCGAGCACCTGGAGGGTGTCGTCGTGGCGGAGCGGCGGCAGGCCGTTCAGCGTCTCCAGAGCGGGGTTCGCTTCGACCAGCCACCAAGACGCGGCAGCGCCCTGCAGCCCGTCGAGCGAACTCAGCGCTTGGTTCCCGTGGACGTACATCCGGCCCGTCTCGACGGGTCCTACACCCGCGAAGCTCGTCAGCGATGTCGTGGCGTCGACCTTGAACGTCCCGCCGACGAGCGCAAGCGCGCCAAGGCCGTCGAGCGTGTGCAGGCCGGACGCGCCCTCCAGCACGAGGCCCTGGTCGACCGTCTGCAGGGACGACAGCGCCGCGAGCGAGGTCAGCGACGGCACGTCCCGGACCACCAAGCACCCGCTGATGTGGGTGAGCGCGCCCGCGTGGCTCAACCCGCCGTCCGGTTTGTCCTCCACCACCAGGTTCCCCGTGACCTCGGTGGCGCCGCTCTTCAACGACGAGGCCAGCACGTTGGGCGCGAGCTCGCACGCGCACCCTTCGACGGGCTCGCCCTTGTTGTTGCCCTCGAAGATCGTGCCAGCCTCGAGCTGGCCGACCACGCGCTGCACCGCGCACGACGACAGCGACACGTTGTCGTAGATCACCATGCCTTCGGGCACGCGCTTCAGGCTGTTGAGCCCGAGCGTGCTCAGCGCGGGGTTGGACGCGATCTGCGCAGTCGCGGAGGTCGTGCCACCGATCTCCTGCAGGTTGCGAAGCCCGGCCAGGGACTTGAGGTTTCGATTGTCCAACACGACGAGCCCACCGACCGACTCCAGGTGGCTGAGCGCGTCCACGTTCGAGCCTTCGAACTGGTAGATCGTGAGGGTGTGGTCGATCGACCGGCAGTCGGAGATCGCCGCGAGCTGTGCGAGCGTGGCGACCTCGAGGTCGCCGGGGCAGTCTCGGGTCACCACGACGTGGTCTCCGCCGCACGCGGTCAGCGTCGCCAGCGCGGTCCAGCCGATCATGCGCGCACGTCGCGCTGCAGCGCGGGTGTGCCCACCCCCCAACCAGTCCATACGCTTCCCCAATGTTCGGTCGGACTGTACTTTCAGGCGATGGCCCGTTCAAGCGCAAACTTCGACCGTCACCCGCGAACGCCGGCCCCCGTTTGGCGGGGCTCGGCGTCGGGTGCGTCCCGGCCGTGGGGATGATGCGCCGTAGGCTGCACGCCGCGTCTGATCAGCCCAGCGGCTCGAACCGAGCCTGGAAGAAGCGCAAGTACTTCGGCTCGTACACCATCTTCAGCCCCTTGATCTCCGCCCGGCGCTCGAACGTCTCCTGCACCGCCTCGACCAGCACATCACAGTGCGCCTGCGTGTAGACCCGGCGAGGGAAGGTGAGCCGGACCAGCTCGAGCTTCGGGTAGTAGTGATCGCCCGTCAGCTTGTTGCGCCCGGCGCTGACGATGCCGCGCTCCATGCTGCGGATGCCCGACTCCAGGTACAGCTCGGCGGCGAGCGTCTGGGCGGGGAACTGATCCTGCTTGAGGTGCGGCAGGAACTTGGCCGCGTCCAGGAACACGGCGTGGCCGCCGATCGGCTGCACGATGGGGATGCCGAGCGCGATGAGCTTCTCGCCGACGTAGTCGACCTGCCCGATGCGCGCGCGGATGTGGCTCTCCTGCACCGCCTCCTCGATGCCGCGGGCCATGGCCTCCATGTCGCGACCGGCGAGGCCGCCGTAGGTGTCCAGGCCCTCGTAGACGACGACCAGGTTGCGGGCCTCGTCGTAGACGTCGTCCTCGTTGAGCGCGAGGAAGCCGCCGATGTTCACCATCAGGTCCTTCTTGCCGCTCATCGTCGCGCCGTCGGTGTACGAGCACATCTCCTTGAGGATGTCGGCGATGGAGACGTTGGCGTACCCGGGTTCGCGCAGCTGGATGTAGTAGGCGTTCTCGATGGCGCGCGTGGCGTCCAGGATCACACGAATGCCGTGCGTCTTGCACAGCGTACGGACGGCGCGCAGGTTCTCCATGGAGATCGGCTGACCGCCCGCCATGTTCACGGTGGCGGCGACCGAGATGTAGGGGATCTTGTCGGCGCCCACGCGCTCGATCACCGCCGCAAGCTTGGCCAGGTCGACGTTGCCCTTGAACGGGTGGATGAACTCGGAGTCGTGCGCCTCGTCGATGATCACGTCGACGAAGCTGCCGCCGGCCAGCTCCTGGTGGAGCCGGGTGGTCGTGAAGTACATGTTGCCCGGCACGGTGTCGCCGGGCTTGATGAGGATCTTGGAGATCAGGTGCTCAGCGCCGCGCCCCTGGTGGGTGGGGATGATGTGGCGGTAGCCGTAGAACTTCCGGATGTTCGCTTCGAGGTTGTAGAAATTGCGGCTGCCCGCGTACGCCTCGTCGCCGAGCATCATGCCGGCCCACTGGTTGTCGCTCATCGCGTTGGTGCCGCTGTCCGTGAGGAGGTCGATGTAGACGTCCTCGGAGCGCAGCAGGAAGGTGTTGTAGCCCGCGTCGGACATCGCCTTGCGGCGCTCCTCCGGGGTCGTCACCTTGAGGAGCTCGACCATCTTGATCTTGAAGGGCTCGGCCCACGTCCGCTTTCCATTCTGACTCATGGCACCCTCTCGCAGGTGCGCGGGGATTTGCAGCGATCGTGCCAGCATCCGGCTGGGGGCGGTTCGCCGTGCGAAGGGCTAGACAACGGCCATCCCCGCCCGCAGGAGCCCCCATGTCCGAGCGCGTCACGCTGACCTTCGACGGCCCGATCGCCCACGTCCAGCTCAATCGGCCAGACAAGCACAACGGCCTTGACGCGCGCATGTTCGACGCGCTGGTGGGCACGGGCAAGGCGCTGCTGGGCCGCCGCGACGTTCGCGCGGTGGTGCTGTCGGGCGCGGGGCCGTCCTTCTGCGCGGGCATGGACTTCCCGTCCTTCATGGGCGACCCGTCGTCCATGGCCCACCTGCTCCACCGCACCGACGAGAGCCCGGCGAACGTGGCGCAGCGGGTGGCTTGGATCTGGGCCGAGCTGGAGGTTCCGGTGATCGCCGCACTCCACGGCGCGGTCTACGGTGGTGGCCTGCAGATCGCGCTGGCGGCGGACATCCGCTACGCGGCGAGCGACACGCGCATGTCGGTGATGGAGACCCGCTACGGCCTCATCCCGGACATGACGATCACCCAGACCCTGACCCGCCTCGTCCGCACCGACGTCGCGCGCGAGCTGGTCTACACGGCGCGCATCATCGACGCGGTCGAGGCCGCGCGGCTGGGCCTGGTGACGCAGCTGGTCGACGATCCGATCGCCACGGCGTTCGAGACCGCGCGACGCATCGCCGCGGCCAGCCCGCACGCCATCCGCGGCGCCAAGAAGCTGCTCAACGAGGTGCCTGACCTGGACACCAAGGCGGCGCTCGCGCTGGAGACCGAGATCCAGATGACTCTGCTGGCCAGCCCCAACCAGATGGAGGCCGTGCAGGCGTCGTTCATGAAGCGCCCGCCGGTGTTCCAGGACCCGGAGTAGGGTCTAGGACGACGCCGCGTCGACCGCGCGCTGGACGTGCTCAGGCAGCCGGATGAGCTTGCCGTCCTTGTCCACGCACACCAGGTGCACGAAGCCTTCGACCAGAGGGGTCTTGCCGCCGACGCGCCACACGTCCTGACGGAACACGATCCGCCAGTCGCTCTCGCGCTTGGCGGTGGTCCGCACCTCCACCTCGTCGGCGAAGCGCGCGGGCTCCTTGTAGGTGAGCTCCGCCTTGTAGACGACGAAGCCGACGCCGTCGGTCTGCCACATACGCGCCAGCTCCTCCGGGCCGAAGAAGTGCTCGCGCGCGCGCTCCATGTAGCGCAGGTAGTTCGCGTGGTAGACCGACCCCGAGAAGTCGGTGTCCTCGTAGTAGATGCGGACGCCGTGCACGTGCATGAGCGGGCCTCGACGGGGCGTAGGGTGGGCTGACCTATCTCGTCATCGGGCGTCGTGGGCTGGCCCCGGCGCGCGGTCGGTCGGGTAGAGGTCGCCAAGGAGGATCGCTTGCGTCGTCGCGTCGTGGGGTTCACCGTGCTGGTGACGCTGGTCTTGGTCGCCCTTTGGTGGCTGTGGCCGCGTTCGGCGCAGCCGACCGAGGGTGCCGTCGCCGCCGACAGTCCCAAGGCCGAGGAGGCTGGCGCCAAGCGCGCGTCCGGGCCGGGGCGCGCCTGGGGTGACGCGGCGTGGAAGGGGAAGAAGCCCGAGGGCGAGGCGCACCCGCGGGCGCACGTCACCTGCGCGCTGCCCGAGCAGCTGCCGTCGGAGGGGGCGCGGGTGCAGGCTTGGTACGGCGACCGTCCCGGTCCTGGCGGTCGGCTGGGCGGCTCGATGGCGTTCGCGGGCGCCAAGATCACGGGGCGCGGGGCGCGCTCGCTCGACCTCGCCATCCCCATCCCGCCCACCGACATGGGCGAGATCCAGGGCCGTATCGACTCCCCTGGCGCGGGGCGCGTGGAGATCCACGTGCGCGTGGACGGCCAGAACGGCACCTGCGAGGTTGGCCCGTACCAGGGCTTCGCTTACGTGAGCGGCAAGGTGCTGGGCGCGTCGAACGCCGAGGTGTTCGTGTCTGGGTGCGGAGGCCATGCCACCACCGACTCGTCAGGCGCCTTCTACATGGAGGTCACGCCCGAGAAGTGCGAGCTGTCCGCAATGCGCGCAGACGGCGCGTTCCGCGTGCGCAGCCGTCCGGTACCGGTCGACCCGCGCGCGGGCGCCGAGATCACGCTCGACCTGTCGCTGCCTGCGTTCCGCGCGGCGGGCGTGGGCGCGCAGATCCAGGGTGAGGACGGCGGCATCCGCCTGCTCAACGTGCTGCCCGGGACGCCCGCCGAGCAGGCCGGGCTGGTGGGCGGCGACCTGGTGGTGGCGCTCAACGGCGAGGACGTGTCGGGCTTGGACGCCGACGAGTTCATCGAGCAGGCGCTTGGCCCGGACGGCACCCAGGTCACGTACACGGTCCTGCGCGATGGCGCGCCGGTGGACGTGGTGATGACGCGCAAGGTGATGGACGCGTCGCCGTCGCGCCGGCACTAGGCGCCGACCCTGGCGGTGCCTCTCAGTCCGGCTCGATCACGTCGCTGTTGCCGTCGGCCTCGTTCGCGTCGCGCAGCTGCTGGCGTCGCTCGGCGTAGGCCAGATCCTCCACCCACAGGCGGCTGGCGCGGGCCTCCATCGCGGGGCGGATCCAGCGGCCGAGCCACTTCACCGCCGTGTGAAACCCCGGGCGCTCGCTGGTGGCGATCGTCGCCTCGATCACCGCGGCGTGGTTGTTGTCCACGGGGGAGCCGTGGGTCTCGACCATGCTGCCGACACCCTCTCCACCGATGATGGTCATGACGATGCTGTTGGGCTCCGGCGAGTGGAAGCGCGCGTCCACCTCGACGGCCAGCTTGCCCACCACCCGGTAGGCGACGCGTACGGTGATGTCGTCGTCGGTGCGCTCGATGATCTTGAGCGTCCCGAAGCTGTGCGGGTGGAAGTGGGCGCCGTGCCACGGATCGAGCCGGTTGGCGACGATGTCGGACGGTCGGCAGCGCGCCTCCATCCGCATGACGGCGTCGAAGTACGTGGCCGGGCGGGGTGCAATGAACGGCGCGTCGGTGGGGTTGGGATCGGGCAACTGGACCCAGACCAGGATGCCGTCGTCATGGACCTTGAGCGGATCCCACGAGCCGCGCTTCTTGCGGCCGAGCGCGAGCGCGTGCCACGGGCAGACCACGCAGCCGTCATGGACGTGGCCGTCCGCCAGGGAGGCGCCCATGTGGGGGCACTTGTCCTGCCCAGCGATCACGCCGTGCGCGTCGCGGAACAGCACCCAGTCCTTGCCCATGATGCGGTAGCGCTTGGGCTTGTCGGTGATCGCGCGCGAGCCGTCCGCCACGTACCAGCCGCCCGTCGGGCGCGACTGGGTGACGGCCAGGGCGCGGTTGATCCAGCGCGGATCCGCCTGGCTCCAGTCCGGACCTTTCAGGATCGAGGGGACGTCAGGGAGCACCTTACCGAAGCGCCAAACCTTGGACACGAATCTCCTCCTGTCGGCCGCTGAGGTGTTTGCAGGCCGTGTTGACAGGGGTCCGAGCATGCAACGCGCGGACCACGTTCTGATCAGGGTTTCTCGGAAACAAGCACCTTTCTGGCGACGTCCAGGGCGGCTGTCGACGCCTCGTTGGGCTGCGGCCAGGACAGGTCCAGGCGGTCGAGCGTCTCGCGCACGATCCGCGCCACCGCTGCCCGGGCGTAGGCCTTCTCGTCGGCAGGGATCACATACCACGGCGCCCAGGGCCTGTTTGTCTCGGTGAGGGCGGCCTCGTAGGCGTGCTGGTAGTCGGCCCAAAGGGCGCGCTCGGTGAGGTCACGCGCGTCGAACTTCCAGCGCTTCTGCGGGTCGTCGATGCGCTCGAGCAGGCGCGTGCGCTGCTCCTCCCGCGACAAGTGCAGGAAGAACTTCAGGATCACCGTGCCGTTGTCGGCGAGGTGCCGCTCCCAGTCGCGGATCGCGCGGTAGCGGTGAGGCCAGACATCGTCCAGCATCTTGCGGCTGCGGAGCTTCTGGCGGCCGAGCAGTTCGGGGTGTACCCGCACGGCGAGCACGTCCTCGTAGTGGCTGCGGTTGAATGCGCCGATCGTGCCCCGCGGTGGGAGGAACCGGCTGACCCGCCACAGGTAGTCGTGGTCCATCTCCTCGCTGTTGGGGGCCTTGAAGCTGGTGACCGAGCAACCTGCCGGGTTCACCCCCGACAGGACCTTTCGGATGGTGCCATCCTTGCCGGAGGCGTCCATCCCTTGGAACACCAGGAGGAGCGCGTGGACGTCATGCGCGTACAGGACGGACTGCTTGTCGGCGATGTGCTCGACGTGGCTCGCCAGCTCGGCGTGGAGTGCGTCTTTGTGGTGGTTGTCCTTGGGTTGGGTCGGGTGGCGGTGCAGGGCGACGGGGGCTTCGAATTCGAGCAGATGAGGGCTGGTTGTGAAGCCATAGGTCATGATTCTTCTCCCCCGTGTGGACCCCGTGAACGGTGCCCGTACAGCAAGCGCACGCGAGTGGCGTAGAGTATGCTGCGCGGCGGCCCGACGGGGTCTAGGAGACGATCATGCGGCCAATCCTCGGAATCCTGTTCGCCGCCGTGTTGACGGCGGGCGTGGCGGTGGCGCAGGACGCGCCCGCGCCGGTGCCTGCGCCCGCAGAGGCCGCGGCGCCGGCTGACGGAGCGGCAGCCCCCGCGGCAGACGAGGCGGCGGACCCGCTCGCGCCCGGGCAGCCTGGTCGCGGCGGTCGCGGTGGACGAGGCAAGGTCGGCTCCCACGACTCCATCGTGTCGGCCATTCGCCTGCCTCTCGCGGCCAACGCCATGCGCGAGGCTGGCTACGATGAGGCCGACGTCAAGCAGGCCCTGACCGCGATGCACAGCAAGGGCGTGCCGGCCGATCAGGCCAACGAGCTGCTCCAGCGCACCGCAGAGCTGGCCTCCAACGGCGGCAAGAGCGTGGCGGGCTTCGGCGCGTTCATCGAGCGCGAGCTCGCCGCAGGCAAGCGAGGCCGCGAGCTGGGCATGGCCATCAAGGACGCCGCCGGTCAGCCGGCCGGCGCGGACGCCCACGCCGGCAAGGGCAAGGGCAAAGGCATGGGCCGTGCAGGGAAGGGCGGCGGCAAGGCGGGAAAGGGCGGCAAGGGCCGCGGTGGCAAGGGCGGCCGTAAGGGCGGGAAGGGAGGCAAGTGATGCGTGCACACAAGCTACTGTTGCTCGGGTTCCTCGCCACGTCGGGCTGTGGCTGGTTGTGGGGGGACACCCCGGACGTCGCCAAGGTGGCCGCGGTCGCCAAGAAGATCGAGGCCGACCCGGCCAACGTCGACGAGGTCCTCAAGGACGCCGGAATGACCCGCAAGGAGTTCGAGGCGGACCTGTACAAGATCGCCGAGGACGCCGACGCGTCTGAGGCCTACGCCAAGGCGCTCAAGTAGGCGCCAAGAGGGTTCTGGGATGAAGCAGATCGTCGACCCCGCGTTGCTCCGCCGCTTTGATCGGCAGGGACCTCGGTACACCAGCTACCCCACGGCGCCGTGCTTCCATGACGGGTACACCGGCGCGGACTTCGCCGCAGACCTGATCGCCGAGCCCGTCGGTCGTGGCCTTTCGCTCTACGTGCACCTGCCGTACTGCGACACGCTCTGCTACTTCTGCGCCTGCAACATGAAGGTCTCGAACGATCGCAGCACGATCGCCGACTACCTCGACGCGCTCTACGTGGACCTGCGCCTGACGGCGAAGCGCCTGCACGGGCAGATCGTCCGTCAGATCCACTGGGGCGGCGGCACGCCCACGCACCTCACGCCTGCGGAGATCGTGGCGCTGATGGGCGTCATCCGCGAGGCGTTCACCGTCGCGACCGACGCCGAGGTGTCGGTCGAGATCGACCCGCGTGGCCTGACCGACGGCCACCTCGACGCGCTGCATGACGCGGGCTTCAACCGCGCGTCCATGGGCGTGCAGGACACCGACCCGGCCGTGCAGCGCGCGATCAACCGCATCCAGCCGCACGAGGTCACCGCGTTCGCGATCGACGGCCTACGCGCACGCGGCGTCGGCAGCATCAACGTCGACCTGATCTACGGGCTGCCGCACCAGACGCTGGAGACGATCAACCGCACCGTCGACGACGTGATGCGCTTGGATCCGGACCGTCTGGCGGTGTTCAACTTTGCGATCGTGCCTTGGATGTTCAAGCACCAGCGCTTGATTGACGGCCTGCCCCGCGCGGACGCCGAGGAGAAGATCGCGATCTTCTCGCGCCTCAACGATCGCCTCGACGACGCCGGCTACGCCTACGTGGGCATGGACCACTTCGCCAAGGCGTCGGACTCGCTGGTGATCGCGCAGCGCTCGGGCAACCTGCGCCGCAACTTCCAGGGCTACAGCACGCACGAGGGCCTCTCCATCGTGGCGTGCGGCACGTCCGCGATCAGCGAGCTCGCGGGCTCCTACGCGCAGAACGTCAAGCACATCGGCGACTACAAGCGCCGCATCCGCGAAGAGGGCACGGCCACCGAGCGCGGCCTGCGCCTCACGCCCGACGACCAGCTTCGTCGTCGCGTGATCATGGACCTGATGTGCAACTTCGCCATCTACGACCAGGACTTCAGCGACCTGCTCCCGGCAGGCCAGTCCTTCTCGTCGTACTTTGGCGCGGAGATCGAGGGCCTCAAGCCCTTCACCGAGTTTGGCCTGATCGAGCGCACGTCCGACGGCCTCGTGGTGTCGAACGAGGGTCGTATGATCATCCGCAACATGGCGATGGTCTTTGACGCGTGGCTGCCCAAGCTCGCCGCGGACCAGGCCCGCTTCTCGCGCACGGTCTGACGCCATGCGCGACCTGATCGTCATCGGGGGCGGACCTTCTGGCCTCGCCGCCGGCGTGTCGGCCAAGGCCGCGGGTCGCGACGTGCTGGTGCTCGAGGCCGACTCGCGCGCCGGCGGCAACATGCGCAGCGAGGTCATCGACGGCTGCGTGGTCGACTGGGGACCCACCACCATGCGGCTGGTGGACCCGTTGGTGCTGACGGCGCTCGACGGCATGGGCGCGCTGCCCGACGTGGTCGACGCCGACCCGCACACCAAGAGCAAGCGCATGCTGGTGTGCTCGGGCGCGCTGGCGCCGCTGCCGGGCTTGCCGTGGAGCCTGATGCCGGGCGGCATGTTCGGACTGGGCTGGCTTGGCCGCCTGCTGTGGAACGCGATCAGCCCGCCCAAGCAGGCGGCGGACGTCACGCTGGACGTCTGGGTGCGCGCGCAGCTCAGCGACGCGATCCTGCGCAACGCCGTCGATCCGTTCGTGTCCGGCGTCTACGCCGGCGACCCGACGCAGCTCATCGCGCGCCTGGCGTTCCCGGACCTGATCGAGATGGCGGACGCGGGCGGCGGGAGCCTGCTCCGTGGCGTGTTCAAGCGGAAGAAGGCCGGGGAGACGATCTCGCCCGGTCGCTTGATCAACTTGCGCGGCGGCATGGAGGGCATCGCCACCGCCGCCACCCGCACCCTGGGCGACAGCCTCTCGCTGAGCACGCCGGTCCGTGGCCTCGTCCGCGAAGGCGAGGCCTGGCGCGTGCTGACGGAGCAGGGCGAGCACCGCGCGCGCTCGGTGGTGTTGTCGGCCCCGTGCCACGCGCTGGGGCCTGTGCTGGCCGGTCTGGACGCCGATCTGGCCCGTCAGGTGGAGACCGTGCCGTACGCGACCATCGCGCTGGTGACGCTGCGCCTCCGCGAGTCCGACATCCCGAACATCCCGGCGGCCTTTGGCTTCCTGGTGCCCCGCGCCGAGCCGTCGCACGTGCTGGGCGCGCTGTTCACGTCCTGCCTGTTCCCGGGCCGCGCGCTGGACGGAGAGCGTGCGATCACGCTGTTCGTCGGCGGGCGTCGGCACCAGGCGTGGCTGGACTCGGTGGACGACGACGCGGTCCGCGCCGACGCGCGCGCCCTGCTGGAGCGCGTGCTCGGTTGGCGCGGGGAGGCGACGATGCACGTGAAGCGCATCCCCCGCGCCATCGCGCAGTACGACCGGTCCGTCTGGGGCTTGGCTGAGGCGGTCTCGCGTCTGCAGGGGCGTCACCCGACGCTTCGTTGGGCGTCGAACGCGCCCGGCGGCGTGGCGCTCCCCGCCGCGATCGCCCGCGGCTGGATCGCTGGGAAGCCCTGATCGCTCGCGGTTTCTCCGTTTGCATCTTGGCCGCTGCCCGGGTCTGGTGAAGGGAATGTCGGCGGCGTGGTGAACGCGCCTGACCTCATGTACAAGGCCGTTGAAGAGGACCCAGCATGCCCGCATCCCAGCCGCCGACCTACATGGTGGTCCAGCCCCCGTCCGACAGCCCCATTGACCGGCTGGGTCTGGCGATCATCAAGGACCCGCGCGACCTGATCTTCTTTCGGACCACGGCCTGGATGGCGACCTGCCTGCTGCCGGTGTCGGCGCTGATGTTCGTGCCGGGCGTCTTCCACTGGTGGTTGGCGCCGCTCTACCTTGGCTACGTGATGTACTTCTTCATCGATCGGTACATCCTGATGCTGCACGCGACGTCACACCGACCGCTCTACAAGCGCGAGTACCGGGTGCTGGGCCACGTGGTCCCCGTGCTGCTGGCGCCGTTCTTCGGTCAGTCGCCGTACACGTACTACGCGCACCACATGGGCATGCATCACCCCGAGAACAACATGGAGGACGACCTGTCGAGCACGCTGAAGTACCAGCGCGACTCGCGGATCGACTTCCTAAAGTACTGGGCCACGTTCTTCTTCCTGGGGCCCTTCCAGCTTCCGATCTACTTCGCGAAGCGCCGTCGCTGGTCGATGTTCCGCATGTTCGTGCTGGGCGAGGTCGGCTGGTTTTCGCTGGTCGCGCTGCTGCTGTGGCTCGCGCCTGGGCCCACGTTCACCGTGTTCGTGGTGCCGTTCCTGATGATCCGGTTCCTGATGATGTCGGGCAATTGGGGTCAGCACGCGTTCGTCTGCCCGGACGATCCGTCGAATCCGTTCAAGAACAGCGCCACGCTGATCAACGCGCGCCACAACCGCCGTTGCTACAACGACGGCTACCACGCGGTGCACCACGAGAAGCAGGTGCTCCACTGGTCGGAGATGCCGCTGGACTTTGAGAACCACCGCGACAAGTACGCCAAGAACGACGCGCTGGTGTTCGACGGGATCTTCGGGTTCCAGAAGATCTGGTGGTTCCTGATGACGCGGCAGTACCAGAAGCTCGCGTCGCACGTGGTGCGCTTCGACGGCTCCAAGACCGACGAGGAGATCGTGGCGCTGCTGCACCGCCGCCTCACGCCGATCCCGCCGGGCTCCTACCTGACCGCCAAGTAGCCGCGCTCAGGGCCCCCGCAGCGCGCGGAGGCCCGAGCGCTTGGGCTACGCGGGCACCGTCTCCTTGGCCGGCGCGGTGGCGTCGTCCTTGGGCGGCTTGCCATGGGCGCGCAGGACGATCTCGCCGTCCGCGAAGTCGATCTCGGCCGATCCGCCGTGTTGTAGCGCGCCAAAGAGCAGCTCGTCCGCGAGCTTTCGCTTGACGTAGTCCTGGATGACGCGCCCCATCTCACGGGCGCCGTACTCGGGGCTGAAGCCCTTCTCCAGGAAGTAGTTCCGGGCCGCGTCGGTGGCGGTGAGCGTGACGTCGCGCTCGATCAGCTGGTTCTCGAGCTCCAGCAGGAACTTGTCGACGATGCGCAGGATGGTGTCTTCCGGCAGCGGCTCGAACCAGACGATGGCGTCGAGGCGGTTGCGGAACTCGGGCGGGAAGACCTCCTTGAGGACGCTCTCCGCGCGGGACGCGGCGCCGGCCTGCACAAAGCCCACGTTGCGCGCGGACGCCTGACGGGCGCCGGCGTTGGTGGTCAGGATGACGACGGCGTTGCGGAAGTCGCTCTTACGGCCGTTGTTGTCCGTGAGCGTGGCCGAGTCCATCACCTGCAGGAGGATGTTGAACACGTCCTTGTGCGCCTTCTCGATCTCGTCGAGCACGATCACGCAGTGGGGCGTCTTGTAGATGGCGTCGGTCAGCAGGCCCGCCTGCTCAAACCCGACGTAGCCGGGGGGAGCGCCGATCAGCAGGCTGACCGCGTGCTTCTCCATGTACTCGGACATGTCGAAGCGGTGGAAGGTCACGCCCAACGCAGACGCGAGCTGCTTGGCGAGCTCGGTCTTGCCGACGCCGGTGGGGCCCGCGAACAGGAAGCTGCCGACGGGGCGATTGGGCGAGCCGATGCCGGCGCGGTTCATCTTGATGGCGTTGGACACTGCGACGATGGCGCTGTCCTGGCCGAAGATCACCCGCTGCAGGTCGGCCTGCAGGTTGAACAGGCGGTCCTTGTCCTCGGTGGACACGGCGCGCGGCGGGATGCGCGCGATGCGCGCGATGGCGGCCTCCACGTCCTTGAGCGTCACGCGGTCGCCGCCGCGCAGCTGCACGGAGGCACCGACCTCGTCGAGCACGTCGATCGCCTTGTCTGGGAGCTTGCGCTCGTTGAGGTGTCGCACGGCCAGCCGCACGCACGCGTCGACGGCGTCGTCGTCGTACTTCACGTGGTGGAAGTCCTCGTAGCGGCTCTGGAGGCCGTGGAGGATCGCCACCGCGTCGTCCGGGGACGGCTCGGAGATGTCGATGGTCTGGAACCGGCGCGCGAACGCCTTGTCCTTGCCGAGCGACTGCCGGTAGTCCTCGTGCGTGGTGGAGCCGATGACGCGCAGCTCACCGGCAGCCAGGGCAGGCTTCAACAGGTTGGAGGCGTCCATGGTGCCGCCGCTGGTGGCGCCGGCGCCCACGACGATGTGCAGCTCGTCGACGAAGAGGATGGCCTTCTTGTCGTCCTCAAGCGCCTTGAGCACGGCCTTCAGGCGCTCCTCGAAGTCGCCGCGGTAGCGCGTGCCGGCCATGAGCGAGCCCATGTCGAGGCTGTAGATGTGCGTGTCCCTGAGGGACTCGGGCACGTCGCCCTCGTGGATGCGGCGGGCGAGGCCCTCGACGATCGCCGTCTTGCCGACGCCCGGGTCGCCGATCAGCAGCGGGTTGTTCTTGCGGCGCCGCGCGAGGATGTGGACCATGCGGTCGACCTCGTCGTGGCGGCCGATGAGCGGGTCGATCTTGCCGGCGGCAGCGCGCTTGTAGAGGTCGACGCAGAAGTCTTCCAGCGCGGTCTCGGGGCGCGCGCCGGGTGTGGACTGGGCGTCGGGGCCGGTGCCCTGGGGCGTGCGGACGGGGTCGGACGCGCGCGAGCCACCCTTGCGGAGGCCGTGGCTGATGAAGCTGATCACGTCCAGGCGGGTGACTCCGTGGGCTTCCAGCAGGTGGACTGCCTGGCTGTCGGGCTCGCCGAACAGCGCGACCAGCACGTTGCCGCCATCCACCGGGGCCTTGCTGCTGTTCTGCACGTGCACGATCGCGCGCTGCAGCACGCGCCGGAACGCGGCGGTGTGCATGGGGTCGTAGTCGGCTTCGGCTGCGATCGACTCGTACTCGTCGAGCAGCGCCTCAACCTCCTTCTCGAGCTCGCCGAGATCGGCGCCGCACGCCTCGAGGATCTCGGACGCGCGCGGATCGTGGAGCAGACCATGGAGCAGGTGCTCGGTGGTCAGGAACTCATGCTTTTTCTGTCGGGCGCGTTCGAGGGCCATGCCAAGGGCCACGCGCAGGTCGTCTCCGAGCATCTACTCTGGCTCCATGGTGCACTGAAGGGGGTGACCCGCGTCGCGGGCCAGTTCGACGGTCTGCTCTACCCGCGTCTCCGCGATCTCCTTGCTGTAGACCCCCGCGACGCCCAGGCCGCTGCGGTGGATCTGCAACATGAGGCGCGACGCCGACGCAGGCGTGTGGCGGAACACGTTGGTGAGCACGAACACGACGAACTCCATGCTGGTGTAGTCGTCGTTGTGGATGAGGACCTTGAAGCGCTTGGGCTGCTCCGTCTTGGTCTTCTCAAGGATGTCGCCCTGCTTGTCTTGCCGGGGATCGGTCATGTTGCCGGTGGTCTCCGATGCCTTGAGTGTAGCCCGACTACGTGGGCCGTGACCGTCTCGTCCTGACATGGCCACGCTTCACACGACTGAAAACCCCTCACGGCTGGATGTGAAGGTCCGTGACGACCGGACGGTGATCGGAGCACCCCTTGACCGGCACCCGGATGCCGCCGACGCCGACCTTGGGCGACACGTAGACATGGTCAACGCGCAGCGGGAGCATCCCGAGCAGGCTGACGGTGCCGCCGTACCCGTCCCCCGCGACGTCCCAGGCGTCGCGCAGGACGCCGCGCAGGCCGACGTGCACCGGCGTGTCCCGGGTGCCGTTGAAGTCCCCGGCAATGACGAGAGGGCCGGGCTCGGCCTTGGCCAGCGCCTGCAGCGCGCGCCCCTGCTGGGCCTGCGCGTCGAACGCCTTGGGCATCCGCGCGACCGCCTGATCCAGACGGTTCACGGGCTGGTCGAGCACGCCAAGCGTGGCCAGGTGAACCCCGATCACCCGCAGGGTGGTGTCGTCGCGTGAGACCGTCGCGTCGATCCGCTGCCAGTCGTCGTCCGCGACGTAGGCCTGCGCGCCGCCGTGCTCCAGGCGCCAGGCGCCGCGGGTGCACACGGCCAAGCCGCTGCGGTTGGGGCCGGTGCTGCGCGCCCGGTAGGTGTCCCAGGCGCAGCGCAGGCCCAGGTCGACCGTCAGCGCGTCCAGGTCCTGCTCGGTCAGCTCCTCCAGGGTGAGCACGTCGGGGTTGGCGGCCAGCACCTCCCGCACCAGGCAGGCGCGGGCGTTGCCTCCGTCGTCGGGCCCGCCCCACAGACGACGCACGTTCCAGGTCATGAGGCGCACCGGCTCGCCGCTCGTGTCGTCTGGTGACTGGCGCCAGGTGGGGCCCCACAGCGCCAACGGGGCGATCGTGGCGAGGCCGAGCAGCCAGGGCGACAGGGCACGGTCCGGGAACAGCGTCCAGAGAAGGAAGGTCCAGCCGATCCCGAGCACCGCCAGGTAGGGGAGGGCGGACATGGCGGCGACGCCGGGCCACGACAGGTCACCGCCCGCGGCGGACCACGCGGCGCTCGCCCAGACGGCGACCAGCGCGGCGGCCGTGGCCCACGTCACCGCGCCTGCGAGTCGCCCTCCGCGCTTGGGCGGCGGGAGCACGAACGAGGTGGCGCGCGCGGCGCCTTCCGCGGACAGCTCGGTGACGGGCAGACGGGACGACATGAAGCACCTGGGCGACCGGCGGACTATCACGGAGGCCACGTCGGGTCGGACGACACGACAACACGTCGCGGACAGCGGAGCGTAGATGGCGACCGACTGGTTGGGGGCCTGGGTCGATGTGTCGATCGACGCGCCCCGCGGCACGTTCGTCAAGCGCCGCGCCGACGGCACCGTCGACTTCGTGTCGCCGCTCCCCACGCCGTTCAACTACGGCGACGTATCGGGCGAGTGGGGCGGCGACGGGGATCCGCTCGACGCGCTTGTGGTCGGGCCGCGGCTGGCGCGCGGACACCGAGGTTGCTGGCAGGTCGTGGGCGTGGTGTCGTTCATCGACGGCGGCCTCACCGACGAGAAGCTGGTGTGCGGCGACGTCGGCCCGTTCGACCGTCGCGCCGTCGAGGCCTTCTTCACCGTGTACGCTGTCGCGAAGCGCGCGCTGCGTGCGGCGCGTGGCGGCGGCGGCGTGACCGAGTACCGCGGCGTGCGCTGGCTGTGAGTCGCCGCGCGATCAGACGCGGACGACCTGCTCCAGCCCATCCAGCGCGCCGGACCACGCCCACTGGTATACCTCGGTCGCGTCGGCGTCGGCCAGTCCGTCGTGCACGATGCGCACGTCGGTGACCGGGCCATCTCCGGCGAGCGAGATGACCACGCGGCTCTGACGACCACCGTCCATGTCGCTGTGCCACGTGAACCCGAGCGTGCGGCCCTGATCGATCTGGTTGAAGTGGCCGTCGATGCGCAGAAGGTTGCCCTCAGTCGAGGTCATGCGCACACGAAAGCGACCGCCAAAGCGTAGATCCCACTCGTCGATAAAGGTGGTGAAGGTCTCAGGGCCCCACCAAGACGCGACAAGAGACTTGTCGGTGATCGCCCGCCAGACGCGCCCGCGCGTAGAATCGACGCGCCTGCGGATCTCGACAGCCTGCCCAGTGTTCATCCCGTACTCCGTCCCCTACCAATGCCACGGTAGCACAGGGCGTGCCGCTGGCAATATTCTGCGATTGCGTAGAGCAGGTCGCGCGTGGACTGGGCCCGGGCGCGTGGACCGGCCGACGCGTGAACGTCGTGACATGGCATGACGATTGCTTGGGCATTTGTCAGCGGAGCGACACATCCGCTGTGGCGCCCGCTCCCCCAACCAAGGTGTACCATGATGAAGCCGCGTACCTCGATTGTGCTGGCCTTCCTCCTCGGCTGTTCGTCGCCTCCGGCCACGGGGCCTACGGTCCCGACGATGCTCCAAGATGCACCGCCTGCTTCGGCCCAGGCTGCGGCACCCGCGGAGGCAAAGCCGGACAACAAGAAGACTGTGGTGGATGTCGCGGTCGGCTCGCCCGACCACACGACGCTCGTGGCGGCGCTCACCGCCGCCGGGCTCGTGCCCGCGCTGAACAGCCCCGGTGGGATCTACACGGTGTTCGCGCCGACGAACGCGGCGTTCGACAAGCTGCCGCCCGGTACGGTGGACACGCTCCTCAAGCCCGAGAACCTGGAGAAGCTCAAGACGATCCTCAAGCACCACGCCGCGGTGCCCATGATCCAGCAGGCGGACATGCACGACGGCGCGAAGCTCGGCATGTCGGATGGCTCGTCCGTCACGTTCCATGTCGATGGGGATCACGTGAAGGTGGATGACGCGAACATCGTCGGCGCGGTGCAGGTGATGAACGGCATCGTCTACGTCGTCGACGGCGTGCTCACGCCCAGCCGCTGAGCGAGGCAACTCGTCAGCGCACCCAGGCCACGCCCAGCACGGTGTGGCCTTCGAGCGTGTGCTCTCGCCCGAGGGCTGGCAGATCGGCGCCCACCGAGGCCCACACCCGGTAGTGACGGAACACGCTGTACGTGGCCTGGAGCTGCGCGCCCGTGTGGCTGGACGGCGTCCACCCGGTCGTGCTCCTCGCCCACGACTGTTCAAAGCTCAGCGAGCCCGCCAAGGTCCAGCGCTCGGCGAGCAGCCCGCCGACCCCCCCGCCTGCGTGCAGCGCCGGGGTGACCTCGCCCGTGCCGACGCCCACCTCGGCGCCGATCGACAGGCTCCACGGGATGTCGTCGGTGGTCCGCTGGGCGACGAGTGACGCGGACAGGCCCACGTCCCGTCCGCCGGTGATGTCCGCGCCGAGCGGGTCCTCGCTGGCGGACCACGGGCGACCCGTTGGTGCGCGGACGCCGATCGCGAGGGCGGGAACGGGCGCGCCGGTCTCGTGTCCGTAGGCGCGGGACTCTAGGAGCGGCTCCCACAGCGCCGTGACGCGGACGTCGCCGGGCTGTGCGGCCCACGACGACAGCGACTCGGACGCGCGGTGGTTGATCACCCACGGCACGGTCAGGCTGATCTGACCCTTCGGATCCCAGCGCCAGCCGACCAGACCGGTCCAGGTGAGCCCCTGCTCCTGGATGGAGAGCGGACGCACACGCCCGCTTGGGTCAGACCGCGCGAGTCCGAACGACACGTCCGCCGTCATGCCGAACAGCGCCGACTCGGTGCGATCGACGTGCGCGGGGAGCAGCGGGGTGCTGCCGCCACAGCACGAGCCTGCCCAGGCGGGAGAGGCCAGCGCGATCAGCAGCGCGGCCCACATGGCCTACTCGATCTCGACGATGACGACGTCGTCGCCCTCGTCGCCGTCCGCGGCGACGTGCACTTGGAGCTCCCAGCTGCCCGACATCGAGAACGTACACGCCGCCTCGTACGAGCCCCCGCCCACTTCGGTCACCAGGACCACGTCGCTGAGGCCGTGGCCCATCGCGGGCATCCAGGGCGTGACGGTGAGCTCGGCGCCCTCCACGGCGGCGCCGTCGTCCGTCCGGGTGACGTCGAGCGCCCACGTGATCGACGCGCCCGCGGTGGCGGGGGAAGGGTCGGACTGGGCCTGCACGTCAAACGGCGACGAGGCGCCTGGCGAGGCGCACGCGGAGACGAGGACGGTCAGCAGCACGGCGCGCATCTTGGGACTCCCTGCTCCGCGAACGGAGCGCTTGGTTCAGAGCAGATCACCGCGAAGGAACGTTCGGCGGGCGGCGAACAGCGCGACCGCGCCGACGAGCATCGGCCAGGCCAGCGCGTAGGTTAGCGTGCCGCCCGGGCCCAGGGTGGTGGAGATCCAAGTGCCGACGGGTCCGAGCACACCCAGCTCCGGATCCGCCCCGGACAGCAGCCCAAGACGGCCTGCTTGTACGGGGTTGATCGCGGAGAGCGCGAAGACCGTCGACACCGGGATGTTCCACCGAAGCATCGCGCCGATGAGCGCGAAGTCGAGCAGCGCTGCGGAAGTGATCCACAGCCCAAGGCCACGCAGCAGCGCCGACTCAGGCGTCGACGCGCCCACGCCCACCCAGAAGCCGAGCGCGGCGAAGCACACGGCCTGGCCTACGAGCACCGCGACCAGGCGGGCCAGCAGCGCGGCCGACACGGCCTGGCCGAGCGCGGCTGAGGCGAGGCCGATCAGCGCGACCGCCAGCACGACTGGCCCGGCGACCGCCGCCAGCCGCGGCAGGAAGATCGCCCAGAAGCAGCCAGGCCTGGACACGGGGTGCGAGAGGTACCACTCGAGGACTCCCTGCGCGCGCGCCTGGACGATCGCCTGCGAGGTGGCGAGGATCGCGAGCAGCGGCAGCACGAGCAGCGCGGCGGAGCCGAAGCCGGTGACGACACGCTCGAAGCCGGTGAACGCGACGATCGCCGACTCTCGGGACGCAAGCGCGAAGAAGAACGCGACGGCGGACACCGTCAGCACGAACGACGCCGTCAGCCAACGTGCGCGCACCACGCCGGCCGTCTCGAGCCGTAGGAGCGCGATCACGGGGACGCTCGGAGCGACGCGCTGCTCGCCTCGCCAAACGACACCCCGCCCGGCGTGCCGATCGGCGCGGCCGACCAGCCTCCGTCCATCGGCGCGCCGCGGGTGGGCACAAACACCGCCGACGCCTCATCGAGCCAGCGCTCGTCCGACGCCGTCGCGTCGCGGAACCACACATGGGTCAGCGAAGGGCGGTGGGTGAGGATGTACTTGAACGCACAGGCCGGGTCGTCAAACTCGTTGCGCTGGCCGTCCTTGGTGAGGAGCTGGGCGGCGAATCGCGGGTCGCCGACGATCATCCCACACTCGTCGCACGCGACGTGGTCGTAGGAGATCGCGGCGGGGCCGTCCGCGGGACCTCCGCACCCGGCGAGCGAGACGAAAAGGGTGGTGAGCAGGCGGTGCATGGCGGCTCCGTCAGTGCGTGAGAGAGACGCCCAACTCGACGCCGGCGGCAGCCGCGAGCGTGGGGTTGGCGAGGAAGCGGGAGAGGTCGTCGTCATAGGCGATGCGTCCATCCGTGAGGACGACGACGCGATCGACGAGGTGGCGGAGCTCCTCCAGGCGATGCGACGACAACAGCACGGTCGGGCGGGGGTTGCGTTTGGACAGCGCCTCGAAGAACGCGCTTCGCGCAGCGGGGTCCAGGTTCGCGGTCGGCTCGTCGAGCAGAAGCAGCGGGCAACGCGACGCGAGGGCGGTGGCGGCGAGCAGCTTCTGCTGCATGCCTCCGGACAGCTCGGGGAAACGCCGGTCCCACACGCTCCCTACGTCCAGGCCCAAGGCGGCGGCTGCCTCCACGAGGCGCTCCGGCACCTCCAGCCGTTGACGCGACCAGAACCCGACGATCTCGGACACTGGCACCGGCAGGTTGGGCGCTCTCTGCGGGACATAGGCGATGTGCGCGGCGGCGGCGGCATGGTCGTGGAGTGGGTCGTGGCCGCCGACACGCACGGTCCCCTCGCCGCCGAGCAGCCCGAGCAGGCAGCGGATGAGGGTGGTCTTGCCGGAGCCGTTTGGGCCCACCAACGCGACTCGCTCCCCTTCGGCGATCTCCAGGGTGACGCCCTGCAAGACGGGGCGCGTGCCGTATCGCTTCCAAAGCTGATGGACGTGGATCATGGCTGCTCCGCCACCATCATGGGGCGCTGGTCGACGAGGATGGGCTCAGGCGCGAACATCGGGAACGCGGCGGCGAGCCACTCGATCAGTCCCTCGGCCGGGGTGCCTGCGAACCAAGCGAGCTCCGGGTGTCGCTCGACCAGCCGACCGGTGATCTCACGGGCCTCGTAAGGTAGGTCGCCGAACCCATCGCTGTCCAGGTCGTAGCCCGCGTACTCGCTCCAGTGGTTGCCCTCAAACGCGATGGCGTCCGTGGACACGCGCCCGTCGACGGAGGCGGTGAGCCGGTTCGACGTGAAGTCGTTCGCGGTGAAGCGCGCACCCGTAGACACCCCGTGGAAGCGCGCGCCCACCTGATTTGCGGCGATCAGGTTGTGCTCGAAGAGGGCGACCGCGCCGCGCTGGTGAGGCGTGGTGTCCAGGTACAGCCCGGTCGTGTCGCCGACGATCTGGTTGTTCCTGACGGTGACATCGTCGGACTCCTTGAAGCCCAGGCCGACGCCCGCCTCACCGCGCGCGCCGGTGATCTGGTTCCTGTCGATGGTGACCTTTCCGCTGTACATCACGAACACGCCCACGACGTCGTCTAGGTAAGTGTTGCCGCGGATCACGTTGTCGCTGCTGTGCATCAGGTGCGTGCCGTAGCGGGAGTCGCGCACCTCGTTGTCCTCGATGCGGTTGCCGTCCGAATACCAGACCACGAGGTCGCGCACGTGCGAGAGGTGGTTGCCGGTGACCACGGTCGCCTCAGCCTCCCACAAGCGAATGCCGTCGCCGCGGAGGCCAAACGCCCGCGTGGCCTCGCCGGTGATCGTGCAGTCTTCGATGGTGCCCCCCGTCGCCCGACGGACGTCCACGCCGAGGTAGGCGTGATCGACGACGACGCGCTGGACACGGAACCTGTCTGCGCCGATCACCACGCCCGAGTCGTCGCGATCCGAGAGGAAGCCGCCGCCTGTGACCCGCAGGTCATGCAGCCACACGTCGGGCGCCGTGATCACCACGACGGAGCCGATGCCGCCACCGTCGATCACGGCGCCCGGCTCGCCAGAGATCTCGATCGTGCGATCGAGGATGACGGAGCCGTGGTGGATGCCCGGCGCAAGTACGAGGTGGGAGCCCGGCGGGAGCGCGTCCACCGACCCCTGCAGATCACCCCCAGCTGCGAGGCGACGTTGCTGGGCCGGGCCGACGGGGATGACCTTGGCCAACGTGGGCACCGCAGCCGGCGCGGGCGCCGTGTGCTCGCCCGCCCACGACGGGGCGGCGAGCAGGAGCAGCGCCAACGCGGGCCTCACTCTGCGTCCTTAGGGACGACGACCAGCAGGTGTGTGCAGTGCTTTCCGCAGGCTGCGTGGGATGGGCACGCGTCACAGATGCTCTTGCGCATCATCACCGCCACGCTCACGAGCAGGGCGCCCGCGATCGACATCCAGAAGCCCCAGGTGGGGTAGGCGGTGGTGTGGAACTGCCCGATGGTCCCCGCGCCGACGATCACCGGCATGAACGGCTCAAAGTGCAGCGGAGCGTCCTCGTGCAGCGTGTGTCCGAAGGTGTACATCCAATACACGACGTCGAGGATGAAGCCGATCGGGAGCCCGAGCGCCGGGATCAGGCCGAGCCACCCGAGGCGCTTGCCCGCCGCCACCAGGCCAACCAGAATCGACAGCGCGGCGAGCGTGACGAGGTAGCCACCCATCGCCTTTTCCAACGAGGCGGCGTCCGACATGGTGCGCATGCCGATGTAGTGGTTGAGGATGTCGATCTCGGACACGTCGCCGGTGATGCCGGTGAGCGAGATGTGCAGCAGGAGACCCTTCGGGTACTGCGGTGCGACCAGCTTGAACTCCCAGTACGGAAACGCATAGGAGGCCGCGAACAGAAGCACGCCAAGCAGCGTGCATCCGAGCACGACGACGCGCCGCTTGCGCAGCCATGCCTGCGGGTGGAGCACGGGCGCAGATCGAGGCGCCGTTACAGCGAGCGGGGTGCTCATGGCGCTACTCCTTCCCGCCCGACTTGAGGTACGCGATCAGCGGTCCGACCTCGTCCGGCCCCACGCCTTGGTTCGTCATCTGCGTCATGATCGAGCGGTAGAGGTCCTTCGCGACGGGGTCCTTCTTGGTCATGTCCTCCGGGTGCAGGATCATCTTGGCGATCCATGCGTCGGTTCGACGCTCACCGAGTCCCGCGAGCGGCGGCCCGACGAGCTTCTCCTCGAACTTGTGACAGCCACCGCAGCCCTTCGCGATGAAGACCGCCGCGCCCTTCGCGACGGCTTCCTTGCCCGACGGCACCGAGAACCCCTCGGGGAGGCCGATGTCGGCAGGGCCGTCCGGGCCCACGGCCTCGGCGACGGGCGCTGTGGGGGCGGGCGCCGTGGCGACCGGCGAGGCCGTGGTCGGCGCGGGCGCCGACGAGCCACACGCCGTGGCGAGCATCAGCGAGGCGATCAGGGAGCGTGGCGTCATGGGGGATTCCTTTGTGTGGATATCAGTAGAGCCATCACTCCGCTGATGATTGAAAGCGGAGCAAGTACCGTGCCAAAACGAGTGATGATACAGGTCCGTTCTATGCAGCAGGGCCCGGAGTCTTGGACTCCGGGCCCTGGCGAGGCGACCGCGAGAAGGGAAGTCGAGGGACCAAAACTGGGTGGCGAAACGCAACCCCCTTCTCGTGGTCGCGGTCAGCCCTTGGTCGGCTTGACGAGCAGGTAGCCCATCATCTCCAGGTGGAGCGCCGAGCAGAACTCTGTGCAGTAGAACGGGAAGACGCCGGCGCGGTCCGCGACGAAGGTGATCTCCTCGTACTTGCCAGGCTCCATCGACACGTTGACGTTGTACATGTCGATGGCGAACCCGTGCGTCTGGTCGTAGGCCTGCTCCAGGCTGGTCAGGTGCAGGGTGACCGTGTCGCCCTGGTTGACGTCGATGTAGTCGGGCGCGAAGTGGCTGCGGATGACGCTCATGTAGACGTCGACGTGGGTCCCATTGCGCTCGATGCGTTCCTTGCCCGAGGCCACCGCGCCCGGGTCCACGCTGTCGGTGTAGGGGTTGGTGCCGATCGGCGTGTAGATCTCGATCGGGTGGAGCTTGTCGGCCTTGATCATCTGGCTGTAGTGCGGCTCGCCCAGGGGGATGGGCAGGTCATATGTGAGCTGCATCTTGGGGCCGCTGACGTCGATCAGCTGGAAGTTCTGCGGGAGCAGCGGGCCGACCGGCAGGAAGCGATCCTGCGCCATCTTGTTCATCGCGACGACCCAGTGACCGTCAGGGCTGACGGTGTCGCCCTCGGCCGCCAGGATGTGGCCGACGTTGTACTGGACCGACAGGCTCTCGACGGGCTGATTGAGGTGGTTGTAGTCCCACTTCACGACGGTGGAGTCGAGGAAGACCGACGTGTACGCGAAGCCCTTGTCGTCGAACACGGTGTGCAGCGGCCCCAGGCCGATCTCCTGCTGCCCGCGGATCGAACCCTGGAAGTCGAGCACGCTCACGCCGTACGCGTCAACGCCGGTGTACTCGCCCTTCTCGATCAGCGCCTTGATCTTGGAGAACTCGAACACGGTTGTGTGTGTGTCGAGCTTGCCACCGACCACGATTCCGGTCCCGTCGGGCGTGACGTCGCAGCCGTGTGGGCTCTTGGGCTCGGGGATGAACGTGAGCACGTGCTCCGACGCGACCAGCGCCAGCGGCAGCACGCGCATGCCGTTGATCACCTCGCCCTTGCCCTCGGCGATCAGCTTTTCGGCGGCCTTGTAGTTGATGACGTGCAGGTAGTCCGTGTCGTTCTTGGTGGCGGTGGCCTCGAGCGGAGGCTGGCCGGTCCCGCCTGACCCGAAGCCGCGCTCGGTGTTCCACGAGTTGATGAACACCCACCCGTCCGACACCAGCTTGCCCGCGTCTGCCAGGTCCTGGCCATACGGCGGCAGCTCGATCGCCCAGGACGCCTCTTGATCGATGCGGCCCTTCTCCTTGTCGAACTTCCAGAACACCGCCGCGCCGCGGTACTTGGCGTCGTAGTCGGACAGAGGCGCGTACACGTTCGCGAGCGGCGCCGCGTACTGGCTCGACTCGACGACGTACTCGGTGTTGGGCGTCACGAAGGCGCCGCCGTGGTCAGACATGACCAGGGGGTTCTTCACGATCTGCTTGGTGTTGAAGTCGGCGAGATCCACGACCGCGACACGTGCGTTCGCCTTGTCGTTCACGAAGATGAACTTGCCGTCGTAGTCGCCGTTGGTCTCGGACAGGTTGGGGTGATGCACGTCGCCCCAATTGATGACCTTGCCGCCTTGGTTGCCCTCGGCCAAGATCTTGTCGCTCTCGCCGCCCAGGCCGTACCCTTGCCAGGGTTCCGCGCCGAAGACTGCGATGTACTTGAGGATGCGCATCGACGGGACGCCGATGGTGATGATGTTGCCGCCGTGGCCGCCGGACGCGAAGATCACGTATTCATCATGCTTGCCAGACGGCGTGTAGGTCTTGGCTGCGGCAAGGATGTCGGCCTCGTTCAGGCCTCGATCCTTCATGATGCTTGCCAGGTCCTGACCGGGCGCGGCGCCCGTGGGGGCGTCCGGGGCCGGCGCAGAGCCGGCGCAGGCCGCGAGTAGGGTGGTGAGGATCGCGAGTCGCATGGGTTCCCTCCTGGAACAAGACGCCCCGAGGACTTGCATCGAACGTGCCATTCAGGAGACTAGAGGCTCCGTTGAAATGAAGTGCCGTTTCAAGGCGGAACAAATGTGCGGCGTTCTGTCGCAGGCAGCGGGGTGCGACGCTTTGCCGCGCCCGACCGAAGCGCTTTCCGACGTGGTACGGGCTTTGCATTGGGCTGCCCGGCCTCGGATGGTTCCTTGCTTCAGCTCTCCCAGACTTCTGAGTACGCCCTGAGGGCGCTCGCCCAGCTCGCGATCGTCGCCGATGGAAAGCCCGTACGGGCCTCCGATCTGGCGGCCGCCACGCACGTCCCACCCGCCTACGTGTCCAAGGTGATGCGCAAGCTCGTGGTCGCGGGCCTGGTCTCAGGTGCCAAGGGCCATCACGGCGGCTTCAGGCTCGCGCGCCCCGCGGATCAAATCCGCTTCATCGACGTGATCCAGGCGGTGGATCCGCTCCCCACGACCGAGCCGTGCGCGTTCGGATGGGGGGCGTGCAATTCGAAGTCACCCTGCCTGCTCCACCCTGCGTTCACCCGGCTCAACGCGCGCGTCAGACAGTGGGCAGAGCAGACCACGCTCGACGTCGTGGTCCACGGCTCACTGGGCGCAGAACGGACCTGAGATCTCGATCGAGTTGTCGTCCTCGAAGCACTCGGCGACCGTGCCACGGCCGCGGCCGGTGTCGTCGATCGCGACGCGGATGGCGTCCGCACCCCGCACCATGTCGGCCGGGACCTCAAACACCATCTGCTCGGCGGTGAAGCCGGCGTCGAGCGCGGCGGCGATGGTCTGCGTCTCCACCTTGGTGGTGGTGCTGCCGCGGCGGACGTACAGCGTGACGCCGACGCCTGCGTCGATGGGGATCGTCGACGCGTTCACCGGCTGCACGGCGACGTAGAACTTGCCGAGCGAGCACTGAATGTCGCAGGTGTCGACCAGGCTGACCCGCAGGTCGATCGGCTCGTCGATCTGGTAGAGCGACGGGTCAGACGCGCTGTGCCAGGTGTTGTTGGCCGGGTCGGTGAAGGCCTGGACCGGGTTCTGCGGGATGGTCAGGTCGTCGTTGACGTTGGCGCGGGAGTACGCGTGCTGGTTCCACAGCTTGCGGGCGGGCGCCCAGCGACCGTCCCCGGCGCCGTACACGGTGAAGCCAAAGCCGTAGGTGGTGTGGGTGACCAGGATCTCGGCCGAGCCGTCGCCGTCCACGTCCGCGATGACCGGGTAGTCCATCATGGTGTCTGAGTTGTGGCGGTCCGACTCGAACTTCACGGTGCCGTCGCGGCCGTCGAACGCGTAGACGTTGATCTCGTCGTCGTAGATGACCTCGTCCCAGCCGTCGCCGTCAAAGTCGAAGATCGACGCGCCGGTCGCGCCCGACGCGTCCGTGACGGGCATGCTCCACAGCTTGGTGCCGTCGTGCTTGAAGGCCACGATCTCGTTGCCGCCCGCCACGATGATCTCGGGGTAGCCGTCGTGGTCCAAATCCCCGATGGCGGCGGGCGACACGATGTTCGCGCCGTCGAGTTCGATCGGGCCCCACAGGGCGCGGCCGTTCGCGTCGCGCACGGTGATGCGGTTGAGGTTGGACGAGACGAACTCGCCCTCTGGATCGTCGTCCAGGTTGGCCACGGCGATCATGCCGTCCTGGGCAGCGTCGTTGAACCACTTGTCGACCAGCACCGGGTTCATCGGGTCGGCGGGGTCGAAGCCGTAGATCGCATCGCCGACGATCAGCTCCTCAGTGCCGTCCAGGTCGAGGTCCGCCACGGCGGAGAGCGCGCCCTCACTGA
The DNA here is from genome assembly GCA_903861005.1 of uncultured Pseudomonadota bacterium. Taxonomy (GTDB): domain Bacteria; phylum Myxococcota_A; class UBA796; order UBA796; genus CAIOSP01. Next base: position 63,889 of record CAIOSP010000130.1, read on the forward strand.
CGCCGCCGCCCGGCCCAGGCAACAGGCCCCACGAACCGTGGCCGTGCGTGCCCTTGGCGCGCGTGGTGCCGTCGGCGTTGAAGATCACGCGGCCGGCGATGATCTCGGGGTTGCCGTCGTGGTCCATGTCGGACACCGAAACGGCCGTGGCGTAGTCGAAGTCGGCCTTGTGGAACTCCTCGGTCTGCCACTTGAGCACGCCGGCGGAGTCCCAGCAGCCGACGGTGTAGCGGGCCTTGTCGGTGAGGGGGTCGATGGGCGACTGCGGGCCGACGCTGCGGGCCGCGAGGATCTCGGCCTGGCCGTCGCCGTCAAGGTCGGCGATGGCGGGCTGGCTGCCGTAACCGAGCTTGGCGTCGGGGAACTTCCACATGAGTTGGCCGGTGTCGCCATGGTACACATACAGGTCGCCGGTGCGCAGGCCGAGGCCGCTTGTCAGGTTGGCGATCACTTCCGGCACGCCGTCGCCGTCGAGGTCGGCCACCGCGGGGATGCCGTTGCTGTTCTTGCCCTGGCCCGCCTCCCACTCAATCCACGGGTTGAACCCGCCGATGGTGTAGGCCGGGCAAGGATCGATCATGTCCGTCTGGCGGGGCTCGCCCTGGAAGTCGCACAGCCCGACGATGGAATCGGTGTCGACCGCGTCGTCGGTGATCCGATCCGGCGTCTTGCCGATGGTGAAGTCCTGGCACGCCGCGAGCGCCAGCGCGGGCATGAGGGTGACCACACGATTCATGCGCATGTCGGGCTCCAGGACACGAGGGCGGCCCAAGATAGCCCGGCGTTCGGGCACCCGCGCGGGGAACGCACGTCAGGGGCGCGCTAAGCTGCGCTCGGTGAGCGGCCTTCGAGCGCGGCGACTTCGCGGTCCATGCGCGTCCACTGGGCGCGCATCCACGCGGCCAGCGCGACGGGTTCGCTGGGGATCTCGGCGAACGGGACACGCCACAGCCGCACGCGCACGACCAGGCCGACCAGGTCGCCGCGCAGCATGCCGCTGACGCTGTAGGCGTGGTCCAGCCCAGTGTGGGCGCAGAACACGACGTCGTGGCCGGGGTTGCGCTGAAGGAGCGCCAGGGTGCCTCCGAGCTTGGGAGGCAGCACACGGGTTAGCGACCGCGCATACTCCAACGCCTCGCGATCGCCGGAGGACTCTAGGCGGGCGAGGATCGACGCCGCCTTGCTCGCTGAGAAGCGGGTGCCCTCCGGGTAGAGCAGCACGCCCTCGTTGGCCTCCAACCCGTCGATCATCTGGGCCACCCGCGCGCGCTCGCCGGCGCCGTCGGCGCTGTCTCGATCCACGAACACCGCGCGAACCTGGGGGCCGACCAGATCAAAGGCCGGGTCCCACAGCAACTCTCGCTTCACGGCGTAGCGGAGGAACGTGGGGTGGGGCAGCTCAAACACGATCGGGGCGAGGAGCACGTCGGCGATGCCGGCGTGGCGCAGGAAGACCAGGAACGGCGTGCCCGTCGCGCAGCCGTCCCCCTCCACCTCAAGCCTGGCGCCGAACAGCCGGAAGCCGATGCGGGCCAGGGCGCGGTTCCACTCGCGCTTGATCACGCGGTGCCAGCCCAGCCAGCGATGACCGCCCGGATCGGGCAGCAGGGCACCGGCCAGGCGGGTGAGGAGCGCCGCCACGATGCCGATCCAGTCGGCGAGCGTGTAGACCAGCAGCATCAGCGTGGTGCGCGTCGCGGCCAGCTTACGACCGAGCGTCAGGTCCCAGAGCAGCGCGAGCCCGACCCACAGCGGCGCCGCACCCCAAAGGGCGAGGGTGACCGCGCCCAGGGCGGGGAAGGTGATCAGTCGGCGGCGCCAGGTCGGTGACATGGGCGCATCCTAGATCCATACGTGCATCCCGACTTGTCAGGGCTTGTGTTCGCCGCTGTCCGACGTTGGCGCGTCCCACCGCGCCCGCGCCCAGGCGAGCCCGCCACGGGTGGCGTCCGCCAGCGCCGAGGTCGACTCGACCTTGCCGTTCGCGCCGCCGGGCCAGGTGTCGGTGCCACCGGCGATCCGGCAGTCGAGCACGGGCGCCAGCCCCTGCCACGCGCTGCACGTGAGCGCGCCGGCGACGTCTGGCACATCCGGGGCGGCGCCGTCCAGCGCGACCCAGGTGGCGATCGCGTCCCTCACCGGGCGCGTCCGGCCGCCGGGGAGCCCGCCCTCGAGCACGCCCGCGCTGCCGTCCGGCGGGACGAACTTGTCCTGATCGCCGTGGTAGTGGAGCACGGGGAGGGGGCGCGTGCGCGTGCAGGTCTCCAGTTGGAGCGCGCCGCCAACGCTGATCAGGGCGTCCGGCACGTCGGACTCGCAGGCCCAGCGCTCGGCCATCATGCCGCCGTTGCCGATGCCCGTCGCCAGCACCCGACCGGAGGTGCAGGCCACGTCGTCGATGCGCTTGGCGAGCGCGTTGAGGAACGCGACATCGTCGATGCTCTGCTCCACTGCCGCCCCGCAGCACTTGCCCGCGTTCCAGGTGCTCGACTTGCCGTCGGGCGCCACCAGGATCACGTTCGCCGCCTCATAGGTCTGGGCCCAGTTCGAGTAGTAGGCTTGGCGCTGCGGCTCGCTGCGGAACTCGTGGAGGTTGTAGACCACGTCCTTCTTGCCCGCGCCGCGCGGCACCCAGGCCAACGCCTGACGGCTGCGGTCCGGCATCTTCACGTCGACGACGATCGGGCCGGAAGCGAACGCGCCCGCGTCGCAGCGGTTGGCGGGCGCGGCGTCAGGCCAGTGCGCCTGATGTTCGCCGCATGCGACCAGCAGGCCCAACAGCGGCACGAACGGGGATCGGGTCATGGCTGCGGCTCCGGCGGGTTGTCCTGCTCGTTCTGGGGGTCCGGATCGTCCTCGGTCCGGTTCGCCCGCACCGCGCCGGACGGCGTGGTGTCGCGGCCCGGAAGCCAGACGACCGACGGCCGCTGCCGCCAGCCTGTCTTGGCCATGAACACGCCGTTGCCGCCAAAGTTGAAGCGCTTGTCGACGTGGTACGCGTACTTCACGCCGTGGCCCATGCCCCGCTCGGCGTCGACGATCGCCGCCCAGCGCCCCTTGGCGATCGACTGGTTGATCAGGCGGCCCGACTCCACGAAGGGCCCGTCCTTATGGTCGATGTCCCACAGCGAGATCAGGTGGAAGTGCGGGTCATGCCCAGCCTGCACAGGCAGCCACGGCGCGTAGGGCGACAGGATCGGGCCATCGATGGTCTTGAGGTACGCGACCATCGAGTCGCCCGCGGCCTTGTCGGCGGCGGTGGGGACCAGACGGTCAAGCTCGAAGCTAGACCACGCCTGGATGGGCTGGGCGAGCGCCAGCAGCGCGGCGAGCGGCGCAGCGCGGCCCGGCAGCGACTCCAGCGCGTCCGCGACGGCAAGCACCGTGGCGCAGGCCAGCACAAAGTGCATGGGGATGAACACGTTGATGAAGCCGCCGTGGTGCGCGCGCATGATGAACGCGGTCACCATCGACATCGCCACGACGCCGAACCCGTAGATCCACGGCCCGTCCACCCGCCGTGTCAGCAGCATGGCGGCCAGCGTGAGCGGCACGGCGGTCGCGACCACCCCGACCAGCGCGTAGGCGGTGACGCTCTCGGCCGCGGGGAAGGGCATGAGGCCAGGGACCTCGGGCATGCCGAGCAGCGCCCAGATCGTGGCCCCGGCGCCCACCATCGGCACGACCACCAGCAGCGGCGCGGGGGCGTTCGGCACCGCGCGCGGCCCCACGGCCAGAAACCACAGGGAGAGGACCGCGCAGGTGGCGGGCAGCGCGTGACCGAGCTCGCGGACGGACCCGGGCAGCGCACGGTCCCACATGATCGGGTGCGAGGCGGGCACGCCGACGATGTAGGTCAGGAAGTTCCCGCCCGTGGAGAGCTGCATCGCGCCCACGAACAGCAGCGCGGGCACCGCCGCGATCACCGCGAAGCGCAGGGCGCTACGCCAGCCGTGCATGGCCCACAGCCCGAGCGCCAGCGGCACACCAAAGGCCGCGGTGTTGTGCTTCACGGTGAACGCCAGGAACAGCAGCACCGCCGCGCCCACCTGCCGCGACGCGCGCTCGTCGGGCGCCATCACCAAGGTCCACGCGAGCAAGCCCATGGCCAGCGCGTCGGGGCGGACCAGATCGTAGAACGCGCCGGAGCTCTCGTAGGCGCCCAGGAAGATCGCCACGCCGACCAGGCCCAGCGGCGCGCGGCCAGTCCAGCGGTGCGTGCCCCACAGGATGGCGGCGCAGGCCGAGAGCGTGCCCGCGATGCTGACGCCACGGCCGAGCGTGTAGCCGATCCCGAACACCTTCCCGAACGCCGCGACCAGCCAGTAGTAGCCGGGCGTGTAGACCATCGGCAGGAAGTCGGGGCCTGGGTCGGGGTAGATCGACTTGCCGTGGAGGGCACGCCACGCGTGTGCGAGCACGCCGCCCTCCATCCACTCGAGGTCGTAGGGGTAGGTGAGCCGCGCCGCCATCGTCGAGAGCACGTCGAACGAGACGACGAGCGACACGAGCAGCGGCAACACGAGGAGCCAGTTCCAGCGGGACGGTCGTGACATGGCGCGGCGTCTAACCGGGCGAAGAGGGGGGCGGAGGCGCCAAGAGGTGGATAGGGCGGCGGCCCATGATCGCCCACGTCGTCTGCGACACCTGCCACCGCTCCGAGACCTGGACTTCGTCCGAGGGCGGCTGGGCCGTGTCTGTGGAGCAGTCCGGGGGCGCGCGACGCCCGACGGTGCTGCCGCAGCGCGCTCGGGGACTCGCCGCGATCCGCGGCGCTACCGGCGGCCCTCGGGTGGTCGGCGTGTGCGAGGCCTGCGGGCAGATGCTCGCCACCAAGGACGATGGCCCGCCCGTGGTGGTGGTGCGGATCGACACGCCTGACGGGCCCCTGCAGATCGACGGCGCCGTGATCACCGGGCCTGCCGGCCTCACCGGCGCCGAGATGGCGACCGCGTTCCTGGAGCAGCACTTCCCGACGCCCCGCGAGCCCCTCTTGCCGCAGATCGCGCGCGGCGTGTTCATGATGTGGCTCTTGGGTGTGCTGGCGATCTGGCTGCTGGCCTTCAGCGCCGTGGTCGCGCTGCTGTCCAACTTGGGGTCTCCGGCCCCCGCCGCGATCACCGGCACTCGCGACTGGGAGCACCACGAAGCGCCCGCGCCTGCGCCTCCTCCCTGACCTTGTCGGCGGATCCGGCCTGACCGCGTCCCCCGATCCGGTTATCCGGGTTGGACGCCATCGCGGCACAGGGGTTTGGCTTGACTCAGTCATTCGGACATTGGAACGATCGTATCGCTCAGGCCACGGACGAGCGGGCGCGCCGCGCCCTCCTCGGCGAGATCGGCGTCTGGCGCGCGGGGCGCATCACGGACATCCCCGCGCAGCGCACGGCCGCCTTCGCGCTCTCCACGCTCTACGCGTTCTTGGGTGAGGGTGGGCCCGCGCTCAACGAGGCCCGCCAGATGATGGCGCTGTGCCGCACGCCGCCGAACCCCCCGGGAGAGGAGCTGCGCTTCGCCGAGAAGCACCTCGCGCGCGTCGAGCGCTCGTTTGGGCCCAACCCCGCGCCGCAGGCTCGCCCAGCCACTCAGACCCGCGTCGCCGGTGGCCGCAACGCCGTTCGCCCTGAGCGCGGGGATCGCGGTGCGACGGCTCAGGCGTCGTTCGCGCAGGGCCCGGACCCCTTCGACACCGCGGTGGACGCGGTGCGCGGCGGTCGCTTTGACGAGGCCCGCGGCCTGATCGGCGGCCTGCGTGGCGGTCGCGCCGGTCTGCTCCGTGTGTGGGCCTCGCTGGCCGAGGCGCTCTCGCTGGAAGGCGAGGCCCGTGAGTCGGCGCTTCGTGGCGTCGAGCGCGAGCTCGCCGGTCGTTTTGGCGACGCCCCGCGCGGCGCGTCGGACGCCGCACAGGCCGACGAGCACTCGGACGCCCCGCGCACCGAGGGCCCTCTGGCCGCGCTGATCGGACCCGTCCCGGCCGGTCGCGACGCGCTGGTCGACGCGCTGGCGGCCTACGCTGCCGCCAACCCCGACTCGCTCGACGCGCTCGCGGCCGCCGCGCTCCGCGACCATGTGCTCGCCCACGGCCCGCGCGCGGTGGCGCCCTGGCTGGTCGGCTTCACCGGCACTGCGCTCGCCCGCGGTGAGGCGCTCGACACCCGTCGCGCCCTCAACGAGCTGGACGGAAACTGGGCGGTCACCGCCTACTCCGAGCCGCCGTTCGCCTGGCTGGTCGACGTGCTGCGCGTCGCGCTGGCCGCCGGCTGGACCTTTGTGTCGCTGCGCCGCGGCGTGCTCCGAAAGGGCGCACCAGGCGGCCGCGAGACCTGGACCCTGCGCGTCTCCAAGGACGGCGTGGAGCGTCTGGTCGCGGCGGTCCCGCCCACCGATCTGCCGGATGCGTCCGTGGCCGAGCGCCTCGTCGCGCGCTTCTCCGATCTGGCCGATCGCGTGGTGCTGCTGGTGACTGAGTCCGGTCAGGCCGCGCTCGCCGACGCCGGTCGCGCGTTGGGCTTCGCCGTCGCGGCGGACCCCACCTCCGCCTTTGCCGCGCTCTACACCGTGGCCGATCACGCCCGCGTCGGCGTCGAAGCCGCCAAGGCCGCGGCCGCCGAGCCCCGCGCACCCCGCGAGCCTCGCGCCCCCCGTGAGCCCCGCGCGCCGCGCGAGGACGCGGCCCCCCGCGGTCCCGGTCCTATGGACGAGGTCGCCGCGAAGTTCGGCGGTGAGCCCGGTGACGTCGAGTCCTGGTCGCCGCTGCTCGCCACGCTCGACCGTGGCTTCAAGGCGTTCGTCGCCATCCGCACCTCGCTCGAGTCCATGGCCGCCCACGAGCTGGACGCCCGCTTGGCGCCCCTGCTTGAGGCGCTCCACGCCGTGACGCCCGAGTCGGTCCGTCTGGCCGAGGGCATCTCGGTCGCGGTTCGTACGGCGGCGGCGGTGCCGGACGGCGCGGTCGCGGCGCTGCTGGCCCGCGGTGACGCCACCTCGGCTCGCTACGGCGGCCGCGCTTCGCTCACCCTCGCGTCCATCGCGCGCGCGCTCGGCGCCGGCGGCTGGACCGTGCGCCGCGTTCTGCTCGGCATCACCCGCCGCGAGCAGCGCGCGCAGGCTGGCCTCGCGCCGCTCGGCCGTCGGGTCGAGGGCCTCTGGCGCCTGATCGTGTCGCGCGGCCCGCAGGCTGGCGAGATCTGGTACGTCGACGCCCCGTCGACCGAGGCGCTCGCGGCAGCCCCGCTGCTGCTCCTCGACGCGCGCGAGCGCGCCTTCCTCGTGTCTCCCGAGTTCGACGGCGCGATCGCGCTGCCGAGCGCGCCGGTCGTCTGGACCGGCGCTGAGGGTGACGCCCTGACCGCCGCGATCGACGCCTGGCCCGCCGCCACGGTGGCGGACGAGGACGAGAGCGCCTGATGCGCGCGTTTGTCACCGGCGCAGGCTCCGGCTTCGGCCGGGCCATCGCCCGGCGCATGCTGCGTGAGGGCTGGACGGTGGTCGCGACCGACGTGTCGGTGGCCGACCTCGTCGGCCTCCCAGACGGCCTGCCCGGCGCCGACGCGCGCCTGAGCCTGCTCGCGCTCGACCTGCGCGACCCCGGCACCATCGAGGCCGCCGCGCGCGTGGCGAACGAGGGTGGTCCGATCGATGTGCTCGTGAACAACGCCGGCTACGCGGTGTTTGGCACGCAAGAGGACGCCGACCTCGCGGCCATCGCCTCGCTGTTCGACGCGAACGTGATGGGCACGGCCCGCGTCACGCGCGCGCTCCTCCCGGCGCTGCGCGCGGCGCGCGGGTCGGTCGTGCAGATCTCCAGCATCGCCGGTCGCATGGTGTTCCCGGAGTCGGGCTTCTACGCCGCCACCAAGTTCGCGCTCGAGGCCATGAGCGAGGCGCTCGTCGTCGAGAACGCCGCCTACGGGCTGCGCGTGATCGTGATCGAGCCGGGCGCGTTCGACACCGGGTTCGCCGCGCGCGCCACCCGGGCGAGCCGCCCCCGTCCGACGGACGGCGCGAGCTCCGACCGCTACGCGCTGTGGGACGCGCGCAAGGTCGCCGTGCTGTCGCCCCCGCAAGACCCGGACGTGGTCGCGAGCGCGGTCTGGACGGCGCTGGCGAGTGGCCCGCGCTTCCAGCGCGTGCGGGTGGGCGAGGACAGCGAGCGCATCCTCAACCTGCGCGACAGCCTCGGCCCGGACGGCTGGGTGCGCTTTATGGTCGCGCGAGTCGGCGGCCCCGCGGACGAGTCGCCGGTGCCGACGCCCGACGTGGTGCTGGTCGCCACGGACAACGCGCTGCGCTCCGAGCGCCCGTTCATGCTGGCGCGCGCCGCGCGGGACGCGGGCATGCTCGACGACTGGTCGGAGTCGGAGGCCGGTCGGCAGGCGCTGGTTCGGCTGGAATGAGCGGTCGACGTCGCGCCTCGTAGCGCGCGACACGGCCTACTTGGTGCCGCTTGCCCAGGCGCGGATCGCGTCGAGGAAGGGCTGGCCGTAGCGGTCGACCTTGACCTCGCCCATGCCGAATACGCCGAGCATCGCCTTGCGGGTGAGCGGCCGGATCGTCGCCATGTCGTCGATCGTCTTGTTGGACGCGATCACGTAGGACGGCACGTTGGCGGTGCGGGCCAGCTGCGAGCGCAGGTCGCGCAGGATCGCCAACAGCTCGCTCGGCGCGGTGGGGCCCGGCGAGGACAGCGGCCGGCGACCGACCAGCTTGTGCGCCGAAGGGAAGACCATGACCGGGATGGGCTCAGCCCTCTTCAGCACCGACCAGCCCAGCGGCGACACGCTCAGCTCCTTGTAAGTGCGGTCCTTCCCGGAGATGGCGCGGGTGACGAACGCCTCGGCCAGCAGGCCCGCGTCGGCGCAGGTGACGACCAACTCGGTCAGCTCGCGCGCGGTCCACTTCACGCCGGTGGACTCGGTGCCCAGCACGCCGAACGTGGACAGCGTCTGAAAGCCGAACGCGGCGAGCGCGGGCTCGGTGGAGCCGATGGCGGTCTTCACGAGGAGGTCGGTGGACCAGCCGGTGCGCTCGGCGTGGCGTTCCATGCGCGCGAGGCAGCTCACCAGCTTGAGGACGACCTGCTCCTCGTCGGGGGTGAGGGCGCGGGCGGTGGCGACCATGTCGATGCCGGCGCGGCAGGCGTCGCAGGTGCCGCAGCGCTGGAAGGGCGCGACCTCGCCGAAGTGCTCGACGATGTAGCGGCGGCGGCAGGCGGCGCGCGTGTAGCCGATCATGCGATCGAGCTTGGCGTACTCGCGGGCGCGCTTGGCCTTCATGGCCTCTTCGTCGAGCTGGAGCGGCTCGTGCGGGCGGATCAGCTCGACGCCGCCGGTGCGATCGGCGGGCGTCCAGGTGAGGTAGCCGCGGTCTTCGAGGCCCCGCAGGCAGGCGACAAGCTGGTCGCGGTCGAGCTCCAAATCGCGGCGCCACTCCTCGGGCGAGAACGTGAAGCTGACGCCGGGCTTGGGTGCGAGCCTGCGCGCCATCTCCCACACCTTGGCGCGGTGGCCAGACGGCGACGCCGCGGGGGCCAGCGCCTCGATCTTGAGGCTCGCGAGCCGGTCCGACGGTGCCAGCCTGCGGGCGCGACCCTCGCGGATCAGCGTGTACAGGCAGCTCGACGCCGCGCGCTCGCCCGCGTCGGACGGCAGCCACTGCGCCATCTCCTCGGTCGACATGTAGACCGGGTTCTCGCCGCGCTCGACCAGGCCCTTCCACAGCGCCTGGATCCAGATCGCAGGCGGGTGGGAGCCGTCGATGAAGTAGGTCTGGATGCGGCGGTCGCCGGGCTGCCACAGCAGGATGGCGCGGCTGGTCTTGTTGTCGCGGCCCGCGCGTCCGATCTCCTGGTAGTAGGCCTCGACCGTGCCGGGCAGATCGTAGTGCACGATGGTGCGGATGTCGGACTTGTCGATGCCCATGCCGAACGCGTTCGTGGCGACGACCACCGGCACGCGGCTGGACATGAACGCGTCCTGCACGCGCGTGCGCTCTGAGGCGTCCAGACCCGCGTGGTACATGCCCGCCTGCACGCCGCCCGCGCGCAGGGCGGTGACGGCGCGCTCGACGCGCTTGCGGGTGGACGCGTAGACCAGCGCCGGCCCCTTGCCGACGAGCATGGCCAGGCGCGTGTCCTTCTCGTTGTCGTTGTCGACCTCGACCACCTCCAGGATGAGGTTCTCGCGATCGAACCCGCGGATGAACTTGGCGCAGTCCTCGATGCCCAGGCTGCGCACGATGTCGGCCTGGACCTCAGGCGTGGCGGTGGCGGTCAGCGCGATGGTGGGCGGGTTTCCGAGCGACTCGCGGACCTTGCCCAAGCGCAGGTAGTCGGGGCGGAAGTCGTGTCCCCACTGCGAAAGGCAGTGCGCCTCGTCGACCACGAAGGTGCGGATGTCGACTGAGCGCAGCGAGTCCAGGAAGGCGGGCGAGAAGCGCTCGGGTGCCACATAGAGCAGCTCGATCTCGCCCTTGAGCAGCGCGTCCATGCGCGCGCGGTACTCTTCGGCTTGCAGCGAGCTGTTGAGGAACGTGGCGCGGATCCCGCGCTCGACCAGGCCGTCGACCTGATCCTTCATCAGCGCGATCAGCGGGCTGACCACGATCGCGGTGCCGCCGCGCGTGAGCGAGGGCACCTGGAAGCACAGCGACTTGCCCGCGCCCGTGGGCATCACGACCAGCGCGTCCTGTCCGTGGGCGACGTGCTCAGCGACCTCCTCCTGCCCCGGGCGGAAGGCGGGGAAGCCAAAGCGTCGCTGCAGGATGGTGGTGGTGGGTTCCATGGGGGCGCGGGTAGCGTCGCGGTCGGCGCGGGTCCAGGCGCGGTGACGGAAGTTCTCAGGCCGTGGTCGCACCCGGTGATAGAGTGGCGGCGATCCGCGGTCGTGCAACGCGGATCGAGTGGGCGCTCATGTTCGGTCGTGGACTCGTCACAGGTGGGCTCGCGTGGCTGGTCGCCGGCTGCGTGGACGTGCCGCTCGTGATCCACCCGGGCGCCGACGGCTCCGCGATGATCGACGTCGGCACGCTGCGCGATGGCACCCTGTCGACCGGCACCATGCTGGTCGGCCCGCTGCGCATGACGAGCGGCCTGGCCGAGGACCACCTCACCGCGTTCGCGCAGGACCCCGTGACGGGCTTGGGCGTCGAGCTGCTCATGGGCGAGGCGCTCGATGGTTGGCCCCCGCCGATCGGCACGCCGTTCAAGGTGCGCGGCTACTACGCGGGCCCTTCTGAGGCGCCGGTGATCTGGATCTCGTCGATGAAGGACCTGACGGTGCTCGGCGAGCCCGAGCCGCTCACGATCCTCGACGGGCTCGACCTGCCTCCTGCGCTGTCGCTGGCGCACTGGGAGGGCGTAACGGTCGAGACCATGCCCGATCCGGCGGGGCGCGCGGAGCTGAGCGTGCGGCGGCTGGCGGACGGACGCTTCGGACGGTTTGTGCCGGAGCTGGGCAACTACGGGTCCATCACCGGCATCGTGCTGGAGGACGGCAGCGTGGCCCCGCGCGCGGCGGACGACTGGGTCGGCTCGCGGCGCGAGTTCGCGGTGCCCGGCGCCACCCTCGACGAGGTCCTCGGCGGCATGGTCGAGCCGGGGTCGTACGTGCACATCCGCGCGCGTCAGATCACCCCCTGGTCGGTGGGCGGTCGCTACACGGTCATCCAGGACGTGCTCGGCCAAGGGCTGTGGGTCGACGCGGAGGGCTGGTCGCCGTGGGAAGCGCAGGTCGGCCGCGCCGCCGAGTTCACGGGGCAGGTGGAGGTGAGCGCCGGCACCTGGCGGCTGCGCGCGTGGACCGCGCCGGTCTGGGAGGCCGAGGACGTCGAGCCGCCGCACGTCAGCGTCGCAGGCAACCACGGCGAGTGGGTGGCGCTGGTGGTGTCAGGGATCCAGGCGGCCGACGGTCGCGGAGATCGGCGCGTCGACGGCGCGGTCGTGCTCGACGACCGCTTCCAGACCTTGGACGCCATCGAGGATGGCTGGACCGTGCAGGGCGTCGTCGATCTGACGCTGGGCGACCCTCGGCTGGCGGTGGTCGAGGCCACGCCGCCTCCGCCGCCGCCGCCGCCGTAGCGGATCAGATCGCGCAGGTCTCGCCGTTCGCGTCGTCCTCGGCCTGGAGGTCGGCCAGATCGGCGGCGCACTCGTCGGCGACGGCCTGGCTCGGGTTCTCGGCCAGCGCCTCGATCTCCGCGCAGTCAAAGCCGGTGTCCTCGGCGTGGCACGAGCAGACGTAGTCCGCGTAGCGGGTGCAGGGGGTCTCGGTCTCACAGGCCAATAGGCCAGTCAGCAGCGCCGCGAGCGACATGATCCGGACGAACATGGGAGGGCTCCTCAAGGGGTTGGCGCTTGGACGGTCAAGGCCAGCCGTTCTTCAGCAGGATAGCCGTCCCGGGAAGACTCAGCCCGGGTGAACGATGGCCGAAGCGGCGCTCCAGGTGTTCGGACTGACGCGGCGCTACGGCGCGCGCGTGGTGGTGGACGATCTCCACCTGCAGGTGGAGGAGGGCGACGTGTACGGCTTCCTCGGGCCGAACGGCGCGGGAAAGACCACCGCCATGCGCTGCATGCTCGGGCTGATCCGCCGCGACGCAGGCAACGTGTCGTTCTTCGGTGAGTCGGATCCGGTGGCTGCGCGGCGGCACATCGGCGCCATCATCGAGACGCCGTCCTTCCACCCGTGGATGAGCGGCCGCGCCAACCTCGCGCAGGCCACGGCCTACGCGGGCCTGACGCCCAAGGAGTCCGGCGTCGAGATCGACCGCGTGCTCGAGCGCGTCGGCCTGTCCGAGCGCGCCAAGGACCGAGCGGGCACCTACTCGCTCGGCATGAAGCAGCGGCTGGGCATCGCGCGCGCGCTGATCGGTCGTCCGCGGCTGATGATGCTCGATGAGCCGACGAACGGGCTCGATCCGCGCGGCATGGCCGAGATGCGCGAGCTCATCCGCTCGCTCTCCCTGCACGACCGCATCACCATCTTCATCAGCTCGCACCTGCTCGCTGAGGTGCAGGCGATGTGCAATCGCATCGGCATCATCCAGCACGGCAAGCTGCGCGCTGAGGGCCGGGTGGAAGAGCTGCTCGGGCTGGGGATCGGCGAGTCCACGCTGGAGATTGGCAGCCCGGACGTCGACGCGCTGCGCGCCGCGCTGGCCGCCATCGTCGGGGTGGACGTGCTCGGACAGGGTCGCTCGGGTCGCGTGATCGTGCGGCCGAACGAGGTGAAGCCTGAGGAGCTCAACGCGCGCCTGAACGCCGCGGGCGTGGCCGTCTCCGCCATCGTGCCCACCGAGCGCAACCTGGAAGACGTGTTCCTGGAGGTGACGCGATGAGCGCCACACCCTCGCTCGCGGGCATCGTCCGCGCTGAGACCGTGAAGCTGTCGCTGCGCACCAGCGTTCGCCTCACGCTCGCCGTCCTCATCCTGCTGTCGATCGGCTCGCCGATCCTGCTGTTCCTGGTCAAGTCGATGGTCGTCGGCGCCACGGTCACCACCACCACCACGGCGGGCGTCGTCGCCACGGTCGCGCCCGCGCAGGGCCCGGCCGCGGTCAACGTCGCGTCGGCGCTGGAGTCGGTGCGCTTCTTCCATGACCTGTTCTTGTTCCGCACGCTGCTGATCGCGGTCGTGGCGGTGTCATTCGCCGGCGAGTTCGTCGGGCGCACCCTGCGTGAGGACGTGCTCCGCCCCGTGTCGCGCACCCAGGTGCTGCTCGCCAAGTGGCTGGCCATCCAGGTGTTCGTGGCGGCGGGCGCGCTGGTGCCGGTGCTGATCGGCGGCCTGCTCGGCCTGGCGCTGCTCGGCACGGGCGGCGACGTGACCGCGGCGCTGTCCAGCTGGGGCTTGACCTGGGCGGGTGACGCAGGCTTCGCGACCATGGTGATGGCGATCTCGTTGGCGACGCGCAGCGTGCCCGGCACCATCGGCGGCACCGTGCTCTACTGGGTGTTCGACAAGATGCTGCGCCTGCTGCTGTTGGCGCTCGAGGCCGCGCGCGACCAGGGCCTGCTCGAGAAGCTCTTCGCCGCGTACAACCTCAAGCCGCTCACGCCGATCAGCGACTTCTTCATCGCGCTGCGGCCCTTCCTGCCGTCGTCCGCGTTTGACTTGGCGCCCTCGGTCTTCTCCAGCGCGTCCGCGGGCTGGCAGGGCTTCCTGGCGCTCGCGCTCTACACGGCGGGCAGCGCCGCGGTGGCGTGGCGCGTGTTCAACCGCATCGACATCGACTGATGGACGCCGCCGGGCTGGCCGTCAGAGCCAGCCCAGGCGCACCACGACCACGGCCGCGAAGCCGAGCAACGACGCGGGCCAGCTCAGCCAGAGCGCCTGCCAGGACGCGGTCGGGCGCTCGTCGCGCCACCACAGCCACAGCGTCCAGCCGACGAGTGGCGTCAGGAGCAGGTTGGCGGCGAGCAGCATGCGGCGCTGACGCGTGTCGAGCCCTGCGTCGGACGCGAAGTGGCGACCCAGCGCGCGTCGGGCGCGGTCCAGCTGACGCAGCGACGGACGGATCACCTCGCCGCGCTTGATCCGGTCGGCCACCGCGGGCAGCGCGGCGGAGGCCAGGAACTGGCTGGAGACGAGCCAGGCGACCAGCAGGCCGTCGCCGTCGGGTCGGTGACCACACGCGCCGCACACGCGGTCAAAGGCGGGCTTCTCCGCGCCGCAGCGGGCGCAGACGGCGAGGCCGCCGCTCATTCGTTCCCCACGAACACGACCTGCTCGATCGGTGCGCTGGACGCGTCGACCAGCGCGCGCCACCACTCGACCGCGCCGCTGGGGCCTGCGTGATCGACCACCAGCACGTCGGGCCGCTCGACGTAGGCCGCGTACGCCCAGCGGGCGGCGAGCAGCGCGTGCGCGCCCACGGCGCGAGCCGACAAGAGCTTGGGACCAAAGCCAAGCCGCGGGCGTCCTTCACGTAGGACGAGGGACGCGCCTTCGAGGTTGAAGGGCTCCTTGGCAAGCGAGGCGAGCGCCTGCTCGGCGTGGCCGCGTCGGGCGCGGTCGGGGGCCAGCAGCGCGGCCTGCCAGGCCAGCGCCAGGGCGACCTCGTCCATCGTGGTGTCGACCCGGTGCACCCGGCGCGACATGTCGACGAGCAGGGCGGGGACCCACGCGGGGCGGTCGGTGCGCGTGGTGGTGAAGCGCTCGTCTCCCACCTGGAGCGAGAGCACCGACACCGACGCGTGCGTGCCGGACCGGTTGAACAGCCAGCCGACCCGAACTCGGATCTGCCCGCCCTGACCGAGGGCTGTGGTCAGCCGTGCCTCGCGCGCGGCCAAGTCGCGCAGCGTGCGGAAGAGCAGGGGATCGGGCGCGAAGGCCGCCTCGACGGTGAGGTGACGGTGCGTGCTGTCGGCGATGAGGTCGGCGACGCCGGCGGGGTCGAGCTGCTCGACCTGCTCGACCGCGCCGTCGGAGATCAGCGTCGCCGACTCAGGCGTGCCCAGGCCCAGCCGTCGAACCTCGCCCAGGGTGCGCTCGGGATCGAGGGCCGCCCGCAGCAAGGACAGGCCGTCAGCGAGCGCGCTGGACTCAGGCCCCGCGGCCTGCGCGTGCACGGCCTCGAACCCTTCACGTGCCAGGGTGGAGGCGCCGGCGAGGCCTTCGAGCGTGATCGCGGAGAGTCGCATGGTGCCCTTGGGCTATCTCCGCGCGGGTGTGACCGCGAGCCGACACAGCGGACGATCGGGCGGTGTGCTAGGAACCCTCGTTGCTGTGGGAGTCCTGATGGGTCCGATGCTGGTCGCGCTGCTTGTCTCGGCTCACGCCGCCCCGGTCGGCTTCGCGGGCGTGGAGTGGCGCCCCCTGTCTCGGCAGGACCTGGTGTGGGTCGACGAAAACCGCACGAGCGGCACCGCAGTCGGGGAGTTCGACGGCACGGTCAAGCCGGTCCTGTCGGCGTTCGGAGGCGCTTGGTTCAACCGCTACGTCGGCCTGTCTGCGGGGATCGGCCTCGCGCAGTCGGTGTCGGACTCGGCGACCGAGGACACCAAGCAGCAGCACATCTGGAGCGTGGTCCGTCCGTCGCTGGATCTCCGCCTGGGCTGGATGGTGCCCCGCGACCGCTTCCCGATCCCCTGGTTCCTGATCGGCGTCTACGGCGACATCCCGACGGTGGTGGACCGATCGCTTCAGTACACGGCGGACGAACAGGCGGCGGCGGACTCCGCGGCCGTGAGCGACAAGTACCGGCTCGGCGGCGTGGGCGGCCGGGTTGGCGCGGGCGTCGACTACCGGATCCTCCCATACTTGGCGATCGGAGGTCAGTTTGCCGTGGGCCTGCACCACGCCACCTACACCGGCGGCGACACGCGCTTCACCACCCTGTGGGTGTCGACCGAGGCGTCGATCCTCATGACCTTTGAGTGGCCCGGCAAGGGCGGGTTCAAGCGCCACAAGGGCGTGACACCGGACGCCCCGATCCCCGAGGTCGGGGTGGTGGTCCCGGCGAGCACCGCGCAGCCCGAGGCCCAGGCGGCGGTCCCGGCGCCCGTTGAGGCGCCAGCGGCCATTCCCGAGCCCTGAGAGGGGGCTCCTAGAGGTGGGACGTCTCTAGGATGGGGTGCGGCACGTCTTCGGTCCCTGGCTCGCCCAGGCGCGCGCGGGCGTCGCGAAGCTGGGTCTCCCGGCGTCGCAGGCTCTCCGACATGCCGACGACGAAGCCGCCGATCGAGCCCAGGGTCGCCACGAACGCGACCGCCTGGCCCACGCTCGCGAGCGCACGGCCGGACAGGAGTGGGTGCTGGTCGAGGTGAAGCGGCATTGGCCCAAGGTGGATCAGTCCGAAGCACGCGACCGCGGCGACGAACAAGGCGGCGGCGCCTTCGCGACCCAGCACCATCGCGCCCAGCGTCACGTGGACTGCGTAGAGCATGACGAAGGGGTTGGCGGGACCGCCGGTCAGCAGCAGCATCACGGTGAGCGCAGCCAAGTCGAACCACAGGTGGTTGAACAGCTTGGCCCGGTCGACGGGGCTGCCCGCCTCCAGGCGGTCGGCGGCCGCCAGGTTGGCCACCGCGAGGGCGCCGATGATCCCGATCATGACCGGCACCGTCAGCGCCGGCCGGTCCAGGACATTGAGGGTCAAGCTGATGACCAGCGCCTGCGCGGACACGGCGAGCCATCGCAGCCGGATCATCCAGGCCATCCACATGGTGGGCTCGTCGCGGAAAACAACTCCAGTCTCCGGGTACTTCCAGCTTCGATCGGACGGTTTCGGCCACAGCATGCGACCTCCACGCGGGCGGTGAAAGGGGGGCCGCCCTGACCTCCTGTATCACCAGTGCAACGGACGGTTGCACCAGAATGTCACGGCCCTCTGCCCGGGACGGACGGATCAACCGTCGGCTGCAACGGATCGTGCCTTGCGCTGCCTACCCCCTCCCGATAGACGCGCGGTCCCTTGGGCCCTGGTGGGGTTGGCTGCGATGCAGATCATTCCGAACGCGTACTTCGCCCTTTGGATGACGCTTCCGTTCCTGGTGACGCTCTTTGCGTTGAACTTCCTGCTCGTGCGCCCGATGCGCGAGTACCTGGAAGGCCGGGACGCGGCGATCCACGGAGCTCGTCATGACGCTGAGCACATCGCTCACGCGGCAGATGCCAAGCTGGCCGATCTGAACGCCCAGCTTGCCCGCGCCCGCGAGCAGGCTGCGGCCGTTCGTGCGGCGGCCCGGCAGGCTGCCATCCACAAAGAGTCCGAGGTCGTCGACGCCGCGCGCAAGCAGGCTGAGTCTGCCCTTGAGACCGCCCTTGAGGGCATCTCTTCCGAGGCGGCCTCCGCCCGGTCCTCGCTCCGCGACGCCGCTGTGGCGCTCTCCAACGACATCGCCGGCCAGGTTCTCGGCCGCCGCATCGACGCCTGAGGAGTGACAGCATGACGCTCAAGTTCCGCGCCGCCGCCATTGGCGGGCTGGTCCTCTTCGGTCTCTCCGCGGCTGCGCTCGCGCAGGAGCCCGGCCACGTTCCTCCGGGTGGCATCCCGGCCACGCCGGCGGGTGAGCCCGTGGCGGCCCCGGCTGGCGAGCCCGTGGCGGCCCCCGTGGGCGAGCCTGGCGCCGCTCCCCGGGGCGAGCACGCCGCCGAGGCGGGCGCTGAGGGCGAGCACGCCGCAGAGGGTGGCGAGCACGGCGGCGAGCACGAGAGCCCGCTGCACTACACCGGCGACGAAGACCACGATGGCACGGCCAACTGGCTGGACTCGGACTCCGAGCACTACGTCCTGACCTCGCTGGGCTTCCACTTCCTGAACTTTGTCATCTACGGTGGCCTGGCGCTGTTCTTCGCCGGCCCCATCATCCGTGACGGCCTGCGCGCTCGCGCCGCGGGCATCAAGTCCGGCATCCTTGAAGCCGCCAAGCTGCGTGATGAAGCGGTCGCCCGCGACGAGTCGGTCTCCAAGCGCCTGGGCGCCCTGTCGGCCGAGATCGCCGAGATGGCCGCGCGCGCCAAGACCGAGGCCGTCGCCGAAGAGGCCCGCATCATCGAGCGCGCGCAGGACGCCGCCCGCCGCGTCGGTGAGACCGCGCAGCGCCAGATCGCCGACGAAGGCGCTCGCGCCCGTCGCGCCATCCGCGATGAGGCCGTCGTCCTGGCCGTCCAGCTCGCCGAGGGCATCCTGGCGGGTCAGGTCCAGTCGGGTGACCAGAAGCGCCTCGCGGACGAGTTCCTGAACACGCTGAAGTCGGAGGGACGCCATGTCTGAGACCGCCGCGGCCCAGCGCTACGCGCGCGCCATCGTGGAACTCGCCGTGGAGGCGGGCGTCGATGAGGCCGTCCATCGTGATCTCTCGTCCGTCGTGCAGGCTTTCGCCGCCGGCGGCGGTGAGCTTGGCGCGGCGCTCAGCAGCCCCGTCTTCTCCGCCGATGAGCGCAAGGCCGTCATCGGCGCCGTGCTCGCCGCGGAGGGTGGCCACGCGCTCACCCGCAACTTCCTCTCCCTCCTGGCCGATCGCAGCCGCCTGGGCCTGCTGCCGGAGATCCTCGACATCGTGACGACGCTCCTGGATGCGCGCGCTGGTCGCGTGCGCGTCGACGTTCGTACGGTCGAAGCCCTGTCGCCGGAACTCGCCGCGGAGATCAAAGCCGCGTTCGAGAAGTCCACTGGCAAGACTGTCCTGTTGGAAACCCGCCTCGACCCGACGCTGCTCGGTGGCTTGGTCGCCCGTTTGGGTGGCCGCGTCTACGACGCCAGCCTCAAGAAGCGTCTCGAGGACATCAAGCATCGTCTCATCCACGCCCAGGCCAACGCCGAGGCTTGAACACTTTTGACCACGTGACCGGGGGCCCGGTCATGCGGTGGGAGCGCTCCTCATGAAGATCCGCGTCGACGAGATCAGCTCGATCCTCAAGCAGCAGATCAAGAACTACGAGTCCCGCGTCACCGTGTCCGAGACCGGCACGATCCTGTCCGTGTCGGACGGCATCGCGCGCATCTTCGGCCTCGAGAATGCCATGGCCGGTGAGCTCCTTGAGTTCCACGGCGGCGTCGTGGGCATCGTGCTGAACCTCGAAGAGGCCAACGTCGGCGCCGCCATCTTCGGCGACGACCGCGGCATCCGCGAGGGCCAGGAGGTCCGCCGCACCGGCCGCATCGTCTCGATCGGTGTCGGTCCCGAGCTCCAGGGCCGCGTCGTCGACGCGCTCGGCAACGTGATCGACGGCCTCGGCCCGGTCAACTACGCCGAGCAGCGGCAGGTCGAAGTGAAGGCCCCGGGCATCATCCCCCGCAAGTCGGTCCACGAGCCGATGCAGACCGGCATCATGGCCATCGACGCGATGACCCCCGTCGGCCGCGGTCAGCGCGAGCTGATCATCGGTGACCGCCAGACTGGCAAGACCGCCGTCGCCATCGACGCGATCATCGCCCAGAAGGTCTTCAAGGACGATCCCAAGAAGAAGATGCACTGCATCTACGTCGCGATCGGCCAGAAGCAGTCCACGATCGCGCAGGTCATGGAGAAGCTCAAGCAGGCCGGCGCCATGGAGTACACGACCATCGTCGCCGCTCCCGCTGCCTCGCCCGCGCCGCTGCAGTTCATCGCGCCGTACACCGGCTGCACCATCGGCGAGTACTACCGTGACAACGGTCAGCACGCGCTCGTCGTGTACGACGATCTCTCCAAGCAGGCCGTCGCCTACCGCCAGCTGTCGCTGCTCCTCCGCCGCCCGCCTGGCCGCGAGGCGTACCCTGGCGACGTCTTCTACCTGCACTCCCGCCTGCTCGAGCGCGCGGCCAAGCTGTCCGACAAGAACGGCGGCGGCTCGCTCACCGCGCTCCCCATCATCGAGACCCAGGGCGGCGACGTCTCCGCGTACATCCCGACCAACGTGATCTCCATCACCGACGGTCAGATCTACCTCGAGACCAACCTGTTCAACGCCGGTCAGCGCCCCGCCGTCAACGTCGGTCTGTCGGTCTCCCGCGTCGGCGGCGCCGCGCAGGTCAAGGCCATGAAGGCCGTGGCCGGCACCCTGCGCCTCACGCTCGCCAAGTACCGTGAGCTGGCTGCGTTCTCGCAGTTCGCCTCGGACCTCGACGACGCCACCAAGCTGCAGCTCGCGCGCGGCGCTCGTCTCACCGAGCTCCTCAAGCAGGCCCAGTACGCGCCGTACCCCGTCGAGCAGCAGGTCATCCTGCTCCTCTCGGGCATCGAAGACGTGTTCCTGGACTACCCGGTCAACAAGGTCATCCCGTTCGCCGAGGCGCTCCTCGAGCACTTCAAGACGAACAAGGCCGCGTTGCTCCTGGAGCTCAAGGAGAAGGCAGATCTGAAGGCCGACGGCCTCAAGGATCGCCTCATGGCCGAGATCAAGGCCTTCAAGACCACCTTCAACGGCTGATCGCGGGCGACCGCCGGAGGGCTGAATGGCCAACTTGAAGGACATCCGCGCGCGGATCGGCTCGGTCAAGAAGACCAAGCAGATCACGTCGGCGATGAAGCTCGTCGCCGCCGCGAAGCTGAAGGGTGCTACGGATCGCGCGCTCGCCGCGCAGCCGTACCAGTCCAAGCTCCGCACGGTGCTCGGACGCGTCGGCGCCAAGGCTGGGGACTCTGTCTCCGACCCGTTGCTCCAGACGCACCCGACGGTCGAGAAGATCCTGATCGTGATGCTGACGTCGGACAAGGGTCTGTGCGGCGGGTTCAACAACAACCTGCTTCGTCGGGCTGTCGTGTGGATCGGCGAGCGTCAGGCCTCGGGCGTGAACGTCACGGTCCGTACGTTCGGTCGTAAGGGTCGCGACTTCTTCAAGGTCCGCGGCACGGTCCCGGCTGACGCCGTGATCGAGTACGCCAAGATCCCGAAGATGGACCTGGTGCGGCCCCTGTCGGACCACATGGTCTCGGGCTTCATCAACGGTGACTACGACGAAGTGTGGATTGGCTACAACCACTTCGCCAACGCCGCGGTCCAGGTCCCGACCTTTTCGAAGATCCTGCCGCTCTCCGTCGAGGCCGCCGAGGGCGCGGCCGAGGACGCTTCGGGCGACTACCTCTTCGAGCCGGACCCGGGCACCATCCTGAGCAGCCTGCTGCCGCTGTACCTCCGCACCATCTTGCTCCAGACCTTCCTGGAGTCCGAGGCCGGCGAGTTCGGCGCGCGCATGGTCGCCATGGACAACGCGTCCCGCAACGCCAACGACCTGATCGATCGCCTGTCGCTCCAGTACAACCGAGCCCGACAGGCCGCGATCACCACCGAAATCACCGAGATCGTGTCGGGCGCCGAGGCGCTCTGATCCTTCTCGTCCTCTTCTCCTCTCCTTCGTTTTCTGGAGCTTCAAATGGCCATCGGCACCACTGGTCGCGTCAAGCAGGTCATGGGACCCGTCGTTGACGTCGAGTTCTCGGACGGCAACCTCCCGGACATCCTCTCGGCGCTCGTGCTCACCAACAAGAGCATCAACGACCTGCCGGACAACCTCACCCTTGAGGTCTCCCAGCACTTGGGTGAGAACACCGTCCGCGCCATCGCCATGGACGCCACCGACGGCCTCGCCCGCGGCGTCGCCGTGCGCGACACCGGCTCGCCCATCATGGTGCCGGTCGGCCGCGCCACGCTGGGTCGCATCCTCAACGTCCTCGGCAAGCCCGTGGACGAGCTCGGCCCCATGGCCGAGTCCGCCCACAAGCCCATCCACCGCGCGCCGCCCTCGTTCACCGAGCAGTCGACGTCGGTCGAGATGTTCTCCACGGGCATCAAGGTCATCGACCTGATCGCCCCGTACGCTCGCGGCGGTAAGATCGGCCTGTTCGGAGGCGCCGGCGTCGGCAAGACCGTTCTGATCATGGAGCTCATCAACAACGTCGCCAAGGCGCACGGTGGCTTCTCGGTGTTCGCCGGCGTCGGCGAGCGCACCCGCGAAGGCAACGACCTCTGGCACGAGATGCAGGAAGGCGGCGACGCGGCGGTCATCTTCCCGGGTGACAACGTCAAGTCCAAGGCCGCCCTCGTGTACGGCCAGATGAACGAGCCGCCCGGCGCCCGCGCCCGCGTCGCTCTCTCGGCCCTGACCATCGCCGAGAACTTCCGCGATGAGGAAGGCCAGGACGTGCTCCTGTTCATCGACAACATCTTCCGCTTCACCCAGGCGGGCTCGGAAGTGTCGGCCCTCCTCGGTCGAATCCCGTCGGCCGTCGGCTACCAGCCCACGCTGGCCACCGAGATGGGCCTCCTCCAGGAGCGCATCACCACCACGACCAAGGGCTCGATCACCTCGGTTCAGGCCGTGTACGTCCCTGCGGACGATCTCACCGACCCGGCCCCGGCGACCACCTTCGCCCATCTGGACGCCACCACCGTTCTCTCGCGCCGCATCGCGGAGCTCGGCATCTACCCGGCCGTCGATCCGCTGGACTCCACCAGCCGAATCCTCGATCCGCACATCCTGGGCGAGGAGCACTACAACACCGCCCGCGCCGTGCAGGCCGTGCTCCAGCGCTACAAGGAGCTCCTCGACATCATCGCCATCCTTGGCATGGACGAGCTCTCCGACGAAGACCGCAAGACCGTTGAGCGCGCGCGCAAGATCCAGAACTTCCTGTCGCAGCCGTTCCACGTCGCCGAGGTCTTCACCGGCATGAAGGGCGTGCTCGTCAAGCTGGAAGACACCATCAAGGGCTTCCAGTCCATCCTCAAGGGTGAGGTCGACCACTTGCCGGAAGAGGCGTTCTACCTCGTCGGTACGCTGGAAGACGCCAAGAAGAAGGCCGAGACCCTCGTCAAGAAGGCCAGCTAAGACCTTGGATCCGGCCCGGCATTGTCCGGGCCTCGACCCCTTTGAGTGGAGGACAGCATGTCCGGTTTGCACGTCGACATCGTGACGCCTGAGAAGATCGTGTTCTCGGGCTCGGCGGACGAGATCCGCGTGCCGGGCGTGAACGGCGAGTTCGGCGTCCTGCCGGACCACGCCCTCTTCTTGTCGCTCCTCAAGGGCGGCATCCTGACGATCACGGGACCGCAGAGCAAGCGCTTCATCATCGGCCGCGGCTTCGCCGAGGCGGGTGCGGATCGCGTGGTCGTGCTGACCGACTCCTGTGAGTCCACCGACGGCGTCGACAAGATCGCCGCGGCCGCGCTGCTGGCCGACGCCGACCGCGTCCTGGCCGACTCCGCCGCCGAGTCGGACGAGCGCCTCATCGCCGAGCGCAACGCCGAGCTGGCGCGCGCCCGCCTGGAAGCCTGAGCGTTCCGCTAGACCTTTGCCGCCGCGCTACGGTGCCGGCTGCGGGGCTAGGGTGAGCTCGTAGAGACGAAAGCCCTCCGGTGACGGCCTCTCGGTGAGGGTCGCGCCGGTGGCCCCAATTGGGGCGCTTGAATCGAGCCAGAAGCGCTCGTGGTAGGGCGCCTCGAGCACCCAACGCACGCGGTGCGAGGCGTGGACGCCCGCGACGATGCGCGCCAGGGCGTCATTGTCCAGGCCTCGCTCCTCCGGACAGTCCGGCATGCCGGGGCGGCACAGGACCGGGGAGGGGATCATGACGCTGGCGAGCATGTCGTTGGTGATGGTCGGCGAGCAGCCGAGCGTGTTCTGCTCCAGCAGCCTCAGCAGCGCGTCCAACGAGGCGGCCTGCGCGGTGAGCTCGCGCTCGCGCTCGGCGGTGCGGTCGAAGTCCCAGCGGCGCTGCGGGCTGTCAAAGCCCAGGCCCGGCCACGGGACGCCCCACGGGAACAGGCCATGGAGGGGGAATTCGGCCAGCGTCTGATTCACGGTGAGCAGGACGAACGCCCACACGATGGGCGCGGTGACCATGGCGCGCGGCCCCTCCCAGGTTCGGAGGCGTCGCCACGCCACGGCGGCGCCCAGCGCACAGATCGGCAGGACCGGCAGGAACAGGCGACGCAGCTCCGCGCTCTCGGACGACGGGAACCAGCCCAACGCCAGGAACTGCACCAGCGACGGCACGATCAGCACCAGCGCGTCCCGCCCTGGCTGGCCGCCGTCAAGTCCCAATCGGATCAGCGCGATCAGCCCCACCAAGGGCAAGTAGTCGACGTGCCACGCGAGCAGCTCGGCGGAGTGCGCGTAGCGGCCGAGCACGTCGCCCCAGGCGACGACGGCTTGCTGGTTGCGCGCCTCCCAGGCCGGGACCAGCCCACCCCAGTCGCCTGGGCGGTACATGGGCAAGGTTGCGCAGACGGCCACCACCAAGGCGAACCCCACCGCGAACCAGATCCAGGTCCGGACGCGTTGCCCACGGGTCGCGGCCAGGCCGAGCACCAAGCCCAGCACGATCGCGCTCGGGTACGCTTGGTAGCGAGCCTGCGCGCCCAGCGCGGCGAACAGCCCGGCGAACAGGGCGTTGGCGCTGACGCGACGGTCGCGCAGCACACCGAGGGCGAACGGGAGCGACAGCGTGGCCAACGCCACCGACAAGACGTCCGTGCTCACGAGGGTCCCGTAGTAGAGCAGCTGCGGCGTCGTGCCGATCACCAGCGCGGCCACGAGCGCGGGCGTGATCGCGGCCCACTGCCACCACGCGCACACGAACACGGTGGTCGTGAGCGTCGCCATCGCGCCGACGCTGATCAGGCGACCGGCCAGGTAGGTCGGGGCCACGAACCAGGCGAGCTGCGAAGTGAGCCACGGATAGAGCCACGGCCACGACGCGGTGCCGCTCTGTACGTAGAGGGGGAGGTCGCCGCAGCGCAGGTAGGACGCGCGGAGGTAGTGACCGTCGCCTTCGCAGCCGGTCACCAGATCGCGCCGCGTGAGCGCGACGATAAGCAGCCCTACCACGGCTTGGGTCAGCCAGACCAGGGCAGCCGCCAAGGTGGCGCGCAGGCGCGCGTCGTGGGGCTCGGGTTGTCGCGTGTCCATTCGGTGCTCGGCGTCCGCGCCGCCCTCCGACGATCGTCCGCGGAGTCTACACGGCGCGGTCGACCGGCTGGGCGAGTGAGGACCGAAAGGGGCGTTGAGCGTTGCTCGGCGGGGCGATCGGCGTCCCGTCCGACCCTCCGGAAATGGCGCAAGCGGCGGGAGCGCGCACACTCCGCGTGATCGGTTAAGGTCGGCGCGAGCACGCGACCGCCCGCCGCTGTCGCGCCAGGGGCCCTCCACGATGCACGTCCACCAGGTCGCCGGCCACACCCTCCTGGGCGCGGCCCCGATTCCCGAACCGGGCGCCTGGTTCCGCACGGACGGCGTCTACGGGGACATGCCGATCTGGGTCCGCCTCCCGCGCGAGGACGGCGGCCACGAAGACGCCGACGCGCTGCGCTTGGCCTGGGAGCGGCTCTCCCATCTGGACCACCCGGGCATCCCCAAGGCCATCGCCTTCGACGCCGCCACCGGCTCGCTGATCGTCGCCGCGCCCGAGGGCGTTCCGCTCGCCCGTCTGCTCGAGCACCGGCACGAGGAGGCGTTCACCATGACGCCGGGCACCGTGCTCGACGTCGGCGCCTCGCTCGCCGATCTGCTCGTGCACGCGCATGAGCGCGGTCGCCCGCACGGCCACCTGTCTCCGGACGTGATCTGGGTGACGGCCGACGGCCAGCTCGTCGTGTGGGGCTTCGCCGCCGGGCCCGACGCGCCGTGCGCCGCGCGCTGGTGGTCGCCTGAGCGCGCCCGCGGCAAGCGCTCCTCCGGCGACGCCGACCAGTGGGCGCTCGCCGCCATCCTCGCGTCGCTCGTGACCGGCCGCGTGCCGTGGCGTGGCGAGGACCCGATCTCCGAGGCCCGCATCGGCGACGCCGCATACCTGTCCGCGCCGGTGGTCGAGCAGTGGAAGCCCCTCGGTCGCCTGGTCGATCGGGCGCTGGCCTCTGAGCGCGGGGAGCGCTTCCACTCGGTGCACCCCATGCGCCAGGGCATCGACGCGCTCCGTCAGCGCGTGGGCCAAGCGTCGGACCTGTCGCGCATGGGCGCCACGCTGCGCTCGCTGTACGCCGCCGCCGAACCTCCCCCCGTTGTGATGGAGGCGGAGGACGCGCCCATCCCCGTGGTGCTGGCGCCTTCTCCGGACCCTCGGCCCACCGAGGCCCTGTCGCCCCCCGCGATCCTCGCGGGCTCGCCGCTCGACCCCGCGATGCGCCTGGAGCCCGCGCGCTTCGAGACCTTTGACGCGGCCACCGAGCGGCCCACCTCGCCCACGCGCATCCCGTACGCAGGCGACGAGGCGAGCGTGGTCGAGCCGGAGGAGATCGAGGAGATCGACGAGTACGGCGATCTCTCCGACCTGGACGTGATGATCCCGCCGCCGGTTGTCGGCCTCGGCCGCGCCGAGGTGATCGAGCCCGACCGTGGCACCGGCCCCGACTTTGGCGACAGCGGCAGCTATCCGACCGTGCTGAACGCGCCCGACGTTCCTATGGCCCGCCGCGAGTTCATCCCGGTGGACCAGGAGTGGTATGAGGCCGTCGACATGCGCCGCTACGCGCCCTTCCTGGTCGGCGGCATGGTGGTCCTGCTCGGCGTGTACATCGTCTACGTCTGGCTGCTCTGACCTGCTGGAGGTCGCCGCATGACCGCGCTCGAGCCGCTTGCCGACGGGATCCGCGTGCTCGCGCTGCGCACGCCGACGCTGCTGCCCGCCACCCACACCAACTGCTACGTCGTCGGCCGCACCGGCCTGACGGTGATCGAGCCGGCCAGCCCGTGGCCTGACGAGCAGGACCGCTTGATCGAGGCGCTGGAGGCGGACGGCGCGCGCGTCGAGCGCATCCTGCTCACGCACCATCACCCCGACCACGTCGGCGGCGCCTTGGCCCTGCGCGACGCGCTCGCCGCGAGGGGGCACGCGGCGCCGATCGTCGCGCACGCGACCACGCGCGACCTGCTGGTCGGCACGGTGGTCGTCGACGAGGTGATCTCCGACGGGGACGTGCTGCGCTGCAGCGGCGTGGACCTGCACACGCTCCACACGCCCGGCCACGCGCCGGGCCACGTGGTCCTGCACGACCGGTCGAGCGGCGCGGTGGTGGCGGGCGACATGGTCGCGGGCGTCGGCACCATCCTCATCGACCCGTTCGAGGGCGACCTGGGGCACTACCTGGACAGCCTGGAGCGCATGCGCGGCCTGGGCGCGTCGCAGTTGCTCCCCGCGCACGGCGACGCGATCGTGCACGCCGACGCCATACTCGGCTTCTACATCGCGCACCGGCACCAGCGGTCGACGCAGATCCAAGAGGCCCTGCGCACCTTGGGCGAGGTCGACGCGCTGGCGATCGCGCGGCAGGTCTACGGCGCGGAGCTGCCAGACGCCGCGCTCCCGCTCGCCTCGATCCAGGTCACCGCGCACCTGCTCTGGCTCGCCAAGCACGGCCGCGCCGAAGGACAGGTCGGCGGGCTCTGGCGCGCCGCGTAGCGCGTCCGCGGCGCCCCGCCCGGATCGGTCGGGACGCCCCTGTCCGCGCGCCCTGACGCGCACCGCCGGTCGAGCGAAGCGTGGAGCGACGTGAACGAGCGCCGCGCTAGCGCTTGAGGTCTCGGTCGACCGCGCGCGCCGCGGCCACGCCCGACAGCGCGCACAGCGGCATGCCGCCGCCGGGGTGTGCGCTGCCCGACGCCAGGTACAGGCCCGGCACGGACGCCACGCGGTTGGGTGGGCGACGGAAGGCCGCGAACTTGTCGTTGGAGGCGCCGCCGTAGATCGCGCCGCGCGTGCCCGGGAACTGCGCCGCCAGCTCCGTCGCGGAGCGCTCCCACACGATGGTGTCGCCCGGCGAGATCAGGTCCGCCTCGCGCAGCCTGCGCTCCACGTTGGCTCGCAGCGCGCCGCCGTCGGAGGGGCGCGCGCCGCGTGCGGGCTCGGCGGGCGCGTTCGCCATCACGAACACCGGCTCGGCGTCGGCCCACCCTGTGCGGCGGTGCGCCCGCTCCTGCGCGCACAGGTAGACCGTCGGCTCGACCGGCGGGCGGTCGTGGTCGAACAGGTCAATGAACTCGTGCGCGTAGTCCTTGGGGAAGAGGACCGCGTGCGGGACACGGTCGGCGCGCCGCTTGGCGCGTACGATCCCGACCCACCCCGACGTGGACGGGACGGGCTCTTCGTCCAGCCCGTGGCGCGTCCCCTTGGGCAGCAGGTCGACGAGCACGTGCCGCGCGTCGGCGTTCGCGATGACCGCGCGCGCGTCGAGGTTGGCGCCCCGCGCGAGGGTGACACCCTGCACGCGACCTCGCTGGGTGCGGATCTCGGTGACGCGCGCGCCGGTCTCGATCTCCACGCCGAGCCGCGCAGCGACCCTAGCCAACGCGGCGACGAGCGCGCTGATCCCGCCTTCGACGCCGTACACGCCCAGACCCAGCTCCACGTGCGCGATGCAGTTGAGCGTGCCGGGCGCGCAGCGCGGATCGGAGCCGTTGTAGGTCGCGTAGCGGCGTAGGATCCAGCGGAGCCGCGGCTCCTTCACGCGCGCCTCGATCGCCGCGTCCATCGTGCGGAGCGCGTCGATGCGCGCGAGGTCGCGCCAACCCGAGAGGCCGAAGGTGATCACCTTGGAGAAGGACGGCGCGTCCCGGTAGATGAACCAGGGTGCCGCGGCCTCCCACACGGTCCGTGCGTGGTCGAGGAAGCCGTCGAGCTCGCGGGCGGCGCCTGCGCCGAGCGCCGCCTGGACCGACGCGCGCGTCTGCTCCCGATCGCTGAACAGGTCGATCGTCATGCTGTCGACGAATTGGTAGCGACACGCAGGTGAGGGGAGGAAGACCGTCGCTTCGTCTGCGAGCGACGTCCCCGCGCGTCGCAGCAGCGCGTCGAACACGCCGGGCAGCGTGAGCACGCTTGGGCCCGTGTCGACCTCGACGCCATCGATCACGACGATGCCGGCCTTGCCGCCCAGCCTGTCGCCGGACTCCAGCACGCGGACGCGGTGACCGTCACACGCGGCTGCGATCGCGGCGCACAGGCCGCCGATCCCACCGCCGACGACGATCACGTCCTGGCTCATGCCCCGGTCGCTCCGCCGAGCCGCGGGGCCACGCCACGCCACGCGCGCAGCAGCCGCCCAACCCGGCCCGCGCTCGGGCCGCCAAACAAGGGCAGCCACATCGACGACGGGCCGCGCTCGGGGTGCACGCACATGCGCACGAGCGGCCGGTGCACGCCAAGGTCGATGCGGTCGGGTACGCAGACCTCCGCCCAGCCGAACCCGCCCTGGGTGCCGCGGATCACGCTCGTCTGTAGGCGCAGGTAGAAGGGGCCCGTGTCGACCGGCGCCATGAAGTCGATCAGCAGCCGCTCCTCGCCGACGTGGAGCACGATCCGGCGCCACCAGGGCATGCCGAGCCAGGTGAACTCGATCGCCTCGAACTCGGCGTGGTCGACGTCGGTGACGGTGAACGCGCCGTCTGGCCCGGCCTCCCACAAGATCATGTGGGGCTTGGCGTCCGCCGTGTCCGGGAACGACAGATAGTAGACCAGCGCGCGCCCGCCGACCGTCGCCCGTCCCCAGATCCAGCGGTCGAGGCCCAGGTCGTCGAACGACACTTGGCTTCCGTTGCGATCGGCGTAGCCGTCTCCCTGGAAGCTGAAGTACGGCTCGCCGCCGCGTGTCAGCTCGGCCGTGCACCGCGCGGGGCCCATCACTGGCGTCCAGGCGTGCACAAGGTTTGCGTGCTCTGGCGCGACGCCGTGCAGGCGGGGGCCACGCACGACGATCGGGCCCTGCAGACGCCCCACCTCGCCGGGGATCGGCAGGTCGATGTGGACGTGCAACGCGACCTCATCGCCGGTGCGCTCAAAGTGCGCCCGGCACTCGCCGAACTGACCACCGCCGCCCTCGACCCAGGCGGCGCGACTTGGTTCCAGGGTGTGCAAGGTATAGAACTCGGGGTGACCGTCCCTGTACAGCGCCAGATTGACGCTGGGACGGTCCTTGGGGAGCGGCGGGTTCCCCGCCAGGCGCGCGGACCGATCGCCAGGGAGAAAGGGCAGGCCCCACGACAGGATCAGGACGAGTCCGTCCCCATCTGGATTACGAGCATCGGCGTACCACCAAGCGAATCCGCCGGGGGCGTCGAGCAGCGCCGGGTCGAGCGGACGGTCAGGGTGATCGACTTGCAACATCGTGTGACTCGCTAGGGGTTGCAAACCATATACAAACCCAATACGATGCAGGGACCGGATAAGGGCTGATGATGGGATGCGACGTCACAATCGTGGGTGGAGGGCCTGCTGCTTTTGCGGCCGCGCTCTCGCTTGCGTCGCGTGGGCTTCGCGTCACGATGCTGGCCGGGCCCGATGTACCGTGGTCGCCCAACTACGGCACCTGGGTGGATGAAGCGGAGGCTGTTGGCCTCGGCGGTTTCTTGGGGCCCGTGTGGTCGGACGCAGTCGTGGTCTACGACGACGAGCGCTCGGACCAGCTCGGCCGCGCCTACGCCCGCGTGGCCAAGCGCCGCCTGCGCGCCAGCCTGGTCGACCGTGCGCTGCGCGGCGGGGTGGATCTTCGTTGGGAGCGCGCCGTCGCCATCGACCACGATCCGACGGGCTCCATCGTCGAGACGGCCGAGGGCGCCACGATCCGCTCGGCCATGGTGGTGGACGCCAGCGGGCACCGCCCCACGTTCGTGCACCGCGACGGCGAGCCGACCACCTTCCAGGCCGCGATCGGCATGTCGGGCACGGTCGACCACCACCCCTGGGACCCGACGCGCATGACCTTCATGGACCTGCGCACCGACCATCTGGACGACGAGCTCGGTCAGGCGGTCCCCACCTTCCTCTACACCATGCCGGTCGGTCCGCAGCGGGTGTTCCTCGAGGAGACGTCTCTGCTGCGCGCGCCGGCCGTGCCGTTCGGTGTGCTCCACCGTCGCCTCCGCCGCCGCCTGCATCGCATGGGCGTGTCGCTCACGGACGTTGACGCGACCGAGATGTGCCTGATCCCCATGGACACGCCGCTGCCGGACCTGACGCAGCGCGTCGTCGGCTTTGGCGGCGCGGCCAGCTTTGTGAACCCGGCCAGCGGCTACCTGCTCGGCCGCGCGTTCGGGACGGCGCCCGACCTTGCCAACGCTATCGCGGATGGCCTGGGCGCCGGTCGCTCGCCGGACGCGGTCGCGGGCCAGGCGTGGCGCGCCATCTGGACCGACGATGACCTGCTCCGCCGTGAGCTGCATCTGTTTGGTGCGCGGATCCTCTCTGAGCTGGATGCGGAGTCACAACGCTCGTTCTTCGAGGCGTTCTTCTCCATGTCCAAGCCGCTCTGGTCAGGCTACCTCGCCCCCCGCGGGGACCTGGTGACTCTGGCCCGCGCGATGGGCACGCTGCTCCTCGCGGGAGACAATCGTTTGCGTTGGAAGCTCCTCGTCTCGGGTCGACGCCTGCCTGGCGTGCTGATCCGGGCCGCGGTGTAGGAGGGCCGATGTCTGTGACGTTTACCCTGGTTCAGCCTGACGCTCGCCGCGCCCTGGATCCGTCTGATCCGCTGGTCGCCGTCGAGCGCTGCATGGCGGACCTGGTCCAGGAGCACGGCGAAGGCTTCGTAGGCGAGATGGCGCAGGAGCACCTGGCCACCGGCGGCAAGCGCACGCGCGCGCGCCTGGCGCTGCACGCCTGCACCGCGCTCGGCGTGTCGCAGGAGGACGCGGTCCCGTGGGCCGCCGCCTGCGAGCTGCTCCACAACGCGAGCCTCGTGCATGACGATCTGCAGGACGGCGACGCGATGCGGCGCGGTCGTCCCGCGCTCTGGGCGCGCCACGGCGCGGGTCAGGCGATCAACGCGGGCGACCTGCTGCTGATGCTCCCGACGCTCGCGATCGGTCGCGTGTCCGGCGGCGACGCGGTGCGCTGGCGCCTCTCGTCTTGCGTGGCGCGTCATGGTGCGCGGACGGCGCGCGGTCAGGCGCAGGAGATGCTGCTCAAGGAGATCCCGGACGTGTCGTTCGCGGTCTACCGCACGGCGGCGTTCGGCAAGACGGCGGGCCTGTTTGGCATGCCGGTCGAAGGCGCGGCGCTGCTGTCCGGCCACACTGAGGACGAGTCCCGCAGGCTCGCGGCGCCCTTCGAGGTGCTCGGCCTCGCCTACCAGATGCTCGACGACGTGGTCGACCTGTACGGCGACAAGGGCCGCGGCGAGTCCGGCGGCGACGTCCGCGAAGGCAAGATCAGCGCGCTCGTCGCGTCGCACCTGGAGCGGGTGCCCGCAGACCGCGTGTGGCTGATGCGCATCCTCCGGACGCCGCGCGTCGAGACGACGCGCGAGATGGTCGACGCGGTGATCGAGCGCATGCGCGACAGCGGCGCGCTCAAGGATGTCCTCGATCGGATCGACGTGCTCGCGTCTGAGCTCGAAGGCCCCATGCTGCTCGGTCAGCCCACGCTCCAGTCTGTCGGCCACACGCTGCGCGACAAGCTGCTCGCCCCCCGTGAGGTGCTCCGTGGCTGAGATCGCAACCCAGCACAGCCGCACGGTCGAGCTCGAGCGTCTCGCGCTCGTGCCCTCCGATCCGACGGCCGTGCTGGCGGCCGGCTCCAAGACCTTTCGCTTCGCGAGCTTCTTCCTGGCGCCCGATCGGCGCGCGGACGCGGCGCTGCTGTACCGGTTCTGCCGTCACGTCGACGACGTGGCCGACGAGTCTGAGGACGCCGAGGCGGCGCGCGCCGGCTTGGCGCGCCTGACCGACGAGCTGACTGGGCGCGTGCCTGCGCGTCCGCTGATCGCCGAGACGCTGACGCTGTTCCGCCGCCGTGACATCGACGTGCGCTACGCGCTTGAGCTGATCGTCGGCGTGGCGTCCGACCTGGAGACGGTGCGCGTGCGCGATGACGCCGAGCTGGTCCGCTACGCCTACCGCGTGGCGGGAACCGTCGGCCTGATGATGTGCGGCGTGCTTGGCGTGAAGGACCCCGAGGCGCTCGCGCACGCGGTCGATCTGGGCGTCGGCATGCAGATCACCAACATCTGCCGCGACGTGGCTGAGGACGCGCGCCTGGGCCGCGTCTACCTGCCGGCGACGCGCCTGCGGGCGACAGGGATCTCCGCCACGCCGGACGGCGTCGCCACCAGCCGCGAGGGCGTGCAGGTCGTCGTGCTCGATCTGCTCTCGCTCGCCGACAGGTACTACACGAGCGGCGAAGAGGGCCTGCGCTTCATCCCCACGCGGGCGCGTCTGGCCATCCTCGTGGCGGCGCGCCTGTACCGCGCGATCGGGGTGGTGCTCCGTCGCCGCCACGGCGACGCGCTCGCCGGCCGCACGGTCGTTCCCTTCGCAGGCAAGGTGCTCTTCAGCATGCTCGCCCTGCTGTCCTTTCCGGGGCTCTCCCGGCGTCGACTCTCACATCGTCCCGCGCTCCACCAGGCGATCGCGGGCTGGCCGGGCGCAGACTCGCGCGCGCGGAGCGGATGACATCATGGGCTACCAGATCAAGATGGTCTCGGACATGCTGGGGATCCCCAAGAACACGCTGATCGCGTGGGAGCGTCGGTACGCGATCGTCGATCCGATCCGCACCGAAGGGGGCTACCGCGTGTACTCGGACCAGGACCTCTCCGTCCTGCGCCGCGTCCAGGCGCTGCTCGATCAAGGCTACAAGATCGGCGAGGCGTGCGACATCGTTCTGGCGGCGCCCGCCGTCGACGCTGTGCCGCTGCGCGAGGTGCCAAACTCGGATCGCGCCGCGCTCACCGACGTGAAGGAGCAGCTCAAGGGGCGTCTGCTTGTGTTCGATCGCGAAGGCGCCGACGCGATCGGCAACCGACTCCTCGTCGTGCCCTTCGAGCAGGTGATCGACGACGTCTACTTCCCGCTGCTGCGCGAGGTCGGGCAGGGCTGGGAGCTGGGCAACATCACCGTGGTTCAGGAGCACTACTGCACCGCGTACTGCCGCGAGAAGCTGCTGGTCATGCTCAACAGCGTTCAGATGGCGGCCTCCGGCGCCCCTGAGGTCACCTGCGCCACGCCGCCGGGTGAGCACCACGAGCTGGGCCTGCTGGCGCTGGCGCTGCGTCTGTCGCTGCGCGGCTTCCGCGTGGTGTACTTGGGCGCCAACCTGCCCACGAACGAGCTGATCCATCACGTCAACGCCCGCAAGCCGGCGGCGCTGTGCCTGTCGATGATCCACCTGCGCTCGCGCGGCGAGGTGCTGAGCTACGCCCGTGAGCTGCGCGCCGGGATCGAGCCGACCGTGCGCATCGCGATCGGCGGCCGCGCCACCGAGGACAGCTCGATGACGGTCCAGGGCGTGAGCTTTGCCGGTCATGGGCTTCCCGAATGGCTCGCCTCGGCCGAGCGCCTGCGCCACGCTGGCTGAGCGTTCGCTGACGACCGCCCGCGCGTCGGCTAGGATCCGGGGCGGGGAGGTCAGGATGCGCGGGCGTCTCTCGTGGTGGATGCTGTTCGTGGGCGCATGCGCCGGTCAGGGCTCGCCGAGCGACACGGACGCGGGCGGCGCAGACGACACCATCGACGCGCCGGACACGGACGTCGCGGACACCGACGCGGTGGACACCGATCGGACCGACACCGATCTGGCGGACGTCGACACCGACGCGCCGAGTGACACGGACAGCGGCGTGCTCGTGGATACGGACGTCGTCGACACGGACAGCGGCGTCGTGTTGGACACGGACATCGCGGACACCGACAGCGGCGTGGTGGTCGACACCGACGTCGTCGACACGGACCCGCCCGCGATCGACGTGGACATGGACGGCTACCCGTCGACGCTCGACTGCGACGACAACGACCCGATGACGAACCCGGGCGCCGTGCAGCGGTGCGACGGAGTGGATCACACTTGCGGCGTCTCCCCGATCGACCCGGACGGCACGGCGGCGGTGCTGCACGCGAGCGGGGAGTGGGCGGACCTCACCGACCTGTTCGCGTCGGGGACCCCCTCCGCGCCGACCGTGTACGCCACCGCCACCGCCGACACCGTGCGCCTGTGCGGCGGCACCTGGGCCTTGGCGCTCAGCCTCACCGACGGCAGCAGCCTGGTCGGTCTGAACCAGCCGACGATCGCGCACAGCGCCTCGCGCAACGGCATCGGCGCAGGCGACGGGACGGTCGTGTCCGGCGTGGATCTGGACCTGTCCGCCACCGACGTCGCCGCGCTGGAGGCGACCGGTGTGTCCACCTTCCGCGGCGGCGCCATCCACGGCGCCAAGTGGGCGGTGTTCGTGACCGGTGCGGGCGCGCTCACGTTGGATGACGCGCAGATCCACGACACCACGGGCCCCGCGATCTCGGTCTGGCCTGGGTCGGGCGCATCGGTGCTCGTCACGGCGTCGACGATCACGCACGTGGGCGCGGCCGCGGTGCAGACATACGGCGAGACGTCCGCCACGCTCAAGGACGTGGCCATCGTCGACGCCGCCAAGGGCGTGGCCGCCAGCGCGGGCACGCTCTCGTTGACCGGCGTCACCATGGACATGGTCGACCAGCCGTTCGACGGCGACGCCACGGTCACGGCCACGCTCGACGACGTGCACGTGGACGGCGCCAACAAGGTGTCCGCCTGGTACGCGGGCGAGCTCACCGTGACTGGGTCCAGCTTCGCGAACGGCCGCGGCTGGTTGCTCTCGCCGAACGACCCGCTGACGTCCATCCGGTTTGAGCGCTGCAGGTTCGAGGGCATGGACGCTGGCCTGTCGTATGGTGGCGGCCTCTACGTGACCGGCAGCAACGTGAGCGTCACCGACAGCGTCTTCGCCGACAACACGGCGGGCTTAGGTGGCGGCATCTTCGCCTACTCCAGGATCGTGCTGACCGGCTCCACCTTCGCCGGCAACCGCGCGCAGTCGGGCGGCGCCGTGTACCTGTCCGTGTCGACCGTGGGCCCCGCCGAGGTCACGGACTGCACGTTCAAGGACAACAGCTCGAACTGGGGCGGCGCCGTCTACACTGAGGCCGCCTCGACGTTCTTGCGCGACCTCTTCGTCGGGAACATGGCCAACGCGGGCGGCGGCGGCGTCTACATGTCGTCCAGCGGCGCCGAGCCGTCGACGATCACCGACTCCACGTTCGAGTCGAACACCGCGGAGACGGGCGGCGGCGCGTGCATGACACGCCTCACCACCAGCGGGAACACCTGGCGCGGCAACACGGCCACCAACGGCGGCGCGATCTACGCCTACACGCAGCGCGACAAGCTCAACCTGCGCGGCGACAGCTTCTACGCCAACGCGGCGGCGCAGTTCGGCGGCGCGATCGGGTGGGGCCCGACGCTGTCGGGGCAGGCGCTGATCTTCGGCACAGGCGTGGACGCCAACCTGCCCAACGAGGGCGCGTCGGCGGGTACGAACGTGACGCTGGTCGACGGCGACGTGAGCTGCTCGTTCGCGACCTGCGTGCCCTGACCGGCGCGCGGGTCTGGGCGCCAATCGTGGGGCGCCGCTAGCTTGCGACCGCGCTGTGCATGCGCACCGGCTCGTCTTCGCCCACCAGCGTGGACGCCTCGTGGTCGGCCAGGTCGCGCAGCCGCGTGCTCACGTCCTCGGTGGGCACCAGCTTGCGGGCCAGGTCGACGTAGACCTGGAAGTGCCGCGCCTCGCTCGCCAGCAGGCTGCGGTACAGCTCGCGCAGCTCCAAGTCGTCGAGGCCCTCCGACAGCCGCTTCATGCGCTCGCAGGAGCGCGCCTCGATCAGCGCGCAGCACAGCAGGGTGTCGCACAGGCGCTCGGGCTCGGTCTTGCGGACCGCGGTCATCAGGCGACCCGCGTACAGCGACGGGGACAGGCGCTCGACCACCTTGCCGCGGCGCTCCAGCACGTCCATCAGCAGCTCGAAGTGCTCCAGCTCCTCCTTGGCGATCGCCGTGAGCGCGCGCAGCAGCTCAGGCTTGTCGCCGTAGCGGAAGATCAGGTTCATGGCGGTCGATGCGGCCTTCTTCTCGCAGTGCGCGTGGTCGAGGAGCAAGGTGTCCACGTCCGCGTTCACGTGCGCGACCCAAGTGGGCGAGGTGTCGGCCGCCAGGTGCAGCATGCGAAGCTCAGCTCAGCTCGGCGCGGCCCGCGTCGGTCAGGGTCGCGAGCGCGGTGTCGTGGTCGTAGTCGAACAGGCCCTCGCTGGTCAGCTCCTCCATCATGCGGGAGAAGCCGACGTGGGCGACGAAGTAGGTGCGCTCGCTGTGCTCGTGCAGGTCCTTGAGCGACACGCGGCCGCCCTGGTCGTGCACGAAGTGCAGCAGGCCCTTGCGGGTGCGCGCCCAGTGCTTGCGCTGGCGCTCGTCGGGCGACTCCGCGGCCTTGATCGCCGCGGGCGTGGCGCCCTTGAGGGCGGGCGGGTCGGCGAGCGGCGTCGGCGCGTCAGGCGGCGTGGGAGTCCGCTTGCGAGACGCGCGCGCCGGCTTGGCGGGGGCGGGCTCCGGGGCGGGCGCGGCGACGGGGGCGGGCGCGGCGACGGGCGCCGGTGCGGCCACCTCGGCGATCACGGCCTTGGCCTTGGTGGTGCGCGCGGCCTTCTTCTTGCCTTCCGGCGTCGGCAGCGCGGGGAGCGGCGCCAGCTTGGGCGCGGGGGCCGACGCGGGCGCGGCGACGGGCGTCGGCGCGGGGACCGGGGCGGGCGCGGGGACAGGCGCGGGCGTCGGCGCGGGCGGCGTCGGGACGACGTGCTCGATCAGGCCGTGCTTCTCGACCGGCGCGGGCGGCGGCGCGGGGGTGGGCGCCGGTGCGGGCGTGGCGACCTCAGCCGGGCCGTCCAAGGTGTCGGCGGCGCGGTCCAGCAGCCGGACGAGGCGGCGGCGGATTCGGTTGCGCAGGTCGAGGCCGGTGATGCTCATCGCGTCCATCCCCATGATCTCGGCAAGGGCCAAGCCGCGGGACTAACCGGAATTCGCAGCCGCGGGCAGTCCGAACTGTCCCCGACGGTCTGCGCCCAGAGGTTGCGTGGGCCGACGGACGACCCGGACGCGTCCGCCCTACAGGTTGCGGCGGTAGGCGCCGCCGACCTCGTACAGGGCCGCGGTGATCTGGCCGAGCGTGGCCACGCGGACCGTGTGCATCAACTCGCCGAACAGGTTGCCGCCCGCGAGCGCGGTCTCCTGCAGCTTGCGCAGCGCGGCGGACGCCTCGTCGGTGTGCGCGGCCTGGAAGCGGGTGACGCTGTCGATCTGCGCCTGCTTCTCGGCGTTCGTCGCGCGGCGCAGCTCGGGCGTCTCCGGCATCCAGCCCTCGCCCTTGGTGGGGTCGAGGAAGGTGTTGATGCCGACGATCGGCAGCGAGCCGTCGTGCTTCTTGTGCTCGTAGACCATCGACTCGTCCTGGATCTTGGAGCGCTGGTACTGAAGCTCCATCGCGCCCAGCACGCCGCCGCGGCGGTCGATCTGCTCGAACTCGGCGAGCACGGCCTCCTCGACCAGGTCGGTCAGCTCCTCGACGAAGTACGAGCCCTGCAGGTTGTTCTCGTTGAAGGCCGCGCCGAACTCGCGGTTGATGATCAGCTGGATCGCCATCGCGCGGCGCACGGACTCGTCGGTGGGCGTGGTGATCGCCTCGTCGTACGCGTTGGTGTGCAGGCTGTTGCAGTTGTCGGTGATGGCCAGCAGCGCCTGCAGCGTGGTGCGGATGTCGTTGAACTGCACCTCGCGCGCGTGCAGCGAACGGCCCGACGTCTGGATGTGGTACTTCAGCATCTGGCTGCGCGGCGACGCGCGGTAGCGGTCGCGCATGGCGACGGCCCACAGACGGCGCGCGACGCGGCCGATCACCGTGTACTCGGGGTCCAGGCCGTTGCTGAAGAAGAAGGACAGGTTGGGCGCGAAGTCGTCGATCTTCATGCCGCGCGACAGGTAGTACTCGACGATCGTGAAGCCGTTCGACAGCGTGAACGCGAGCTGGGTGATGGGGTTCGCGCCCGCCTCAGCGATGTGGTAGCCGCTGATGCTCACCGAGTAGAAGTTGCGCACGTCGTTCTGGACGAACCAGGACTGGATGTCGCCCATCATCTTGAGCGCGAACTCGGTGGAGAAGATGCAGGTGTTCTGCGCCTGGTCCTCCTTGAGGATGTCCGCCTGCACGGTGCCGCGGACGTTGCTGACGGTGCGCTGGGTGATCAGCGCGCGCTCGTCGACGTCGGGCTCGCGGCCGTTTGTCTTGGCCCAGCGCGCGACCGAGTCGTCGATCGCGGTGTTGAGGTACATCGCGAGGATGATGGGCGCGGGCCCGTTGATCGTCATCGACACCGACGTGGTCGGCGCGCACAGATCAAAGCCCCCGTAGAGGATCTTCATGTCGTCGAGGTGCGGCACGCTCACGCCGGACTCGCCGATCTTGCCGAAGATGTCGGGGCGATCGGCGGGGTCCTCGCCGTACAGCGTCACGCTGTCGAACGCGGTCGACAGGCGGTGCGCGGTCTCGCCGGCGCACAGCAGGTGGAAGCGCGTGTTGGTGCGCGCGGGGCCGCCCTCGCCGGCGAACATGCGCTTGGGATCCTCGCCCTCGCGCTTGAGCGGGAACACGCCGCCCGTGTACGGGAAGGACCCGGGCACGTTCTCCTTGCGCACGAAGCGCAGGATCTCGCCGTGGTCCTGGGTCTGCGTCGGGATCGACACGCGCGGGATGCGGCTGCCCGCCAGGCTGGTGCGCACCAGCGGCTGACGGATCTCCTTGCCGCGCACCACGTAGACCAGCTCGTCTTGGGTCCAGGCGTCGCGCGTCGCGGGCCACGCGTCCAGATCGCGGCGCGTGTCGGCGTCGATCGCCAGCGAGGCCTCCGCCGCGAGGCGCGTGAGGTCGGGCTCGGCGGGCGTGCCGCGCACCTCGGCGAGCGTGTCGGTCAGGCGCTGCGCGCGTCGGGCCGCGTCCACCTGATCGAGCGTGCGCTTGTGGTAGCGACGCACGGTGTCCGCGATGTCGGCCAGGTAGCGCAACCGATCGCCCGCGACGATAGGCGTGGCGTCCTCGCCGTGGCGCAGGCCGGTGCGCGTGAGCGTCGACGTGCTGTCAAACGCCGTGAGCTTGCGCACGATCGCGTCCAGCAGCCCGTGGTAGAGCGCCGTGACGCCGTCGTCGTGAAACCGCGACGCGCTGGTGCCGTACACCGGGAGCGCCGAGTCCTCGACCGTCCACAGGTCGCGGTTGCGGCGCACCTGCTTGCGCACGTCGCGCAGCGCGTCCATCGCGCCGCGGCGGCCGAACTTGTTCACCGCGATCAGGTCC
Source organism: uncultured Pseudomonadota bacterium (assembly GCA_903861005.1). Lineage (GTDB taxonomy): Bacteria > Myxococcota_A > UBA796 > UBA796 > CAIOSP01. Next base: position 104,439 of record CAIOSP010000130.1, read on the forward strand.
GCGTAGTCCAGCATGTCGATCTTCTCGAGCTGGCTCGGCGCGCCGTACTCGGGCGTCATCACGTAGATCGACACGTCGGCGATCTGGATGATGTCCGCGTCGCCCTGGCCGATGCCGCTGGTCTCCACGAAGATCACGTCAAAGCCCGCGGCCTTCGCCACCATCACCGCGTCGCGGATGGCGCCCGACAGCTCGCCCTTGCGGTCGCGCGTGGCGAGGCTGCGCATGAACACGCGGCCCGGATCGATCGCGTTCATCCGGATGCGGTCGCCGAGCAGCGCGCCGCCGGTCCGCTTGCGCGTGGGGTCGACCGACAGGATCGCCACGCGATCGTTCGGGCGATCGAAGATCCAGCGGCGGAGCAGCTCGTCGGTGAGGCTGGACTTGCCGGCGCCGCCGGTGCCCGTGATGCCCACCACCGGGATGAGCTTGTCCGCCGCTGCGTCCAGGTGCGCGCGCAGCGCGGGCGGCATGGAGCCGGGCACGTCGAGCGCGGTCTCAGAGAGCGTGATCGCGCGGGCGACCGCAGCGCTGTCGCCTGTGTCCAGCTTTGCCAGCTCGGGCGCGCCGAGCGCCGACGTGTCGAAGTCGGCGCGACGAACCAGATCGTCGATCATGCCCTGCAGGCCCTGCGTGCGGCCGTCCTCGGGCGAGTAGATGCGATCGACCGTGCCCTCATTCTGGAGCGTGGCGATCTCTTCCGGGATGATCACGCCGCCGCCGCCGCCGAAGATGCGGATGTGCTGGCCGCCCCGCTCGTCTAGCAGCTGGCGCAGGTAGCGGAAGTACTCCATGTGGCCGCCCTGGTAGGACGACACCGCCACGGCCTGCGCGTCCTCGTGGATGGCGGCGGTGGCCACGTCCAGCGCGGAGCGGTTGTGGCCCAGGTGCACCACCTCGCAGCCGGTGGCCTGCAAGATGCGCCGCATAATGTTGATCGCGGCGTCATGGCCGTCGAACAGGCTGGCGGCGGTCACCACGCGGACACGGTTCGTGGGGCGGTAGCGCGGCGTGTCGTTCATGCGGACCTCGGGGCGGCCAAAGTATCGCGGCGCCCCCGGTCAGTCGCGCCCTAGCGCCGGTCTCGGGGCGCGGTCTGGCCCTGACGCACGCGCACCACGCTGCCTGGGTCGGCGGCCGTGGCGTAGGTGGTCCACCAGCCAGGGTAGGCGAGGGGGTGGACGGCGCCGAACACGGTCGCGGCGTCCAGCGGCGCCAGGTTCACGCAGCCGTGGCTGATCACCGACCCGAACACGTCATGCCAGAACGCGCCGTGCAGGGCGAAGCGCGGGAAGAAGTGCATGGTCCAAGGGACGTTCTCGACGTGGTAGGCCTCGTCGGAGCCGGGCAGGCTGGCCATGTCCCACCATGCCGCCTTGTCCATCATGCGGAACACGCCGGGCAGCGTCTCGTGGTCCGGCACGCCGGTCGAGACCATCGTCACGAAGGTCAGCGCGGCGCCCTGGCGCAGCGCGAGCACGTTCTGATCGAGGTCCACGTCCACCCACACGGCGTCGTCGACGCCGCTGGGCGCGGCCAGATCGCGCCACCAGTGCATCGGCGCCTTCGCGGGCACCCAGCCGTCGGCGTTTGTGCCGGACGGGTCGCGGACCTGCAGCCAGCCCGCGTGCTCGCTCGACTCGGTCACCCACACCTGACCCTGGAAGGGCAGCGTCCAGGCGGGCTCTCCGGCGGCCTCAGGGGCGGCGTAGACGGCGGTGCCGGCGGGCGCGTTTGTCCAGCCGGGGACGGTGCCCTCAGGCGCGGGCGTGGCGGCCAGGTCGACGCCGTGGAAGCGGCTGACCGGGTACACCCACACCGCGTCGAGCGGGACGACGTGCCCGCTGGCGCGCCGGAGCACCGGGCCCTTCTCGGTGTCGATCAGCTCGGCGAACGCCAGCTTGCGGGTGGTGTCGACGTGGTGGTGCGGCGCGCCTGCCAGGAAGGCGTCGAGCGACACGTAGTCGTCGCCCGAGAAGCGCGCGCGGTCCTTGGCGTAGATGAACGGCACGATCGGGGTGGCGGTCTCGGCGGGATCACGCGGCCAGGCGCGCGTCGCCAGGTAGTCCTTGGCCTCGCTGGGCAGCGGCGGGTCGAAGGGCAGCAGGGCGGGCAGCGCGCGCGGGGCCTGGGTGGTCACCACCGTGCCGTCCAGGCAGACCCAGGCGTCGGGCGCCACGCGGCCCCAGCCCTCCTTGTCGCAGCCGGGGGTGGGCGCGCTGCGGGCGTCCACGTCGAAGGCCTCGCCCGCGGCGATCATCGCGCGTAGCGGCGCCTTGGCGTCCGGGGCGGTGCGCACACGACGGGCGTGCAGGTCCACGCGGCGCTCGGGCGCGAACGTGCTCAGGGGCGGTGGCTCCGCGGGCGCCGCGACCTCTGCGGTGGGCGCTGGGGCGGGCGGCTCGTCCGCGAACGCGGCGCTGGCGACGAGGGCCAGCAGGCAAGGGGTCAGAGCGCGTCGCAGTGCAGGAAGGTCGATTGGTGTAGCCATGTGGCGTCCGGATACCACGACACCACCAAGGTGCCGCCTGCAATCTCGTCGATCAGCGGTCCGACGGCATCATTCGACACAGCGGGACATCCCCAGCTCCTGCCCAGGCGCCCGACCTGCGACACGAACGTGTCCGACACGTAGTCGGCGCCGTGCAAGACGATGGTGCGCACGCGGGCGCGGTCGTTGAACCCGGGCTCCAGGCCGTCCAGCCGCAGCGAGCGGCCGTGCTCGCCGATGTAGGTCTCGGCGGTGCGGAACACGCCCAGGCTGGACTGATGGGAGCCGTCGTTGTTGGAGAAGACGCTCGCGAGGTCGTCGCCGGTGCCCTGGCCGTGCGCGACGCGCTGCGCGTCCAGCACACGGCGCTGGTCCAGGTCGATCACCCACAGGCGGGTGGCCGTCGAGGGCAGGCTGTAGTCGATGACCACGAGGCGCTCGGGGTGGGCCGACTTGGCCAGCTCGCCGCGGCGCGCAGCGCAAGTGTGGGCGTCGATCGCGTGGGCGAGGACGTCGGGCGCCAGGCCTGGTGCGGAGAGCTGCTCGCACACGGCCAACGCGTCGTTGGAGGGTGAAGGGACCGCCGGCGTCAGGGCCGCAGGCATCGAGAAGAGGAGGGGGAACAAGGTGAGGATGGTCATGGACGCCGATCCTAGCGGAGGCGCTGGGGATCCGCGCGGTCGATCCGGTTAGGGAATGTCCATGATCGTCCGCCGCCACGCAGTCGGCCTCGATTCTGTGTCGTGGCCAGTTCCCATCCCGATGACCGGGACTAGGCCGTAGAGTCAACGGCCTAGAGTGTCCGGCGGACCGGCGCACCGCGTGTACGTGGACCCCACGCGCGATGAGTTCGAGCGCATCACGGTGGACACGCCCCGTTCGGCGCACCCGGTGATCCGAGATCGCCCGCGTGCCCGGCGATGGCCACATCGGCCCGACACCAGTCGCCGGGATCCGCGCGCGGGAATCCGCCCCCGCCAGGGATCCACGTCGGCGGCGCGGCCCCGTCATCCAACTCGATCGCGACGCCCTGCTCGCTCCAGGGAAAGGTCAGGGACGAACCGTCGGTGGTCGCTTGCACGATCCCTGTACGACCGACGAAGATTTCGACCGAGCGCATCGGGAGGGTCGTGGCGAGCCCGGAGACAACGTAGTCCGGCACCAGCCCCCAACAGTTCGGGTGAGGCGCGATGACCGCGACGTCACCGGGCGCCAAACGCCGTGCGCCGCTGAGCGTCGACGAGGCAAACGGCGGCTGGCCAGCGCCGAACACGGCCTCCATCGTCGCGCCATCGAGCGAGAAGCTGCGGCTCGCGCTCACATTCTCCACCTCGACGTACAGCCCCTCGTCTGCACCGCACCCCGAGCCGAGCGACATCACCTCAGTGATCTGGAGTTCGCCGGGGAACGGCATGCCGGAGTCGAAGGTCCCGGCCTCGCACATCGTGTCCCCGGCAGAACAGGCGGAGTCGCGCGCGGAGTCCGCGGTGGCGTCAGAGTCCATGACCAAGTCGGTATCGATGCCTGAGTCGGTATCGGCGACCCAGTCGGTGTCGCCCGTGGTGGCGGTGTCGCCGCCGAGCGAATCCCCAGTGTCCGAGTCACGCGGCGGATCGGTCTCCTGATCGGTATCCAAGAGGTCCGAGTCGCTGGTGACATCGCTATCGCTCCCCGGCTGGTCGTGGGACCCGTCGTCGCTCGGCACGTTGTCGCGGTTCGACACGTCGTCGTGTGGCTCGGTGAGGCAGCCTGTGAGGGCAAGCGTAACCAGCAGGCTGCGGAGGCAGGGTGCGGTCAACATGAGGTCCTCCGCATCTGGAGTGGGTGCCTTCGTCTCAGTAGTGGATGTAGGTGCCGCACGCACTTGGAGGGTAAGCTAGCGTGTACTCGCGCGGACCCGCGCGGCCAATCCGGTTAGGGAATGTCCATGATCGTCCGCCGCCTCGTCACCTTTGTCGTCGTCGCCCTGGCTGTGGCCGGGGGCATCCTGTGGTGGGTGGCCGACGGCGACTCGGCCCGCGCCGAGCACACGCTGCGCGACGCCGGGTCCGAGGCCCGCGCCATGAGCCAGGGCGACAAGTGAGGCGGTGGGCGCTGCTGGTCCTGCTGGGCGCGTGTCGGCCGGTGATGGCGCCCAAGGTGCCCGCCCCGGACTACGACCCGTCTGAGGCGTGGGAGGCCGTGCTCGGCCAGGTGGTCACGGTCGACGGTTTGGTCGACTACGACAAGCTCGAGGCCAACCGCGGCCCGCTCGACGAGTACGTCGCCTGGGTCGGCCGCGATCGCAGCCCGCCGCGCAGCAACCAGCGCCACGCGTTCATGATCAATGCGTTCAACGCGCTGGTCCTGTTCCAGGTGCTGGAGCGCGGCCGCCCCGCGTCGGTGGACGCGGTGGACGGGTGGCTGCCCAAGCCCGGCAGCGCCTTCTTCTACGAGACCGCGTTCCTGGTGGACGGCACGCCCACCTCCCTCGACGAGATCCGCACCGAGTACCTGCGCTTCAAGCTGCTCGACTACCGCGACCACGCCGCCCTCAACAGCGGCAGCCGCTCCAGCCCGCCGCTGCGCAGCACCCTCTACGAGAATTCGCACCTGGACAAGCAGCTGCGCGAGCAGATGATGCGCTGGGTGGCGGACGACGCCCGCGGCGTGCGCATGGACAACGGCGTGGCGGTGTTCAGCCCGCTGTTCGACTGGTACGGCTACGACTTCGACTTCCAGACCCAGGGCGACGACCTGTGCGCGGTGGCGTCGCGCTACGCGTCGGGCGCCAAGAAGCTGGCGCTGCGCAAGGCGTCCGCGGTCGGCTGCCCCCACCGGTTCGGGGAGTTCGACGACGCGCTCAACGACGACTCGGGCGGGACCATCGCCGCGCCGCCCGCCCCCGCCGAGCGCGAGGCCGATCCGTCCGAGCGTGTCGCGGTACCGGCTCCCCCGGAAGATCCCGGTTAAGGCCGCCGCTCGGAGTGACCGATGGCCCGCACGCCCAAGCCGCCGTGGATCAAGGTCAAGCTGCCCTCCACGCCGCGCTACGCCCAGATCAAGGCCCGCGCCCGGGAGCTGAAGCTCAGCACCGTGTGTGAGGAGGCCATGTGCCCCAACATCGGCGAGTGCTGGGGCGGCGGCACCGCCACCTTCATGGTGATGGGCGACACCTGCACCCGCGGCTGCCGCTTCTGCGCGGTCGACACGTCGCGCAAGCCGTCCCCGCTAGACCTCGACGAGCCGCACAACGTCGCCATGGCCATCAAGGAGATGGACCTGGACTACGTGGTGATCACGTCCGTGGACCGGGACGACATCGCCGACGGCGGCGCGAGCCACTTCGCGGCCTGCATCCGCGAGACCCGGGCCAACAGCCCCAAGACCATGGTCGAGGTCCTCATCCCGGACTTCCGCGGCCACCTGGGTCAGCTGATGGCGGTGGTCGAGGCGCGGCCCAACGTCATCGCGCACAACGTCGAGACCTGCGCGCGCCTGACGCCCAGCGTCCGCGACCCGCGCGCCGGCTACGCGCAGTCGCTCGGCGTGCTGCGCACCATCAAGAAGCTCGACCCGGCCCGCTACACCAAGTCGTCGATCATGGTCGGCGTCGGTGAGACCGAGGACGAGGTGCTCACCACCATGCGCGACCTGCGCGCGGTCGACTGCGACTTCCTCACGCTCGGCCAGTACCTGCAGCCGTCGCCCAAGCACCTGGCGGTGGAGTCCTTCGTCCACCCCGACCAGTTCGAGCGCTACCGCGTCCTGGGCGAGGAGATGGGATTTAAGTACGTCGCCTCCGGCCCGCTGGTCCGCTCGTCGTACAAGGCCGGCGAGTTCTTCATCCGCGACTTCATCGGCAAGCAGCAAGCCGCCGAGCAGCCCGCCGCGGACGCGCCCTCCGCCCAGGCCAAGTAGAGCGTGGAGCGCCTGCTCGCCGCGCTGCTCCACGCGGGCGTGCTCGGCGCGTGGGTGGTGTGGCTCGGGATGAACGCGCCTGATCGCGCGACGGGCGTACGCAGGCTCGGCGCGGTGGTCGTGGCGGTCGCGATCTTCGCGGCGGTGCTCACGCTGGTCCCGCTCTCCGCGATCACGCCTGACCTCCTCACGCCCGTGCGCGAGGGGAGCACCGAGATGCAGGTGCACCTCGCGCGCGGCGAGGGCGGCGACGTCGGATCCCTGTTCGCGCGCGACTACCTGGGCGTGCTCGCCGCCAGCCCGCCCTCCGCCGAGTCCGTCGCCCGCCTGGAGCTGGCCGCCACATCGGCCGCGTGCGTCGGCCTGCTCGCGGCGGGCGCTGAGGTGCTGGGATCATGGGCGCTGTCGGCGCTGTTCCTGCTGTCCTTCTGCGCGTCGCCGGTGGTGCACAACGCGGCGCTCGGGTCGGGCGCGGGGCCCATGGCCTGGCTTTGGATGATCGTGGGCGGCACCTCGCTCGCGGGGATGCGATCCGCGCCCACGCGTCGTGGTGCGATGGTCGCTGGGGCGCTCGCGCTGGGCGCGGCCGCACTTCTGTGCTGGACGCGCGTGGAGCTCGCGCTCTTGCCCGTGCTCGGCGTGATCGTGATCGCCGCGCACCGCCTGGGCTGGCAGACACGCGCGTGGGCCTGGATGACGTCGCACAAGGTGGTGATGGGCGCGCTCGCGTGCGTCGTCGTCGCGGTGGGCGCCGCCACCTACCTGCCGGTCGCGCACCTCGCGTCGTCGAGCGAGCGCGCGGGCTGGGCGATCCAGGCCGCGCACCCGCTGGACCCATCGACGATCACGCTGCCGCGGATCCTCATCAGCCTGTGGCCGCTGGGCATCGCGCTGCTGGCGATGGTGGGCATGTTCCGCGCGCCCTCGTCCAACCTGGGCCTCGGGTTCGGCACGCTCATCCTGCTGCGCGTGTACCACTCGGCCGGGCACGGCAGCATGACCGGCAACGCCATCTGGGCGCACCCGCTGGAGATGCTGCGCTACGGCGCGCTGCTGGCGCCCGCGATCCTCGCGCTGTCGTGGTGGGGCTGGCTGGCGCTGCCCAAGTGGGGGCGGGTGATCGGCGCGGTGTTGTTGTTGGTGCCCGCGACGCCCGAGGCGTGGACGCTGCGCACGCGGGACGGCGACCACGGGCCGATGTGGACGCGGTGGGGCGCGGTGGACGTGGACAGCCGGCGCGAGGTGCGGCTGCTGACCAAGGCGATGGAGGACGCGCCGGGGTGTGGGTTTGTGGCGCCGATCGTGCCGATCCACGGGGAGCGGGCGGACTGGATGGTGTGGCGGTCGGCGTGGCCGGACCTGCGTGGGAGGGACTTGAGGATCGTGCGGGTGAAGGACGCGACGCGCGACGAGGCGGTGGGGGAGATCCCGGGGGGGCCGAGCTGCGTCCGCGTGTACGCGGGGCTGGACTGCAACCGGCCGGATGGGGACGGGTGCGCCGCGATCACGGCGGGGCTGGCGCGCCTGGACGGGGATGAATTCGACGCGATGCCACATGCGCATCCGTCGCATGGGTTTGGGACGGGGGAGCGGGTGGAACTCGGGGTGTTCAGCGAGACCAACTCTCCGCACCCGTAGTGCGGGAGCGCCGAGGTCGCGTAGGCCCTGCCAGCCGTGACGAGACCACGGGCGTCACGCCACCAAGCGGCCACGATCGACCTGCGCCCAACCGACGGTGGCTCGCCGTCGCACGCTCGTCGCCGACTCGTTTCGACCCGACACCGCACCCGCCGGGGTACGGGCGGGGGCTGCCGCTCGGCGGCGTCCGAGGAGGTGACATGCCCGCGTGCTCCCTGGCCGAACTCGGGATCGATCCCTCTGGCGCGGCGTGCGAGCTGGCCTACAGCGCGCCGTTTCGCCTGCTGGAGGACGACGACGTCGCTCTGATCCGCGCCTCGGTCGCGCGCCACGCGCACGCCGCGCGCGCAGGCGAGGTCGGCGCGGCCATCTTGCCAGATCTGGCGATGCGCGACCCCGACGTGCGCGACCTCGTGCTCGCGCCCCGGTACCTGGCGCGGATCCGGGAGCACCTGCCGATCCCCGTGCGGATCCACCCGATGGGCACCAACCTGGCGCACGTGAACATCCAGCTCGACGGCATGGACGTGTTCGACTGGCACGTGGACTCGTCGCCGCTGTCGGTCGTCGTGATGCTCTCCGACGTGCTGGATGAGGACGGCGGCACAGAGGTCCGGGACGCGCAGGGGCGCGTCCGCTCGCTTCACTACCCGGGCGCCGGGTGGGCCTTCGTCTTGCACGGGTCGAGAGTCCAGCACCGCGCGCGGCCGACGCGTTGGCCCGAGCGCGTGACGATGGTGACGTCGCTGCTGCCGTGTGACCCCTTCGTGCGCGACACGAAGAACCTCGACCTCGCGCTGCAGTACACGGACCCGGCGCTCGTGGCGCAGGACTACCTCACGCACCGCCTCCAGCGGCTGCGCGAGCAAGCGGCCGCCCTGAGCGAGGCGTCCGACGATCTGGCGCTCGTCGCGACGCGCCTGGAGCTGGTCCAGCTGGAGCTCGCGGACACGCTGCGGACGATCGCGGCCGCCCGTGCCCGGATCGCGTCGTCGCGTCCTGACGCCGACGCGCCGCGGTGAGCGTGTTCGCGCGGCGCGTCGGCGCGCGCAACGCGCTCTACGTCCTCGCCGTCGCCGCGATCGCGTGGCTATTGCAGAGCGAAGCGGTCCTGCTCGTGGGGTGCAGCTTCGTGCAGTACGGGATCTACCTCGTCGTGTTCCACCGTCGGCGCGTGGACGACTTCGAGCGCTTTGTGCGGGACGCGGTCTTCTTCAAGGGCGTGTCCTTCGGGCTGCTCGGCGCGTGCGCGTGGCCGGTGTTCACGCCCGACCCGCTGTCGCTCACGCTGATGGCGGTGGGCTTTGGACTGTCGACGTGGTCGGCGTCCTTGCTGGGCCGTGACCGGACCTACTTCGCCGCGGAGCTCGGGCTGGTTGAGCCCAAGTGGGTGGACCGCTTCCCGTACGGGTTCATCCCGCACCCCATGAACGTGGGCAGCATGATCGGGCTCGTGGGGGTCGGCGCGCTGCCCGGCTTCCACGACCGGTGGCCGTGGCTGGTCCCCGCGCACCTCGGCCTGTACGGCGTGCACCTGGCGCAGGAGATCGCGGACGGTTGTGTCAGATCAGCGCCCGGAGCGTCCACCACGCCGCCGTGATGCCCCCGGCGGCCATCCCGCTCAGCCAGAGCAGCGGCAGGACCGGGTGCACGTTGTTCAGGACGCGCACGACGTTGCAGACCCAGCCCACGAGGCGCTGCGGCACGGTCTTCGGGCTCTTGGAGTACTCCATCGCCGCCTTGACGACGTAGAACTGGCCGAGGTTCACGGCGAGCAGCGCCGGCGCCAGCCACGCGAGGTGGGGCGCCGAGACGAGGAAATTGCACTTCAGCAAGATGCGGTCCGGCGCGCCCTCTTCGTACTCGCCCTCAACCCAGTGCAGCTCCCGGTGGAAGTCGAGGAGCCCGAACTCGTAGGTGCGGAACGCGAACGCGGCGCCGCTGTCGCCGAAGACCACCTTGTAGTTTCCGACGGAGTGGACGTAGATCAGCGCGCGCACGACGGTCCCGAACGGGACGAAGCGCAGGTTGCCGTCGTAGTGCTTGGCGAACAGGCCCTCGTCGCCGCCCATGTCGCGATTGTAGTGCGAGAGGTAGAGCTCGTCCGTCGAGTCCATCGGGGTGAGGCTCGCCCCAGGCGACGCCTGGGCCAGGATGGCGTCGCGAATGGCGGGGGCGCTGCGGAGCGCGTGGACGCGCGCGACGATCTCGGGCGGCAGCGACGCGACGTACGCGTGCTTGGAGGGGCGGCGCTCCAGGTCCTTCCGGAACGCGTCGCGCACCCACACGCGCAGGGCGTCGACGTGCAGGCGCTCGTCGCGACCCTCAAGCGAGCCCTTCACGGCCGTGAACGCCCGTTGGGGGCCGTCGTGGGCGGCGGCGGGAAGTGACGCGGCGGAGGTGGTCATGTGGGTGTCCCCTTGTGTTGGCGGGCCGGATCCGTCTGCGCGACGGTAGCCACCAGCGCGCGTCGGGTGGGGCGCGCGGCACGATCGTTTCGCGGAAGTTCAGATCCCGGTCGGCTCGTTCACCCGCTGTCACATGAACGAGGCGAGGGACCACGTTGGGGGGCGCGCTACGGTGGGCGGCGCGTCACCGTCGCTGTGGCAAGTTCGCGACGCAGACAACCCAATTGCGGCATGTCTGCGGCTGTTCTGTCACGAAGGCCCTTCGCTTGGCTCGGATGGGTAGAGCGGCGCGCTGGCAGGGGCTCGATGCTTTCCGCTTTCGACACCGACGCAGGCTCGGCGCTCCTGGAGCATCGGCGCGCCCCGGCGCTCGCCGTGGCGAGTCTGATCGTGGCGATGTCGGGACTGCTCCTGATCAGGGCGCCGTCGACTCAGCCGTCGGAGATCGCGACGCAGGTCGGCGAGGTCGAGGCGCAGGAGCTTCAGCCGCAGGCGGTCGTGAAGCCCACGCCGCCCGAGGCGCCGAAGGAGCCCCCACCGGCAGAGGAGCCCGCCGCGGCGACGCCCGAGCCCGCCGCCGAGGCTGCGCCGGCCGTGCCGGATCCTGAGGCGTCCCAGCCGGTGGCCGCCCCGGCGGTCGCGGTGGAGCCGCAGAAGGTCGAGGCCGGACCGCTCGCCGAGAGCACGCGCAGCACGGGCACCGGCGGCGCGCGCGGCGGCCGGTCGGGTCGCGGGCGCGGCGGCGCGGGCGACGGCGCCGCGTCAGACGCGCCGGTCGACATCGGCGATCGGGACGCGCCTCGCGTGCCCCCCAAAGAGGCGCAGCAAGCGCGCGCGCGGCCGGACAATGTGCGCCCGGTCTACCCAGAGGGCCTGCGCAAGCGCAACATCACCGGGACGGTGGTGCTGCGGCTGCAGGTGACCAAGGAGGGCGCGGTCGTGAAGGCGATCATCGTCGACAAGACCTGCTCGGTGGATGAGTCGGCCGACCCCGAGCTCCACGCCCTCGCGATCAAGCTGTTGGTCAAGGCCGCCGTCGATGCGGTGCGCGTCTGGACCTACGACCCTGCGACCCTTCACGGGCAGACGCTCGCGACATGGGTGCAGGTCACCATTCCCTTTGTCCTCAACTAGGGTGCCGCAATGTCTTCACTGGACCTGATGTCGATCTGGAACGAGATGGGCCTGCCTGCGCGCGCGGTGGCCGCGTCCCTGGCGGCCATGGGCGCGGGCGCGCTGTTTGTGGTCGTCGAGCGCACCCTGGTGCTCCAGCGCAGCCTGTCCACGTCGACCGCCTTCGCGTCGCAGGTCCGGCCGCTGCTCGACAAGGACCAGCTCGACGCGGTGCGGGACGCCGCCCGAAGCGACGCACACGGCCGCGCGCCGCTCGCGCGGGTCTTTGGCACCGCGCTGGAGACCTACGAGAAGCGCAAGGGCGGCTTGGACCCGCTCGCGTTCACGCGGCGCGAGGTCGACCGCCTGCTCGATCAGGCGGCCTCGGAGGCCCGCTGGGGCATGGGCTTTTTGGCCACCGTCGGCAGCATCGCCCCCTTCGTGGGGCTGTTCGGCACGGTCATCGGCATCATCACCGCGTTCGCCGGCATCGCCGAGGCGGGTGGCGGCGGCATTGACGCGGTGTCGGCGGGCATCGCCGAGGCCCTGATCGTCACCGCCGCGGGTCTGGTCGTCGCCATCGGCACGGTGGTCATGTTCAACCTGCTCAACGCGCGCTGCGAGGCGCTCGACCAGCGCATGGACCACGCAGCCGGCGAGTTCCTCGATCACCTGGAGGACCGCCATGGGCGTGCAGCTCGGGACGTCTGAGGGGCGCGGGCCGCGGCCCACCATCAACATCACGCCGCTCGTGGACGTGGTGCTCGTGCTGCTGATCATCTTCATGGTGGTCGTGCCGAACGTGCAGGAGGGCGTGCCGGTGGACATGGTGCGCGTGAAGCACGGCGCGACGCCCGCTGAGGAGGACCCGGGCGCGCTCAACGTGGCGCTCGACGGCGAGCGCGCGCTGTACCTGGACGACAAGCCGATCACCCACGACGCGCTGCTCGCCTCGCTGAAGGTGTCGTCGTCGCGGCCCGGCGCGTTCGTGCGGCTGCGCGCGGACGCGCGGCTCCCGTTCCGAGAGGTCCGCGCGCTGCTCGGGGAGCTCAAGGAGCTCGGCGTCGAGGACGTGCGGTTCGTGGTCGGCGTCGATCGCACCACCAGCGGCGGCTGACGCGTGTCGACCGCCACTCCCCCCCGCCGAGGGCGCGCGCGACGCGTCGTGCAGCCCGAGGTCAACGTGACCCCGCTGGTCGACGTGGTCCTCGTGCTGCTCATCGTCTTCATGGTGCTCGCGCCGGTGTTGAACGCCGAGTACCTCCTGCGCCTGCCGAAGAAGGCGGACGACACGCAGCGCGCGCTCGTGGCGGCCACGGCCGACACGCCCGTGGTGGTCCACGTCGCCGTGGACGGGTCGCTCGACGTCAACGGGGTGGCGATCCCCACCGCAGAGCTGCCGATCCGGCTTGAGCGCATCCTCAACGCGCGCCCAAACCGCCTCGTCTACGTGGACGCGGACGACGAGGCGCCCCACGGGCGCGTGCTGGAGGCGCTGGAGCCCGTCGCGCAGGGGCGCGCGGCGCCGATCGTCGTGGCCACGGTGCCGGTGAAGCCCGGCGTCGCGCCGGTGGGCGTCGGGGGGACGCCATGACGTCGATGCTCCTCCTCTGCCTCGCGCTCGCCTGGGGCGACGAGCCTGCCACGCCCACCAGCCCGTCGGAGCCCCCACCCGCGGCCGATGCGCCCCCGCCGAAGGAGGACCTGTCGGATCTGGAGAGCGAGCTGGGCACGGACGACTTCGAGGTCCTCGACGTCAGCGAGGACCCGGAGGCGCTCAAGGCGTTGCTCCAAGCTGACGAGGTGCAAGCGGCGGGGCCGGAGACGGGCCGGATCACCGGGCGTCTGGTGGACACCAACGGCGCGCCCGTGTCGCTCGCGGTCGTGAGCGTCCAGGGCTCCGACTACAAGACGACGACCGATCTGGATGGGCGCTACGAATTGACGGTGCCGCCCGGCACATGGGTGATCGAGGTCACGAGCCAGCTCCACGCGAGCGCGCAGGTCCCCGACGTGGTCGTCGTCGCGGGCGGCGCGGTCGAGCCTGTGGTCGTGATGCAGCCGACGCGCTCGGACGTGGTCGTCGTGGAGGAGTCCGCCAACAAGGAGGCCGAGGGCGGCGAGCTGATCGCGCGGCAGAGCGCGACGGCCTCGACCGACGCCATCGGGCGCGCAGACTTCTCCCGCTCGACCGGGGACACCGCGCAGCTCACGCGTCGCGTCGTGGCCGCCACCGTGATCGACGGGCGCTTCGTGTTCGTGCGCGGCCTCGGGCACCGGTATGGCAACACGCTGTTGGATGGCGTGACCGTGCCGAGCCCCGAGCCCGAACTCCGGACCGTTCCGCTCGACATGTTCCCGCAGGCGGCGCTCTCGGCGATCGTCGTCCAGAAGACCTTCACCGCGGACGTGCCCGGCGACTTCACCGGCGGATCGATCCGTCTGGAGACGCGCGACTTGCCCGACGAGGAGGAGGGGCAGGTGAGCGTGTGGTTCGGCGACAACACCGCGACCACCTTCCGGCCGTTCGTGCGGCACGACGGGTACGGCGCAGCCGACGCGTTCGGGTTCGGAAACCGCCCGCGCGACTTGCCGGCGACGATCCCCTCTGACCTCAAGGCGGGGCGCGGCATCACCGATCCGTCCAACCCGCTCAAGCCGGTGTACACGCCAGAGCAGATCGAGGCGCAGGGCGAGTCGCTCGACACGCGCACGTCGATCACGTCTCAGTCCTCCGCGCTGCCCAACTTTGGCCTGGCCGGTTCGTGGGGGCGCTCGTTCGACGTGTCGAAGTCGGGTCGGCTCGGGCTGATGTTCGCGGGCACCTACCAGAACCAGCGCCAGACATGGCGAGAGCTGGTGCGCGTGTACGGCGCGAGCGCGTCGGGCGAGCCCCAGGCCGGCACGCCGCAGACCGACTACGACGGCGATCGCACCGTCCAGACCGTGCAGTGGAACGCGATGGGCCTGGTGAAGTGGGTCGTCGACTCACGCAACCGCCTGTCGCTCACGGGGCTCTACAGCCGTGACGCGGAGGACGAGACGCGTCAGCTCGAGGGCACCAACCAGTACACCGACTCGTCGGGCGGGCTGGTGCGCACGACGCGCCTTCGGTACGTCGCGCGGTCGCTCGCGATGGCGACGCTGAAGGGCGCGCACACGATCGGCGCTCGGGGCACCCACGACCTGAAGCTCGACTGGTTCGGCGCGTGGTCTCGTGCGGAGCGGGACGACCCGGCGATCCGCGAGATGGTCTTCACCCAGACCTCCGACCAGAAGTGGATCGTCGATCCGGCGAGCTCGGCTGGACGCTGGACCTACCTGGGCCTGCGTGACGACAACCTCGGCGCCGGGATCGATCTCGCGGTGCCGTTCGACGGGATCCGCGCGCTCACGACCACGGTGAAGCTCGGCGCGCGCGTGGACGACAAGGAGCGCGACTATGGCGTGCGTCGCCTGTCGTTTAACCGCGTCACGGGGCTGGAAGGCGACATCCCGTTGGGCACAGGCGACGTGTTCAACGCGGACACGATCGGCGGCGGCGTGTCCCCGGCAGACGGCGGCACCGCGCCGTTCGTGATGGTCGAGCAGACCCAAGCGAACGACAACTACGCCGCCAACTCTCAGGTCGTCGCCGGCTACGGAATGCTCGACCTCCCGATGGCGTCGTGGGTCACGCTCAACGCGGGCGCGCGCGTCGAGTGGTTCCGCATGCACGTGCGGCCTTACGACTTCCAGACTCCGGACGGTCGCCCCGACATCGACTGCGCCGCGTCGCCGACCGAGGTCGAGTGCTACGCGGCGACCTTGCAGGACACGTCGGTGCTGCCTGCGGTCTCGTTGAAGTTTGCGCCGGATCTGGGTGACGACCACGGCGAGCTGGCCGTGCGCCTGTCTGCGACGCGCACGATCGCGCGGCCCGAGTTCCGCGAGCTGGCGCCGTTCCGCTTCACCGACTTCGTCGGCGGTTGGGACAAGGTCGGCTACGCCAACCTCCAGGTCAGCCACGCCTGGAACGCCGACCTCCGCGTCGAGTGGTTCCCCAACCCCGGCGAGGTGATCGCGGCCACCGCCTTCTTCAAGGCCTTCGACCAGCCCATCGAGCAGGTGGCCGGCATCGGCAACGGCGGCGCCGGGCTGCTGTCGTGGGAGAACCTGGACCACGCGGTGAACGTGGGCGGCGAGATCGAGCTCGGCAAGAAGCTGGGGTTCCTCGCCAAGGCGGACACCGCCGCCCGTCGAGTGCTCAACGACTTCACCCTCGGCGGCAACGTGGCGATCGTCTGGTCGCGCGTGACGCTGCCCGACGCCTGCTATGCGCCCGGCACCATCGACCCGCCGGCGGGCGCGGTCGAGCGCGAGGACTGCCGCACCGGGTTCACCGCGTACACGTCGGCGGTGCGCGCGCTGCAGGGCCAGTCGCCGTACTCGGTCAACGCGTACCTGGACTACGACAACGAGCGGAGCGGCACGAACGTACGCGTGCTGTACAACGGCGTCGGTCGCTACATCGAGTTCGTGGGCACGAACAACAACGCCGACGTCTACCGCGAAGCCGTCCACGCGCTGGACCTCACGTTCGGCCAGCGCGTCTGGCAGGCGCCCGCGGGCAAGGCGCTGGGTCCGGGCCATCGAGAGCTCGGGCTGCGGGTCGCGGCCAACAACCTCCTGAACTGGCCGCTGGTGAGCACCCAGGGGACCCGAGGTGCCGAGACCTGGAGCGCACGTCGGGGCACCGACATCGTGCTGTCACTCCAATGGCGGCACTGACCGCGCGCGTGATGCCGACGCTCACGCAATTGACCCGCTGACGTCACCCCGACCGCAACGAACGGTCCCTTTTGCCGGATACACGCCCCCCATGAAGAACCGCGCAACCCTCCCTATCCTGCCGCTCCTCCTCTCCTGCGTCGCGCTGTCCGCGTGCACCGGCAAGGACGGGGCGACCGACAACGCCGACGACACCGTGAACGGGGACACCGACGACGGCGTGATCACGGGCGGCCCGTGCGTCTCGGCGGACGACGTCAACGCGCCCGTGAAGCTGATCGACAAGGACCTGACCGGCAACCACACCTGGACCTGCGACACCATCTGGGTGCTCGCCCAGGACAAGCTGGTCTACGTGAAGGACGGCGTGCTCACCGTCCAGGCCGGCACAACGGTACGGGGCCTGACGGGCAGCGCGCTCATCATCGAGAAGTCCGCGCGCATCGAAGCGGTGGGCACCGCGGACGCGCCGATCGTGTTCACGTCCGCGCAGGAAGACCCGGCCCGCGGCGACTGGGGCGGCTTGGTCCTGCTGGGACGCGCGACCAACAACAACCTCGGCGGCATCGGCTTCGCCGACGGCATCCTCGATCCGCCCACGTACGGCGGGAGCGACGACGAGCACAACTGCGGGACGCTCCAGTACGTGCGGTCCGAGTGGGCCGGCTACGAGCTGCGCAAGGACAGCGAGCTCAACGGCATCACGCTGTACTCGTGCGGCAAGCAGAGCACGTTTGATCACCTCGAAGTGTTCATGGGCCAGGACGACGGGTTCGAAGCCTACGGCGGCATCTTCGACGTGGACTACCTGGTGGTCGTCGGCGCCGCGGATGATGGCGTGGACCTCGACGCGGGCAACCGCTCGCGGTTCCAGTACCTGCTCATCCAGCACGATCCGCTGGCGGGCGACAACGGCTTCGAGCTGTCGAACAACGGCTCCGACTTCTCGGCCAAGCCCTACGCGGCGCCCGTCTTTTGCAACGCGACCGTGATCGGCGCGGGCCCGACCGGCCGTGACAAGAGCAAGGGCTTCGCGCTCAAGGAAGGCACGACGGCCACGATCGAGGCCTCGATCTTCACCCACGCGACCCAGTACGGCGCGGTGCTCACGCACCCCGAGACGCAGGCGCGCGCCGAGGACGGGCTCGTCTCGGTCAAGAACTCCATCTTCTGGGATGACGGCACGCCCACGTTCGCGACTGGCGTGGACGACGACCCGTTCCAGGACAGCTCGCCGGGTTGGACCGACGGTCAGTTCGAAGACTTCATCATGGATGCCGCCAACGGCAACCTCACCGTGGACCCACAGCTCGGGTCGCTGGCTTGGCAGGCGCCCGACGCGCTGCCCGCGGCGGCCGAGGTCTCGAGCGTCGGCGCGACCGACCCCCGCTGCGAGCCGACGAGCTTTATCGGCGCCGTCGATCCGGCGGCCGAGGACTGGACCCAGGCTTCGTGGATCCGGTACGCGATCCTGCCCCCCTCTCCGTAGTCTGAATCGTTCGCTCTTGGAGTCTCTGATGTCGCTTGTGCCTGTGTCGCGGATCGCCGTAATCCTGGCTCTCGGGAGCGCCTGCACCGCCTCAGACAGTGGGTCCGACGCGTCCGGGGACACCGACGTGGTCGAGTCCGCGGGCTGCGAAGGCGTGTGCACGCCGAAGTCGCTGGTGATCGCGCTGGACGGCATGCGACCGGACGCGCTGGTGGCTGGAGACACGCCCAACTTCAAGAGCTTGATCGAGGGCTCCTGGGCACCCGGGTACAAGGGATCCTGGGCGCCGGACGCGCTGGTTGTGCCTGACGGCGACTCCTACTCGGGGCCGAACCACGCCGCGATCGAGGCGGGCGCCACCGTGTCTCAGCTCAACGTGTCGAGCAACGACTCGTTCATCATCGCGAATGGCAACTGGCAGGAGTACCCCCCGTACCTTGCACGGTTGGAGCAGGACGACGCGACGCGCAACACCGCGTTCGCGGTGTCGTGGTCGGGTGATCTCCTGATGCATCCCGGCTCGGACTACGTCGCGCGTGCGCTGGAGTCGGAGACCACACGTCGAATCGTGAGCATGCTGACAGGGGACGGCGAGAACATCGTCGGTGAACAGAACACGGTGTGGGTCGGTGGCACGGATCCGGACGCCATCTTCTTGTTCTTCGACTTCACCGACGGCCTCGGTCACAGCTTCGGCTTCGACCTGAACGTTCCCGAGTACGTCGGGGGCGCTGAGCTGTCGGACGACTACCTGGGACAGATCCTCGACGCGATCCGGGGCCGCTCGGCCTTCGCCGACGAGAACTGGCAGATCATGGTGACCGCCGATCATGGCGGCTACCACACCGGTCACTCGGGTCGCACGGCGCCGATGCAGACCATCCCGTTCATCCTCTCGAGCAGGGACGTGAAGCCCGGCATCCTCCCCGACGGCGTCTACAGCCTCGACGTGACCCCGACCGTCATGGACCACTTCGGCCTCGCGCCGGACGACCGCCTGACGGGTCACATCCGCGGTGGTGAGGTGCAGCCCGAGCCGCCCTCCGACATCACGGACGGCCTTGTCGCGTACTACCCGTTCGACGGCGACACCAAGGATGCCAGCGGAAATGGCCGTGACGCCACGATCGGCGGTGGGAGCCCCGCCGTCGCGGCGTCGGGCGGCGTGCTCGGCGGCAAGGTGACCTTCGCGGGCAATGACCCCTGCTACCTGTCGCTGCCGACGTCGGACGAGCTGGACTTCCTCGACGGAGAGGACTTCACGATCGCGTTCTGGATGCGCGCCAACGGCGACCCGGACGGCGACCCGGTGATCGTGGGCAACAAGGACTGGTCGAACGGAGGCAACCCGGGGTTTGCGACGACCGCGCGGAAGGGCAGCGACACGTCGATCGAGAGCAACTACGCCAGCGGCTCTTCGGGTCGGCTTGACGTCGAGGCCATCGACTACCCCGCGGGCGCGTGGCGCCTGGTGGTGCAGGTGTTCAAGGACAACGGCAGCGCGAGGACCTACGTTGGTCACCCGGACGGCAAGCTGGAGTGGATGTCGCTCGAAGACTCCCGGGTCGGCAGCCTCCACACCGACATGCCGATCAACGTCGGGCAGGACGGGACCGGGTCCTACCCCTTCCAGTTCAATGGCGACGTCGACGAGCTCGCGATTTGGGATCGGGCGCTCGGTCACGAAGAGATCTACAAGCTGCTCGCGGACGGCGCGGGCCTCGCGCTCAAGCCCTGACCCTGGAGTCTCTCTTGGCCATCACCCTGACTCGCCAGACCTTCCCGGTTGCCTTGCTCGTCCTCACTGCCGCCTGTACGGCCGGCTCGAACACGGACGGCGAGGACACGGACGTGGCCGGCGACACCGACACGGTGACGGCGGACACGGATGACACGCAGGACACCCCGGGCGACAGCGACGTCACGCCCACGACGTGCGCGACGTTCCCGGACTGGGTCGACGCGACCAACCTGGACCGGATCGATCCCAAGTACGTGAGCACTGCATTCCTCGACGTGGACCTCACCACGACGGTCGATCTGACCAAGTACGTGGGCGTCGTGCCGGTCGACGACAACTACCTCCGCGGCACAAACTACCCGGGCGCGGTCGACCCGACGCAAGCGTCGGACTGGCTCGATGAGTCGTGGATCCGCTGGGGCGCTGAGGGCTCCGTCACGGGCGGCAGCTCGGGCTGCGCGTCCCCGACCGACGCGTCGCCGACCGTGGTATCGGGCGCGATCGACGGCACGACGAGCTGGTCGTGCGACCACGTGGTCGAGCTGTCCGGTGTCGTCACCTTGAGCGCGGAGCTGACCGTGGCGCCGGGCACGATCGTTCGAGGCGGCGCGGGCAGCGCGCTCGTGGTCGTGGACGGCGGCCGGTTGATCGCGAACGGGACCGTCGACGCCCCGATCGTCTTCACCTCCAACGACACCGTGAGCCCCGCGGCGGGCGACTGGGCCGGGCTGGTGTTCCTGGGGCGCGGTCAGGTGAATGTGGAGGGCGGCGTCGGCACCTTCGACGCGGTCGACGGCGCGCCGCTCTACGGCGGCGGCGACGACTCCTACGACTGCGGCATCGTCCGCTATGTGCGCGTCGAGTACGCGGGCGGAACCCTCGGCGCCTCGCCGGTGCCCGCCCTCAACGCCTACGGGTGCGGGAAGAACTCGCGTTTCGACAGCGTGGAGGTCCTGCACAGCGGGAGCGACGGCGTCTGGTTCGCGGGTGGCCACACGAACATCGCGCGGGTCGTTGTCGCCGGCGCGCCGGGCGTCGGTGTTCACCTCGGCGAGGGCTACGACGGCGACAGCCAGTTCTGGTTCGTCCAGCAGGCCGCGGGCGCGGGAACCGTCGGGTTCCAGGTCTCCAACAACGCGGACAACGCGAACGCCAACCCGCGCACCCGTCCGCGCCTGGCCAACGTGACGGTGCTCGGTTCGGGCGCTGCCGGCTCGGTGGCCTTCGACCTGGTGCACGGCGCCGCGGGCCTGTTCTACAACTTTGCCTTGCTCGGGGCCGACGTGGGCGTGGCCGCGGACGCCGACGTCATCCCGTCAATTGGCCTCTCCGACCTGGTCCTCCAGGGGACCCTGTTCTGGGACGACACGACGACCGCGGCCTGCGAGTAGGTCTTCAGGCACTGGCGGCAGCTCGGCGCGCAGCGCCGCCTCCACCCGGTCCAGGGCCCACGCCAAGTCGGCCTCGTCGATGTGGAGCGGGGCGAGAGGACCAGCACGGTTGATCTGTCACCAGAGGATCACGCAGCGGCGTTGGTCAAGCCTCCCCACCTTGCATACGAACGTGCATGTCCGCAGAATCCTCCGACGACCTCTCAGAGACGCTTCCCGCGCCGACCCTCAGCACGCTGTCGGGCGTCATCGCGCGCCTGCAGTCGGACATCGACGCGGCGCGCGACGCGGAGGCTGCCCGCGTGGCCATGGTGGACCCGTGCCACGCGGCGGGCGCGGTCAACCTCATGGACTACGTGGTCATGCGCCAGCACGACCTCCGGCCGATCCAGGGCGCGCTCGCAGGCTTGGGGCTGTCCTCGCTCGGTCGCGCGGAGGCGGACGTCTCGCAGACCCTGCGCCGCGTCGGCCGCGCGCTCGCCGCGCTCGCGCACGATGGCACCGACGTCGAGCCCGCCAGGCCGGCGGGTGAGTCGCTGGATCGCAACTCCGACGACCTGTTCGGGGGGCCGCCGCTGGATCGCCGCGTGCGCATCATGGTGACCGCGAGCGCAGAGCTGCTGGACGACCCGCTGGCCATCCAGCGTCTGGTGGAAGCGGGCATGGACGTGCTGCGGATCAACTGCGCGCACGACACCGCCGCGGTCTGGCGTCTGCTGGCAGAGTCCACGCGCGCCGCCACGGCCATCACCGGACGGGACTGCCGCATCCTGATGGACATCGGCGGACCCAAGCTGCGCACGGGCGCCATCCGACCTGGCCACCGGGTGGTGTCGTGGCATCCGCAGCGCGACGAGTTTGGTGGGGTCCCGGAGCCCGTGCGACTCTGGTTCGGCGAGGGCCCGCCGCCTTGCCCGGTGGATGTGGCGGTCCCGCTCGCGGACGGTGGGAGGCTCGACCGCGTGCGGGTCGGAGACGTGCTCCGCCTCCGCGACGCTCGGGGGCGCGGCCGCGACCTCCCCGTGCTCGCCGTGACAGCCGAGGGTGTGGTGTGCACGAGCGATCGGTCGGCGTGGGTGGAGCCGGGCACCGCGCTGCGACGCCTAAGGAAGGGCCGCCTCAGCTCTGAGGTCGCCAGCGTCGGACTTGTCGACCCGCTCCCTGGGTATCTGCTGCTCGCCGTCGGGGACGAGGTGTGGGTGACCCGGGATCCGCGGCCAGGGCGAGCGGGAGCTGGCGGACGGCCGGCGACCGTGCCCTGCACGCTCCCGGAGGTGTTCCCGGCGGTGAAGCCCGGCCACCCCATCCTGTTTGACGATGGCAAGATCGAGGGCGTGGTCGAGTCTGCGGATGAGGGGACGCTGCGCGTGCGCATCATCCGCGCGAAGCCTGGCGGTTCGAAGCTGCGGTCCGACAAGGGCATCAACCTGCCGACCACGCACCTCCCTGTGGGCCCGCTGACTGCGTACGACCTACAGTGTCTAGACGTCGTGGCGGAGCTGGCGGACATGGTGGGGCTGTCCTTCGTGCGTGAACCCGAGGACGTGCGAATGCTCGCGGACGAGCTCGCGGCGCGCGGTGCGGACGGCGTGGGGATCGTGCTCAAGGTCGAGACGCAGTCCGGGTTCCAGAACCTGCCGTCCATCCTCCTGGAGGCGATGCGGCGGCCACGTGTCGGCGTGATGATCGCGCGCGGCGACCTCGCGGTGGAGTGCGGCTTTGAGCGTCTGGCCGAGCTGCAGGAGGAGATCCTGTGGGTGTGCGAGGCCGCGCACGTCCCGACCATCTGGGCCACGCAGGTGCTCGACACGATGGCTCGAACAGGGGTCGCGACCCGCGCCGAGATCACCGACGCCGCGTCGGGCCAGCGCGCCGAGTGTGTCATGCTGAACAAGGGCGCGCACGCGTTGGACGCGACGCGGGCGCTGGCGGACATCCTGTGCCGCATGGGCGCACATCAGCGGAAGAAGACGGCGATGCTGCGGCCGCTGCGCTCGCTCAAGCCCTCTCACGGGGGATGAACCCGGACACCCGGCGCGCGCCCGTGGTCGACCGGCCTGAGCTCCCGCCGTTCGGCGGGCACGGGGTGAGGCGGCGGCTCAGTCTGGGATGAGCACGACCTTGCCGTCGAGCCCGCCGTCCTCCAGCTCCCGGTGCGTCTGGGCGACGGCGTCGAAGCCAATCCGCCGCGCGACGTGGGTCTTCAGGCTGCCATCCGCGAGCCAGCCCAGCAGCTTCGCGAGATCCTCTCGGAAGGGCGCAGGGTCCTTCTTGCGAAGCTGGGTGATGCCGTAGAAGAAAGACCGCTTGGTGCCGGGCAGCCACGGGTGGATCACGATGGCGAACAGGAAGCCGATGCCCATCCGCGCGAACCCCGACTTGGCGAGTGACGACACGCCGATCGCGACCAGCCGACCGCGCGGCTTCAGCGCCGCGCGCGAACGGAAGAAGAGCTTCTCGCCGATCCCGTCGAGGATGACGTCCGCGCCGCCCAACTCCTTCACCGACGCGAGCCAGTCCGAGCGGTAGTCCAGGGGCTCGGCGCCGAGCGCGCGCACGGCGTCCGCGTGGCTCGCGCGTGCGGTGGCGATCACGCGGGCGCCGACGCGTCGGCCGAGCACGATCGCGGCCTGTCCGACCGCGCCCATGCCGCCGTGGACCAGCAGCGTCTCGCCCGCCTTGAGGCCGCCGGTGCGGACGATCGCCTGCCACGCCGTGACCCAGGAGAGCACCAGCGTGGCCGCCTCCGCCGCGTCGACACCCTCCGGGACGGGCACGAGGCCGACCGCCGGTCGCACGATGTGGGTCGCATTGCCGCCGATGGTCACCAGATCGGCCACGCGGTCGCCGACCTTGCACGAGGTGACGCCCGCGCCGATCGCGTCCACGTGGCCCACCATGTCGTAGCCCGGCGTCACGGGCATCGGTCCGCGCACGTCGGGGTAGTTGCCGGCGCGGATCAGCGTGTCGGTGAACTGCACGCTGCTGGCCTCGACGACGACGCGGACCTCGCCGGGGCCCGGCTCGGGGAGCGGATCCTCGACCACATGCAGCACGTCAGGGGGGCCGAAGCGATCAAGGGAGACGTGTCGAAAGGTGGGCATGCTTGGACTCGCGTGGTGCTCCACATCGCCCGTTCAAAGGCCACACGCACCCGGTAGAGACAGGACGGGTCCACGAGTCTGGGCGCGACGTGCCAGGGCCGAGTCGGCGACCGTGACACAGTGAGGTGGGAGCGTCACGCAAGCGTTGCGCCGGGGCGCGGGCCGCGGGGCTAGGTCTCGCCCGCGTGGGCCCTGACGCCCGCCAGTCCCGAGGAGAGTCCCGATGCGATCCCTGCTGTTGCTCGCCCTGGTGGCGTGCGCCGACCGCCCGACCACCGACGCGGGGACGTCCGACGACGTCACCTCCGGCAAGCCGTTCAAGTGTGCCGTCGCCGCCGACGACAGCAAGTTCGTCCCGGATCCGCGCATCCTGCGCTGGCCGTACGTGAC
>CAIOSP010000131.1 GCA_903861005.1 uncultured Pseudomonadota bacterium
CACGGTCGGCAGGATCTCGATGTCGTTGGTCGGCCCGAGGTCGAACGCGGCGGCGTGCCACTCGGCGGCGGTCGACACCAGGTAGCTGACGCAGACGCCGACCTCGAGGGCGCGCATGGACGCGACGATCAGGTGGTTGACCTCGGTCGGGCGCTGCGAGAACAGCTCCGTCGGGTCGAGGACGAGCAGGTCGAGCTCGTCGCCGTAGGTCTGATCAAACGCAGCCAGGAACTGGTGCAGCTGACCAGACACCTGCCTGTTCGGGTCGAGCACGAGGGTCCGCGGCGGCGGCGTCGGGCTGGAGGCGGCCGATTGCGCCGTGGCGCCCGCGGCGATCTGCCCGGCGACGCTCGTCGCGTTCGGCGGGGGACCCCACTGCAGCCGGACGGTCCAGACGCGGTCGCGCAGCGTGTGCGCGATGCGGTCGACGAGCAGCCGGATCATGGGCTGAAGCGGCAGCACGTTCACTGCGTCCGGCGGCGCCGTGATGAGGAGGATCTTGACCCCGTTCTTCCAGATCGGCTGTGTCATCCGGCGGCCGACCCTTCGATCCAAGGCAGGATCGAGCGACGGAAGTCCGGGGAGGACCGAAGCAGGCGGATGAAGCACGCGCGCGGGATGCGCAGGATCAACGACTCTTCGCGGCACTGGATCTCGGCCGCCATCGGGGTGCCATCCAGCAGCTCCCGGAGGCCCGCCATGGTGCCGGCGTCCGAACCGTCCACGCCGCCGTGGTCGCCGCCGCCGCAGTGGCTTCGCGCCAAGCGACCCTGCAGGGCGAGGATGGCCTCGTCTGGGACCTTGCCGTGGGCCAGCACCGTCCGACCGGCGGAGACGTTGTCCAGGATGGAGCCGGAGGTGAGGCGGAGGAGCAGGTCCGGCCTGACGCGGGCCAGCTGTGGTGCTGAGCGCATGCCGGTGACGAGGAGCGGGTTGAGGCGCATGCGGGTGTGCAGCATGAGCAGCCGCTCGCGCAGGACGCGCCCGGAGATGCCCGACGTCACCGCCCCGAAGTCGGCGTAGTTCAGCTCCAGCACCCAGACCGGGTCGAGCGCGTAGGCCCGCGCGCCGTGGCAGGTCGGGTCGTAGTTCAGCGCCTTGACGCTGGTGGCGGCCCAGTGGCCGAAGCCGGCCAACCCAAACAGCGAGCCGACGCCGAGGTGCTGCCCCTGGCCTGGCCTGGACACGTCCTCGTCCAGCGAGACCGAGCCGTGGACGACGAGGCGCGGCGTCCAGAGCGTCGGCGCGATGTCGATCTCGTGGAAGACATGGTTCGCAGGGTACGAATAGGCCCGCATGCGGTCCGCGAGAGCCCGGAGCGCGTCGTCCGGCACGCCGGCCAGATCGGGGCACGCCCGCACGAAGGCGAGGCGTTGATCCAGCGTTGTCTCTCTTAGGGTCATCACCGATCCGTGGACGGCTTCCGCCGCGCGGTCGACAGTACCAGAGTGCGAGGTCAATGGGGATATCTACGTATGAGATTGCCGCGATTCGACGAAGCCTGGACGCAATCGACCGCCGCACCGTGACGCAGATGTCGCGATCGTGGCGGCCGGTCACGGAGCAGATCCCGTTGGGACGCGGGTTACTCCGCGCGGCACGCCCCGTGCTCGGCTGACTGACACCTGGAGGGAAGATGCGCCCGATGTTGCTGCTGCTCGCCTTGTCCGCTTGCTCGGACCCCTACACCACCAAGACCCTCACCGACGAAGGGTCCGTCTGCGTGGACGGCACCGACGTCACCGTGGACTTCGGGGCCTGCCTGTCGTCGTCCTGCGACACGCTGGTGTCGTCGAGCTGCACCGCCACCCTGGAGGGCTCGGTCGTCACGGTGCACGCCGAGGCCGTCATCGAGAGCCACGGGACCGAGTGCACCGCCGACTGCGGCTTTGTGATCACGCACTGCGATCTGCCTGACCTGACCGGCGTGACCGACCCGACGATCACCTACACGTCGGACCCGATGGCGATCGACCTGGCCACCTGCTCGGCGACGCCGTGACGGTTTTGGGGTAGAGGCCGAGCGGTGGTGGGTGCGGGGGGTTCCCCTGACGCGCCGCCGTGCCTTGTCCATGCCCTGTGCGGCCATTGTGGGAGCCTTCATGCGCTTGAGCGTCTTCGCCCTGTCCACCCTCGCGGCGCTCAGCGTCGCTGGCTGCAACAAGAAGGACGCCTGC
>CAIOSP010000132.1 GCA_903861005.1 uncultured Pseudomonadota bacterium
AAGTTCGACGTGCGGGCGATCGCCTACCGCGGC
Organism: uncultured Pseudomonadota bacterium; assembly: GCA_903861005.1. GTDB lineage: Bacteria > Myxococcota_A > UBA796 > UBA796 > CAIOSP01. The sequence goes on from CAIOSP010000132.1 coordinate 34, forward strand.
CAGGTGCAGCTGTTCTTCGCGCGGCTCTACCAGGGCCAGACCACGAACATGCGCACGCAGAGCGGCGGGTTCGCGGCGGTGCTCCCCACCTCCGACCCGTGCTGCCTGGCGGCGAACGCATCCTGACGGGTCGTGGCGTTGTCGAGGACCAGATTGGTGCTATATTCAATGGCTGACCAAATCCCCCTCCGGAGGCCGTGATGGAACTCGAGACCGAGACCCCTGGTCGCCTGGTGAACCTGACCGACTCAGCGTGCGACGAGGTGCGCCGCCTGCTGACCGAGTCGGAGAACCTCGGGAAGTCGCTGCGCCTGGGCATCAAGGGCGGAGGCTGCTCCGGCCTCACCTACGTGCTCGAGTTCACCGAGCCGCGCGACGGCGACACCAAGCTGCCGTTCGGCGACTTTGAGGTCCTGCTCGACCGCAAGTCCACGATCTACCTGGGCGGCATCACGCTGGACCACCAGTCCGGCCTGAAGGGTCGTGGGTTCGTGTTCCACAACCCGCACGCTGCGAACACGTGCGGCTGTGGCGAGTCGTTCTCGCTCTGACATGACCACGCTCCTGAACCCCGCCGTCGTGTCGGCCGCACGCCACGGGCGTGACACGGCCTGGATCGCGGCGTTCCCCGCAGGCACCGCCACCGGCCCCGCCGCGCTGGCGATCGTGCGGGCCGCAGGCCCCGACGCGGGCCGCTTCCTGCACAGCCAGCTCACGAGCGACGTCGAGCGGCTGGAGCCGGGCGCTGGATCGCTCACCGCGCGCGTCACGCGTACCGGACACCTCAAGTCCGTCGCCTCGCTGCACCGCGCGATCGTCGCGGACGCCGCGCCGCCCGCGTTCCTGATGCTGCTGCCCGCGCAGGACGCGCCGGCGCTGCTCGCCGACCTGGACGGGTTCCTCTTCTCCGACGACCTGACCCTGACGCTCGACGACGCCTACGACTGGCTGATGGTGCAGGGCCCGCTCGCGGCGGAGGTGTGCGACGCGACGTTCGGCGCGCTCGGCTTCGAGCCGTGGGCCAGCCTGCCCGAGCACGCGATCCGCCCGCTGCGCCGCGCACGCAAGGACGCCGGCTTCACGCCGCCCGTGGGCGCGTTCGTGATCCGCCGCAGCCTGGGCGGCGACATCGGCTTTGTGATCGCGTGGCCCGCCGGGCACGAGACGTTCTCGCTGGCGACGGACGCCGTCGCGCGCGGCGGGGCGAGCGTGGACGCGCAGCTGCTCCACCCGATCGTCGCCGCGGGCGTCATCGAGATCCACCGGATCGAGGCCGGCATGCCGCGCGTGGGGCCCGACACCGAGCCGCGCCGCCGCCTGCTGCCTGAGACCGGCGTCGAGCAGTCGGCCGTCAGCTACAGCAAGGGCTGCTACCTGGGCCAAGAGGTCATCGCGCGCGTGCGCACCTATGGGAGCGTGCCGCACCTGCTCCGCGCGCTCGTGATGGATGAAGGCCGAGGTGAATTCGACATCGTCGCCGACGCGGTGATGGGCGCGCTCTCCCCGATCGGGTCCGACCTGATCGACGACGACACCGGCCAGAAGGTCGGACAAATCGCCAGCCGCACCTGGTCGCCCATCGCCGGCGCGCCGGTCGCGCTGGCCTACCTGGTGCGTGACGCCCGCACGCCCGGTCGCAAGATCACGCTGCGCTTGGACGGCGGGGTCCTCCACGCCACGGTCGCCCTGCTGCCGCTGCACAGCACCCCCGACCGCGACGCGCGCGTTCGACAGCTCCACGACCGCGCCATCCGCACCTTCGCCGACGGCGACGAGACCGGCGCCATCCGCCTGCTCGAGGAGGCCCTGCACCTCGACCCCTCGTTCGCGGACGCCTACGAGGCGATCGGTGTGATGCTCGGCCGCGCGCAGCGCTTCCACGAGGCGATCGACGTGTTCCGTCGCCTGGAGGAGGTCGCCCCCGACGAGCCGATCGTGAACACGAACCTGTCGCTCTACTACATGAAGATCGGCGACAAGCAGACGGCCGAGGACGAAGGCGGAAAGGCCACCCTCAAGCAGATGGCCAAGGCGCGCGGCGGCAGCGTGGGCGCCACCGTGGACGCCGACCTGGAGAAGTCCAAGCGCAAGGACGCGACGCGCAAGCGCGGGATGTTCCAGCAGGTGCTGGAGATCGACGCGGACGATCCCATCGCGCTGTTCGGGATCGGCGTCGCCCTGACCACCCTGGATGAGGCAGACGAGGCGGAGCGGCATCTGGCGCACGCGATCGAGGTCGACAAGCACAACTCGCCCGTCTACCTCGCGCGCGGTCGTGCGCTGGAGAAGCTGGAGCGCTGGAGCGACGCGATCGGCGTGTACAAGGCCGGGATCGAGGTCGCGTCACGCAAGGGCGACCTGATGCCGCTCAAAGAGATGGAGCACCGGCTGCTGCTGTTGGGCGGACGGTAGGCACGCCGCGACGCAGACCGGGACCAGAAGCCTCACGTCATCCGCGACCCGCACGCTCCACGACATCCCGGAGCTGCCGCAGCGAGACCGCGGACTCGCGCTCGATCCTCCGTCGGAGCACGAGTCTGTCCGCCAGGGCCAAGAGCCAGCCGGACAGGTGGTAATCGAGCTTGCGCACGAAGCGCGTCCCGCCAGCTACGGGCGAGACCTCGTACGTGAGCACGAGCCGTAGACCACGATCACCCTCGGCCACCGCCTGCCACCGCCGACCCGGGACATACGCCACGACCTCCCAGGTCAGGTGGCCGGGCCGGCCCCCGGCGTGGATGTCCTCGTCGAAGCGAGCGCCAGCCGGGAGCGGGCCCGCTTGCGCGCGCACGGCGAGGGAGGACGGGTGCCACTCGGGCCAGAGCGTGGCGGTGCAGGCGTAGGCCAGGGCCGCCTCGGGTGGGCTCGAGAGGTCGATCTCGTGTCGCATCAGCGTCATGGCCGAAGCATTGCACGTCCCACCCCCCACGAGCCAGCTCGCCCCGGAGGTCGTCACTCTGCGAGTCCGACACGATCCGTGGTGTCATCGCTCGTCCCATTTGTTTCCCGCGCGACCATTCGTGCGCACAGGAGGGGTGGGAGGTGCGCATGCGGCGCATGCGCTGGATCGCCATGCTGATCGCACTCGCGACAGCAGCCGCCGCGCCCGCCCTCCTCACCGGGGTGTTCGACATGGCCAGCAAATACGAAGAGCCTGCCTACACGGTGGCGCGCATCGCGCCCGAGTTCGAGGTCCGCACCTACGCGCCCACGCTTGAGGCGCAGGTGACGATGCCCGGCACGTACAGCCAGGCGGTCACGGCCTCGTTTCGGGTGTTGGCGGGCTACATCTTCGGCGGCAACGCGCCGCGCAGCACCATCGCGATGACCACGCCGGTGTCGGCTTCGCCCGCGAGCGAGCGGATCGCGATGACGACACCCGTCAGCGCGGCCCCAGGTGCGCAGGGCTGGACGGTCTCGTTCACGATGCCTTCCGACAAGACGCTCGCGACGCTCCCCGTCGCCAACGACCCACGCGTTCAGCTGGTCGCGGTGCCGGGCAAGACTTGGGCGGTGCGCAAGTTCAAGGGTCGCGCCACCGACAAGGTGGTGGCGGGCGAGCTCGCCAGGCTCAAGCAAGACGCGCTGGCCGGCGGTCTGACGCTGCTCGACGCCTCCGTCGTGTCCCAATTCAACCCGCCGTGGGTGCTCGGCCCCTGGCGACGCAACGAGGTCCGCTGGCTGCTCGCGGATTGAGCGCTCGGCATGGGCAAGCTCCCTGCCACTGAATACGGCATTCACTGGCTGAGACACCCAGGGCCTGCGCATCGGCGCACGTCCGCCGCTCGGAGCACTCGCATGCGCGCATCCATGTTGATCCTGTCGATCCTGCTCGTGGGCTGCGGTCCGAAGACGGACGGGTCCACCGACACCGACGGCATCATCGTGGACGACACCGACGACACGATCGTCGCCGACACGGACGTGGACGACACCGACGACACGACGGTCGACGACACCGATCTGCTCGACACCGACACCGGCGTGCTGGACACCGACATCGCCGACACAGACGTGGTCGACACCGACGTCGCGGACACGGACGTGGTCGACACGGACGTGGTCGACACCGACATCGCCGACACGGACGTGGTCGACACCGACGTCGCGGACACCGACACGGGCGCCACGGACACGGACCCCGTGATCCTCGTCGACAGCGACAGCGACGGCACGGTGGACGCGCTCGACTGCGCCCCGAACGACTCGGCCATCCACCCCGGCGCCGCCGAGGTCTGCGACGGCGTGGACAACAACTGCGCCGGCGGCGTGGACGACGGCCTGCCGACCTTCACGTACTACCTGGACGACGACGGCGACGGCTTTGGCGACGTGGGCATGGCGGTGATCTCCTGCCAAGCGCCGGCCGACCACGTGCTCGACGCCACGGACTGCGACGACTCGGAGGGCGCGCGCTTCCCGGGCGCGCCTGAGCTCTGCGGTCAGGAGCTCGACTGCAACCCGTCCACCGTGGCCGTCTGCGCCACGCGCTTCTCGGACGTGCACCCGATCTTCCGCTCGAACTGCACGCCGTGCCACAGCACCGGCGGCTCGGGCGGCCACAACATCGCGTCCTCCAACATCAGCACCGCCTACACCCAGTCGCAGCGCTCCTCGACCACGTCCCCTGGCCACACGGTCGGCTACGCGTCGCTGGTGCGGGTCCGCAACGGCAGCATGCCCGCGGGCGGCGGCTGCACGGGCAACCCGGTGACGGACGCCGGCCACGCCGCGTGCCTCACCGCGTCCGAGCAGGCCAGCCTCCAGGCCTGGCTGGACGACGGCCAGCTTCAGTAGGTGCTGACCGCCTCCGACGCGCTCAGGGCGTCGGCAGGAAGAAGTCTGAGAAGTCGTTCGCGGCCTGCACCGTGGGGAGCACGGGCAGGCCGAGCAGACGCTCGGTGGTCTTGAGCAGCGAGCTGTGCGAGTACGCGATCGTGCTCACATGGCCCGGCTTGATCTGCGGGCCGACGATGACAAACGGGATGTGACCGGCCCAGTCCGGCTCGTCCCACACCAGCATCACCAGCCCGTCGTGGGTGTTCGCGTAGTCCAGGATCGGCGACAGGTTCGCGGCCAGCCAGTCATCACCCTTGCGGATGTTGTCGAACGGCCCTGCGCAGCCCGCGGCGCCGTGCATGTCGTGGCACAGATCGGGCGTGATGAAGTTGTACGTGGCCACCGTCTCAGCGGAGAGGTCCGCCGCGAGCGCGGTGTACGGCTTGTGGTGTGCGGCGCAGAAGGCGTTGTTGGCGTCCGGCGGGTCACCCGACACGTCCTGGAAGAACAGGAACGGGTCGTGCCGCGGCGCGTAGAAGCCGGACGCGTAGATGGGACACGCGCCTGTGCTCGCGTCCATCCCCTCCTGGTAGGACATCCAGCTCAGCCTCGGCACCGCGCCGATCTGCGTGACGAGGTGCTCCGTGCTCGCGGTGCTGTTGCTCGCGGTGGGCAGCCAGTTCTGCAGGAACGTGGTGTCCGCGAACACGTGGGTGCCCGCCTCCATCCAGACGTAGTGCGGCTCGCTGGGCGTCGCGGGGAGGAGGTCGTCGGTGTACGCGTCGGCGATCCCACCGAGCGGCAGCAGCGTGAGGTTGATGTACGGCGCGTTCGTGAGGTTGCCGTAGATCTGCGTCGTGTCGTGGTTCTCGAACGCGATCACGAAGATCACCGACGCGTGGATCGACGTCGCGGTGTCGACGACGTCCGTGTCCACCACGTCGGTGTCGAGGACGTCCGTGTCGATCGAATCGGTGTCGACGAGGTCGGTGTCGACCACGTCCGTGTCCACGACGTCGGGGTCGATCGGATCCGTATCGACGACGTCGGTGTCGGGCGCCGCCGTGTCGGTGTCCACGACGTCGGTGTCGCGCGCGCCCGTGTCGACCGTGCCGGAGTCGGTGTCGACACCGTCGGAGTCGCCGACGTCCGTGTCGAGGACAACCCTGTCGGAGTCGCCGACGTCCGTGTCGAGGACGACGGGATCTGAGTCTCCGACGTCGGTATCCGCGCCCTGATCGGTGTCGGTGAGGTCATCTGGGCCCATGTCGTCCGGGTTGCCCGACCCAGGCGCACAGGCCCCGACCCAGCCGAGGCCCGCCACAAGCGCCAGAGAACGCACGCCAGATCCCGACACGCATGGACCTCCTACCCGATCGTACCGCAGCCGGGCCGGGCACAACACCGCGAAGTGTTCTCACCCACGCCCGCACACGCGCCGCCGCTAGAACAACGGCAGCGCCATGAGGAAGGCGGTGAGCGCCTCGGCCTTCAGCCCGTCCATCGCCGCGCAGTCCACGCCGCGCGGGAAGGCCGCGCCGTCCAGCTCCAGCGTGAACACCATCTGCGCGCCGACGGGCCGCACGGTCAGCACGGTGTCGCCCGCGCCTTGCAGCTCGAGCGCGCCGCTCTGCGGGGTGAGCGCCTGCACGATCAGCGGCTCGCCGTCGGCCGTGCGGATGCGGACGTAGCCTTCGCCGCGCGTGCCCAGGTCTCCCTCGGTGACGGTCACGGCGGACGGGGTGCCCACACGCTCCACGCGGAGGTTGTCGACGAAGTCTTCGCGACCGTCGGCGAACGTGGCGGTCAGGCTCTTGACGGTGCTGACGTCGGGGTGGTCGGCATCTGGCACGCCCGGCGTCCACGCGGCGGGGAGGCCATACTCGGTGCGTGCGTCGTCGAGCACCAGGGAGATGGTGTCGGTGGGCGTGGTGATCTCAAGCGGACCATCGGTGGAAGCGACGAACGACGAGACGACCGGGCCAGCGTCGCTCGGCTTGCCGTTCTCGGTGGCGTTGAGCGCGCCGTTGAGCGTCAGGTTCCCGTCGGCGGTCGCCATGCAGAAGTCGAGCAGCCCGATGGTGTAGGCGGTGACGCCGCTCTCGTGCGAGTAGTCGACGTTGAGCGCGCCACCGCACGACCCGGTCGACCCCACACCTGCGATCAGCTGGTACGCCGGCGCCTGCGTGCGCGCGGCGTAGTCGGCCTGACGGATGCGCTCGATCAGCGCGCCGATTTGGTCGCCCAGGCCTGCGCCCACGTCACGACGCGCCGCGGTGGCCGCAGCGGACGCGCAGGCGGGGATGGCCTGTTCGAGGTGATCGAGGCTGGAGTTGAGCGTCTCCTCGTCGATCTTGAGGAGCTTGCCCGAGCTGTTGCAGCCGCCCGCCACAAGCGTGGCCAGCAGGCACGCGGCGAGCGCGTGACGGTTCGAGAGCACCTGGGCTTGGATCGCGTACGACATGAGCTTCCCCCGACCTTGTGGCCGAGCGGCGCTCGGCCGTGTGTCCAAAGGAGGGAGCAACCGGCGTGCCGTGTCCCGCCCTCCGCCCCCCGAAAGCAGAAGGGCGGGCCCGGCGCACTGCCGGACCCGCCCAAGCTCATCCACGGAGGCGCTTAGGGCGCGTAGGCGGTGGCGCCGCCGAGGGTCACGGTCTTCGGGTCGAGCAGCTCGAGGAAGCTGATCTTGCTGACGACCGTGCTGCCGACGTAGGGCCACAGCATGACGACGTGGTCATTGAGCAGCGTGGTGCCGATCAGCACGTTGGTCTCGGTGCCCGCGGGGTTGGGGTCGAAGTCCTGACCCGCGAGCGCGAGCCAGCGGCCCCCGCCGTCGGTGGTGGGCGTGGCGAGCGACGCAGGCGGCGTCACCCAGCCGAGCCACAGGCCGTAGCTGTTGTTGCCGTAGCTCGCCTGCGTCCAGCGGTAGGCGCCGTCACGCGTGCCCGCGCCGCCGCCGCCGCTGATGCGCGCGTTGTTGTCGAGCTGCCACGGGCGGATCGCCTGGCTCCACGACGAGGCCTGCGGGCCGATGTGCGAGCCGCGCGAGGTCTGGAAGAAGACCTTGCTGTAGATCTCCTGGCGACCGAGGAACACGATGGTGCGGTAGCGGTAGTCGATGCCGCCCTCGGCGTTCGTCGTGCGGCCGTCGGCGTCGACGATCGTGGTGAGCGGGCCCTCGTGCTGGACCGTCAGGATGCCCGCCGTGTCGAGGTTGGCGCTGGCCCACGAGCCGGTGGGACCGCCGCCGACAGGCGCGAAGTACACGCCGTTGCCGTAGACGTTGGACGACTGGTCGCCGACGCTGGGCTTGCTGGGCGCGTGCAGGTCGGTGACCACGCCGCCGACCGAGTGGTCGAGCGTCACGGACACGAGGCCGTTGTCGATGGTGACCAAGTTCGGGTGGAGCACGGGGCCAGACTTGGTGACCGTGGCCACGTTCACGGACGGGCGCGCGGTGGGCGCGGAGGCCGCGGTGTTGTTGCTGGTGAAGTACACCGCGAAGGTGCGCGTCTCACCGGCCGCGAGCGTGTCGCGCGAGCCCAGGTTGCCGTCCTCGTCGTAGCGGAAGACGATCGAGCCGACACCGTCGCCGATGGGGCTTGTGCCGTCTCCCGACTCAAGCAGCCCGGTGTACGCGTCGATGAACTCGCTCGGGATCTCGACGTTGCCGGACGCGCAGTCCTGGCTGACGATGCGGATGCCGTCCGGCGTCAGGCCGGAGGCGTCACCCAGGCCGTTGAGGGCCGAGTCCGCGTCGAAGTCGAACACGATGATCGGAGCCACGACGTCTTCAGCGCCGCCGGTGACGGTGAACGTCTGGCGGTAGGTCCACGCCGAGTTCCACCACACGCCGTCGTCGATGTGGGTGTCGCAGTCGTTGTCGATGCCGTCGCAGATCTCGGGCGCGCCCGGGTACGCCGCATCGCTGGCATCGTTGCAGTCGGCGTCATTGGCGACCACGTCGCCGGAAAGCGTGCAGAGGACGACCTGCGTGGCAGGGTCGCCGTAGCCGTCGAGGTCGCTGTCGAGGTAGCCGGTCTGCGCGGTGCTGGTGTCGAGCGCCGGGTCCTGGTCGTCGACCAGCAGGCCGGTGGCGACGTCACAGTTGTTGTCCTTGCCGTCGCAGACTTCGGCGTGGCCGGGGTTGCGATCGAAGTCCGCGTCGTCGCAGTCGGTCGAGTCGTCGACGTAGCCGACAGGCAGAACGCAGGCGTCGAGGAAGCCCGCCGCCGAGCCGTAGCCGTCCGCGTCGGAGTCCGCGTAGTAGCGGGCGAGCGACGCCGGATCGATCGAGGGGTCCTCCTCGTCCGTCAGGTCGTCGCAGTTGTTGTCTTCACCGTCGCAGATCTCAGCCGCGTCGGGGTTGACCGCGTCCGTGGAGTCGTCGCAATCGCCGGCCTCAAGGACCGCGCCCGCGGGGACGGTGCAGAGGTTGCCGAGCGACGTGCCGCCAAAGCCGTCGAGGTCCGCGTCGGTGAACAGCTCGCTGGAGCCAGACGGGCCCTCAGGGTCCGCGTCGTCGATGCCGCCATCGCAGTCGTTGTCGACGCCGTCACAGGCCTCCACCGCGCCCACGTGGATTGCGGCGTCGGACTCGTTGCAGTCGTCCGCGCCCGTGAAGCCGTCGCCGTCGGTGTCCTTGTCCCCTGCGCATCCGGCGATCAGCAAGGCCAGCAGTAGAGTCCCACGCATTCAGTCCCTCCGAGGTGTGATGCTTCAACATAGCCGACCATCGGGCCTACGCGCTGCAACTTGATGGAATCGTGAATAGAGTACGGGGCATGCCCAACGTACCCCGATTCCACCTCGCGTTCCCGGTCACAGATCTGGCCGCCACCCGTGCTTTCTACGTCGATCTGCTCGGGTGCCGAGCGGGCCGAAGCGCGCCTCGCTGGCTTGATCTGGACCTGTTTGGCCACCAGCTGAGCGCCCACCTGGTCGACCGCGGCCCGGACGCGATGCCCACCAACCACGTCGACGGAGATGACGTCCCCATCCCCCACTTTGGGGCGATCCTGCCGTGGGCGGACTGGCACGCGCTGGCCGACCGCCTGCGCACCGCGGGCGTGGCATTTGTGATCGAGCCGCACATCCGGTTCGCCGGACGTGTGGGAGAGCAGGCCACGATGTTCCTGCTCGATCCCAGCGGCAACGCGCTCGAATTCAAGAGCTTCCAGCAAGACAGCCAGGTGTTCGCCACCTAGCCGATGTTGAGCTCCAGGCGGGCCTCGTCGCTCATCAGATCGGGCGTCCAGGGCGGGTCGAAGACCACCTCGACGTCGGCGCGGTCCACGCCGTCGACGGCGGACGCCTTCACCTCGACCTCGGCCGGGAGCGACTGGGCCGCCGGGCAGTTCGGGCTGGTCAGCGTCATGCGGATGTTGACCGTGCGATCGGGGCGCACGTCCACCGCGTAGATCAGGCCCAGCTCGTAGATGTCGACCGGGATCTCCGGGTCGAAGATGGTGTGGAGCGCCTCCACCACCTTGCCGCGGATGCGCTCGTCCTCGTCACCGCCGGGGGCGATGGGCGCGGGCTCCTCCGGCGCGGGCTCGGCGAGCGAGCCCTGGGGCTCCTCGACCACGGGGTCCGGCTCAGGCGTCGGCGCGGGCGGCTCGACGGTGCGCTCGAGCGCGGCGAGCCCCGACGGCTCGACCGCGATCACGGTCTCGTCGCGGAGACGATCGGCCACCCATCGGAGCACGGACGCGACCCCCCGTCGCGCGCGCTGCCCCAGGATTGGCTGCTGCAAGGCGTTCATCAGAGCCATCCGATGACTTTCTCAAGCGCGTCGGCGAGCACGTCGACCTCGTCGCGCGTGTTGTAGAACGCAAACGACGCGCGGGCCGTCGCGGAGAGATCGAAGAAGTCCATCACCGGCTGCGCGCAGTGGTGACCCGTGCGCACGGCGATGCCCTGGCTGTCGAGCAGCACGCCCACGTCGGTGGGGTGCGCGCCGTCGACGACGAAGCTGTACACGCTGGCCTTGAGCGGCGCGGTGCCGATCGGACGGACGCGGTCGACGACCGACAAGCGCGCGGTCGCGTACTTGAGCAGGTCCGCCTCATAGGCGGCGATGCGGTCCATGCCGAGCGACTGGAGGTAGTCGAGCGCTGCGCCCAGACCGATCACGCCCGCGATGTTGGGCGTGCCCGCCTCGAAGCGCAGCGGCGGCGGCTGGTAGGTGGAGCGCTCCAGCTTGACCTGGGCGATCATGTCGCCGCCCCCCTGCCACGGCGGCATGGCGGCCAGCAGGTGCGCCCGGCCCCACAGCGCGCCCACGCCGCTCGGACCGCCGAGCTTATGGCCGCTGAAGGCGAAGAAGTCGCAGTCGAGCGCGACCACGTCGATCGGCGTGTGCGGCGAGGACTGCGCGCCGTCGACGAGCATCAGGGCGCCTTGGGCGTGCGCCAGATCCGCGAGCTCGCGGACCGGGTTGATGGTGCCGAGCGCGTTCGAGACGTGCACCGCGGCGACCATCTTGGTGCGCTCGCCGATGATCTCGCGCGCGACGTCCATGCGCAGCGCGCCGCGCTTGTCGATCGGGATGTAGCGGAGCACAGCACCCGTGCGCTCGCAGACCAGCTGCCACGGCACGATGTTGGAGTGGTGCTCCATCTGCGTGATCACCACCTCGTCGCCGGGACGAAGGTTGGCGAGGCCCCAGCTCCACGCGACCAGGTTCACCGACTCAGTGGTGCCCTTGGTGTAGACACACTCCTCGGCCGACTGCGCGCCGAGGAAGGCCGCGATCTTGGCGCGGGTCGCGTCATAGGACGCCGTGGCGCGCTGCGAGAGCTCGTGCACGCCGCGGTGAATGTTCGCGCGATCCCGCATGTGGTAGTGCGACACCGCGTCGAGCACGACCGACGGCATCTGCAGCGTGGCCGCGTTGTCGAGGTAGACCAACGGCTTGCCGTGCACCTGCTGGTCCAGGCACGGGAAGTCTCGGCGGATCGCGGCCACGTCGAACACGGGAGCGATGGGCAGCGCGCTCATCGGGCCTCCATGACCTTGTTGAGGCGGGCGTCCACGTGGCGGCGCAGGCGGTCGCGCGCGGGCTCGTCGCGCAGGCGCTCGACGACCTCGGCCACGAAGGCGGCGGTCAGCACACGGCGCGCGTCGGCGAGGCCGATGCCTCGGGTGCGCAGGTAGTTCAGCTGCTCCGGATCCAGGCGGCCCACCGTCGTGCCGTGCGCGCACTTCACGTCGTCCGCGTAGATCTCGAGGCGCGGCTTCGCGTTCGCCTCGGCGTCGTCGGAGAGCAGGACGTTGCGGCTGTCCTGGCTGGCGTCGGTGTGCTGCGCGTCTCGGTGCACGATGACCGTGCCGTCGAACACGCCCTTGCTGCGCCCCGACATCACGCCCTTGTAGGTCTGCCGGCTGATGCAGCGCGGCGCGACATGCTCGACCACCACGCGGTTGTCCGCGTGCGCGCTGCCGTCGAGGACGTACAGGCCGTCCAGGTGCGCGGACGCGCCCGGCTCCGCCAGCACCACGCGCGGCTCATGCCGCACGAGGCCCTCACCCAGCCACGCCGCGAGCGCGTGGTAGCGGCCATCCCGCTCCACCCGCACCGACGAGTTGAGCATGAGGTTCGCGTTCGCCGGCTGCAGGGCCAGCACATGGTGGTGCAGCTCTGCGTTCGGTCCGACCTGAAGTTCCTCGACCAGGTTGGTGAGGCTGGTGGCGCCGGCGACGCCCAGCACGCTCACGATCACCGACGCGCGGCTCCCGGCATCAGCCTGCACGATCAGGCGCGGGTTGGCGACGATCGGCTGCGCGCCGCCCGACGACACCAGGATGACGTGCACGGGACCGGCGATGTCCGCGCCCTTGGCCACCTGCACCACCACGCCGTCCTGCACGAACGCGGTGTTGAGCGCGATGAAGGCGACGTCACGCCAAGGCGCGAGCCGGCCGAAGGCCTGCGGCAGCGTGTCGTCGGACGCGACCGCGGCCGAGAGCGGACGCACGGTCAGGCCTGGATCCGTGGGGTAGCGCGAGCGTGCCGCGTCGATCCGACCGTTCACGATCACGATCTCGGCGACGGCGCTCGGCAGGCGCTGGGCCGCGACGAGCGCATCCAACTCTGCGTTCGCACCGACGTCCTGATGGACGAAGGGCGTGACCTTGAAGACCTGCAAGCTGGTGTAGCGCCACGCCTCATCGCGCGGCGCGGGGAAGCCGACCTTCTCGAAGCAGGCGAGCGCGTCGCGGCGCAACGTCGCGAGCCAGGCGGGCTCGACGGCGCCGTCCCGAAACGCGGCGTGGCTGGAACGCCAGGTGGTGATCACGGCGTCCTCCTCAAGCGCCGACGCGGTCAGCGGCGTAGCCGTGGGCTTCCAGGTCGAGCGCGAGCGAGCGGTCGCCCGAGCGGACAATCTTGCCTCCGACCAGCACGTGAACGAAGTCGGGCACGATGTAGTCGAGCAGGCGCTGGTAGTGCGTGACCAGCACGAACGCGTGGCCAGAGTCGCGCAGGCTGTTCACGCCCTTGGCGACCACGTGCAGCGCGTCGATGTCCAAGCCGGAGTCGATCTCGTCGAGGATGACAAGCTTGGGGTCGAGCACGAGCAGCTGGAGGATCTCGTTGCGCTTCTTCTCACCGCCCGAGAAGCCGACGTTGACGAAGCGGCGCTTGAACGACGCGTCCATCTCCAAGAAGGCCATCTTGGCGTTGAGCAGCTTGAGGAACTCGCCGGGCGAGATCTCGGGCTCGCCGCGGCGCTTGCGCTGCGCGTTGATCGCCGTGCGCAGGAAGTAGTCGTTGGTCACGCCGGGGATCTCGACCGGGTACTGAAAGCCCAGGAACACGCCCTCACCGGCGCGCTCCTCGGTGGGCATCGCCAGCAAGTCCTTGCCATTCCACGTGACGGTGCCGCCGGTGACGTCGTAGTCCTCGCTGCCGGAGAGCACCTTAGACAGCGTGCTCTTGCCCGCGCCGTTCGGCCCCATGATCGCGTGCACTTCGCCAGGGCGGACGACGAGGTCCAGCCCGGTGAGCAGCGCGCGGCCCTCGTGCGAGGCCTGAAGGTTCTTGATCTCGAGCATGGTGGTCCTCTGGGACGCGAAAGGGATCAGCCGACGGAGCCTTCGAGCGACACGGCGAGGAGCTTCTGCGCCTCGACCGCGAACTCCATCGGGAGCTGCTGGAACACGGACTTGCAGAAGCCGTTCACGACCAGGTTCACCGCGTCCTCGGTCGAGAGGCCGCGCTGCCGCAGGTAGAAGACCTGCTCGTCGCTCACCTTGCTGGTGGTGGCCTCGTGCTCGATGGTCGCAGTGGGGCTCTTGACCTCGATGTACGGGAACGTGTGCGCGCCGCACTTGTCGCCGATCAGGAGGCTGTCGCACTGCGTGAAGTTACGGGCGTTGTCCGCCTTCTTGTTGATCTTGACCAACCCGCGGTAGGTCTGGTCGGCGCGACCGGCGCTGATGCCCTTGCTGACTATCGTCGAGCGCGTGTTGCGGCCGAGGTGGATCATCTTGGTGCCGGTGTCGGCCTGCTGCGCGTTGTTGGTCACCGCGACCGAGTAGAACTCGCCGACGGTGTCGTCGCCCTTGAGGATGACGCTCGGGTACTTCCAGGTGATCGCCGAGCCGGTCTCGACCTGCGTCCACGAGATCTTGCTGCCGTTGCCCTTGCAGATCCCGCGCTTGGTCACGAAGTTGTAGATGCCGCCGCGGCCGTTCTCGTCGCCCGGGTACCAGTTCTGCACCGTCGAGTACTTGATCTGGCCGTTGCCCTCGGCGATCAGCTCGACCACCGCCGCGTGGAGCTGGTGCTTGTCGCGCTGGGGCGCCGTGCAACCCTCCAGGTACGACACGTAGGCGCCGTCCTCGACGACGATCAGCGTGCGCTCGAACTGCCCGGTGTTGATCGCGTTGATCCGGAAGTAGGTCGACAGCTCCATCGGGCAGCGGACACCCTTGGGCACGTAGACGAACGAGCCGTCCGAGAACACCGCGCAGTTCAGGGCCGCGTAGTAGTTGTCGTAGATGGGGACGACGCTGCCCAGGTACTTGCGGATGAGGTCCGGGTGCTCGCGCACGGCCTCGCTGAAGCTGCTGAAGATGACGCCCGCTTCCGACAGCGTCTTCTTGAACGTGGTGGCGACGCTCACCGAGTCGAACACCGCGTCCACCGCGATGCCAGCCAGGGCCGCACGCTCGGCCAGGGGGATGCCCAGCTTCTCGTAGGTCTCGAGCAGCTTGGGGTCGACCTCGTCCAGCGACTTGGGGCCGTCCGTCGGGCTCTTGGGCGACGACCAGTAGCTGATCGCCTGGTAGTCGATCGCCTCATGCTGCGGCTTCTGCCACGCGGGCTCCGTCATGGTCTGCCAGTGACGGAACGCCTTGAGGCGCCAGTCCAGCAGCCACTCAGGCTCCTGCTTACGGGCGCTGATCGCGCGGACGGTGCCCTCGTCCAGGCCAGGCGGGAGCGTGTCGGACTCGATGTCCGTCACCCAGCCGTGCTCGTACGACTTGTTCAGATGCGCTTCAAGAGCCGTGTCGGACATGGTTACTTCCCCGCCCTTAGGGCCAGCACGTCGCCCAAGGCGGACGCCCGACGTATCGCTGGCTGCGCGGGCCGAGACAGGTCCAGGATGGACACCGCCTCAAGCGCGCCTCGTACTGCATCATGGATGCTCGACCAGTGCCCTGAGACCTGGCAGTGGCCCTCATCCGCGCAGGCCTCGCCTTCCACGCCGCTGCACGCGGTCAGGCCCACCGGACCCTCGATGGTGTCGATGACCTGAGCGACCGAGATCGCCGCCGGATCACGCGCCAGCGCGTAGCCGCCGTGGATCCCGCGGGAGGACACGAGCAAGCCACCGCGGGCGAGCTGCTTGAGCACCTTCTCGACCGTGGGCTGCGGCACACCGGTGGCCTCGGAGACCGCGGGGGCCGCGTGGACACAGACGTGCGCCTCCCGAGCGAGGTGCGCGAGCACGACGATGGCGTAGTCCGTGAGCTTGGCGATGCGGAGCATGGACAACCCGGCGGGTGAAGACCCTCATCTGAGACCGAGAGAAGCCCGCAGGCAACACGTCGGCTCAAAATCGTACCGGATTAGTACCCTTGTCCTGCTCGCTCGGCAACCGCCCGTCGACGGATCCGTCAGAACGTGGCAACACCGACGACGAGCAGCGACGCGGGACGGTCGGGCGTGGCGACCACCCGCGCGGACTCGCCGCGGGCCAAGCGGGCGCCCGGGCCCAGGACCTTGCCGTCGGCCTCGACCGAGCCGGAGATCACGAGCACCGCGACGTTCGCGGGGATCTTCCAGCTGCTGCCGGGCTCCACGTGGGCGCGCCACGCGCCGCCCTGCGGAGTCTGGACCAGCGTGTCGAGCCAGGTCTTCTCGGGGATCATCCGGGTGCCCAGGTCGCACCAGTCGGCCGCGCGCTCGATGCGCACACCGGGGACGGCGCCGCCCAGCACCTTGGGCTTGCGGATCCGCACCATGGCGGCCTCGACGCCGATGCGGCGCTCGCCGGGCGCGGGCGGCGCCAGGACCAGCCGCGCGATGGCGAAGGCCAGCGACTCGATCAGGAGCATCCGCCCCTGCTGGACGAGGAAGCCGACCGCGTCGTGGACGGCGGAGTAGTCGACGGACTTGGACAGGTCACCGCTCGCGGCGCCCTCAGGATCCACCGCGAGGCGCAGGTCGATCCACACCGGCTGGGTGACGCGCTGCTCTTCCTCGCCAATGCCGACGATGGCTTCGACGACGTAGTCCTCGATCTCGATCCAGTTCCGCATGACCCCTCCAGCGCGCGCGAGGCTTGAACGCCCGCAGCATAGCCTCGCGACGCCTTCCCCGTCAGTACCGCGCGGAGAGGCCACCATCGACAGGCAAGATCACCCCGTTGAGGTAGGGCGCCTCCATGGCGACGAAGGACACGAGCTTGGCGATGTCCTCGGGCGAACCCACGCGACCCATGGGGATGCGCCCGGCCAGCCGGACGCGCTTGGCCTCGTCGTAGTCCGGCGGCCACATGACCTGGCCGGGGCTGATCCCCACCGAGCGGACCGCGGGGGCCAGCTCGACCGCCATGCACTTCATCAGCATCACCAGGGCGGCCTTGGACACGCTGTAGGCGGTGTAGCCGGCGAGCGGGCGGTCCGCGCCGATGTCGCCGATGTGCACGACCACCCCACCCTCGCCGGGTGCACGGCCCTGCGTGCAGCCCCCCGCGCGCAGCAGCGGAAGCAGGCCCTGGGTGATCAGCATGGGCGCGCGCACGTGGAGCGACATCATCTGCTCCCAGTGCTCCAGGCCGATCTCCTCGAACGGGCGCGCTTCGAACGTGGAGGCGTTGTGCACCAGCAGGTCGAGCGTGTCCCAGCGGGCGCGCACGGCGTCGACCACCGCCCGGCAGTCCTCCGCCTTGGAGAGGTCTCCCGCGACCGCGAAGGCCTCGCCACCCGCCTCATGACAGGCCGCCACCGTCTGGTCGGCGCCCGTCCGGCTGTGCCGGTAGTGCACCGCCACGTCAAAGCCGCGGCGCGCCAGATCGACGGCGATCGCCCGACCAACCCGCTGTCCCGCCCCGGTCACCAGCGCGTGCATGTGTGTCTCCCTGCGGGCGCGAGCCTATCTCACGCGGACGCGGACGCGCCTGCCGATCGCACCAGACGCAGGCAGGACAGCCACAAGACGACGATCGAGGCGAACTTCAGCTCGCGGATCACGACCGAGAGCACCAGGTTGGTGTCGGTCAGGGCGAGACTGTGGCGCTTGAGGACCGCCAGGTCGAAGCAGGCCACGCCGATCGCCAGCGCGACCGGCACGGCCCACGCCACGTGCAGCCGCTTGGACGCGATGCCCGCCACGCTCGCGACCGCCGCCGGGATCAGCCAGACCAGGTGGTGCTCGTACGTGATGACCGGGATGAGCAGCATGGCGGCCGCGATGGCGCCCACCTGCGCCGCCAGAGTCAGCGGGTCCGCAGGGCGCGACCGCAGCGCCCACGCCAACAGCCCCACCAACAGCAGCGCGGTGCCCTGCGACAGGGCCCGGGCCGTGTCCGACAGCACCAGGTGCGCAGGGCCCGCCGGGACCATCGCGTCGTACAAGTTCGGGATGGAGTGGTTGCCGAACAGGTTGATGCCCACGCCCAGGCCGTTGTAGCGACCGCTGCTGAAGGCCGGCAGCACCTCGGTGAAGAAGCGGAGCTGGATGCCGAACGGCACCACCGCGAGCGCCGCCACCGACAAGACGACCGCCGTCGCCACCGCGGCCGCCGCCGGGCGCCAGCGACGGTGCAGCAGCCACCACGCCACGAACAGCGCGGGCGACATCTTCATCATGCAGCCCAGGCCGACGAGCGCGCCGCCGAGCCCGTCCCGACCGCGCTCGACCTCGCGCAGGCCGAGCAGCACGATCAGCACGATCGGCCAGTTCATCTGACCCATCTCGTGGTTGTTCGGCCACGCGGTCATCAGCGCGATCAACGCCACGATCGCCAGGCCGACCGACGGGCCGAGCGGCCGCCACCAGCGCCACAGCACCCACATCGACAGCAGCGCGAACAGCTCGTCGACCCAGAACCAGGCTCGGTACGCCGTCACCAGCGAGAGCGGCTGCACCCACAGCATCGTGAGCAGGTAGGGCGGCGGGTAGAAGAACGGGTGCACGCCGCGGCGGGTGGCGTCCGCCTGGGCCGCGTCGGCGAGCTGGGCCTTGTCGTAGGGATCGCCACCCGAGAGCGCGACCTTCTCGGCGTAGTAGTACGACGCGAAGTCGCGGCCGGAGCTGTCGCGGAGCGTGTCGTGCCACGCCGTGGCGATCCCGAGCGCGTGCCAGATCAGGCACGCGACGAGCAGCAGCTTGACGACGAGCGACGTGGGTTTGGGCACGGGGGCCGGGTAGCACGCGCCGACCGACCTCGCCCCCGCGCACACCTACGCCTTCGCGGTCAACCCGTCGTAGCTGCCTGTCGATGTCCTCCCCCGCCTCGCCCCGTCACCGTACCGACGACGTCGCCTGTGGGTCTCCGCGCGCCCGCGCCCCGCTACTCCCAGGTCAGCCGGGGCCGGACCGCGTAGGCGACGCCGTCCACGGTGATCGTCAGCCGCGCGGAGCCAGGGCTGGACGACGCGGTCACGTCGACCACAAACCCGTCGCCGGACCATGTGGGCGCGCCGGTGCTCAGCGACCCGGGCCCGTCGAGCGAGACGGCGACGGTCGCTCCCGCGTCCACCGAGCCGTCGGACCGCCGCGGCCGAACCGTCAGGCGGATCCGACCGACGCCGTCCGCGGGGATGCCGCGGTCGGCCTCGTCCAGCTCGAACGGCGCGGGCTCGACGATCGTGTGGAGCGCGTCGCCGGACAGCCCGCGCATCTCCTGCGTCCACCCGGACGGCCACCGAACACGCACCGTGTCCGCCTCCGTGGCCGAGCCCAGCCCGAAGAACTGGATCGGCTCGCTCACTGAGTACGGGTTGGCGAGCATGGTCACGGTACGATGCTGGGTGGGCAGCGCGGCGCTGTCGACCTCGATCACCGCGCCGAGCGCCTCGTGGTTGGACGACGTGCCGACCAGGTGCAGGGAGAGCCCGTGACGCCCGTTGTCGATCTGGTCGCGGAGCAAGGTGGGCGCTTGCCCGTTGCCGCCCATGCCCAGGTCCGCGTCGCCGTCGTGGTCCAGGTCCATCACGGTCATCGCCATCCAGCCGCCGCGCATGGTCAGGCCTACGTCGGCGCTCGACTCGACGTAGTCCCAGGGGCCGCGCGACCACCACAGCCGGTTCTGGTTGGACTGGCCCTGGGCCAACGTGAACGAGGTCGCGTCGTCGCCGAAGGTGCTCATCACGTCCAGGCGCCCGTCGCGGTCGAAGTCGACCAGCGCGAGCGACCACGGCAGCGGTCGGACCACCATCGGGTCGGCGAAGAAGGCGCCGTTGAAGTCCATGGAGCGGTCGATGAAGCCCGCCGCCGAACCGCCAAACACCGCGAGCGGCGACGAGCCGATCGTCACGATCACGTCGATGTGTCCGTCCCCGTCGAGGTCCTCGGCCGCGGCCCCCATCGCGGCCAGGTCGAGGATGGTGGACGACGCGAACTGAGGCTGGCTGGTCCAGAACACCGGCGACGGCGTGCGGCGATCCGCCGTCAGGTACGGTGTGGCGACGGGCTGAAGCGGGCCCGCGAGCCAGCCGGCCTCGTCGACCGCCAGGTTGCGCTGGCCAACGATCAAGTGGACCTGCTCCTGGCCGGACGGGAAGCTCAAGACGGTGGCGACCTGGACGGCGTCGCCCTGGCCTTGGGTCCACCCGGGCTCGTCCACCCAGCGGCGGGGACCGGCGCGACGCAGGACGTGCGCGCGCCCCTGACAGACGCCCGGACCGAGCAGCCAGTCGCTCCAGCCGTCCGCGTCGACGTCCCACAGCGAGGCGCCGGAGATGCGGCCGTCGCAGACGCCGGGCGTCGTGTCGTCCAGGTCGAAGGTGCCGTCGCCGCGCCCCCACTGCACCAGCCGGTCGGAGCGGGCGAGCACCGCGTCCAGGTGCCCGTCGCCGTCGAGGTCGATCAGGCCCATGATCATCTCGGGCCCGCGCAGCCCGTCGAGCACGCCGGCCCAGGCGGGGTCCGCGACGAGCGCGGAGCCGGTGGGGTCGAAGTGGTAGGCCCGGAGGGTGGCGTGCGCGGCCGGATCGCTGGGCAGGCTGCTGGCGATCACGTCGTCCACGCCGTCCTCGTCGAGGTCCCCGACCACGACCGCGGTCAGCTCGGGGATGAACCCGCGCGCTTGGTCCCCCACCGAGACCGACGGGTAGGCGGCCTTGAGCGCGCCGGCGACCTCGACGAACCCGCTCCCCCACTCCGGCGTGGCCAGATCGGTGTCCGCGGGCACGTAAGAGTCGACCACGCCGGTGTCGGTGTCGACGGCGGGATCGGTGTCGGGGGGCGGGTCGGTGTCCACGACGACGTCCGTGTCCGCGACGACGTCCGTGTCGACGACGGGGTCGGTGTCGACGACGGGATCGGTGTCCTTCCCGCCCAGATCCTTGGCCGGATCACCCGCGCAGGCGGCCACGAGCACCGGCGCGAGCCAGACCCGCGCGGCCCCACGCACGCAACCGCCTCCCAGCCGTGGATGCAACGAGCCTCCCACCGGCTACTGTACCATGTCGACCCCGACCCGCGCGCCCGACGCGGGGTCCCCGCCCGCGATCCTTCCCTCCCGAAGAACCGTGCCTACAGTCCCCGAAACGCCGCCCCGAGGTTTGAGTGGCCATCCTTCGCGTCGCCCAGATGGGCCATCCCGTGCTCCGCCAGGTCGCGCGCCCCGTGGACGCGGATGAGCTGGCCTCGCCCAATTTCCAGCGCTTCCTCGACGACATGCTGGAGACCATGGGCGAGTACGACGGCGCCGGTCTCGCAGCCCCCCAGGTGCACGAGTCGGTCCGCGTGGTCGTGCTGATCCTCGACCCGGACGAAGGCCCGGAGTTCCTGATCAACCCGGTGATCCGCCCGGTGTCCGACCTGCGCACGCGCAGCGCCGAAGGCTGCCTGTCGGTGGCCGGGATGCGCGGCGTGGTGGACCGCGCCGCCCACGTCCGCGTGGACGCCTACGACCGCGACGGCAAGCCCAAGGCCTACGTGCTCAAGGGCTTCCCGGCGGTGGTGGTGCAGCACGAGTGCGACCACCTGGACGGCGTGCTCTACGTGGACCGGGTGGACAAGACGACGCTTGCGTTCAACGACCAGTGGGACAAGTTCGGGCCGCTCGACAAGCTGGTCGAAGGCTACGAAGAGCCCGATGACATCGATGACGAGATCGTCGTCGTCAAGCCTGAGGTGCGCTGATGGGCCTTCTCTCCTGGTTGTTCCCGTCCAAGGACGACAAGCTCGCCCAAGCGCACGCCGCACTCGCGGCCGGTCGCTTCGCCGACGCCCGCATGACCGCCGAGGACCTGGGCGATTTCCCCGGCGCCGCCGAGCTGATCTTGCAGGCCGAGGAGGGCCTGACCCGCAAGAACCTGGAGGACGTGTACGGCTGGATCAAGGCCGGCGACCTCAACCGCGCCCGCGAGCAGCTTGAGATCGCCGACGAGCTCTGCCCGCGTCACCTGGAGTTCCTGCTCCAGGCGGCCGACGTCGCGCTGCGCGCCGCGGACGTGCAGCAGAAGGCCCAGAAGAAGGCCGACCAGCAGGCCCAGAACTCCAAGCTGTTCGACGTGAACCCGTCGTTCAAGACCGCCAACCCGGACGAGCAGATCGCGCTGCCGGAGGGCGTCAGCGAGGCCGAGGCCGAGGCGCTCAAGGCCCGGCTCGCCATCCTGGTGGACGGCTACCCCGAGTCGCTCCGTCACCGCTTCGTGGAGCTGGGCTCGGCGTTCGCCAGCGCCGTGATCGACCTGGAGGACGGCCAGATCGACCGCGCCGCCGCCGTGCTCGACTCGCTGCCGCAGGACGACGCCCTGGTCCGCTACGAGCGCGCGCGTGTGCACTTGGCGCGTCGTGATCCGCTGGCCGCCACCACCGACCTCCGCACCTTCGCCGAGCTCGCGGGCGGGCACTTCCGCGTGGGCAACACCCATTCGGGCGTCCTGCTGGCCCAGGCGCTGGCGATGAGCGGCGAGCACGTCGCGGCCGTGTCGGCGCTGGAGGACGCGAGCGCGCACAACCTCGACGTGGGCGCGGGCCTGTACGCGGCGCTGCTGGAGTACACCGGCCGCCTGGCGGACGCCGATCGCGTGCTGCGCGCGCTCCTCACCAAGTTCGGGTCGCAGCCCCACCTGTACGTGATGCTGGCCCGCGTGCGCGAGAAGTCGGGCGAGCGGATCGCCGCGATGCGCGTGCTGGAGACCTGCCTGGAGAAGTGCGCGTGCGGGACGGGCGGCTGCAACAAGCCCGCCGAGCCGGAGATCGACGCCTACCGCATGCTGGCGACGCTGTACCTGGAGGACGGCCTGGAGACGCCGCGCGCGCTGGAGCTGGCCGACACGGCCCGCTCCATGGTGCAGCAGCCGGTGTGGGAGGACGTGTACCTGGCGGCGCTGGCCGCGCGGAAGCGCCAGGACGACACGTGGTCCGAGATGGCGTTGCAGCTGCGCACGGGCACGCCTGAGGGCGACCCGCGACACGCACGCTTGGAGCAGCACCTGGCCATCGCCTAGCGCCCACGGGAGCGTCAGGGGGGACAGCCTCGCGATCACTCGCGCGGCAGCTGGATCTCCGGCTTGTCCTTGCGGCGCCTGTAGAGCACCGCGATCTTGCCGATGATCTGCACGACCTCCGACTTGGTCCGCTCGGCCAGGATCGGGGCGACCGCACGCACGTCCTCGGTGCCCTCGTGCACCTTGACCTTGATCAGCTCGTGGTTGTTGAGCTCGACGACGATCTTGGCGATCACCGCGTCGGTGACACCGGCGTTGCCGACCAGCACCACCGCGTTCAGGTGGTGGCCAAGGCCACGGAGGTGTTGCTTCTGCTTGCTGGTGAGCGGCATGGGAGGGGAACCTTGGACGAAGGGGACCGCGCGGCGTATCGTCCGGTCCTCTCCTAGTCGAGGCGCCAGTGTCCGACGATCGCCGCCGAGCCCGCTTCGAAGAGGTCGCCGCCAACCGCCTGGGGCACGTGCGCTGCGCGTTGGAGACGGTCCATCACCGTCACAACGCCTCGGCCGTGCTCCGCACCTGCGACGCCTTCGGCATCCAGCGCGTCCACCTGGTCGGGGAGTCCCGCTTTGCGCCGTCCCAGGGCACCGCAAAGGGCTCCAACCGCTGGCTCGACCTGACCAGCCACGCCGATCCGGCGGATGCCATCCGGTCGCTCAAGGCTGAGGGCGTGTCGATCTGGATCGCGGACTTCTCCCCGACCGCGCTCACCCCCGCCCAGCTCCCGCTCGACAAGCCCGTGTGCGTCTGGTTCGGCGCCGAGGTCCTGGGCGTGTGCGAAGAGGCGCGCGCGGCGGCCGACGGCGTGGTGATGTTGCCGATGCGCGGCTTCGCCCAGTCGCTCAACGTGTCGGTCGCGGCCGCGCTGATCCTGCGCGAGGTGAGCGAGCGGGCGCGCTCCGAATTGGGCGCAGATGCGCTCCTGACCACGTCCGAGGCACGCGCCGTCGTCGGCACATGGCTTGCTAGGGATCGCTTGGAAGTCGTCGATGACACCGCGCAAATTCGCGCGGTAAGCGCCCTCGGGCACGCCATCCCCGACTCCCGAGATCCCACCCCCGGAGCGCTGCCATGACCACCCCCACCGTGCTCGTCGCCGTCGGCCTGGACGACGCCGCAGATCGCGTCGTCGATCTGGCTGCTGTGTGGGCAGGACGCTCCAAGGCCAAGCTGGTGCTCGCCCACGCCGTCCCGCCCCCGGACCTGGGCTTGGCCGACGTCCGCATGGCCGGTCTGGTGCCGCCGTTGGGCGAACCCCCCATCGACGCGATGCTCCAGGCGGCGACCAAGCGCATCGCCGCGCTGGTCGACCGACTGGCCGGGACCGGGATGGTGGTCGAGACCATCATCGAGGTCGGCGACCCCACCGCCACGCTGCTCGACATCGCCGACCGGATCGGCGCCGAGCTGCTGGTGATCGGCACCCACGGGCGCCGCGGCATCGCGCGCGTGCTGGTGGGCAGCGTCGCCGAGGCCGTGCTGCGCGAGGCCAAGATCCCGGTGCTGGTGCTGCGCACCACGGCCTAGCCGAGACGAGCTTGCGTTCGGTGCTCTACCGGCCGTCGGGCTCGTCGGTCTCTTCGTTCAGCCCGGGCGGAACCTGACCGTCCGCCAGGATCGCCGCGCGCGCGTCCTCGGCGTAGCGGCGGGCCCACGCGCGGGTCGGGTCGGCGGTGACGATCGACTCGAAGAGCTTGAGCGTGCGGGGCAGATCGCCGGCGTCCCGCGCGGCGGCGGCCTCGTCCCACGTCTCGTCGGCGACGGTCTGGCCGGCCGCGAACGCAGACGGCGACACGGCGTCCCAGCGGCGCGCACGCGCCAGGTCGTCCAGCTTGGCGTCGAGGTTGTCCTCGGTGGGCACCCGGCGAGACCAGCACTCGGAGAGCGGGGCCTTGGCGCGCGCGGTGAGCGTGTCCTCCCAAGCCTCGTCGGTCGGCAGGTGCTCGATCGCGTCGAGCCAGGCGTCGTCGGCGGCGTCGCAGTCCCCTGAAGCGGCGAGCTCGAGCGCGCGGCTCCAGTCGTCCTCGGCGTAGACCTTCGCCTTCTCGCCCTTCACAACCGTGACGCGCGCGGGGAAGCGGACCTCGCCGGGCGACACGACCGGAGCGTCCCCGGCGAGCAGCGCGCCCTCGGGTGCTGCGGTCGGGATGAGCGGCGTGCCGTCGGCCCACGCCAGGACAAAGCCCAGGTCGTAGGTGCCGGGGGGCAGGTCCTTGGGCAGGTCGAACGCGTAGCGGCCGTCAAAGACCTCGTCGTCGCGCCAGCCGCTGACCGGGAAGATCTTGTCGTAGCCGACCGACGCCGGGAACTGCGCGGTCTTGGGGCCGGACAGGAACACCGTCAGCTTGAACGGCGCCTTGGAGGGCGCGCCCTTCAGGCCGATCTCGACGTACAGACCGCCGCGCACGCTCACCTCCGGCGAGCGGACGTCGAAGCCCTCGATCGTCGGCCCGTCCTGGGTGGTGACGCGCGCGGGCGTGCCAGTCCATGTGGGCGAGGCGAGCAGGCGGCGGTTGATCCAGGTGTTCGGGTCGACGCGCTTGCCGGACTTGTACGGGGGCAGACGGACGAAGCGGTCGCGGAAGACCGGCTCCTCCAACAGCGTGCCCGACCCGGCCTTCACGAACCCGAAGTCGAAGAGCGGCGGCGTCAAGATGTACGGCTTGCGGAAGGTCTTCACTTCGCGGTGCAGCGCGAACGGGATGTCGGTCAGGCCGAACGGGTCGATCGACTTGCCGTGCGGCGGCCCCCACCAGGTCATGCCGCCCATGGAGTGGTCGACCGCGACCCACGGGCGGTGGAGGTGGATGCGATCGCAGACGCGGTTGTAGTGGTCGACGCGCTGGCCGACCGACTGCGGCGTCTGCTCGGGGTGGTCGTAGTAGTCGACGACGAACACGATGTTGAAGATGGCGGGGACCAGCGCGCCCACGCCGACCAGCAGGGCAGACGGCACCTTGGGCAGCCGCGATCCAAGCTCGGCCAGGCCCAGCGCGTAGAGCACGCCCAACGGTACGACCAGGAAGGACATGAAGCGGTAGCCGCTCATCCAGTCGCCGCCCGCGCGCACGACGAACGCGATGGCCGCGACGCTCGTGCCCGCGCACAGGGCCCGACCGGCCCAGCCCGCACGGCCCAGCGCCAACGCGGGGATCACCGCCATCGACGCGATCAGGAACTCGATGCGCAGCTCATTGTACGCGGGCGTCGCGAAGAAGATGGCGGCGATGAAGCCCGCGCCCCACAGCGACGCCACCACCCCGCGCCAGCCGCGGGTGCCCGCCAGCGACGCAAAGAGCACCGGCAGCAGCCAGCCCCAGCCGGTCAGCGAGGCCCAGCGCCGCGGGTACTTCCAGGTGCGCGCCTCCCACGAGAACAGGCGGAAGGACATGGCCTCCACCTTTGTGTAGTAGGTCATGGGGTACGGGTACGCGAAGTAGGCGTAGCGGGCGGCGTGGTAGGCGAGGAACGGCACCGCGAAGGTGGCGAATGACGCCAGGATCCGCTTGGCGCGGCCGTTGCGCAGGTCCGCCCAGGATCCGATCGCCAAGCAGAACGCGGCGTAGACCACGCCCTCAGGCCGGGTGATCGCCAGACCAAAGAACGCGAGCGAGGCCCACGTCATGCCGCCGCGCTCGCTCTCGATGAGCACGCGCCAGATGCCGAGCGCCAGCAGGAACGAGAACAGCGAGTTCTCAAGCCCGGCCGCCGCCCAGATGACGTGCTGCGCGTTGGTGGCGACCGCGGCCGCCGCAATCATCGGCGCGACGCGCACCAGCCGCGGGTAGCGGTCGGGCATGGGGATGCGGGCCGTGATCGCCCACGCGAGCGGCACGCAGGCCGCCGCGAACAGACCGCCCAGGACCTTGGCGAAGAAGAAGGGGTCGAGACCGACAAGGTGACCCAACGCCAGCAGCGCGACCCACAGGGCGTCGCTGTAGCCCTCCACCCGCTCGTAGCCGGGGAACGGCACCAGGCCCTCGCCCAAGGCGACGTTGCGCGCGTAGGAGAACGCGATCGCCGCGTCCTCCACCCACCAGCCGCGCAGCGGCAGCTCCAGGCCCACCGTCAGCAGCGCGAGCGCCGCTAGGCCAGCTTGTTCGAGTCGGGTCGGACGAAGGGACGGGGTCGCGGTCAACGGGAGTCCAGGCTTGCCCGACCCCATACCAGACCGTCCGCCCGATCGTCGACCGGACCGCGACTCACCCGTGAGCGCGCTGCGCGTGGCTCCCGACGCCGAGCACGCCCTTGCCCTTCCCCATCGCCACGCTCACCAGCACGGCGGCCACCAGCAGCACGCCAAACGTAGCCACCACCGCAGCGCCGGTGGGCATGTCCAGCTGGTAGGACGCGCCGATGCCGAGCACGCTGCCCAGGAAGCCCACGCCCCACCCGGCGATCAGGCGCGTGGTCACGCTGCGCGCGAACAAGGCCACGATCACCGCCGGGATCACCAGGTACGAGAACACGATCAGCACGCCGCCGATCGCCACCGAGCTGGTGATGACAAACCCGAAGCTCAGGTAGAAGAGCAGGTCCCACTTGGCCAGGTTCAGCCCCTGGGCCTGGGCCGCCGCAGGGTCGGTCGACACCAGGAAGAACTGCTTGCGGAACACGAAGTGGAAGACGCCGACCAAGCTGTAGATGCCGATCGTGCGGACGATGTGCGGCCAGTCGACGGACAGCAGGTTCCCCACCAGGATCTCGCGGATCTCGTCGGCGCCGTGCGGCAGGCGGTCGGCGAGGATCACGGCGGTCGCGGACGCCACCGCGTAGACGATGCCGATGATCGACTCGACCGGGACCCGGTCGGACAGCGACCGCGCGAACGTGAACAGCAGCGCGCCCACCATCGTGAACGCCAGCGACGTGAAGTAGGCCTGCGCGCTGCCCGGCTCGGCGCCGAACAGCAGCGCGAACGTGGCGCCCAAGGCCGCCACCTGGGCCAGCGCCAGGTCGACGAAGATGACGCCGCGCGAGAGCACGTGGATGCCCAGGTACACGTGGATGCCGGTCAGCACGAGGCAGGCGACCAGCGCCGGCAGCATCAGGGTGAGGATGTCCATCGGGTCGCTCCTACTTGCCGGTCAGGGTGAAGACGATGCGGTCGAACAGGTCGAAGTAGGTCTTCACGTCCGCGAGCCCGCCCACAGCAGACGGCACGGTCACCACCTTGGCGCCCGACGCGGTGCCGATCGGCGTCGCGTCCGCCGGGTTGTGGAAGGGCTCGACGACGACAAACTTGGCGCCCGCGGCCTTGGCAGCGGCGCCCAACTCCAGCGTGTGCGACGGGGTCGGCGGGATGCCCGGCTTGGGCTCGACGAAGCCGACGATCTTCAGGCCGTAGCGGCTAAAGAAGTAGTCGTAGGTGGAGTGGTAGCCCACGATCGACGCGCCCTTGAGCGGCGCCATCTTCGCGGCCCAGTCGGCCTCTTTCTGGGTGAGCTTGGCCTCGAACGCGCCGAGGTTGCGTTGGTAGTTGACCGCGTGCGTCGGATCGAGCTCGATCAGCCGGGCCTCGATCACCCGCGCGATGCGGCGACCGTTCTCCGGGTCCAGCCAGTAGTGCGGGTTGCCCTGCGGGTGCAGGTCGCCGCGCGAGCGGTCCATGCTGCCCGACGGCACCTCGATCGGCACGATCGCGGTGGAGGCGTCCAGGTAGCCGCGGCTGCCGGGCTGGATCTTCGCGTTGCGCGCGCCGGTCAGCAGGGCGGGCATCCACCCGATCTCCAGCTCCATGCCGACGACCACGACCATGTCCGCGCTCGCCAGCTTCACCATGAACGACGGCTTAGCGTCGATGAAGTGCGGGTCGAGATCGCCGCGCGCGATGGTCGACACCACCACGTCCGCGCCGCCGACCTCGGCGGTGAGCGCCGCCAGGTCTTGCGTGGAGGTCACCACCTGGACAGCGGCGTGGGCCGTGTTCGACGCGAAGGAGGACGCCAGCAAGGCGGCCGCGAAGATCAAGTGCTCGAAGAGCAGGTTCTTCATGGGGATCTCCATCAGTAGCTGTGAGCGGGGTGGACCCCGATGGTGAAGTTGAGCTGGCCGACGACGCTGTCGACGTGGTGTCCGTCAGGCGCCCACTGGTGCTGGTACTGGATGCGGAACGCGGAGAATTCCGTGGGTGCGACCACGAAGATGCCGGTCGCGCCGATCGTGTGTCCGCCCTCGACGGGCTCGGGCAGGCCGACGTAGTCAAAGCGCCCGCCCAGCCAGAAGCGCTTGCTGAGCGCGCCCTCGATCGTGGAGTACAGGCCGCCCAGGCGCGCGTCGGTGTCGGCGCCGCCGCGGCTCATGTACAAGAACTCGTTCTGCCAGATGAGCTTGTTGTCCTGGTGCCGACCGCGACCGTGGGTCTTGAGGGTGACGTCGACGCCGCCCACCCACGACCGGTCGTCGAACGCGTTGGGCCCGGTCATCCCCGACACGCCGATCTCCAGCGAGGTGTTGTAGGTCAGGTCGAACATGTTCTTCCAATGCAGCATCTCGTGGAAGCCGAACGGCTTGCCCGAGCCGCCCACCACCTCGTTCGTGCCGCGGTCCACGCCGACGGTGACCTCGGAGTACCAGGGCGTCGGCAGCAGCACGGCGGCGTTCACCGTGACGTCGTTGAGGCCCTCGCCGCCGAACACGCGCTGGCCGATCAGCGACTTGTCGATCGTCAGCAGGGCGTGCGTGTGGGTGACGTTCTCCCGGCCGAACGGCTCCTTGATCTTGCCGATGTTGATCAGGGTGCGCGGGACGGCGGTGATCGTGACCAGCCCCTCCTCCACCTCGATGCCTTCGGTGCCGGGGATGGCCAGCACCACGTTGGCCTTGAAGTACGGGTCCACGTTGGACTGGATCTGCAGCTCCATCTCGTGGACGTTCAGCCCGGTGCCGTAGGTCTCGCCGGCGCCGTCGAACGCGGCCTCGCCGGCCTCACCGCCCACGTGCGGGGCGGACAGCTTGCCGTCGTCCCACTCGCTGCCCGCGATGAACAGACCGTTCAACGAGATGCTCGGGTTCATCAGGCCGGGGAAGATCTGCGGCGCGGGGCGCTCGGCGGGCGCCTCGACCTG
>CAIOSP010000133.1 GCA_903861005.1 uncultured Pseudomonadota bacterium
CCGCTTCGAGGCGGTGGCGGGCATGGCCGAGCCGAGCGGGATCCGCCGCCGCCGCAAGAGCGATCTGGTCGTGATCCTCGACACCTCCGGGTCTCTGCCCGCCTCCGCCTTGGCGTCGCTGTTCGCCGAGGTGCGCGGCCTGTGGCGAAGCGGCGCGACCGTGACGGTGGTGGAGTGCGACTGCGCAGTCCAGAGCGCTTGGGTCTACACCGGCGAGACGCCCCAGCACGCGCGTGGGCGCGGCGGGACCTCGTTTGACCCCGCGCTGCAGTGGCTGCGCGACCAACACCCACGGCGATTCGACGGCGCGATCTACTTCACGGACGGACACGCGGTGACGCCGGTGGTTCGTCCGCCGTGCCCCATGTTGTGGGTCATCACCCCTCACGGCACGACGGAGAACGTCGGGCCGGGCCGAGTCCTCCCCCTCCCCGAAGCGAGGTCATCCTCATGAGCACGCCTCACCACCTCCTCGCGGCCCGCGCGGCCGCCGATCCCGACCTCCGCACGGCGCTTGAGGCGCTGGTTGCGCCCGGCGTGCGCCTTGGAGACGTCTGGCTCGCCGTGCGTCGGGCGTCCGGGGCGCTCGATGACGTCGAAGACCTCGACCTGAGCTTCGTCGCCGCGATCGGCCTGACCGACCTTCGGCCGCTCGCGCACCTCCCCAAGCTGCGCACGCTGCGGATCGAATTCGACCGCGCGCGAAACCCGACCCGCGTCCCGCACGTGGACCTGCGCTTCCTCATCACGCTGCCCGCGTTGCGCGCGGTGTCGCTCCGCGGACACACGTACGGCATCCCCCTCGCCGGACGCAGCGACTCGGGCCCAAGCCTAGAGAGGAACCTGCGGACCGTCACGGCCGCGCTGGCCGCGAAGCCGGCGCGCACGGACGAAGAGGAGGGCTGGCTGACCGCGGCGCGCGCGAACGGCCTTGAGGGGCCCGCCCGCCCGCGGACGCTCTCACCCCAAGCGAAGCGGGCGATGCCCAAGCTGCGGCGGCTGCTGGGTAGCCACAGCCTCGACGACGTGCGGGCGGCGATCCGCCTCGCCGCGTCGATGGAGTCTCCCGATGCCTTTGAGCTGCTGCTCGCAGACGTCGCCTTCATGCCGGACCCTTCACTCTCCGAGCCGTTCTACAGGCCCATGGCCCTGCTCGGGGGTGAGGTGCGCAAGAGCGTCCGAGGTGAATTCCGCGAGGCGGCCGTGCTGATGCTGCTTCAGATCGCCGGACGGCTCGACCACGTCCGGTCGGCGACCCTGACGCCAGCGGAGCTCCGCGACGTGCTCCCGTCGTCGGCCCACGCGAGCCTTCGGCAGCTCAAGATCCGGGAGAGCGACGAGGACGCCCGGGTCCGGGCAGCCCCACCCTGGCCTGCGCGCTCCTTCGACCTCGCCGACCTGCCGACGATGCCGAACCTCACAGAGCTCGCGGTCGGCTATCCGGTGGTCGGGGTGGAGCACCTGAAGCGGCAACCTCGCCTGGCGCGGCTCGGCGTGCGCCAAGATCCCGCGTACCTGAGACACGCCCTCGACCCCAGCATCCACCTGGAGGACCTCCGCAAGTGAGCCGCTCGATGCGGGCGGGCGGGTCAAGCCAGCAGCCGGCGCACTTGGTCCGCGTGACGGTCGGCGAGCGCCTCGTGCGGCTCCATCCCGGTTCGCACGAAGCGAGGCGCGATCACGGCGTCGTGCGACAGGTCCTCGTCATCGAGGACCGCGAACGGGACCGGCCGCCCTCGGCGCTGAACGAAGGAGAGGAACGACCGAATCGACTCCACGCGCTCGACGAGCTCGACCTCCGTGACGCCGCCGAGGTGCCCGGTGAACCCGCGCATCTCCAGCATCCGCTGAAGTTCGTCTAGCTCGAACATGCGGCGCCACGTGGAGTGCACGATCACCGTCGCGCACGTGTCGTCCAAGATCCGATTGAGCACGCGCACCCGGCTCGGGTCGATGTCCAAGCATTGACGCCCAAGCCACTCATCCGGGTCCACGCGGAGACGAGCGGCGCGCACCTCGGGGCAGTTGAGGTACACGCGATCGTTCAACACGCCGTCGATGTCGAGGAAGAGCAGCGGGGTTGGCATGCTTCGACGCCCTCCTAGATCGAGAACTGCGATTAACCACCGCGCGGGCCGCCGCGCTCCGTGCCTTGCGTGGGCTACGCCCCACCGAGCGTCACGCCTCTGCGATCCACCACGTGGCGCCGCCGGGCACCTCGCCGGCGGCGAGCGTGGCGAGCGCGCGGAAGTCGCTGAAGAGGACACGCCCGTCCCATGTGCGCACGCCGAGCAGGGCACCGCCCTCGAAGGCGAGGAAGCTCTCCCGCTCATACACGGGCCCGAAGCCCATGCGCGGGTCTCCGACCCGGTCGCCCGTCGACGCCCGCAGCACGCCGCTGAACCAGTCCGCAAGGACGGGTTCGCCTTCGGTCAAACGCAGTCGACCATCCAGCGAGACCAAGAAGAGACGCCCCTCCTCGATCTTCCATGTTGCCCGATAGCCAGCCCAGAACGTCGGCACCCGAGAGAGCAGGGATCCGCCCCGCGCGGGCCACTCCGCCGCCGTGGCGGAGCGCACACCGGGGTGGTGCTCATCGAAGGGCGGACGAGACGACAACCGGAATGCCTGGCGGTCGATGTACAGAATGTCGGGGATCTCCACCCTCATGGCGACTCCGGCGGCGGGGAGTCTGACGCCGACGTCAGCTCCGCGAGGTCTGCACCATGGACGCGCTGATGGCGGCCGCGCGGACGGCCCATCACCCGTTCACGCCCAATTTTCTGCGCATCCCGACACGCGCGTGCGCTGCGGCGCGCTCTGATTCGATGAGGACGAACTTTCTTGGCCGTCGGCGTCCGAGCCCCCCACGCCGGGGCGTCTGTGCTGGCAGGAGGACTCCATGAAGCAGATCTTCGACATTCGCCGCAAGCGCCGTGGTGATCGCGACATCAAGGAGGAGCGCGTCGCGTTCCTCATGGCCGCCGACGGCACCGAATGGCAGTTGACCGTCGAGGACAAGGCGCTCACCGTGCGCCCTGTGGTCGAGGGAGACGGCGCGAAGCCCGCGCGCGTCACGGTCGAGTCGGACGGGACGGTTCGGATCTGGGCCGCCATCTCGCACGACTGATTCTCGACCGACCCGACCCCGCGCGAGCACGCGCCAAGACGATGCGAGGCCCCATGCGTACCCTGCTGATCCTCGCGACGGCTTGCGCCCCAGGCGCAGCGCCGGACACGCCCGTCGACACGGACGTCCCCCGAGTCGTGGTCATCGCCCCGCGAAACCCACCCGCGCCGTTCTCGCGCGACGCACAGGTCGTCTACCGTGTCCGCGCCGGCCAGACGCTGTCCGAGATCGCGGCCGAGTGCCGCGTGCCCGGGGGCGCCATCACGCTCGCCGTGTGGAGCTCGCTGCCCGACCCTGACTTGGTCCTCGCGGACACGGCGCTGCTCCTCCCGGCCGGCAGCCCGTGCACCACGCCGACCGTCCCCGCGACGCTCCCCCGCTACACCGCGCCGTGGTCCGGGTGCACGCTGCAGTGGCGTGA
>CAIOSP010000134.1 GCA_903861005.1 uncultured Pseudomonadota bacterium
CTCCGCGCACGCCTCCACCATGCCCAAGCCCAGCTTCGCGTAGGGCCCGACCGTCGTGATCACCACCTTGGTGCGAGACACCACCGCGGCCAGCGACGCCGGGTCTGCGCTGTCGGCGACCCACAGCGGCCACGACGACGCACGCGGCGGCAGCGCGCTCCGCACCGCCTCCAGCTTGGTCAGGCTGCGGCCCGCCAGCGCGACGCGCACGTCGGGAGGCGCGTGCAGGGCGAGGTACTCGGCGACCAGCTTCCCGGTGAAGCCCGTCGCGCCAAACAACACGATGTCGGTGTCTCGGTTCATGCCCAAGCGGCTAACCCGACCTCACCCACACGGCGGCGGATCCCGACGATCGAACCTACGCGACGCGCAGCGCCGGGTGACCGATGCTCGCGAGGACCTCAAACACCGGCTTGCGGCTCTGCACGTTGCGGCTGATCGCGCGCGAGACCGGCGGCGTGTCCACCACCGTAAAGCCTGACGACGCCGAGTACAGATACTCGCGCACGACCGGCAGATCGTGGTTGGAGATGACCACATGGGCGCCGCGCCGCGCCGCCCGCTCGGCGGCCACCGCCAGCCCCTTCTGGTGCTGCATGGTGAAGCCGCCCGCCGAGTAGGCCGTGAAGGCCGCGGTCTGGGTGAGCGGGACGTAGGGCGGGTCGCAGTAGATCTGATCGCCGCGACAGGCCACCGCCATCGTCTCCTCAAACCCACAGAGGCGGATCTCCGCGCCCTGGAACAGGCGGCTCACCTGGCGCACCTCGGCCTCGTCGGGCAGGTGGACCTCGGTGTAACGACCGACCGGCACGTTGAAGCCGCCCGAGCGGTTCTCACGGTACAGCCCGTTGAAGCCCGCGTGGTTGAGCCAGATGAAGCGCGCCGCGTGGGCAGGCCCCACGAACGGCCCCTCGTTGAACTCGTCGCGGATCCGGTAGTACTCAGACTCCCAGCCCGCCGTCGTCGGCATGCGGGAGAGCTCCTCGATCACGCCATCTGGGTCATCGCGCGTGGCCAAGTGCAGCGCGACCAGCTTCGCGTTGACGTCGGACAGGATCGCCTCTCCGACGTGCCCCTGCGCGCGACGCCACAAAAAGACGGCGCCCGAGCCGATGAACGGCTCCAGGTGACGCCCACGACACGGGACGCCAAAGGCCTCCTCGATCCTCGGCGCCAAGCGCGCCTTGCCCCCCGCCCACTTCAGAAGCGGCTTCAAGCGTGACCTCCCTGGCGCAAAACGTGCCTCTGGCGTGATCGTGTCCTCGGCGTTTGTCCTGGATTCTCGATCAGCACCTGAGCAGCCCTCTTGTCGATCGATCCGCTTCGATCCTGGATCGATCGCGAACCGGCACGCCGTCTATACACCGCTGGGATCCACAGGCCAAGGGCAACTCGGGCGTGTCGCGCCCCGGCACGCTAGAAGCGCCCCCCTGCGAGGCTCACGTGAACCGCAACCTGCTCCTTGGTGGCGCGGCCGTCGTCGGCATCTTCGCCGCGCTCATCGTGTTTCGGTCCCC
>CAIOSP010000135.1 GCA_903861005.1 uncultured Pseudomonadota bacterium
CGAGCCGGCGGGAGGGGATCACGCGCGCTCGCCGCCCGGCACGGGGATGTCGCGCACGATCGCGTCGATGACGGCGTCGGCGGTGGTCCCGTCCAGCTCGGCGTCCGGGTGGAGCAGGAAGCGGTGGCGAAGCACCGGCCGCGTCAGCTCCTTCACGTCGTCCGGCACCACGTAGGCGCGGCCCTCGGACGCGGCGATCACCTGCGCGCACAGCAGCAGCGCGATCGAGGCGCGCGGGGAGGCGCCGAGCGCCACGGCCGGGTGCTGGCGGGTGCCCGACACGATGCGCGCGATGTAGTTCAGCAGGTCGTCCGCGACGCGGACCTTGCGGGCGTGCTGGCTCATGGCGAGCAGATCGGTGGCGGTCGCGACCTCACGCACGCCGGCGCCGTCCAGGTCGGACGGGTCGAAGCCGCGCATGTAGGCGTGCAGCAGCTCCACCTCGACCGAGATCGGCGGGTGGTCGATCACCACCTTGAGCAGGAAGCGGTCGAGCTGCGCCTCGGGCAGCGGGTAGGTGCCCTCCGACTCCACCGGGTTCTGCGTCGCGAGCACGAAGAACGGCGGCGTCAGCGCGCGCGTCACGCCGTCGACCGACACCTGCCGGTCGCTCATCGCCTCCAGCAGCGACGCCTGCGTCTTGGCCGGCGCGCGGTTGATCTCGTCGGCGAGCAAGATCTGCGTGAACACGGGCCCGGCGCGGAACTCGAACTCGTTGGAGCGCTGGTTGAAGACGTTGCCGCCGGTGACGTCGGACGGCATCAGGTCGGGCGTGAACTGGATGCGGCGGAACTCCGCGCCGATGGTGCGCGCGAGCGTGCGCGACAGCAGCGTCTTGCCGATGCCGGGCGGCCCTTCGAGCAGGATGTGCCCGCCCGCGAGCAGGGCGACCAGCACCTGCCGGACGGTGTCCGCCTGGCCGATCACCACCTTGGCGACCTCGGCCTCCAGCGCGGCGAAGCGTCGCTGGAACGACGAGGGGTCGGTCAGGTCCGACGGGTCGAGATCAAGGTCCACAGGGCCTCCATGAATTCAAGGTCGTCGGGGCGGTCAGGCCCGTCCGGGTGTTCGGCCAGGTCGACCGTGGTCGACACGATCTGCGCGGGGTCCAGCCCCGCCCGGTGAGCCAGCGCCGCCAAGCCGGCGGTGCCGTGACGCTGCAGCGCCAGCTGCGCCACCTGCGAGGCCGCGTGACGGGAAGCCCCGCGGGTCTCCCACTGGCGACCCAGCGCGCGCACGTGCTCCGTGAACGCCAGGCGACCCTCCGCGGGCGGCTCGCGCAGCGGCGCCAGCGG
This sequence comes from uncultured Pseudomonadota bacterium, assembly GCA_903861005.1. Taxonomy (GTDB): domain Bacteria; phylum Myxococcota_A; class UBA796; order UBA796; genus CAIOSP01. The sequence continues at coordinate 1,296 of CAIOSP010000135.1, forward strand.
CCAGCCGCGCCAGAGCGCCAGCAGCGCCCACCAGAGCAGAAGGTGGAGCACGAACGGCAGCATGCGCGCGTTGGCCATCGACTCGACCGGGTTGGACGGCTGCGCCATCCACGACGCCGACGCGATCACCATCTCGGCGCCCGGCGCGACGCCCCACGGCACCCGCACGCGGGGATCGGCGCCGACCAGCTCCAGCAAGAACGCGGGGTTCGCCGGGACGATCATCGCGGCGTTGCGCAGGATCATCGGGTCGGAGATGCCGATCACCCAGCCCAGGTCGCGCCGAACGGCCAGCACCTGCGCGGGCTCCGGGCAGCGCAGGTCGAGCGGGAGGGACGGCGGCGCCGCGGTGTCGAGATCGCCGGTGTCGTCGGTGTCGTCGACGGTGGCGAGGAAGCCGCCGACGTTTGCGGTCCGCGGGTCGGAGTCGGTCGCGCGCAGGTCGGTGTCTCCGCCGATCACCACCGCCACCGCCACCGGTATGGACGGCAACGTCGCGGCGTCGCCCGGCAACACCACCAGCGGCACCGCGTCCGGCCGCGCGCTGCACAGCTCCTGGTTGGGCCCGCCCGGCCAGCGCGGCATCGACATGCGCACCTCGAGCGCGATCGCGGAGCGCCGGGTGCTGTCGGTCAGCCCGCTGAAGCGGCGCCACACCCCAAGCTCCGGCAGCTGGGCCGACGCGTTCCCCGCGACGATGAGCAGGCCGCCGTCCTCCACCCACGCGCGGATGCGGTCCCAGTCTTCGGAGGCGGGCTGCACCGAGTACAGGTCGAGGATCATGGCGCCGACGTCGTCGTTGAGGTCCTCGAACACGCCGCCGGTGGTGTTCACCTTGTACCCGACGTCCTTCATGATCTCGTAGAGGGCGGCGTCACCGTCGGGCGCCAGGCGTCGGGCGCCCGCGTGCGCGACGTGCGGCCAGAGCATCAGCAGCGCGCACAGCGCGGCGCCCAGGATGCGCGCCGCCGCGTGCACCGCGTCGCGCGCCCGGTCGGTCGTCAGCGTGCGACCGGCCCAGCGAAGGTCCTCGACCGCGCTCAGGATCGAGCCGAGCGCGTCGCGCGTCTCGGGCTCCCGCGCGACGCCGCGCACGTACTCGCGATCGGTGCGCGCCTTGTGCAGCGTGAGCAGGCCACGGCGCGCCAG
>CAIOSP010000136.1 GCA_903861005.1 uncultured Pseudomonadota bacterium
AGGCCGCGCACCTCGGCGAACAGCGACGCCAAGGCGGAGGCGGGCAGAGACCCGGAGGTGTCGAGGATCACGACCAGATCGCTCTTGCGGCGGCGGCGGATCCCGCTCGGCTCGGCCATGCCCGCCACCGCCTCGAAGCGGCGGCTTGGACGCTGCCGCGTGGGCTTGACGGCGCTGGTGCGGCAGCGCTCGCCGAACAGGCGCACGACCCGTCGCCAGTCGACACGCGGCGCGAGCGTGGCGAGGCGCGCGTCGATCTCGGACAGGAGGTGCCCCGGGAGCTGCCCGCGCTGCGCCTCGGTCAGGCGCTCCATGGCCTGCTCGACGCGGCGCGCGATCTCCGCCGCCACCAGCTCGCGGACGACCTCCGGCAGGTCGGCGAGCGGCTCCCAGGTCGGGTGGTCTGATCCCGACATGCCTTCGCGCAGCTTGGCGAGCTTGGCGGCGGTCCCTGGGCTCGACGCCGCCGTGACGCGGCTCAGCGCGTTGTAGTACCAGAACACGCTCTGCTTGGGTTCAAGCGGCAGGTCGGGGAACGTCTCCAGCGTGATGGCGCCCGCTGGCGTCGGCCACGGGGCGAGGTGCTGGTTGACGACGAGGTCCGCCGCGATGTTGAACAAGAACGCGTCGTGCTCCGCGCGCCGAAGCAGCGGGTGCGAGAACGCGAGGTGCAGCACCTCGTGCTTGAGCAGCGCGATCCGATCCGCGCGCTTGGTCAGCGTCTTGAGGAAGAAGGTGGGGTTCACCCACAGGCGCATCGCCGCGTCCACGAAGCCGACGGCCGCGGTGGGCACCATCTCGCCCACGAGGCGCGCGACGCCACACAAGAGGTGCCCGAAGAAAGGCTCGCGCGTCAGCAGCGACAAGAGGCAGTCGTCGATCTCCGCCTCGGCGCGACGTTCAAGCGTGACGCTCACAGCACCTCCAGCATGCGCTCGGCGAGGGCGGCGTCGTGGAGCATGGCCGCGACCGCGTCGCCGCTCGCCTGCAAGTCACGGTACAGCCCCACGCGGAGGTCCGCCGGGAGGATGTCCGCCATCAGCAGCGCGCGGACGTTCTTCCCGTGTCGCGCGGTCGGCGTGTACCGGGAGCGCCGAACCGTGAGGATCAGGCGGGTGCACAGCAACGCCAAGCGATCGACTCGGCGGGTGTCGCCTTCCACGGAGGTCTCCTTGATCCGCGCGATCACCGGACCGACCGCGGCGGCGTCAAGGAGCTCTTCGGGGCTCACCAGGTGCGGGAGCCCGTCGCGCACGAAGCTCAGGAACTCCCACGCCGTCACGTCCTCCAGGCAGGCCTTCGCGAGCGTGCCGACGCGGTCGATCTGCGCCGCGAGGTCAGGGATGTGCCGGAGCCGCGCGAAGAACTGCACCAGCGTCCGCGGCGTGGTGCGCGGCCCCACGGCGACCTCCGGGTAGGTGAGGACGAACGCCACGCCGCGCGGATCCACGCCGGCCTCGGTCGCCCACTCGGCCCACGCCTTGGCGTCGAAGGAGAGCTCGACGTTGAGCATGCGCGTCCGCATCGCGTCGTCCATGGACGTGATCGTGTAGTCTCCGCCCTCGGGGTTGGCCGTGCAGACGATCTGCCACCCCGCCGGCAGGCTCCAGCTGAACAGCTCGTAGCGCTGCAGCAGCTGCATCAAGGCGCGCAGGACGTGGTCGGGGGCGCGGTTGAGATCATCGAGGAGCAGGATGCCCGGACCAGGCTCTCGCGGGACCCACTGTGGTGGCAGGTAGGCGGTGTGACCCCCCTCATGCCGCACCGGCAGGCCGTGCAGGTCGCCCAGCTCCTCGAACTGCGCGGGGGCGACCGTCTTGAAGCGCCAGCCCTTGCGCCGGGCGTGCTCCTCGACGAGCTGCGTCTTGCCGAGCCCGTGGCTGCCCCAGATGCACAGCGGCGTCGGGCGCGTCCCGTCGGCCGCTTCGTCGGCGAGCTGCGACTCGACCAGGAAGTCGAGGAGGTCCCTCAGCTTGGGGGCGTCGAGCGCGGGGCCATGGGATTGCGGGGTCTGGTTCATGGGGCTCCGGTGGGGTGATGCGGCGACGGCGCCGTGGACGGTGAGGCGATCGGCCCGTATGCGGACGCTTGGCGAAGGGTGTCGTGCTCGGCCATCAGGCCGACCGCGGCGGTTCACGCTCCTCTGGCGTCAGTCGAAGGTGGACGCCCCGCTCGGTGCGCTGGCAGACCTCGAGCCACGTGGGGAGTCGGTTCAGCATGACGGAGCGGGAGTCCCCCTTCGCGGTGCGGTCGGGAGGGACACCGAGCTCCAGGAGCGCGCCGCGGATCCAGCGGACCGACTCCTCGTCCGACCCCAGCCAGAGCGCGAGGCGACCGCCGAGGGCGTGAGGCAGCGGGGGCAGGCGGGCGACGCTGCGGACGCCGACGAGCAGCTTCTCGTAGTCCGAGATCGGCACGGCGAGGAACCACCCGTTGATACGGCCCGTGGGGGGGCGTCGCAGCGCCGCGACAGAGCGGCCGATGCGGATGTCGAGCTCGTTCACGAGCCCGGCCTTGGAGGGCGGCGCAGCGGCGGCTTGGGCGACCGCCGCTGGGACCCGGGTCGCCGGGTCATGGTCCGGCTCGACGCCCTCCTCAAACCCGTAGGACTCTAGCGGGTAGCCGTCGGCCTCGTCCGGCGGCACGACGTCCGCCCTGTGACCGCCACGCCGCCAGATGGGGCGCCTGCGGCCGCTGTGATCGGGGTGACGGACGACGCCGATGCGGAGGTGGACGACGTCTTCGGCGCCCTCGGCGCCCTCGGCGTCGGAGGGCACCGTGGCGGCGGCGAGATGGACCGCCTCGTCTGAGCCGGTGAGCTCGGCGCCGAGCCCCTGGCCCGGGACGCGATGCAGCGGGATGTGACGCGTCATGCGACGCAGAAGATCAAGGTTCATGGCTGGGAAAGAGGGCAGCCTCTCGGAGTCCGGCGCGTCCAGGTGCAGCCCGGCCAGGATGCGGCGGTGGGCGGCGCGCCACGCTTCGGGGCGCCCGAAGACCTCGAGCCCCACGAGGCGCTCGCCCAGGAAGAACATCGCGCCGACGTCGTCTGCGGCGGGTGACCAGGCTCCTAGTGCGGTGTCCATGTCCATGCGGTCGAACGCGTCGTGGAGGCTCGCCGTGAGGCTTCGGACCTCACGCTCCCGGAGAAACTCCGAGATCTCGTCCCACACAGCCTCCTGGCCGGCATCGGCCACCCCACGGACTGTCCGCGACTCGCAGGCGCGGATCGACGCGGCGGTCCGCAGGTGCCAAGGCGACGTGGTGCGTCCGCCGCTGAAGTGTTCGCCGAGCTGGGCGACATACCTCCAGCGGTCCCGCTCGACGCATGAGGTCGTCACCTGCTGGGTGGTCTGCGGACGGATGAGCGTGGTCAAGTTGACGGCGCGGTCTTGCTTTCCTCCGCGAAACAGCTCGCCGGTCAGCAAGAGCAGGGGCAGGTGAGAGTGGTTGGTCACGTGAAGCGCGGCGATTGTTCCGTCATGGTCACGCTCGGCGACGCGCGCCTCCGGGCCGTGAAGCAGCGTGAGCTGTGGTCCCACGGCGGGCGCGGCGAGCGACACGACGGTCATGCCGCGGAACGCCTTCGTGCTGGTGACCTGGAGGGCGTCGAGTCGCTGACGGACGGAGACGGACATGGCTAGGCCTCGCGTGAACAGTGAAAGGCGCGGCGAGGCCTCGACCCGAGCATACGGGACGAGGCCGCATTGAGTTTTCCTGAGTTCTCGGAACAGTCGAAGGCGCTAAGGGAATACCTTGCTATTCGAGCCTCGGCGCGTCGAACGCAGAGCGGCCGGCGCGCGGGCTTTTATCTCGCTTTCATGAGCGAAACGGACCGCAGCTTTGCTGCGCGATGGAGCATCTCTGGCGTCGAGTCGCGAGCATCTTTTATGCTTGGCGTCTCGGTCGTCGCGCTGTTGGATTTCAGGTAACCCGGACTATGTATTTTGTCAAGGTCCCAAGCTGCCGGGCCCGCGTGGACGGATCACCAAAGGGGCGTGCGGACGACCTCGAAGGGCCCGTCGGGGCCTACCAGGGTGACGGACTTGCCCGGCGCGCCGTGAAGGGTCGTGATCAGCGCGTTGATCCCCTCCGGCCCCGGGGGGATGGGCGCTCCGTGGACCCGGTAGGCCGCCGTTGCCGACAAGCCTCGCGCGAGCGGACGGCCGGCGCGTGCCCGAACCCGGAACGTCCGGTCCTCGAGATCGACGTCGGTCGGTTCCAGCCGGACCTCAAAGTCGGGGTATGCGTCCTGCGCGCGAAGGTCCTCCCAGGGCGCGACAGGCGTGGTCCTCGCCGAGACGTAGGCCGTCCGACCTGCGAACGAGAACCGGGTCTGATGGTGAACCAGCCAGGCTTGGCCGAGCATCGGCATGGGCGCGGGGGCTCCGTGCGCCCAGGTCATGTCGTGCGACACGTGCGCGCCGCCGTTGGGGCCGTGGACCGCGATGGTGTGGCCGGTCGAGATGCGGAGCGTCATAGCGCCGCGCCCGCAGCCTGATCCGTCCTTGACCTCGGATCCCGTTTCTGATCTTCTCTCGACATCGGGAGGTGATCGTCATGTCGGTGCCCTACAGCCGCGACCTTCGCGAGCGGGTCGTCGAGGCCATGAAGC
>CAIOSP010000137.1 GCA_903861005.1 uncultured Pseudomonadota bacterium
CCCTCGCGCGCCATCTGCACGAGTGACGCGTTCATGTCGGCCTGCCTATCGGGGTGAAGAAACTCGATGAGCGGGTGGGTGGTCCGGTAGGTGTCCCACATCGAGAACGCGGAGTGGTACGCGAAGTCGGCGTGGTGGATCTGGTCGTCGAAGCCGCGGTAGCGGCCGTCGGCGTCCTGGTACCGGTAGGGCATGAGGAAGGACCGGGTCAGCGCGGCGGCGAGGATCCGGACGCGGCGCGGGTCCTCGTCCGACACGCGGATCGGCCCCAGCATCTCCGACCACGCGACGCGCGCGGCGTCGGCGGTCGCCTCAAGGTCCCACGACGGCAGCTCCGCGGCGAGGTTCGCCAGGGCGCCCGCTTGGTCGACGTAGGAGATCGCCAGCTGCAGTTCGACCACCGGGTCGTCGCCGGCGGAGATATCCAGCACCGCGCCGCAGTCCGATCCTTGCGCGGACAGGTCGTCGCCGAGCACGCCGCCGCTGAACGTGTGGCCGGTGAACGGGCGGTCGACCCGGGCCGCGAACCACGTCGTCTGGCCCGCGCCCAACGACGAGTGGCTGGAGAAGCGCCCCCCGAAGGTCACCCACCCCTGCAAGGTCTGACCATCGGGGTCGAGCTCGACGTGCGCGTCGCGGACGGTGATCCCCGCGAGCCCGTAGCCCACCGTCACGGCGAGGCGCGCGGTCTGTGTCCCGGGCGGGAAGGTGTAGCGGTGGTGCGCCGCGCGCACCGTCGCGGTCAGGTCGACGTCGATCTCGGGCTGGTCCAGCGTGATCTGGAAGCGGCCGGGCGTGGCGACCAGGCTGCCCGCGACGAACGGGCGTCGCCGACCCTCCGCGGTGACGAGCGCGTCCGCCGCGCCGGTCGACGGCATGATCAGCACGGCGCCGGTGTCCGGCGTGCTGGTGCCCTGGGGGCGCGTGTGGCTGAACCCCAGGATCAGGTCGTCGCGCGCGTGAAAGCCGGAGGCGTGGTCAAACGACGACGTGGCCAACGAGGACGCGCTGTCGGGCCCCACCTGCACCATGCCCCAGGGGAGCGTCGCGGCGGGGTGGCTGTTGGAGGAATTGATGCCATTGCCTCCGGTGCCGATCGTCATGTCCGCGTGGTCGAGCAGCCCGATCACCGGCAGCGCGGGCTCGTCGGTGTGGGTGTCCGGCGCCGCGCAGGCGGCGAGGACGGCGAACAGGAGCAGGCTGGATCGCATCAGGTCCTCGGCGGTGCGCGGTCGCGGTCGTCTGTCGTCGATCACTCGACGGCGACGCCCGCGGCCTCAAGCTTGGTCTGCAGCGTGGCGGGGTCGTCCGAGATGATCCCGTCCGCACCCCAGCTGATCACGGTGTCCATGTCGGCGGCGTCGTTCACCGTCCACACGTGCAGCGTCAGGCCAAGGCGGTGCGCCTTCTCGATGTCGGCCTGCGCGAGCGTGATCGGGCCGTACTCCAAGGGTGCTGCGAAGAACGGGGCGGGCGGGACGTACCCGGCCTCGTCGGCGGGGGTGAGCGAGTAGATCTGAAAGCCCTCGGTGGTGCCGAGCGTCGTGAGCAGCGTCGGATCGGCCTCGCGAACCTGGGTGAGCACGCTGTCGTCGAACGCGCCGACCACGACGCGGTCGTGCATGTGCGCGGCGTTGATCAGGTCGAGCACGGGCTGGATGATCGACGGCGACTGCTGCTTGATCTCGATGCTGAACAGCGAGTCCGGGAACGCGGCGAGCACCTCGTCGAGGCGCGCGATCTTCACGCCGACGCCGCGGTACGGGAAGGTCGCGCCGTCGTCGGGGGTGAACGTGTAGCCCGCGTCGAGCGCCTGAAGCTGCGCCCAGGTCAGGCCGACGACGTTGCCGGTCCCGTCCGTCGTGCGATCGACGACCGGGTCGTGGTTGAGCACGATCACGCCGTCCAAGGTGGACCACACGTCGATCTCCAGCACGTCCGCGCCCAGCGAGACGGCGTTCTGGAACGCCTCCATGGTCTCCTCGGGCGCCAGCAGCGAGCCGCCGCGGTGCGCCGAGCTGAGCATCGCCTCGTGCACCAACGGGTTGTTCGCGAAGGGCTCGGTCGTGGTGTCGGTGTCGGCGTCGGTGTCGACGCCATCGTCGGACGAGGGAGACGCGGCGCACGCGGCCAAGAGGAGCGGCACGCCTACGAACCAGGAACGCATGAGTCCTCCACGGGGTCGGGTCAGGTCTACGGCGTCTAAGCGCCGACACACGTCTCAACGCACCTGCGGCGCGGCGGCGGGCGTGGAACCGCCTCGTCGTCGAATCGGCACGGCACCGTGGCTTTAGGCGGCCGCGCCCGGAGTGAGCGGCACGCACAGGTAGGCGCCGAACTCGCCGACGAAGTCCACCGACACGCACGCATGGACCGCGCCCTGCTTGTCGTCGAACACGATGGCCTCGCCCGCGGGGAACAGCGGCTGGTGCCAGACCTCAGCGTGGATCTGCACGCCGCAGGTCCCGTCGAACCAGAACGCGCGGAAGTCCTCGGGTCGCACGTCGTCGCCGGGCCGCGCGAGCAGGGCGATGAACGGCGCGCCGTCGCGCGGGAAGAAGACCTGCCCGCCGTCCGGGTGGTGGTTCGCCTCGTGCGTCCACAGGCGGTCGATCGCGGCGGGCTCGACGTCGGGGCGCGCGGTCGCGGGGTCGTCGTACCAGCCCACGAGGTAGCGTCGCCCGACCGCGTGGTTCTGGCCCCAGAGCACGCCGCCCTCGCGGCGCAGCGCGAACACGCCCTGCGAGACGCCGCCTTCGACGCCGGTGCCGGAGACGACGGGTCGCGGCCCGCGCCACGGCCATGGCACGATCTGCACGGGCTCCGACGCGAAGTCGGTCACCAGCGTGCCCAGGCCCTGCAGCGCCTCGGGCGTGGCGATGACGAGCGGCACGTGGACCACGCGCGCCTCGCCGCGCTGGACGGACGGCATCGCGTCGAGCGCGACGCCGGAGAAGTTGTCGATCGCGTCCATGGCACCCTCTTGGCGGCGCCTAACTACTCGCAGCTGTCGACCGGCGCAGCATCGGGCGGCGTCGGCGGATGCAACAGGGCGGGCGCGTCGAAGTCGAACAGGTCGAGCAGCGCGTCCGCGTTCGCGTCGCGGCCCGTCAGCGCGGGCAGCCCGTGAAGCAGCTCGATCAGGCGCAGCATCGACGCGTGCTCGTGCGTCTCGTGCGACACGTACCCAGCGCGCGCCCACGGGGAGATGACGTAAAACGGCACGCGGAAGCCGAGGCGGTCGAACTCGGTGGCGTCCGGGGTGGCCAGGCAGGCCTTGGGCGGCGGGACGTGGTCCGCGAGGCCGCCGGCCTCGTCGTAGGTGTAGAGGATCGCGAGCTCGGGCCACAGGGGGCTGGCGATCGCCGCGGTGATCATGTCGTGGGCCCACGCCTCGCCGCCGTGGACGTTGTTCGCGGGGTGCTCGTCCTGCGCGCCGGACGGGTCGACGAACGACACCTCGGGCAGCGTGCCGTCCTGCAGCGCGACCAGGAAGGTGTCGTAGAACGACGTGCCCTCCGACCCGAGGTGCCAGCCCAGGCAGTCCTGGCGCGGCGTGCCATTGGAGTAGACGTGCCAGGAGATCCCCGCCGCGGTCAGCGCGTCGAAGATCGTCGGCACGCCCTCCATCGTGGCGGCGCCCGTCTCCTTCCCGCCGTTGGACGTGCCCGCGTACAGGTACTCGCGGTTGGGCCACGTGGGGCCCATCACCGAAGAGAAGTAGCGGTCGGAG
>CAIOSP010000138.1 GCA_903861005.1 uncultured Pseudomonadota bacterium
GACGCGGACATGGCGCGGCTCGTGCTTCCGCCCAGACGGTCCGAACGCAGGTACCCGCGCCACGTAAAGATCAAGATGAGCAACTACCAGCGAAACCGAGGCCGCCGACCTCCGAAAGGGATCGGCGAAGCCTAGGAACTGGCCTAAGTGACCGGCATTGGCGCTAGGCCGCGTCCCCGCTCCAGCGCTGGACCCACACGTCCAGCGCGCGCGTGAGCAGGTCATGCACGTGGTCGAAGCCCTCCGGGCCACCGTAGTAGGGGTCGGGCACGTCGCCGCCTCCCAGCGGCTCCAGGGCCAGCGTCAGCTTGTGTTGGTGCCCGGCGGGACAGCGCCGGCGCAGATCCGACAGGTTGTCGGCGTCCATCGCGAGCAGCATGTCGTAGCGAGGGAAGTCGTCCGCCGTCACGGCGCGCGCGGCGTGCGCGAACTGCTGCCCATGGCGGCGCAGCACGCGCTCGGTCCGCGGATCGGCGTGCTCGCCCGCGTGGTGACCGGCGGTCCCCGCCGAGTCGATCGTCCATCCCTTGGCCTCGGGCCTGGCGCGCAGGATCCCCTCCGCCATGGGGCTGCGACAGATGTTGCCAAGACAGACGAAGAGCACGGCCGCCACGGGATCCTCCGGTGCGCCGACCGTAGCAAGCGCGCGCCGACTGCGCACCGTCGGGCTGCGGGGTGTTAGGTGTGACCTTCATCCGGGGCACGCATGGGCCTGTGGGACAAGATCAAGCGCGCGCTGGGCCTCGGCCATGTCGTGTACCGCGACGACGAGCCGGCCTCGCTCTCCCCCGCCGCCGAAGCGCGGCTCGCCGGGCTGCCGGACGGTCAAGGGATCGCGCTCGCGCTGCTCGCCGTGCCCGCCGGCTGGATGCTCCAAGTGACCGAAGGGCCCGCCGAGGGTCCACCTCACCCCGTGTTCGAAGGCCACCCGATCACGGCGAGCGATGAGGTGGTGGACCGCCTGCGCGGCCTGACCTTGGACCACAAGGACGGCCACTGGCAGGTGATCACCGAGGTCAAGCTCAGCGCCAAGGAGACGCCGAACCCGGATGGCCGCGCGTACATCACCGATCGCCGCCTGGCGACGGGGCGACTGTGGTTCACCAAGACCACCGACGGCGCGCCGTGGCTCATCGCGCGCCTGATCCGCCGCGACGACGTGCGGAACCTGCTGGTGCGCGACAACACGATCACCATCGAGCGCGCACCCGAGGCCGAGTGGGGGCCGATCGATCTCGCGGTGTCGGTCGCCATCCGTGAGCACATCCTGTCCGCCGGCGGCACGCTCACCCCGCCTGAAGACGCCGCGCGTGCCGACGGGTTGGAGGCCGCCGTGTGGCGCGTGATGGAGGCGAACGTGCTGCCCATCCTCCACCGCGACGGCGGCGACCTGGAGCTGCTCTCGATCGAGCAGGGTGTCGTCCGCATCAACCTGATCGGCGCGTGCCGGACCTGCCCCGCCTCCGCGCTGACGGTGAAGGGCGGGATCGAGAAGATGCTCAAGGAGGCCTTCCCGAACGAGATCCACAGCGTGGAGTCCATCGCGTGACCTGGGTCGACGCCCACACGCACCTCGACCTGCCCGCGTTCGACGTCGACCGTGCGGACGTCCTCGATCGGGCACGCGCGGCAGGCGTCGGTGGGTTTGTGATCTGCGCCGCGGCTCCCCACGACTGGGATCAGGTCGAGCGCGTCGGCCGACAGATCGGCGCGGCCTGGACGCTCGGCGTCCACCCGTGGTGGGGCACCGACCTCGACGACGCCACACACGACGCGCTGCTCCACGCGCTGTCGCGTCGACAGACCCCGCACGGCATCGGGGAGACCGGGCTGGACTTCGCCCGCGCGAAGGAGCCGGTCGCGCGAGAGCGTCAACGCTCCAGCACGCGCGCGCACCTCGCGCTGGCCCGCGAGCGTGGGGTGCCGGTCGTCCTGCACGTCGTCCGCGCCTACCCACAAATCACCGCGCTGCTCAAGGCCGACGGCGTGCCCGAGGCCGGCGCGATGATCCACGCGTGGAGTGGTCCGCCCGACACGCTCGACAAGCTGGCGACGCTCGGCGTGTGCGTGTCGATCGGCGCGGGCGTCGCGACCTCGTCGAGGATCGCTGAGGTCGCCGCGCGCGTGCCCGATCCCCTCCTGCTGCTGGAGACCGACGCGCCCGATCAGCCGTGGACGCCCGGCGCCCGCGGCGAGCCCGCCGATCTGGTGCGCGTCGCCGAGCGCGTCGCCGCGCTGCGGGGCTGCACGACGCTCCAGGTCATGGACCTGAGCGCGCGCAACGCCCGCACCCTGTTCCCCGCCCTCTAGACGGCCGCGGCGACCAGCTCGACCGCGCGATGCGCGAGGCCGTAGATCGTCTCGCTCGGGTTCACGCCGAGCGACGTCGGCAGCACGGAGCCGTCGACCACGAACAGGTTGTCCACGCCGCGGAAGCGGTGCTCCAGATCGACGACGGACTTCGACGGGTCCTTGCCCATCGCGCAGCCGCCCATCTGGTGCGCGGTGAAGATCGCGTGGCGGTGCGCGCCGTACTCGCGCTCATCCAGCTTGCTGAGCTCTTCCACGGACTTGACCCGCAGGGGCGAGACGTGCGCCGTCGTCGCCTCCGCGCAGCCCGACGCGAGCTGGATCTTGAGCATCGACTCCGTGCCGTGGCGGAACGACTCCTTGAGGAACGGACGGATCGGGTAGTCCAGCGACGGCCGACCATCGGCGCGCAGCGTGACCGTGCCGCCGTCGTCCTCGGGGAGCAGTCCGTCGACCGACAACGCGAGCAGCGCGTTGAGGTGCGGGAGCTCGCCCATCGCCTGGTTCAGCTCGGCGCCGAACATCGGGAACGCCACCGCCGTGAGCATCGGCAGCAGCGGCGCGGCCTCCAGGAAGTACCCGACCTTGTCGTCGCCGCGGTCGAAGAACTGGTGCGAGCCGATCGACTGCGGGGCGCCCCAGAACGGGTTCACCGCCGCCTCGTAGCGCGCCAGCGTCGCCACGACCGGGTGGATGAAGGTGCGACGCCCCACCAGCCCGCCCGCGTCCAGCCCGGAGCGCAGCAGCATCGCCGGACCGTTGAGCGCGCCGCCGCTGCTCACCGCGATCTTCGGTCGGATGATGATCTGCGCGCCATCCGGCTCGGCCGCGGCGGGCGTCATCACGCGCCCACGCACCGCGACCACGCGCTTGCCCTCGACCTCGAAGCGCTCGACGCGCACGTTGGAGAGCACCCGGGCCCCTGCCGCCACGGCGTCCTGCAGGTAGGTGATGCCCATCGCCTGCTTGCCGTCGACCGGGCAGCCGACGCTGCAGTAGCCGCTGTTCGCGCAGCCACGAACGTTGCGCTTGAGCGACTTCCACTCCCAGCCCAGCTTGCCGCAGCCGTCCGAGATCACACGGTTGTTCGCGTTGGCCGCAGCGGCAGGCCACTCCTGGATGCTCAGGCGGGACTCGACGGCCTCAAAGTGCGGGTCGAGATCAAGCCCTTCGATCCCATGCACCTTCGCCCAGTGGTCGAGGATGCGCTGCGGGGTGCGGAAGCAGGTCGTCCAGTTGACGGTGGTCGACCCGCCGACGCTCCGGCCTTGGAGCACGGTGATCGCCACGTCCGCCGACGCGCGCGTGGCGCGCTCCTGGTACATCGCGGGCAGCGCGTCGGACTCCTGCAACGTGAAGTCCTTTCGCGTGAAGTGGTGCCCCTCCTCCACCACGATCACGTCGAGGCCCTTCGCCGCGAGGCCCGCCGCGAGTACGGCGCCGCCTGCGCCCGACCCGACGATGCACACGTCACAGGTCCAGTCGACGTCCGCCGTGAGGTCCGTGTGCCCAAGGATCGCGCCGCTCATGGGGCCCCCACCGGCGCCGCGGGCGCCTCAATGTGCTCGGTGTCGGTGTCGTTCTCAGGGCCCGGGGCCGCGGCCCCCTCGGCGACGGCGGCGTCCCGCTGCGCCATCAGCGATCGGTAGTCAGGCGGGCCAGGGTAGCCGATCGCCGCGTACACCTCGGGAGAGCCGTAGTACGCGCCGGCGCATAGGCCACGCAGCCCCTTGTAGACGCGCCTACGCAGATCCAGCCGGGAGTTCTTCCAGGAGTCGATGATCGCGTCCTGGGTCACCGCGTCACACGACGTGAAGGTGCTCGGTCGGCCGTCGAGGAACAGGCCGGCGAGCGCATTGTCGAACAGCAGGAGCGCCTGTTTGAGCTCCGCCGCCATGCCCGGCGCGCAGGTCGCGAGCAGCGCGTCCACCTTCTCGGCGACGTGCACACCCGACGCGACCGGGAAGGCCCCGCCGCCGGGCGCCACCCGCTCCGCGAACGCGGCCAGCACGCTGAACGTGCGCTCGTCGAGGGCGAGCAACGGCTTGGTGGCGGCGCGCAGGACAGTGGGGCGCAGGCCGATCCCGCCGAGCGCAAGCAGGCCGCCGCCCACCACGCCCAGACCGAGGAAGCTGCGTCGACTCAAGGCCATGGGTTCACCAGGGGGCGCGCGGTCGCGCGTTGCGGGGGTTCGGAGCCTGACGACGCGGGGGCGTCGGAGAACACGTCGCTCATACCTTCTCCTGGGTGAGCGCGGCCGCCAGGGCCTGACGCCGCTTTCGCCACCACCATGCACCCAACACCATGGCCACGCCCGTCACGCCCAGATCGTCGAACCATCCGACGAGCGGGATGGCGTCCGGGATCAAGTCGATCGGCGATGCGTCGTAGAGCAGGGTCGACACGAGCAGGATCGTGCTCTTGTGGCGGCGGAGGAAGTCGATCACGTGCTCGCTCCAATGGGGGCCCTAGCACGAACTGTGCAGTTTGCCGCTACAGGTCAGCCCCATGGTGCCGATGATCCCCAGATGCCCGTCAGGCGGAAATCCCTGACGCATGGTCCACATCCGCGCTCGCGCGGAGGGGCCGCATCCGAAAAGAGAAGGACGGAGAAACCGCCCATGTTCCGTTGGCTCGCCCCCCTGCTGCTCACTGGCTGCCTTGTCCCCCAGTCGATGGTCGACCACCTGCTCGACCAGGACGACGACGGCGAGCGCCCCGTCGTGGTCGGCGGCACCGACTGCGACGACCATGATCTGCACGTCGGGGCGTTCGCGCCCGAGGTCTGCGGCAACGGCGTCGACGAGGACTGCAATGGCCTCGCGGACGACGTCGGCGTCGGCGCCATCACGGTGTTCGTCGACGGTGACGGCGATGGCTACGGCGACTCGCTCGCCCCGCTGCAGTCCTGCAGCATCCGGCCGGGCACCGTCGCGGTCGCCGGTGACTGTGACGACAACAATCGCTTTGACCACCCGAACGCGCCGGAGGACTGCACGGACGGGCGCGACAACGACTGCGACCGCGTGACCGACGAGGCCGACAGCCCGCCCCAGTGGTTCATCGACCAGGACGGCGACGGGTTCGGCAACGCGCACTCCATCCCGATCGAATCTTGTGTGCCGGTGGAGGGGCGCGTCCCCGAAGCGACCGACTGCAACGACGACAGCGCACTCGCCCGGCCTGGCGCGGTGGAGGTCCCTTACGACGGTCTGGACAACGCGTGCGACGGCGGCGACGACTTCGACCTGGACGGCGACGGGTTCGGGGTGGACCCCACGTTCGCCACCTTCCCGATCCCGCCGGGGGCCTACATCTACAACCCCAATGGGTCCATGGACTGCGACGACTTGAACGCGTCGGTCAACCCAGACGCGCTGGACTCGGCATACGACGGCGTCGACGCCGACTGCGACGGCAAGGACGACTTTGACGCCGATCAGGACGGATACACGAGCGCCCAGTACGGCGGCGCCGACTGTGACGATGGCGCGTACTGGGTGAACCCATCCCGCGTGGAGGTGCCCTACGACGGCGTCGATGACGACTGCGATCCCGCCAACGACGACGACGTCGACGGCGACGGCCACGCGGCTGCCGCACGAGGCGGCGACGACTGCAACGACTCAGACAAGCTGGTCTGGTCGATGTGCGTCACCTGCGGAGACGGCGACCTCGACGGGCGACGCTGGGGTTGCGACGCCTACGATGCGACGGGCGAGGATTGCAATGACCTCAATGCCAACGTGTGGTCCAGCTGCGCCACCTGCGGCGACGCCGACGGCGACGGCCGATTCGACGGCTGCGACGCGTACAACCGTATCAGCAAGGACTGCGACGACACCAACCCCTACTCCTGGGTAAGCTGTGCCACCTGCGCGGATGTCGACGGCGACGGCCACTTCGGACACTGCGACCGTAGCACCGGCGCTTCACAGGACTGCGACGACATCCTCACCAACGCCTGGCTCACGTGCGCCACCTGCACCGACGTCGATGGTGACGGCTACGGCACCGGCTCGTGCGATGCCCCGCCCGACTGCGACGACAGCGACCCGAACTCGGCGACCGCGTGCGGCGCCTGCCTGGATCTCGACGACGACGGCTCCTACTCAGGCTGCGATCGCTACGACACGGTGGTCGAGGACTGCGACGACGACGACCCGTCCCGCGGCGGGGCCACCGCGGAGATCCTGGAAGACGGGATCGACCAGGACTGTGACGGCGAGGACCTGACGGTCGACGAGGCGCATGGCGTGTTCGTGACGCCGGGCGGGGTGGACGACGAGTGGTGCGGGACAAGGGCATGGCCGTGTGCGACGCTCGAGCACGGCGCCGTCCAGGTTCGTGCGCGTGGAAGCGGCGTGCTCTTCCTCGCGAGCGGCGCCTACAATGCGAGCTGGGTCTACTCGGGGATGTACGGCGGGTTCGA
>CAIOSP010000139.1 GCA_903861005.1 uncultured Pseudomonadota bacterium
GCGACCGGCCCAGCGAAGGTCCTCGACCGCGCTCAGGATCGAGCCGAGCGCGTCGCGCGTCTCGGGCTCCCGCGCGACGCCGCGCACGTACTCGCGATCGGTGCGCGCCTTGTGCAGCGTGAGCAGGCCACGGCGCGCCAGCCGACGGAGCGCCGCCCCACGCGCGAACAGCACCGCCTCACCCAGAGCGCCCGCCTCCAGCGCACGACGCGCGCGCGCCAGAAGCTCGTCCTCGGGGAGCGCGCCCAGATCGTCGTCGCCGTCGATCGCGTCGATCACCACCTGCGGCGCCGTCGGGGCCAGCGCACGGCGCGGCGGTTGCGCCCCCCCAAGGCCGAGCTTCGACCACAGCACGCGCAGCAGCACCACGATCAGCACGGCCACCCCGGCCGCCATCATCCAGCGCAGGGCGGCGTCGATCAATCCCAAGCCCTCGGTGGGATCCACACAGCCGCCCGCCACACCCCGCCACGGGGACTCGTCTCCGGGCGCGCCGGCGAACCCGGGCGCCACCTCGCCGCGGCCGTTGAACCCGCCGCAGCCGGTCGGTTGGGCCTCGAAGTTTCCGTCCGCGCAGGTCTTGCGCAGGCCAGGGCAGGCGTCGGCGGGCGCCTCCTCCAGCAGCTCGCACCAGATCGCTAGCTGGTCGGCGTCCGCACCCGCCTCATGGCAGAAGGCGAAGCGTTCGCTCGCGAGCGGGTCGACGTGCGGGCTGGCCGAGTCCACCGCTGCGGCGTCGGTGTCCACGGCGTCCGTTGGCGCGTCTTGGCCCGCCGAGCACGCCGCGAGACACAGCGCGAGCCAGGCGGCCCTCATGCGCGCTCCGCGGCGGCCATCATCGCGACCTGGACGTCCCAGCCCTCGACCGCCGTGCGCAGGTCCACGTAGAGGATCATGCGGTACAGCGCGATCAGCGGCTGCGCGAGGAGCACGCCCGCGAACATCCACGGCGTGACGTCGCCGTTCTGGATCGATCCAAACGGCTGGCCCAGCTGCAGGACGAACTGCACGAGCCCCTGCGCCATCAGCTCGGTGCCGAGCACGACCCACATCAGAAGGGCGCCGCTCACCAGGCTGCCTACGACCGCCTTCCCGACGCCGTTGGACGAGAGCGCGACGCTACGGGCGAGCGCCCGCGGGATCGACAGCCGCTCGAGCGCCGCCGCCTCCACCACCCAGAGTGTGCCCGCGTGCGCGGGGAGCCAGAGCATGCCCAGCGAGAACGTGGCCAGGGTCAGGCTGACCAGCGTGGACAGCGCCACCAACGGGTAGGCGCGCCACCCGGCGCTCGACCCGCGCAAGGCGTCGCGCACGCGCACCTTGTCGTCGAACAGGCGGCGCGCGATCAGCTGCGTGAACGGCACCTGGAGCGCGGGCGCCGCCAGCACCAGCAGCGCCAGCCGCACCGCGTCCCAGTCGTGCGACGTGGGGTAGGCCACCGTCGGCGCGAGGATGAGCGCGACCGGCAGCAGCACCACGAGCATCAGCCGCGCGAACAGGCCTGCGTCCTCGCGCAGCAGACACAGCGCCAGGTCGAGCGACTCGAACGGCGAGCGCGGACGCAGCACGATCCGACAGGCGAACGGGTTCAAGCGCGCCCCCGACCGCCGAAGCCCAGCCAGCCCGTCACGATCGCGAGCTGCACGACCGCAAACACCGCCTTCGCCTCGCGTGGGATCGGGCTCGCGCTCCAGAAGCCCTCGATCGCGGCGGCGACAAACAGCATCACCATCGCGCCCATCACCAGCAGGAAGAGCTCAGGCCCGGCCGCGCGCAGCGACGCCAGCCGCGTCAGCCCGTTCGTCCGCACGAGCGCCCAGCCCATGCGCAGCCCGGCGGCCCCCGCGAGCACGATGCCCGTGAGCTCCCACGCGCTGTGGCCGCTGGTGAACTCCAGCAGGTTGGCCCCCTGCCCGCTGCCCAGCAGGTGGCCGAACACCGTGCCGATCGACACGCCGTTCATCACCAGGAAGTAGACCGAGCCCATGCCGCCGAGCGCGCCGGTGGCGAAGCAGCGGAACGCGATGCCGACGTTGTTGAACACGTAGAACCCGGCCATCATCGCGTTCTGCCCGGCGGTGCGCTCGACCGGGCCCGAGTACATCTCCTCCATCGACTTGAGCGTGGCGCGGTCGAGCACCTCGGCCGCCAGGTCCTCGCTCTGGAAGGACAGGATCAGGCACAGGATGGCGGGCAGGTAGAACAGCGCCGCCGCGGTGAGCACGTAGCGCCACGACGCCCGCACCTGACGTGGGATGTCCTGGCCGAGCGCGCGGGCGAGATCCCCGCGCAGCACCGGGCGCGCGCCGTACAGCCGATCGTGCGCGCGCGCCGTCAGGTCATCGAGGTAGCCGAGCACGTCGGGGCCCAGGTCCTCGTCGCGCGCGCGGGAGAGGTCGGTGCACGCCGACCGGTACAGGCTCGCCAGCTCCGACCAGTCCGCGCCGCCGCGCAGCGCGCTCGACGACACGACCGCGTCCAGCCGCTCCCAGCGCGGGCGGCCGTCGCTCACGAAGCGCTCGCGATCGAAGCGAGCCCGGTCCAGGCGGCTCATGCGTCGCGCCCCGTGGCGCGCGCGTAGGCCAGCGTCAGCGTGCGCAGCCAGGTGCCCGCGACCACACCCTCTCGCTCGGCCAGGCGCGGCCCCAGCACCGCCGCGATCTCCTCGGCCCGCCCGGTCGACAGGCGACGCCGCCTGCGCAGCAAGGCCTCGATCGCGCGCCGCTCGTCGCCGCGCAGCGTCACCCGGATCGGCAGCGCCTGCCGCTCGGCCTCGGTCACCGCCGGCTCGATCGCCGCGGCGTCCAGCAGCTGCGTGCGCTGCTCCACCACCACCATGGTGCCCGCGACCCAGTCGCCGATCCGCCGCAGGCGCGGGTCACACGTCGCCACGATCACGCCGATCACGTACGCGAACGGCAGGCCGTCCACGCCGCGCATCAGGTTGCGCAGCACCGCCTCGCGCGGGCCGATCGCCGAGCCGTCGGTGCACACCACGCGCAGCTGCAGCGCGCGCTTGCCCGGGGTCTGGCCCGCCCAGAGCGCCTCGAAGAGCGCCGCGTAGAACCAAGACACCACAAAGAACACGAGCAGGCCCGCGCCCGTGCCTGCCTCGCCGCCCAGCCCGCTGAACACCGAGGTCAGGGTCAGCGCCAGCATCAGGCCCGTGACCACGAACCCCTGCAGCAGCAGGTCGAGCAGCCAGGCCACGCCGCGCACGCCAGGGCCCGCCAGCCGGTGCGTGAAGCGCACACGCTCCGGCGTGTCGACCGTCGTCGTCGTGTCTAGACGCTCCAACCAGGCCCCCCCTTCGCCGTATCGCGTGAGCGGTCGCCGCGACGGGTGGTCGCGAGAGTACGTAGTTCCACGAACGCACATCGAGCGAGGTGCCGGAGCCTGAGCGGCGGCCTCCGCTGTACCCGTTCGCGATGAGCCTTATGCAACGGCAGTAATCCGTGACACGCGAACGGGCAGGAGTACGGCGAGGGTGCATGCATCGTCCGCTTTCACGCTCCACATGCCACGTCTTGTGTGTTGCCACACCCGCCTCATCGTGTTCCCGCACAGTCGGGGAAGACCAGAACCATGAAGCGGCCCACGATCCCGGGAAAGATGGTGCAATCCGCGGCACGGGGGTTCCTCACCGTGGCGTTGTTCGTGTCGATCGCGCTCACCGGCTTTGAGGTGTCGCAGTCGATGCGCCGCCAGTCCGATGAAGCGCGCGAGGCGGGCCTAAGCTCGGCGGCGCGGATCGCCCGAGAGTTGGACCTGCGCGAGCAAGCCGTGGAGGCGCTGGCGGCCACCGCCGAGGACATCCTGAGCGGTCGCCTGACGACGGCGGAGACCATCACCCCGTACCTTCGGGCGGTGCCCGAGCGCGCCGGCTTCGCGATGTCGGCGCCGCCCGGGTACCGCGCCGAGGACCTGGGCGGCCTGATGGGCGAGGGCGATCCGCCCGTGGCGGGGTCGGAAGCGGCCGCCGAGATCGACATGGCGTTCGCGCTGTCGGAGGAGCTGAAGCTGGTCCATGGGCACGACGAGTCGCTGCCTTGGGTCTACTACATCTCCAAGCGCGGCTTCTTCTACATCTTCCCCAGGCCCCCAGAGGGATCCTTCCTGTGGAACCACGAGCTGCTCAAGCGGTACGACATGCTGCCTGGGGCGGCGCCGTTGAAGCTGGAGGGCCCTCGCACCGGGTGGTCGGCCGTCTACTCCGACACCGGCGGCAAGGGCCCGATGACCACCGTCAGCCGGCTGGTCGAGCACCATGGCCAGATCGCCGGCGACATCAGCGTGGACGTGTCGGTGCGTACGCTCGCCGAGCTGCTCCACGATGACCGCGTCCCTGACTCGACGCTGCGCTTGTTCGACCCGACCGGCGCGGATTTCCTCGGAGGCAGCCGCCTGCCCGGCGGCATCTCCATCCAGGAGCCTCACCCGAGCACCCCCATTCGCGTCGGCGACGTCGAGGTTTACATCCTCGACGTGAACCCCAGCGGGTGGCACGTCGGCGTGGTCACCTCACGCCGCGCGATGCTGTGGACCGCGCTGCGGCAGTCGTCGCTGCACGGTCTGCTGGTGCTGTTCAGCCTCGGGAGCCTCATCCTGTTCGTGGCGCTGACCAGGGCGCTCCAGCTCGTCGAGTCGCAGTCGCGCCACGACGCGCTGACCGGCCTGTACAACCGTCGTCACTTTGATGAGGTCGCCGAGGTGGCGATCGCCAAGGCTCGCCGCGGGGGCACGCCGGTCGCGCTCCTCATCGTCGATGTCGACCACTTCAAGAAGTACAACGACCGCCTCGGCCACTACGCGGGCGACCAGGCGCTGCGCGACCTAGCGACGGCCGTGCGCGGTAGCCTCCGACGCGCGGGCGACGGCGTGTTCCGCCTGGGCGGCGAGGAGTTCGCGGTGCTGGCGTCGGTCGAGGACTACGACAAGCTCCAGCAGCTGGGCGACAAGCTGTGTGACGCCGTTCGCGCCCTGGGCATCGTCCACGAGGGCAGCGATCTGGGCCACGTCAGCATCTCGGTCGGCGCCACGCTGGTCGACGCCGCCCACTGGGTGGACATGGACAAGGCCTACCAGGCGGCGGACAAGGCGCTCTACCAGGCCAAGTCGACCGGCCGCGACCGCGCCGTCGTACACCGCCCCGCCCCGATCGCGCAGGCGGTCTAAGCGCCCGCGCGCGGCTCAGCCTGCCTCGCCCACGGCGTGACGCCGATCAGGGCCCGCAGTTCACCGCGACACCGTAGGTCACGTCGACCACCGCGTTGGGCGCGGGGTCCGGATCGAACACGACCGAGTTGCGCGCGACGTCGTAGGTCCAGCCGGTGAACTGCTCCACGCCGTCCACGAACACGTGGACGCTGCTGGGATCGGGGCTGCGCTGGCCAAGCTCGAACACGCCGATGTCGGCCACGGCCTGCTGGGCGATGGCGGCGAGCGCGTTGGGCCAGTTGTTGTCGTAGATGTTGAGCAGCGTGCCGCCGGTCCAGCTCACGGCGTCGATGTAGCCGTAGGGGCCCCGGCTGCTGGCATCCGGCGTCTGGCTGTTCACGTCGAGGACGCCGTGGACCTTCATGGGCGCGCCGGCGCCGGCGAAGGCGCGGAAGGACGTCACGTAGGTCGCCCAGTAGTTCTGGGTGCCAGCGTTGGGCGACTGGTCGCGCTCGTCCGACACCAGGATGATGTGGAGCGGCGAGCCCGGGTCGCGGAAGCCGAAGTTGCAGCCCGCGGCGGTGGCGTTCTGCGTCAGCTTTAGGAGCGCCTCGGTGTAGCTGCCGCCCGCGCCGTAGCTGACGGCGTTCGAAAACTGGGCCTGCCAGTTGGGGGTGGCGGCGGTCAGGGTGGTCATGCAGCCGTTGTCTTCGGTGAGCACGCCCACCTTCCAGGCCACGTTCGCGTTGGCGAAGACCTGGATGAACGACGCGAACTGGCTGTTCAGCTGGGTAGCGTGGTCGTCCATCGAGCAGGACTGGTCGACCGCGACGATCACGTCGATCGGGATGTTCTCCGGGACGATGAACTGCTCGCCCACCTCCTGCGCGTAGCGGGCGCTGCCGCTGATGCCGACGTGGGCCTCGCCCGCCGGGTCGTTGCTGGTGACGACCAGCTCCGCGCCAAAGCGGTCGGCGATCGTCGGGTCAAAACGAACGGGGAGCTTGTACTCCTGATTCAGATCCAGGGTCAGGTCGGCGGGCGGAAGGACCGGGAAGCTGAGCATGGACGCCGAGCCGCCCAGCATCACCGACGAGATCACCAACGGCTCGGAGCCCACGTTGCGCAGCGTGAACTCCTGCTGCTGGCCGCACGGGATGAACAGGTCGCCGAAGCGCATGGGGTCGGGCGAGATCTCCAAGCGAGGGATGGCGCCCTTGCCGGAGACGGTGACCGGTGCCTCCGGCTCGTTGATGGCGTCGGAGAGCACGGTGATGGTGCCCTCCTGCACGCCCGAGTCCAGCGGGTGGAAGACCACGTCAAACGTCCAGGTGGCCTGGGGCGTCAGGCTCTGCGGCGTGGTGCCGACCGGCTCGACCGTGAACGACGGAGGCACGGCGATGGTCAGCTCCGACACGTCCAGCGTGTTGAAGCCGATGTTGGTGACGGTCACCGTCTCGCGGACCGTCTCCTGGCTGTTCTTCTCGCCAAAGTCGATCGTACGCGGGGTGACGTCGATCACCGCGAACACGTCCTCGGGATCCGGATCCTTCGGGACGAAGGAGAACTCAGGGGCGCACGCGGACAGAGCCAGCGCGGCCACGGCGAAGGACGTGCGAAACGTCATCGCGGAACCTCGGGAGGGGGGGACACCTGAATACTACGCGATCAAAACCACGGGAATGCGGAAATTCCGCAGCACCCGAGACCGATCAGCGGATCAGCGAGGCCCAGGCGTCACGGACCGCGGCCACATCGAGCGGATCGACCACTTCGGAGCCGTTCATCACTACGCCGTCCGTGGCGCAGGAGCCCGCGGGCTCGTCTGCGGCGTCGAGCCAGTCGAGGCCGTCGACGATGTCTTCTTCGTCCTCGGCCAGGGCCGACGGCCCCAGGAACCCGAGGGCGACCGCCACCACCATGGGATGTGCGCCGACCTTCATCACGACCTCCAACCTCAACGGGCGGTAAGCATATCGGGGACTCGCCCCCAAAGGCGCGCCAATCTGACCCATCGTGACGGATCGGTGGAGCGCCTCGCCCACGGGGGGCCCGGCCGGTTAACCGGCGCCCCCGTGTGGCGGCCAGCGACGTCCTGTTCAAGGACCCGGCCGACCCGTCGTCCAGGAGATTGCCGTGATCACCGTGTCTGAGGTCAGCAAGGGCTTTGCCGGTCGCATGCTGTTCGACAACGTGACGTGCTCGTTCAACCCCGGGATCCGCTACGGCCTGACCGGCCCGAACGGCGCCGGCAAGTCCACGTTCATGAAGATCCTCATCGGCGCCGAGGAGACCGACTACGGCCATGTGTCGCGCCCCAAGCGCACGGCCTGGCTGCGTCAGGACCACTACGCGTTCGACCAGCACAAGGTCCTGGACGTGGTGATCATGGGCAACGTGCGCCTGTGGGACGCCATCCAGAAGAAGGAGGAGATCTACATCCGCGCCGAGTTCACCGACGCCGACAACGAGGCGCTCGGTGACCTGGAGTGTGTGGTCGCGGAAGAGGACGGCTACGTGGCCGAGGCCGAGGCCGCCAAGCTGCTGATCGGCGTGGGCCTGCCCATGGACCTGCACGGCGGCCTGATGTCGGAGCTGCAGGGCGACCGCAAGCTGCGCGTGCTGCTGGCCCAGGCGCTGTTTGGCGGCCCGGACGCGCTGCTGCTCGACGAGCCCACCAACCATCTGGACATGGACGCCATCCGCTGGCTCCAGGAGTTCCTCAACGACTACAGCGGCACGCTCGTGGTCATCAGCCATGACCGCCGCTTCCTCAACGACGTCTGCACGATGATCGCCGACATCGACTTCGAGACGATCATCCAGTACCCGGGCAACTACGACGACATGGTCCGCCAGAAGTCGCAGCTGCGCGGCAAGGTCGAGAAGGAGAACTCGGCCAAGGACAAGAAGATCGAGCAGCTGCGCGAGTTCATCTCCAAGTTTGGCGCCGGTACGCGCGCCAGCCAGACGCGCTCGCGCGAGAAGCAGATCGAGCGCCTGCGCCCCGACGAGGTCAAGCGCAGCAACATCGCCCGGCCCTTCATCCGGTTCGACTCCGGCGAGCCGTCCGGCAAGGACGTCGTCGACATCCGGGGCCTGTCGGCGGCCTACGACGACCACAAGATCTTCACGAACCTGCACACCCGCTTCGTCCGCGGCGAGAAGATCGCCATCCTGGGGCCCAGCGGCATGGGCAAGACCACGTTCTGCCGCGCGCTGGTCGGCGAGCTGACGCCGTCCGCCGGCGAGATCCGCTGGGGACACAACGTCCGCATCGGCTACTTCTCGGAGGACCACCGCGAGTCGATCGCGCCCGGCAAGACCGTGTTCACCTGGCTGCACGACCAGCGCCCCACCATGAACCAGCAGGACGTCCGGGCCATCCTGGGCCGCATGCTGTTCTCCGGCGAAGACGGCGCCAAGCCCACGGCCACGCTGTCGGGCGGCGAGGCCGCGCGCCTGATGATGTGCAAGCTGATCATCATGCAGTACAACGTGCTGGTGCTCGACGAGCCCACCAACCACCTGGACCTGGAGTCGATCTCCGCGCTGCGCGAGGCGATCGAGTCCTACGAGGGCACGGTGTTCTTCGTCACCCACGATCGCGACCTGGCCAGCGTCGGCAACCGCATCCTGGCCTACCCGGAGCCGGGCAAGCTGCTCGACTACACCGGCACGCTCGAGGAGTACCTCGCCTGGTACGACCTGCAGCACGCCAAGGCCGTCAGCTAGGCTCTTGGCTCGTAGGGCGGCCCCACAGGGGGCTGAACGATCCCGCAAACGGGGATTACACTAGGGACCACGCGGAGGTTGTGATGAGCGAGATGCGTTGGGTGCTCCTGGGCGGCGCGGCGATCGTCATGGCCATGCTCGTCGCGTGGTCCATGCAGTCGGACACCGGCCCCATGCCGTCCTCGCGCGCGTCCCGCGCGTCGCCCGCGATCGGCGCCACCGCCGAGGCCCCGACCGCCACGGCGGACGAGGGCATCACCAAGCCTCCGCCGCGCACCATCAGCGGCCCGATCAACTTGCGCGCCACCTACGGCAACCCGCTCGCGCCCAACCTCGACCACGGGAAGATGGTGATGGTGAAGCCCGAGAAGGAGCAGCCCGTCGCTGCTCCTGCGGGCAAGTGACCCCAGGTCAAACGTCCAGGACCCGTCAGGTCGTTGTGACCGGGAGCGTCCCGGGGCATGCTGACCGCGAGGACACGCCACTCCCGTGACGACCTTCTTCGTCAGCTTCCTTCTCTCCTTCGCCGCCGCCGTGATCCTCACCCCGGTGATGATCCGCATGGCGCGGCGCCTGGGCGTCGTGGACACCGCCGGGGCCAGCCACCGCAAGATCCACGCGGCCGACATCCCCCGCCTGGGCGGCGCGGCGATCGTGCTGTCGTTCTACGTGCCGCTGGCGGCCCTTCAGCTGCTCCAGTGGTCGGGCGCGGTGACCAACCGCGTCGGCGACCGCACGCTGGAGGACCCTTCGCTGCTGGCCGCGCTGCTGATCGGCGGCGCTTGCATCGCCGCGCTCGGCCTGTACGACGACCTCAAGCAGGTCAGCCCGCGCTTCAAGCTGGCCGTGCAGATCTCGGTCGCGGTGTTCGTGGCGATCTACGGCAACCGCATCGAGCGCCTGGACCTGCCCTTCCTGCCCATCTTCGACCTGGGGTGGTTCGCCATCCCGCTCACCGTGTTCTGGATCGTCGGCGTGACCAACGCGGTCAACCTGATCGACGGCCTGGACGGCCTGGCGGCGGGCATCGCCCTGTTCGGCCTGGCACCGATGGTGGTGCTGGCGGTCAGCAAGGGCAACATCGTGCTGGCGCTGCTGTGCTGCAGCTTAGCCGGGTCCGTGCTCGGGTTCCTGATCTACAACTTCCACCCCGCGCGCATCTTCATGGGCGACACAGGGAGCATGTTCCTCGGGTTCGTCCTGGCCGTGGTGTCGGTGTCTACGGCCCAGAAAGGCCGGGTCGCCGTGGCCATGTTGACGCCCATCCTGGCGCTCGGCCTGCCCATCTTGGACACCCTGCTGGCCATCGCCCGGCGCGCGTGGATGGGGCAGTCGCTGTTCGTGGGGGACCGTCAGCACATCCACCACCGGCTGATGGCGACCGGCATGTCGCACCGCACCACGGTGCTGGTGATGTACGCGTTCGCCGGCACCTTCGCGACGCTCGGCGTGATGGTGCACTTCAACCGCGACCGCGAGTCGGCGCTGCTCTTCCTGCTGTCCATGGTGGTGGCGGGCGTGCTGCTCAACAAGGTCGGCTACCTGGTGATGCCGACCGGCGAGCAAGGCGTGGCCAGCGCCATCCGCGAGCGCAACCGCCTGGTCCGCGAGACGAACGACGCCTGGATGGCCCGCCTGGCGCTCGGCCGAGATTTCGAGGCGCTGGCCCAGGCCGCCAGCGAGATCGCGTTCGCCGCCGGGGCCCGTCAGGCGCGGCTGAGCTTGGAGATGGAGGGTCAGCCCGTGCGCACCTGGGCCTGGGACGACTCGCCCGCCGAGGCCGCCGGGGTGGACCAGGCCTTCAGCCTGCAGGACCTGAACGGCCACGAGCACGGGACGCTCTACGTGGAGTGGCCGGACGACGGCACGTTCAACGAGGCGGTGCTGCCCGCCGTCGAGACCGGCGTGCGCAAGCTCGCGGAGCAGCTCGCGGCCGGGAAGTCCGCCCGGAAGGCCTCGCTCGCATGAGCGCCGTCGACAGCCCCATCTTCCTGATCGGCACGGGCCGCTGCGGCAGCTCGCTGCTCTACCGCCTGCTGAGCTACCACCCCGACGTCGCCTGGATCAGCCACTACACGTCCTACCTGCCGGGCGGCGGCGCGTGGGCGGCGCTCGCGCGCGTGCACGACCTGCCCGGCATGGCCGACTGGCTCCCCAAGGCTGAGGGCACCCGCCGCATCCCGCAGCCCACCGAGAACTACCGGCTGCTCAACGCGGCGACCGACGGCCTGTTCACCGCCCCGCGCGAGCTGACCGCCGACGACATGACCGACACCGCGCGGGCCCGCCTGCGCGCCCTGGTCGCCAGCCACGCCACCGCGCAGGGCAAGTCGCGCTTCGCCATGAAGCACACGGGCTTCCCGCGGGTGGACTACCTGCGCGCCGCCTTCCCCGACGCCAAGTTCGTGCACATGCGCCGGGACGGGCGCGCCGTGGCCGCCAGCCTGTGCCGCGTGGACTGGTGGAGCGGCGAGGGCCAGTGGGGCTGGGGCGCCGTGTCGCCCGAAGACCTGGCGATCTACCGCGAGAGCGGCAGCCACGAGCTGGTCCTGGCCGCGATCTACTGGAAGGTCCTGATGCGCCAGTACGACGCCGTGCAGGCGCCCGCCGACCGGCTGCTCGAGCTGCGCTACGACGCCATGGTCGCCGACCCGATCGGCACCATGCGCGCGCTGGCGGACTTCGTCGACCTGCCCTGGGGCCCCGTGTTCGAGCGCCGCCTGGTCGCCACCCCCATGACGTCGGACGACCGCAAGTGGCGCCGCGGCCTCACCCCGGAGGAGGTCGGCCTGCTGGAGCGCGTGCTCCACGACGACCTGGTCGAGCAGGGGTTCACGCCTTGACCCTCCCCCACTTCCTCGGCATCGGCGCGCTCAAGGCCGGCACCACCACCCTGCACGCCTGGCTGGAGGCGCACCCCCAGGTGTCGCTCGCCGAGGGCCGCAAGGAGGTCATGTTCTTCGACCGCAACTGGGATCGCGGCGTGGACTGGTACGCCGCCCACTTCGCGCACGCGGGCGACCGCGTCCCCGGCGAGGTCACGCCCAGCTACCTCTACGACCCGCACGCGCCCGCCCGCGCGGCCTCGGTGGTCCCCCACGCGCGCCTGCTGCTGATGCTGCGCGACCCGATCGCCCGCCTGGTGAGCCAGCACAGCTTCTTCGTACAGGAGACGGCCTACTCGGGCGACCTGCGCACCTTCCTGGTCGACCACCCCAACGCGATCGAGCGCGGCATGTACGCCCAGCAGGTCCGCTGCTGGCTGGACCACTTCCCCCGCGAGGCGCTGCTGACGCTGCTGCTGGAGGAGGCGTCGGCCGACCCGGAGATCGCCGTCGCGCGGGCCTACGCGCACGTCGACGTCGATCCGGCCTTTGTCCCGCCCAACCTGCGGGAGCGCGCCAATGAGAGCGGCACCGCGCGCTTCCCCACGCTGCGCAAGCTGGGCCGTCGCACCGCGCGCTGGCTCTACGACCACGACCTGGGCCCGGTGGTGCAGGCGGTCAAGCGCACCGGCGCCCAGCGCCTGCTGGTGCGCGCCAAGAAGGGCCCGAAGGACCCGATGCCCGCCGATATGCGCGCGCGCCTGACCGACGCCTACGCCGCCGATCTGGCCGACCTCTCCAAGCTGCTCGACCGGGACCTGCGCCAGACCTGGCCCACCGCCCGGGCCGGGACGTGAGCGACTGGTCCCACGGCGCCGTCCAGGCGCGGTGGATCGGCGCGCTGTGGGTCCGCACCCCGCGCGGGTCCTTCCTGATCGACGCGCCCGCGGGGATCGCCCGCGCGCTCGCTGAGGCCGACGGCCTGCACGACCTGCGCACCGTCATCGTGTCGACCAACCGCCTGCGCAGCGTGGAGGGCCTGCCCGGCCTGTGCGAGGCGATCGCCCGGGCCCGCGGCAAGGACGCCGTGCTGCACGTGGTCCACGGCCTGGACTGCCCCCGCGTGGCGGCCATCGCCGACGCGTGGACCCGCGGCTGGCCCGACTCCACCGGCATCGCCCTCGACGGCGTGCGCTCCGCCGACCCGATCGAGCTCGCTGGCGACGCCGAGGTCACCCTCACCTCGCTGACCGCGGCCGAGCCAGGCCCTGGCGGCGGCGTGGTGCCGGTGTCTGGCGCCGCCGTGCGCGTGTCGGTCGGCGGGGTGGACATCGTGTGGGTTCCCGCCGCGAGGCCCAACGCGGCCCACGCCCGGGCCAGCGTCGGGGCCGCCCTGGCCGTGCTGGAGATCGGCCGGGCGCCGTGGCCCAAGGTCGAGCAGCCGTGGAGGCCGACGCTCTCCCAGGCGCTGGCGGTGTCGCAGCACGCCGACGCCGTGTGGATCGTCGGGGACGACGGCGCGCGCGTCGACACCGAGAGCGACGAGAGCTGAGACCGGCGATGGGCCGCGGGACGAACGCGCCCGGGAGGCCCGGTCGGTCACAAAGCACGGCGAAGCATGAGGGTCCGTGGTACCTTGATGGCTCCCCTTGGGGTTGGTTTGCGACTCCCGCTCGCACAGCACGGTCGACCGGCGGTCCTGGTCTGGGGCCTCGCGGCCGCCTGCCGGGACCCGGCGCCCACGCCCGTCGAGCGGCCCACCGACGCTCCGATCATCGACCAGGCCGCGGCCTCGTTCGACTGCACCTACGACCGCGCCACCGACGCCGACCTCGACGGCTACCCGGGCTGCGTGGCGTCGGTCGGCTGCACCTGCACGTCGCTCGGCTGGTGGGCGTTCGACTGCGACGACCAGGACCCCACGGTCCGCCCGGTGGTCGGCGCCGACCCGTGGGTGCCCGACCCGATCGACGGCGCCGACAACGACTGCGACGGCGTCACCGACGAAGACGAGCGGATGGCCTACCAGGACCTGGACCACGACGGCTACCCCCGCGAGGAGGGCGGGATCGCCGTGCAGGCCGACGTGCCCAGCGGCGACGACTACCTCGTGGTGGCCCCGGGCTCGGTGACGTTCGACTGCGACGACACCCGCGCCGAGGTGAACCCCGGTGCGACGGAGATCCCCAACGACTCCCAGGACCGCGACTGCGACGGCCTGGAGAGCTGCTTCGAGGACCTGGACGGGGACGGCTTTGGCTCCGAGGTGCCCACGCCGTCCGAGAACCTGCTGTGCGGCGCCCCCGGCGTGTCCCCCCTCAAGACCGACTGCGACGACCACAACGTCCACGCCCACCCGGGCACGAACGTGCAGTCGTACCCGGAGTTCCTCGGCGACGGCGCCGACAACGACTGCGACGGCCAGGTGGACGAGATGGACTGCAGCCTGTCGCTGTACGCGTCGCTCACCAACACCAACCAGCGGGTCGAGGTGTTCGTGTCCTTGTACGACGCCGACGGGAACCTGATGGAGATGGGGCTGAGCCGGAGCGGCACGGTCATCATGCCGGGCTTCGTCGAGTGGCACCCGGGCGACTGGTGGTGGAGCGCCGACGCGCGCGACCCCGGCCCCGAGCCTGTCCTCACGCTCCACAGCGAGCCGGTCGGCCTGATTCGCGTGTCCTCGCACGCCCCGATCGCCAGCTTCAAGGTGCAGGGCGTCCGCCAGCGCGGCACGCTGCTCGCGACGTTGCTGCCGTGGGATCAGTACTTCGTGTGGCCCACGCGCGGCGGCCTCTGGCCCTACCCCATCCAGCTCCCGCTCTACACGTGCAACGCGAGCCAGCCGACCGGCGTCCGCGCGTGCAGCGAGGACGGGCTGGGCGTCACCACCTGCGTGCCCGACCCCATCGTCTGGCCGGTGCCCGAGTGACGCCCCCCGCCCGTCGCGGCGGCCTGAACCGTCGCACCGTGCTCCGCGGCCTGCTCGGCGGCGCCGCGATCGGCATCGGCCTGCCCGCGCTCGAGACCTTCCTGCACCCCAACGGCGACGCCTGGGCCGACGGCGGCGCGCTCCCGACGCGCCTGGGCCTGTTCTACTGGGGCAACGGCAACGTGGCGTCCAGCTGGGTGCCCAGCCGGACCGGCCAGGGCTCGGCGTGGAGCCTGTCGCCCACCTTGTCGCCGCTGGAGCCGCACAAATCGCGCCTGACGGTGGTGTCCGGCCTGACGCTGCGCCTGCCCAACACGTCGCCCCACCACCCCGGCGCCTGCGGGATCCTGACCGGCCGCAAGCTCGTCGACCCCTTGCTGGGCTTCTCCTACCCGTCGGCCACGTTCGACCAGGTCGCGGCCGACACGCTCGGCACCACAACCACCTTCCGCTCGCTGGAGTTCGGCGCGGTGGCCGAGGGCGGCTTGTCGTTCCGCAGCGCCGTGTCGCGCAACCCCGCCGAGGACTCGCCCCACGCCCTGTTCGCCCGGGTGTTCGGGAACGGCGCCGTGTCGACCGGCGGGCTGTGGGCCGCCAACCCCACGATTGCCCTGCGCCGCAGCGTGCTCGACGCGATCAGCGCCGACGCCACCCGCCTGCGCGGGCGCGTCGGCCTGTCCGACCAGCGCCGGCTGGACGCGCACTTCACCGCCATCCGTGAGCTGGAGACCCGGCTGGCGCGCCTGGACGCCCCGCCCGTCACCACCGACATCTGCGCGGTCCCCGACGAGCCCGCGCGCGACTACCCGGACCTCAACGGTCGGCCCCAGATCCGCGAGAAGAACCTGGTGATGTCCAAGATCCTGGCCCTCGCGCTCGCCTGCGATCAGACGCGGGTGTTCTCGAACTTCCTGACGTACCCGATCAGCGACGTCCTCTTCCCCAACGCCAGGTTGGGCCACCACCAGATGACCCACGACGAGCCCGCACCCCAGCCCGGCGTGGTCGACATCCAGAAGTTCATCATGAGCTGCTTCGGCGACATGCTGCAGGCGTTCGAGGACATCGAGGAGGGGGACGGCACCCTGCTCGACCACCTCGCGGTGCTCGCCACCAGCGACAACGGCGAGTCGCGCACCCACAGCTTTGACGAGTGGCCGGTGCTGATCGCGGGCCCCGCGGGCGGGCGGCTGCTCAACGACGTGCACGTGCGCCGCACCCAGAGCGACAGCACCAGCCACGCCGTGCTGTCCTTGCTGCGCGCGGTGGGCGTGCAGCGCGCGGAGTGGGGCGAGGACGACAACCGGGTGGAGGACGGGGTCAGCGAGATCGAGGTGGTGTGAGGGTGTAGGCGGACCTTGCTCCGCCCAGCGGTTGGATCCTCGGCGCGCCGCGCGCAGGCCAAGACTGGAGCGCGATGGGCCTCCTGCACCGCGTCCTCGGCGGCCTCCAAGGCGTCCAAGCCGAAGCGACGGGCGAGCGTGGCCACCCCCGGCCCTTGGCGTGCCGGGGGTGCGGCAGATCAACAGGTCCTTTTCGCTCATGCGAGCCCCCCGAATTCGAAGGGCTCCATGCCGTTCACACCCTGGAGACGATCCGCCTCCCCCCTTCGGTTTGGTCACCCGCGGTGAAGCTTGGCCACACGAACGGCGGAGGCCACGTCGCGCGACGGCACGGGGTGCAGGACGTGTGCGCTGGCACCCACTTTGCACGACTATGTCGCGCAACACCAAAATTGGAGTCCCCATGTCACGTCATTCAGCCGTCGCCCTGTGTGCACTCCTGGCCGCCTGCAAGCCCACCGACGACGGCAAGGTGGTGCCGGATCAGGCCGCCGCCGACGAGGTCGCTAAGGCGTTCACCGCCGACCTCGTCAGCCCCGACGAGTCCTTCCGGTTGGTGCGCTTAGGCACCGTCGACGAGGCCTCGACCGTCGAGGCCGCGGATCCGATGGCGACCGAAGAGGCGCCCGCTGAGGAGGTGACGCCGGAGGAGCCGGGCTGGCTGTTCCTGGTGGACCTCGCCCCCGACACCTTCTTCGATCACCCAGTCAACTGGCTGATCGTGGGCGAGAGCGGTGACACGACCTCCACGCCCGCCAGCTGGTGGCCGCTGCTGGATGGCGTGACCCCGGACTCGCTCTTGGGAAGCATCGTCGACCACGAGGACGACGTCGTCGACGCCCGTGTCTGGCTGCAGGCGCCCACCGGCATCGCCCCGGTGTTCACCATCCCGCGCTTGGATCTGGCCGAGAGCAACGCGTACATCGTCGTCCAGGGCCTGCTGCCGGGGCAGTCGCTCTACGACGACGCGAGCGCGACCGGAGAGGGTGGGCGTGACTTCTTCGAGGCCTACCAGGACGGGGTGTCGGAGACGATCTACCTGGCGGACGAGGAGGCTGCGACGCTGCTCGCTACGATCGACGCCGCCGCGGAGAGCCACAGCACGGTCACTGTGGCGATCATCGCCCATGGCTCAGTGGATGGCATCGGCCTGGGCGGCGTCGGCGTGTCTGCCCAGCAGGTGGCGGCCACCTTCTCCGCGCACCCAAACACTCGTTTCAACTTCCTGTTGGGCTCATGCCACGGGGGTTCGTTCGTCGACGATCTGGCGGGGCTGCCTAACGTGGACGCCGTGCTGACCGCGGTGGACTCCACGCAGGGCGCCGTGCCCGACTGGGACGTGTACACCGATGGCCCAGCGGTGACGGACGTCAACGCGGAGGATGTCGGCTCGGAGTGGTTCAGCTCGATCTACGCCGCGGCGTACAAGCTGAGCGCGACCAGCACGGCGTTCATTCCGGTGCGCGAGGCGGCGGACGCCAGCGGCGTGTCCCACAGCACGGCGCTGCTCTGCCTCGCATTTGACGGATCGCTCGGACAGGAGCCATCGCTAGACCTGGACCAGGATCTGGACTTCAGCCACTTCCTGGGTGGGCACAGCCCGCAGCGACACTGCGCCGTGCCTTGAGCTACCCGCCGCCCGGAGCGGGGCACGCCGCCGCCCCGGCGGCGACGTCCGGCTCGGAGGCGTAGGCGCGCTCCAGCCGCTCGGGCGTGCCAATGTCGTCCCAGCCCACCTCGCCAAGCGGGACGACCCGCAGTCGGTCGGTGCAGCGCTCCAGCACGTCGTGGCTGAAATTGGCGGACGGCAGCGTCTCGTACACTGACTCAAGCGTGCCGGTATGGAAGGCGCCCTGCATGGCGTCGTGCCAGGTTGGCGCGTGCTCCGCGATCATGGCCGCGATCTCCACCGCGTAGCCCACGAGGACCAGCGTGTTGCGTAGGGCTCCACGCGCGGCGAGCGCATGCCGTTCGTGCTTTGACGGCTTCTCGCGAAAGCTGGCGACGCGCGCCCAGCGCTCCCGCGGACGGGACTGTGGGACGATCCACCCGTAGCCATCGTCGACGCCCGCCGCGGGCGCGCCGAGCACAAGGACGTCGCTGTCGAGGACCCCAAGGGAGTCGATCGCGTCGTGCACGAGGGCGGCGAACGCGCGCTCCTGCGAGATGCTGTGGTCCGACGGCATCACGACCACGCGCGCGATCGGATCCTGATCCAGGACATAGAGCAGGGGCAAGAGGATGCCGGGTGTGGTGTCTCGATTGGAGGGCTGCTCAACCCAGTGTACGCGAGGGTGGGAGAGCAGGCACTCGTCCGCGAACACCCGGTGCGCGCGCGTGGTGACGACCACAATGCGCTCGTCCGGCACCAGCAAGCGTGCGCGGTCCAGCGTCTCATCCAGCAGCGTGCGACCCGCGCCGAAGTCGCAGTACTGCTTGGGGCGCGCGTAGCCATAGCGGGCACGCGCGACCTCTTCCAGACGGCGCCCCTCGCCACCTGCCATCACACACACCCAGGTGTGCGCATCCACGTGTGGGTTCCCGGAAGACGGCGGTCTGACACGCATTGGATTGTTCCTCCCTCATTTTGTGGAGTGCAAAAGGCGTGCCACACACTAATGACAGACGATGACACATTCGTTCTGGCCTGAAACACCTCTGGCGCGCCGGATCACGATCGTGAATCCTGGCGCAGAATCGTTGTATGGCGATCCTCGACCGCGCCGTTCGGCGCGCCACGAACAACAAGAGCGTGCCGGAGTGCCGCCACGGCGCTTGCCGCGGTCCTCACGTAGACTGTGCATACAAGTCCGGGAGCACGACCGCCGCCTCATTCCCCAGGCGGGTGCTTTCCCTTCAAGGTGGCGTT
The DNA here is from genome assembly GCA_903861005.1 of uncultured Pseudomonadota bacterium. Classification (GTDB taxonomy): domain Bacteria; phylum Myxococcota_A; class UBA796; order UBA796; genus CAIOSP01. The sequence goes on from CAIOSP010000139.1 coordinate 18,862, forward strand.
GACCGCCGCTGGCCGGAACCGCGTCATGGCCAGGTGGACCAGCCGCATCGCGTGCTTGCCGAGCAGCGCGCCCAGCTTGCCGTGGGCGGTAAACACGTACTCCAGGTCACGCCGCGCGATCGCCCGCAGCACAACCTTGGCGGCGTGGTCGGGGGTCCACAGCAGCACCGAAGGACGTGTGTCGGGCCGGTCAGGGTGGAACGTGCCGTCGTTGTCCACGCGGCTGATGTCGGTGGCCACGAAGCCAGGATGCACCAGCGTGCAGCTCACGCCGGTGCCGTACAGCTCCTGTGCCAAGGTGAGGCCGAGCCCACGCACCGCAAACTTGGACGCCGTGTAGGCCGACGTGCCCGGCGCGCCCATCATCCCCGACACGCTCCCGACCAGCACCAGCCGGCCCTTCGTCTTCTGCAGCTCCGGGATCGCCTCGCGTGCGGCGTTGGCCAGTCCGAACACGTTCACGTCGAACTGGCGTCGCCAGTCCGCGTCGCTCAGCGCGGTGAAAGCCCCGGTGACGCCGACGCCTGCGTTCGCGACCGCGACATCCAGGCGACCGAATCGTTCGACAACGGAACGCACCGCCGCGCGGACGGCCGCCACGTCGCACACGTCGCAAGGCACCGCCAGCGCGCGACCGCCCTGCGCCTCGATGGTCGACACCACCTCGTCCAGCTTGGACACACGACGCCCGGACACCACGACGTCTGCCCCCTCGTGGGCGAATCGGAGCGCCAACGCGCGCCCGATCCCGCTCCCACCGCCGGTGATCCACACGACCGAGCGCTTGAAGTGATCCAATGTTCCCCCCTTGCCTACTGGCCCGCAGACTGCATGTGGCGTGCCGTAGACTCGGATTTTCCGCCATGACCCTCCCTTCGACGATGCGCGCCGCCCGGATCCACCGCTATGGGCCGCCCGAGGTGCTGCAGATCGAGTCAGTGCCCATGCCGACGCTGGGTCCGGACGACGTGCTGGTGGAGGTGCACGCGGCGGCGATCAACGTCGTCGACTGCAAGATCCGCTCTGGCCGACAGGCGGGCGTGGTGCGCCTGTCGCTCCCGTGGACCCTCGGCCTGGATGTCTCCGGCGTGGTCGCGGCGATCGGGACTTCGGTGCGACGGTTCCAGGTGGGCGACGCCGTGTACGGATCGCCGCCCCACACGCGGCCCGGCACCTACGCTGAGTACGTCGCCGTGGCCGCGGACGTGCTGGCGCTCAAGCCCGCGCGCCTCTCCCACATCGAGGCCGCGGGGGTGCCGCTGGTGGCGCTGACCGCCTGGGAGGCGCTGGAGGTGGGAGACGTCGCTGCGGGTCAGCAGGTGCTCATCGTGGCCGGCGCTGGCGGCGTCGGCACCATGGCCATCCAGCTCGCGAAGGTCCGCGGGGCGATCGTCACGACCGCGGCGCGCCCCTCACACGCGGCGCTCCTGCGTAGCCTCGGGGCGGACAAGGTGGTCGACTTCGAGCGCGAAGACCTGTGGGCGCAGGTGCACGATCTCGACTTCGCGCTGTGCAACGTGGGCCACGGCGACCGCGAGCGCGCGCTCCAGGCGGTGCGTCGTGGCGGAACGATCGTGTCGCTGGTGGCCGACATCCCGACCTACGCCGACCGATACGGTCCGACGCTCGGCGCGGTCGTCGCGGGCGCGCGCATCGGCGCGTTCTTGGTCCGCGCCCGCCTGACCGGACGCCGCGCGTTCCAGCTCACCCGCAGCGGCGGGGGTCGCATGCTCCGGCGGCTCGCCCCGTGGCTGGAGTCGGGCGTCGTACGACCCGTGATCGACGAGGTGTTTCCGTTCGAGCAGGTCGTCGCCGCGCACCGCGCATGCGAGGCCGGGGGCGCTTCAGGCAAGCTGATCCTCCAGGTGCGGTGAGCGGCGTCCCAGATTGCAGCCGCGCTGCATGCGCGGACCGGCGGGCGCCGGATCCGGGTCGCACTATTCCAGGGCGCCCGTGCGCAAAGATCCCGGGCCGGATCGACGAACTCCTGGCCCGGGGACACGGGGGGGCGCCGGGCCCGCCGCGGGCGGCGCTCGCCCCGCCTGCGCGACGCCCCCTGGGAGCACGACGGGCCGAACGCCGCGCGGTTCATCCGCGACGCCAGCTCCAACACCTGCTGCGCGTCCTCGGGCGCCTCCTCGGAACACCGCTTGTATCGGGCCCGATGCTGCTCTTTTGGTGTCAGGGAACCTTCACGCGCGCCCCCTCCACCAGCGTGTCGCTCGGGTGCACCACCACCACGTCGCCCGCGGCCAGGCCCGATCGGATCTCGACACGAACCCCGTCGCGCAGGCCCACGTCCACCATGCGCAGGGTCGCGCGCCCGTCCTCATCCACCCAGGTGGCGAAGCCCCCATCCCGGCGGAACACGGCGGCCTCGGGGATCACCAACACACCGTCCTGGCGCGCCACCTCCATCCGCACGTCGACGCGGAAGCCGTCGCCGAGGCGGGCCCTCGACGCATGGGGGGAGTCGAGCGACAGCACCACATCCACGCGCTGCTCCTCGACGCCCAACGCGGACACACGGGTGATGGCGGCCGGGTCGACCCGCACCACGTGCGCGATCAGCGCGTCGGGTCCGCCCCACCGCTCCAGCCGGGCTGGGGCGCCGGGTGCAATCCGGACCGCGTCGGCGGTGAGCACATCCACCACCACCTCCAGCTGGGCGGGGTCACCGATCTCCAAGACGGGCGTGCCAGCCTGCACCGGTCCACCCGACTCCTGAAACAGGCGAAGCACCACGCCGTTCACCGGCGACGACAGATCCATGCCCGATCCGTCGCTCGGCGCGCGCCTCAGCAGGGCCTGCGCCACCTCGGCCTCGTGCGCGGCGACCTCGACCGCAAAGCGCGCCGACGTCGCCTCCTCGCCGCGTACCCGCGCCAGGGCTTCGGCGCTCTCCAGGTCCCTGGGCGACACGCCGCCGCCTACCGCGAGCTGGCGCAAGCGGATGAGCTCGTGCTCGGCATCGGCGGCGGCCAGCTCCGCGGCGTGGGCCCTGGCCTCGGAGACCCTTCTGCCATCGAGAGCCCCGGACAGGCGGGCCCTGATCTCGGCGCGGGTCCGGGCGTCGAGCAGCGGTGCGTCCATCGGGAGGAGCCGAGCGACCACCGTCCCGGGCAGGACGGCGTCGCCCACCCGCAGCGCGGAGCGCGCCAGGTTTCCGGTCACCGGCGCGGACACGACGTAGCGGTCCAGGACCCGCGTCTTCCCGTCCTCCACCGCCTCCACCACCACGTTGCCGCTGATCGCCGTCGACTCCTCCACCAGGACCGGCTCCGGCAGGAAGGCCCACACAAGGATCCCGGCGAGCGCCACCGCGCCGACGAGGATGCCGATGCGTCCCCACCGGATCGGGCTTCTCTTGGGGTTCGTCATCTTCACTCCTTGGTCTTGAGCACAGCGACGAGGTCCAGCCTGGACACCTGACGGAACACAAACAGCCAGGAGATCAAGGCCGCGCCAAGCACCACGGCCGCCGCAAACCCGTAGGTGCGCGTCGCGATCACGACTGGGAAGCGCCAGGTCTCCGGGTCGACGGTCGACATCATGGCGACCGCAGCCTGGTGACCCGCGAAGAGCCCTACCGGCAAGCCGATGAGCACATGCACGGCCTGCTCGCCGAGCACGATCCCGCTCACCTCACTGCGGGTGAACCCCAGCACGCGCAGGCTGGCCAGTTCACGCGCCCGCGCGGACAAGGCGACGCGCGCGTTGTTGTACACGATGCCCACCGCGAGCGCGGCACCGAACAAGCTGGCGATCCACACGAAGGCGCTCCGCGTCTCGCGGGTCTGTGCGCGAAAGCTAGCTAAAACCGCCGACTTCCGTGACACACCAAGCACGCTAGGCATCTGCGAGAGCCGCGCCACCACCTCCGTCTCGTACTGTGGGTCCACCGCCAGGAACGCGTGCGTGGCGAGCCTGGAGCCGCCGAGCAGCCGAGCGAGCGTGTCGTTCCCCACATGACCCTGGAGTCCTGCCGGCTCACGAACGCTGCCCGCCAGTGGCAGCATCACCGTGGGAAGTCCGCGTCCGAGCAACTCGACCTCGACGAGATCACCGACCGTGAGGCCGAGCACGCGGACGAGCTCGGCGGTGAGCACGAGCCCCTGCTCAGGCGCCGCGACCGTGTGGAACGGCCACTCAATCAAGCGCCGGAGATGCGGGTCCGGTGTCCAGCCGAGGAGCGCGCCGTCGCGGTACACCCCGCCAGACGAGAACCGCGCCGCCACCGCGCGCTGTCCCTCGACAAGGTTGACACCGGGCAGCTGGCCGAGCGCCCGCACCGCCCGGTCCGGCACCTCCCCCGCGAAGGTGACGGAGATGTCCTCGGCTTGGACATGGTCGAAGATCACGCCCTCCATCGCGTCGATCGCGTCCTCGCCAAAGCGTCCGATCACCACCACCGCGGTCGCGGCGGCGATGCCCGCGATCGACAACATCAGGCGCAGCGGGCGGCGCAGCATGTCGCGCGCCGCCATACGCGCAGCGGGTCCCAGCATGGCGAGACCGCCGCAGCGCTCGATCAGCCCACGGCTGTAGGTGGGCGGCGCGGGTGGCTGCATGGCCTCGGCCGGCGGCATGTTGGCGATCTGCAGCACGGTTCCGAGTGCGCCCGAGATCGCGGCCAGCATCGACACGCCGAGCGACACCAGCACAAGCTCGCCGTCGAGTCGGAAGGACAGCGTGGGCAGGGCGAAGAAGTCCCGGTAGAGGTCGGTCATGGCGCGGCCGAACCAGGTGCCCACGCCCAGGCCCATGACGGCCCCCACGACGCCGACCACCGCGATCATGGCGAAGAAGTGCCGCGCGATCTCGCCGCGCGTGTAGCCGAAGGCCTTCAGCGTCGCGATCGGCACCCGCTGCAGCTGCACCATTCGGCCGAGCGCCACCTGCACCAGGAACGCGGCGACCGCGAGGAACACGATCGGGATGGTGCTCGCCAGCGCGCGAAGCTGGCCCATCTCCTGAGTCAGCAGCTTGTTCGAGATCTGCTTGTCGCGAAGCACGGCTCCCAGCCCGCCATAGGGCTCAAGGAGGTCGTCGACCGACTCCAGGACACCCTCAGGGTCCGCGCCCGGCTGAAGTCGGAGCACGACGTCGTCGAAGGCACCGTCCATCCGGTAGGCTGCGGCGACCGCGCGCTCATCCATCCACACCACGCCGAAGCGCGTCGGGTCCGGCATGAACTCGCCGGGGGCGATCGCGTAGACGAACTCGGGCGCGTCCGCGTACCCCACGATGCGCGTCTGGAACTGGTGGCCGTGCATGACGAGCGGCAGCGTGTCGCCGAGGGCCAGTCCGTGCGCCTCGGCGAAGGCACTCAGGATCAGCACCTCGTCGTCCCGTCCCGACTCGAGCGGTCGCCCCTTGTACACTCGGAGGTCGTCGAGGCGCGGGCGCCCGTCCGAAGGGAGCGACATCACCTGCCCCGGTGGCGGGGTCTCCGCGGCGGAGACCACGAGGCGCACAGGCTCCACGAGTCGGGTCTCCACCAGCGCCACGCCGGGGATGTCCTCCAGGCGGGCCCGCACCGCCAACGGTGCGCGCTCCAGGTGGACGAACACGTCGCCGAAGCGGTAGCGCTCGTAGTACAGGTCCCGGGCCAGCTCCAGTGATTTCCACGTCCCGCGCATGGACACGAACGCGGCCACTCCGCAGCCGATCACCACGGCGATCGTGCCGACCTGGACGGCCTGCCCGACCAGATCTCGCATCATCTTCTTGGTGAGCGAGGTCACCATTGAATGTCCGACGACTTCGCCCGCGTCGCGTTGGAGGTGACGGTCGCGACACGCCCGTCGGCCATCGTGAACACGCGATCCGCCAGCGCCGCGATCGCCGCGTTGTGCGTGATGAGCGCGGTGGTCGCCCCGAGCTCACGGTTCACGCGCGCCAGCACGTCGAGAACCAGACGCCCGGTCGCCACGTCCAGAGCGCCGGTGGGTTCGTCGCACAGCAGCAGGTCGGGCCGCTTGGCGACGGCGCGGGCGATGGCGACGCGCTGCTGCTCACCGCCGGACAGCTGGGATGGGAAGTGGTCGCGTCGGCTGCGCAGTCCGACCAAGTCGAGCGCCTCATCCGGATCAAGCGGGTCGGGCGCAATGTCCGTCACCAGCGCGACGTTCTCACGCGCCGTCAGGCTCGGGACGAGGTTGTAGAACTGAAACACAAAGCCCACATGCTCCCGACGGTACCGGGTGAGCGCGGCGTCCGTGGCGGACGTCAGGTCGTGGTCGCGCCACTTCAGTGAGCCGGAGGTGGGCACATCTAGACCGCCAAGCAGGTTGAGCAGGGTGGACTTGCCGCTGCCCGATGGCCCGAGGAGCACGACCAGCTCGCCTTCGTACAGGTCCATGTCCGCGCCGCGCAGCGCCAGCACGTCGACCTCACCCATCCGGTAGGTGCGTGTCAGACGACGCGCTTGCAGCACAGAAACGGGCGAGGTGTCGGACGACATGGACCGCAGGTTGCAAGCTGTGGGCCAGCGCGGTCCGGGCCAGTCAAGTCCGCCGGTCGGACCGGACCTTCCTGCGCCACGCCCATGCCTTGGACGCGAACGCCCCAGTGCGCTGTCGCGGTCGTCCCTCGCCCCCTGCGCCAACGATCCCCGGCCGCCGACCCGCGCGCGCACCTCGACCTTCGCGGGCACCCCGCCACCGCAGCCTGTCGATGTCCTCCCCCACCTCGCCCCGTCACCGAACCGTCGGCGTCACCTTCGGGTCGCCGCGCGCCGCAAGCCGCAGCGCCACCCGGTCGGAAGGACCTGACGCATCCGGCCGCCGCAGCCGGGGCAGCTCTGCGGGTCAACCTTGAAGCCGGCTAGAAGAGCACCCGAAGGATCCGCTCCCCCCGCGCGGTCCACCGACGCCGTACACGGTCCACGTACACCTCGGGCACGTCCGTCTGACGACGATGCACGGGCACGATCGCCGATCTCAGCTTCGACGCCGGCGCGAACACGCCGTGGTAACGGATCAAGTGCTGCCGCCTTCGGCGGCACCTGCCGCCGCTTGTCGTCGCGCGGCCCCCCAAGTCAGAAGACATGCACCTCGCGGGCGCCCGGTCGACCACCCACGGCAGGAGCGCCAACGGCGTCACTCCGTTAAGCGCCGCCCCATGTCCAAGACCGCACAGGAGCAGATGCCCCCGCCGGCATCCACAACCCTGGCGCGACCGGGCGACTTCGTCGTTCGAAGCAACCTGCGGGGCGGCCTCGCCGTGCTCCGGGACTGGTCGCTGGTGTCGGCGATCGCCGGCCTGGCGATCCTGGCGGACTCCTGGTGGGCGTCCGTCGCCGCGCTGCTCCTCATCGGGCGCGTGCAGTTCGCGATCGGCGAGAGCCTGCTGCACGAGGCCTCCCACCACAGCCTGTTCCGCACGCGCGCGTGGAATGACCGGCTCCAGCCGCTCTACGCGTGGCCCTTCTTCGTGACCCTCGGTGCGTGGCGTCACGAGCACCTGCTGCACCACCGCGTGCTCGGCACCGATCACGACCACGTGGTGAAGACCTACCTGGAGGCGGGGCTGCTCGACGCCACGCCGCGGACCCGGTGGGCGTGGTTCGGTCGGCCGCTTGTCGGCGCGGTGGCGGTCTCGTACGTCCGCTCGATCGTCGCCATGAACCGCCGACGGGACGGCTGGGTCCTCGCCGCGTTCTGGGCCGCCGTGGTCGGCGTGTTCACGTGGGCAGGTCACCCCACCTGGCCCCTGCTGTACTGGGTCGCGCCGCAGCTGATCGTGTTCGCGCCGATGCTCTACTGGTCGGAGATCGCGGACCACTACCGGACCCGCGGCGGTCATCGGACGCGCACGGGCACGCTCTCGAACTGGCTCGACCACCACAACGGCTTCCACGAGGTGCACCACCGGTGGATGTCGATCCCGTTCCACCAGCTGGCCGCGGCGCACGACGCGCTCGTCGGCACCAGCGAGGATCAGGCGTCGAGCGCGTGGCAGGTGTGGCGCCAGATCTCTCGCGCGGAGGAGACGCCGCCGGAGGCGTGGCCGCGGTTCTGGCCGCGGGCGCGCTGAGCGCGGCGGACCGACCGGGACGGGACTGACCTCAGCGCAGCAAGCCCCGAACCGCCAAGGTCTGTTCACCGTCGCCAGGACGGACCTTGGCCTTGGTGAGGTCGGCGAGGCCCTCCACGGTGCGCGGGTCGCTGAGGTTCACGGCGCCCGCCTCGACCCGGGGCGCTCCGCAGCTGTCGAGGCCGGTCTACGACGTCGTGCCGCTCCGCATGCACACGAGGTTCAGGTTCCCTGACTCCGTCCACGCCCTCCACGTTGGACGAGGTCGACCCATCGCCCGCCAGCACCCGCGGCCCCGAGAAGCGCTCGTGGGACGTGCCGTCGCCGGGCGACAGGTTCGCGAACGACCTCAATTCGACGGCACTGACGGTCATCGAGAGCGGCGCAGAGCGCAGGCATTTGAAGCTCCTCCGCCCGCTTCCGAAGGTCTGACGCAGCCCGTCCGCGTCCGGATCGCCTTCTGCGCGCCCCACTCACCCGCGCGTTGACCTGTCACCGAACCAACGACGTCGCCTGCGGGTCTCCGCGCGCCCGCGGCCCGAGCCGCAGCACGCCGCCCTCGCACGCCAAGTCGGAACAACGCGCTCGTCGTCCAGCCGGCGCGCCGACGCGTTCGTGTGCGACGGGGCCGCCGGCGGGACGAGCGACACGTTCTAGGGGTGGGGTCGCGGGGCGGGTCGGCTCAGGCCACGAAGGTGTTGATCACCTTCTCCACGTCGGCCTTCAACTTCTTCGCGTCGACGATCGCCTTGGCGATCGCCTTCACGTAGCCGTCATCCGCGCCCTCCGGCACGTCGACGCGGCGGATGCCCGAGTCCAGCGGCGCGTCGCGCTCCTCCTGGATGCGCCTGGCTTTGTCCTTCTCGTGCTTGTCCGACATCGTCTTCAGGCGCAGCGCCAGCTTCCCGAAGTCCACCTTCTGGAGCTCGTCGCGCAGCGACTGGACGCGTCGGCCCATGCGGTCGCTCGTCTCCTTGCGCGCCTCGGCCAGCTTCTTGCGCTCCTCGCCGGACAGCGCGCCCGCCAGCTTGACGTCCATCCGCTTGCGGTCGGCGTCGAGCTTCGCGTACAGGCGGCGGAGCCCGCGGAGATCCTCGAGCTCGTGGGCCATCTTGGAGAAGAAGATCTCCTGGCGGTACGTCGCCATGGCGACCTCGTTGGCGCGCATCTGGTCCGGGTTGGGCGTCTCGTCGCCGTGCGCCGCGAGGAACTCCGCCACGGGCATCACGTTCTCGTTGTAGTTGTCGGCGACCTCCACCACCTCGACGCCCTGCGTCTTGAGCATCTTGAGGAGGCGCACCATCATCGCCAGGGGAGGACGATAGTGGCCGCTGCCGGTGTTCACGCGCTTCACGACGCCGCCCTTCACCAGCATCTCGCCGGCCATCAGCACGGGCAGGCCGGCCATGTACGACGAGTGGAAGACCGACCTCTGCTCGCCGTCGTGCTGCACGGCCGCGTGCTGATGGGTGATGTAGAGGTCCCCGCCCATGCTGAGCACGAAGCCCGTGTACCCGGCGGTGATCTGCTCGCTCGGGTACAGGGCGGAGTCCGCCGCGACGAGCTCCATTTCGTGCAGCATGTAGTCCCGCACGTCCTCTTCCCAGTTCCACCAGTCGTACTGGTAGAGCTTGCCGCCCTTCACGTGCACGCGGAACAGGTCGCGCTGATCGCCGGTCATCCACTTGGCCAGCCCGCGCTCCACGTCGAGCTCGGTCCCGTGGTGCTCCATGCCCTTGCCCTGCGTCTCTTCGAGCCAACGCGGCAGGTGGTTGATGGTCACGTTCGCGAGCGTCGCGAGCTCGCGGCAGGTGCGGTCGTAGACCTCCTGCACCTTCTGCACCATGCCCGCCTCGATGGCGTTGCTGAACTTGCGCTTGGATACGCCCTCGCCGGCCACCTTGAGCCACATGTCGGCCGCGAAGTACATGTCCGTCAGCAGCGCGATCTTCCGCTCGGGCGCGGCCGTCTTGAGCTGGCCCGCGAGCCCACGCAGCGTCTGCAGGATCGGGTCGTCGACCTTGGCGCGCGACGCGGGCGCCAGGTCCGCGCCGGTGAGCAGCCTGTCCAGCGTCCCGATCGCGGTGCGCACCCGCGCATCCAGCTCCTCGAGCTTGTCCAGGCTCTTGCCGAAGCGCGTCTTGGCCAGGGTCCGCTTCTTGAGTGCGTCCTCGGCCTCGCCGATGTCGGTGGCGAGGACCCCCAGCGCGGCCTTCAGCGCCTCCAGCGGCGGGGTCGGCGGCGCGCCGCCCTCCTCCTTGGCCTTGTGGTACGCGTCGACGGTGGCCTTGAGTTTGCTCGCCTGGAAGCGCTTCACCAGGGCAAGGACGGCGATCTCGGTGGCCTTGCCCGCGTCGACCTCCGACTCGTCGTCGACCTCGTCCTCGGCGGCGGCGCCGTTCAGGCCCAGGCGGGTGGTGTCCGCCGCCCGCGCGAACGTGCCGCCGATCGCCAGCTGCAGCGGCGCGACGACCAAACCGGCCTCCTTCAGGCCGGCGCGCGCGTCCTTGAGCAGGGTCTTCGCGTCCGCGCCGGCCGTCGCGCGGTTGTCGCGCAGCGACGGCACCGTGGTGATCTTGCCGTTGGTCATGGTGAACGCGCCGCGACCGACGTACCAGTCCTTTTCGGCCGAATTCGCCACCGTCTCATCACCCGCCCACGCCAGCTTGAAGCGCTGCTTGGTGGCGCGGCCGGAGGCGTCGGCCAGCAGCGTGTACACCACCTTGTCGTTCTTGCCGCCGAGCCGCACCATGCAGTAGTGCACCGCCTGGCCCGCCCCGAGCAGGCGGAGCTGCTCGAGGCCCTTGAGGTTCTGCGACTTGGCGGTCGGCGGCATAGGCATAGGGACTCCGGCTGCGGCGCCCGTAACGAACAGGGCGAGTTTGAGATTGGCCTGACGGCGGAGCGGTTCGGGGTCGCGCCACCTGACGTCTGAGCGGGCGTGGGCACCGTTGTCGTCGCGCGGCTGTGGAGGAAGCCCTTTCCGACGCTGCGCAACGTAGAGCGATGGGAATAGCCTGCGAAAATGACGCCATTCCCATCGTGATCAAGACTGGGCTTGCGCCGGGAACGACTCTCCGGCGGCCTGTTCGGTGGCCGGGAACGAGAAGTGGCCCTGCACGATGTACCAACGGTCCTTGCGCTGCTCACAAACGACGGAAAACCGAGCTGGCAGGGTGAGTGGCTGCCCCTGGGCAGACACGCTGACGGTCAGCTCGGTCGCGGCCCAGGCCACAGGGCCCGCTGCAGACACGGACGTCCAGTCGAAGCGCAGCGCCATCGAGTCTGATTGCGTCCAGTCGCGCTCGGCCTGCAGCCGGATGGCTGCCTTGCCCACCCGCCGCTCATCGGCGCCGCTGCCAAACATCACGACGTCCGCGTCATCGGCGTGAAGATCCAGCAGTCGGTGTACATCACGGGAGGCGTAGGCGTCCGCATAGGCCTGCAACAGGGTGAGGATCTCTTGCGTGACCTGACTTCTTGCGTGCACCGTGGTCTCCGGGTTTGAGGGGCACCCCCTCGATGTCTTAGGTTTGGATACTCGGGCAGCGAGTAGATTCATCCGCCCGGATGGCGACGCAATCGACGCAGAAACCCGTTCCGAGCGGCACCCGCGACCGGACGCGGAGTAGGGGCAAATGTGGACTGAGATCCCCGGCGGACGCGGCGCCTTGATGCGCCACGGGCGCGATCTTCAGCGCGTGCGCTCGGGCACCTCAGAGAGGTCCGCTGACTTCAGCTCGCGCGCGCATTCGTCCATGACGTTGGCGATCGCCTTGGCGACATCGGCGCGCGCCTGCTCCTTCGCGCGACCGCCCTTGGTCCAGGTCTGGGTACGGGTCAGCGAGAGCTTGGGGTTGTCGTGGTTCTTGACGTAAGCCTCCGCCTTCTTCTTCAGCGCGATCGCCTGCGCCGGGACCTCGTCGGCCAGGAACGCGACGTTGTCACGGAACATGCCCTTGCCCCAGTTCCCCATCATGGCGCGGTTCGCGGTGACCGGGCCGGTGAGCATCATCAGCCCCGTGCCGAGCTCCTTCCACCCCTTCTGACCCTTGTGGTCCATCCCTTCGTAGGCGGCCTCGAGCTTCTTCAGCTTGACCGACCACTCCTTGAGCACCTCGCTGAGCTTCGCCATTCAATTCGTCCTCGTGCGGGAGATGGGTCGCTAACGGACCCTGGCGAGTAACGGTATGAGGGCGAGGCGCATCGAGCGCTTTGCGACGCTCGACGCCAGCAACAGCGCCACCCGGTCGGAAGGACCGGACGCATTCGGCCGCCGCAGGCGGGGCAGGTCTGCCGGTCTCGCTTGACCGACGGATCACCTCCTCCGACGCGATCCACCGCCGCCGCACGCGGTCCACGCACACCCCGGGCACGTCCGCGCGACGACAACGGGGCCCGCGCTCCCCTTCTGCGCGACCCACTCACCCGCGCGTCCGTCGCCGCGACGCAGCCGAGCGGTCCGCGTGCCGCCCCGCCCGCCGACCCACGCGCGCACCTCGCGCCTTCGCCCCCTACCGGGTCAAGCCTGCCCGGTGGTCCGACACTTGGAGGCAAGGTCATGACGTCGGAGGACGGCCTCTCCCCCCGCGACAACCCGCCCCAAACGGGTGACCTGCCCCCATGCGCCACGCCGCGATCCTCCCCTCCGTCCTCGCCTTCGCGACGCTCCTGCTCGCGCGCACTCCCGCCTACGCCTGGTCGTGGTGGGCGCTCCGCTTCATCTCCATCGACCTCCTCCCCGTCGCGGTCCCCCTCGGCCTGCTCGGCGCCGCCACCGCCGCGCGCGTCGGCCGCACCCGCTTCGCCGCGCTCGGCCTGTTCGCCGCCCTGTCGAGCGCCCTGCTGCTGGCCCCGCTCGCCCAGACCCTGTCCGACGACCACGTCTCGATCTCGCTCGTCCGCTGGCTCGGGGCCGACCAGGGCGCGCCGGTCCCGTTCCGGGCCGACGTGCCGATCGGCCACGACCTGCTCGCCGACGTCTACGGCCAGGCCGGGGACGCGCCCAAGCCCTGCGTGATCGTCATCCACGGCGGCAGCTGGGCCCGCGGCGACAAGGGCGAAGGCGTCGCCGCCAGCCGCGCGCTCGCGAACGCGGGCGCGATCGTGGTCGACCTGCGCTACCGGCTGGCGCCCGCGCACCCCTTCCCCGCGGGCCTGCACGACGTGCTCTACACGCTGGCGGCGGTTCGGTCGGGCGTGATCCCAGGCGTGGACCCTGCGCGCGTCACGTTCCTGGGCCGCTCGGCGGGCGGGCACCTGGCGCTGCTCGCGGGCGCGGGCGCCAACCGGTCCGACCTGGCGCCGCCAGACCTGGGCCCGCAGGCGCCGCCCGCCGCGGTGGTCGCGCTCTACCCGCCGGTCGACCTGGCGTGGTCGTGGAACCACCTGATGGACCCGGACCTGACCGACACGCACACCACCCTCACCGACTTCGTGGGCGGCCGGCTGGACAAGGTGCCGGCGCTCTACAACCTGGCAAGCCCCAACATGATCGCCGGGTCTGACGCGCCGCCGGCGCTGGTGCTGTTTGGACAGGCCGAGCAGGTGGTGTCGCCCGCGCAGGCGGCGTTCGTCGCGCAGGCGTGGCAGGCGGCGGGTCGCCCGGTCGAGACCGGGGCGCTGCCGCTGTTCGACCACGGCCTGGACGCGCGGCGCGGGTCGGTCGGCGGGCAGTGGGCGGAGGCGCGCACGCTGCGCTTCCTGCGGGCGAACGGGGCGCTGTAGTGACGGTCAGGGCCCGGCGACGTCGCTGACGACCAGCGGCTCGAGCGTGGCGCGGAACCCGGGCGGGATCTCCGCGCTGCGGCGGGTCTGCTTGTCGAACATGGCCAGCACCACCGTACCCTCGGCCGCGACCACGCCGTTCGCGTGCAGGATGCGCTGCCGGTAGGTGATGCTCTTGGTGCCCAGGCGCGACAGCGACGTCTCGATGACCATGCGGTCGTCGCGGCGCGACTCGTGGCGGTAGTCGAGCGACACGTGGACCACCACCATGGTCAGGCTCGGGTCGCCCAGCTTGGAGAAGTCGGTGTCCGCGTGGCGGACCCACTCAAAGCGCCCCCACTCCATCCACTGCTGGTAGACGGAGTTGTTGACGTGCCCGAGGGTGTCGACCTCGGTCGACCGCACCACGATGTCCAGGCGAGAGATCACGACGCCCCCCACCAGAGCAGGCCTACTTGAGGCCCACGTGCATGCGGTGGACGTCGTCGTTGTCGTCGATGTCCTGCAGGAAGTTCACGACCTCGTCGCGCGCCTCGCCCGACAGCTCGACCGGGTTCTTGCAGTTCCAGCGCAGCTCCGACGAGCTGATGGTCCAGCCCATGCGCGTGAGCTCCGCGTTCATGGTGCCCAGGTCGGCCGGGTCACAGGTGAACGTGACGCCGTCCTCGTCGACCGACACGTCCTGCGCGTTGGCCTCGATCGCCGCCTCCTCGGGGTCCGCGCCGCTCGGGTGGGTGCCCTCGACCACGCCGACGCGGTCGAACATCCACTGCACGGCGCCCGCCAGGCCCAGCTGGCCCTTCTTGAACAGCATGCGCAGGTCAGCCGCGGTGCGGTTCTTGTTGTCGGTCAGGCACTCGACGATGATCGGGACCTGATGGGGCGCGAAGCCCTCGTACAGCACGGTGTCGTAGTGCACCGGCTCAAGCAGGCCCGCGCCCTTCTTGATGGCGCGCTCGATGGTGTCGCGCGGCACCGACTGCTTCTTGGCCGCTTCCACCGCAGCGCGCAGGCGCGCGTTGTTCTCGGGGTTCGGGTCGCCCATCTTGGCGGCGACGATGATTTCCTTGGAGAGCTTACCGAACAACGCACCCTTTCGGGCGCCCTCGGCGACTCGACCTGCGTGCTTCCACTGGGCGCCCATGCGCAACCTCGATCTGGTCCACGCCCTTAAGGAGGGAACGCGGGGGCGCGCAAGTCCCCGCGACGCCTACGGCCAGGGGGCCAGGGCCGCCCGCACCGGCGACGCGTCCGCGCCGACCAGCCTCAGCGGCAGCGCGATCAGCGTGTAGATCCCAGGCTCGACGCCGCTCAGCACCACCCCTTCGAGGATGGCCATGTCGCGCTCGGCGATGGCCGTGTGCGACCGCAGCAGCTTGTCGTGCATCAGGTCGACGCTGGGGGTGTCCAGGCCGACCAGGACCACGCCCTGGTCGTGCAGCCAGGCCACCAGCTCCGGCGACAGGGCCGCGAAGTCCTCGTTCCAGGCGTCCGGGTCGGGGAACGAGCCCGTGTGGAAGAGCACCCGCGGCGCGGTGATCGGCACCGTGACATCCCCGGGCACGATCCGCCGACCGCGCGTCCCGGGCACCGCCACCACCTGGCAGAGGCCGTAGTAGGTGTCGAGCGGGCGCGCGTCGATGCCCGGCGCCTGGGCCGCGTAGTGGCTGGGCGCGTCAGTGTGCGCGCCCACGTGCACCGTGGTGGTGATCGACGACAGGTCCAGGTTGGCCCCGTCGGCGATGGCACACGTGATGTCGCGCTTGTAGGCGACGTCGCCCGGCCAGACGGCTAGCCCTGGGTGCACGGGCGGCGAGATATCGATCAGGCGCGTCATCAGGCCCTCGCGATGACCTTGAGCTCGACGGCGATCGGCGTGGGCAAGGCGCTCACGGCGAGCGTGGTGCGCGTGGCGCCGACGTCCGTGAAGTACTCGGCGTAGACCGCGTTGTATCCGGCGAAGTCGCGGTCCATGTTCACCAGGAACGCGGTGACGTCGACCACCTTGTCGAGCGAGCTGCCCGACTCCTCCAGGATCGCCTTCACGTTCTCGATGGTCGCGCGGGTCTGCGCCGCGATGTCGTAGTCGCGGGGCGAGCCGTCGTCGTAGCGGATCGGGCCCCCGGGGATGGCGTTGGTGACGGGCTGCCGCGGGCCCACGCCCGACAGGTACAGCAGGTCGCCCACCCGACGCGCGTGCGGGTAGGCGCCCACCGGCTTGGGCGCGCGGGAGGCGGCGACGTGCACGCCGGGCGCCACGGTCACCGGCGCCGCCGTGGGCAGCTCGGGGACCTCGTCGGTGTCGTCGTCGTCGGCCGCGTCGGCGAGCCCGGCCCGCGGCGGCGCGTCGAGCACCTCGCGGTTGCCGATCCAGCGCTCCACGTCCTCCTCGTCGAACTCCTTGTCGCCGAGCGACGCGACCGTCGGTGTCAGCGCGACCACGGCCGAGCCCGTCCCGTGCACCGGCTCGTAGGCCAGCACCTCGCCGACGTAGCGGTTGTTCGCGCCCATCAGCGCCGACAGGAACCACATCGGCTTGAAGCTGACGACCTTCTTCACGCGGATCTGCTTCTGCACGACGCGGCTGAGCTGCGCGACGTCCTCCAGGCGGCCCTGGCCCAGGAACTCCAGCAGCTTCTGGTTCCACTCCTCGTCCTTGGCTGAGTGGATGGCGTCGGCGGCCGGGTCGATCCAGTCGGTGTGCAGGCGGTTCGACAGCGTCGACACCACCACCACCACCGCGCGCTTGCCCTGCGCGGCCAGCGCGTCCTTGGCCGCCTTGGCCAGCACGATCGTCTCGGCGCGGTCGGCGTAGATGTTGCTCGACACGATCGTCGCCGGGATGGCGTTGTCCGGGTTGAGCAGCTTGAGCGCCACCACGGTGCCGGTGTCGATCGGGAAGCCGTGGTGCGCCACGGTGCGCGCGTCTAGGCCGCGCACAATCGCCGCGTCCTTCCAGCGCTGCCCGAACTCGGCGTCGATGCGGAAGCGGTACGGGATGCTGCCCAGCGCGTGGAACAGCTCGTCCACGTGCACCCACTCGGGGTGCGGCAGCGTCTGGATCTGGTGGCCCAGGATGCTTGGCCACATGGTGCTGTAGACCAGCAGCAGGTCGGGCTGCTGGGCGGCGATCAGCTCGCGCGCGCGGCCGTAGGCGTCGGCCAGGCGGCGGTAGCCGGGGTTGGCGTCGGGGCACAGGACGGGGTGCGGCAGACCGGGGACGATCAAGCCCATGGTGACGGTCATGGCGCCTCCTTGGGGAACCAGCCCATCACGGCGTTGCCGGTGCCGATCACCGTGCCGTACGCGTAGAGCTCGGCCGGGTACGTGGGGAAGCCGAGCGCCGCCAGCATCCAGGTGAAGCTGCCCGCGTCGGTCTCGGCGATCGCCTGGCTGCTGAACTCCGGCAGGATGTCCACCACCTCGCGCGTGCGCCCGCTCTTGAGCATGTTCACGATCTTCATGTCCCACAGGTGCTGGGCGTGGCTGGTCACGTGCTCGCGGCTCATGTCCTCCGGCACGTCGCCCTCCGACGTGAAGTGCCGGTGCGACAGGCTGTTCGACGCCAGCAGCACCACGCGCTTGCCCGACTTCTCGATCGCGCGCACGGTCGCGTCCGCCAGCGCCACCGCCTGCGCCTGCATCACGTCGATGTTGTAGAAGGCCGCCGACCGGCACGACGAGATCGACACGATCGGCTTGTCCCAGGCCGGGTTGGTCAGGTGGCAGGAGACGATGGTGCCGTAGTCCACGCGGAAGTCCGGGTTGCGCATCATCGCCGTCACCAGCCCCGCCGACCGCGCCTCCGCCTCGATCGCCTCGGCCAGCGCCACGTCGACGTCCAGCCCGTACCGGTAGCGGAACAGGTGCGGGAAAATCGGGTCGACCGACAGCCCGTCAAAGCGCGGCACGCCCAAGAAGTGCCAGCCCACGTAGGTCTGCCAATGCGGCGACAGCACCACGATCGCGTCGTGGTCGATCTTGGCGAGGTCGGCGCGCAGGCGCTCGTAGCCCCAGCGCAGGCCCTCCCAGCCGCCCTCAGAGCGCGGCTCGTTCTGCGGAGGGTTCTCCGCGTAGATCAGATGGGGCGGGTGCGGTGCGAGCAGCCCCGCGACGATGCGACCTTTGGGCATGATGGCCTCGGCGCAGGGGTAGCCGCGGGGAGGGGCCGGGAGCAAGGCGAAAGCGGAGGTCGTACGAGACCGCGGCGCCGCGCGCCTGCGGCGAACCTCGACCAGCGCCCCCGCGCTTCCTCCCACCCGCGCGCCCGGCCGTGCGAGGAATCGCGCGGAGCTTCACCATGCGAACAAACCGCGCTACACTCCCCACCATGAGCAAGCCGCCTGCGACCTATGAAGACCTCGAAGCGACGCCCGAGGGCGTTCGCGCCGAGCTGATCGACGGCGAGCTGTACCTGCAGGCGTCCCCGGCCGTCGATCACCAAGTCGTCCAAGGGTGCCTCCACGCGCACCTGCGGGACCGCTACGGCGGCAAGGGCGGCGACGACCCCACGCGCCCCGGCGGCTGGGTGTTCGTCCAAGTCCCCGAGCTGTGGCTGGGAGACCCCAACCCAAAGACCCGCGTCCTGTGCCCCGACATCGTCGGCTGGCGCCGGGAGCGCTGGCCGCGGGTGCGCACGACCCACGGCCTGACCGTGGCGCCGGACTGGGTGTGCGAGGTCCTCTCCCCGTCCACGCACCGCCACGATCGCCTTCGCAAGGCCACGGTCTACGCCCAGGCCGGCGTGCCCTGGTACTGGCTGCTCGACCCGATCGAGCGGATCGTCGAGGTCTACGAGCTGCGCGACGGCGTCTGGTCGCGCGTCGCCGCGGCCGAGGCCGGGGAGCGCGCGGTCCTGCCCCCGTTTGGCGGGCCGGAGTTCGACCTGAGCGTGTGGTGGGAAGACCTGGACGAGGCGGACTGAGGCGCTCCGCCACGGCTCGCTCGCCAACGGAGCCCTCACCGGGCCCGTCGCGCGCTCCGGCCGGGTCGTACCTCGGTGGCTTGAGGCGACTTTGAGCGCCGCTCGGACGATCCGCCCTCCAAGAACCGGGACGACCGCTCGACCAAGCTGGGGAGCAACCGCCCCGTCGACGCTCAGACGCCGTGATCCGAGCGAGCCGTAAGGGCACTCCCGTACGCGCTTCCACGCATTCAGGACCCCGTGGTTGTTCCGATTTCTCCTTCATCTTCCGAAAGTTCGGAAATGGAGAGAAGATGACCACGCAGCTCCTCGGTACCGACGTCCAGCGCACCCAGACCGCCCCCTCGCAGCGGCACGCTCC
>CAIOSP010000140.1 GCA_903861005.1 uncultured Pseudomonadota bacterium
CCGCTTCATGGACTCGACGATCCGCTCCCGAAGGTCGCGGCTGTAGGGCACCGACATGACGATCACCTCCCGATGTCGAGAGAAGATCAGAAACGGGATCCGAGGTCAAGGACGGATCAGGCTGCGGGCGCGGCGCTATCATCCTCCCACCAACGGCTCTCCGACCCACCCGCGTAGCCCACGGCGAATTGCGGTCATGTTGGCGCCTCCTAGTCCGGACGCCGGAAGCGCTGTACCGGCCTAGCCCACCGCCCGTTGCCGTCCCTACCTCCTGCCCTTGGGCGCGTCGAAGTTCCCTCGAATCGTCACCCCGATCCGCTGCACGCTCCCCGAGTACGTCCCGTTCATCGTCGGGAAGAACAGCCGGTCCTCCACGCGCGCCGCCGGGTCCACGTTCACCCGGAACTTGTTCTCCGTCTCCACGCGCTTGAAGTCGACGTCATCCGTGAACGACAGGCCGACCTCCAGCGGCGTCTTCTTCGACACCTGGAACGAGCCCATGACCATCAGGCGCAGCGCGTCGAAGTCGACGGTGTTGGGTCCCAGGTAGCCCGCCTGCGACGCGTGCCGGTCGTAGGTGACGCGCCCGCCGACCGTCAGCCGCGGGACGGGCTGGCCCTTCACGTCCACGCCGATCCAGCCGGTGTCCTGGTTGCCGCGCGCCCACTTGCGGTCCTGGTGGAGGAGCGCGTCGGCCTCGGGCGTGATCTCCGTGTCGTCGCTGGTGAAGCCGCTCGCGACGATGTCGAAGTCCTTGTACTCGCTCCAGCGCGTCCAGCCGGCCATGACCTCGACCGTGACGTCGTCGGTGGGCTTGACCTGCACGCCCATGTGCAGGCGCATGGGGTAGCGGTAGCCGACCACCGTCGCGCCCCGCGCGGTCACGCCGCACAGGCTGTACTTGTTCATGGCGATCTGGCCGATGGTGTCGGTGTCCGGCGGGCACGGCAGGTCGAGCTGCAGCGTGCCCTTGTGGTCCACGCGCTCGCCGTTCACGAAGCCGAGCGAGAGCATCACGCGCGGGTGCGGCCGCACGAACACACCCGCCTGGAACGTGCCGGTGTCGTCCTTGAGGTGCTGGAAGTCGGCGAGCGCCAGGTAGTCGGGGTTCTCGACGTTCTCGTCGCCGTAGATGTCGGCGGGGCTGCTGTAGATCGGGATGGTCTCGAAGATCTGATCCGCGAGCAGCGTGGTGATCTGGTTGTCGATGCGCGCGGCCCAGGTGGCATGCACCCAGCTGCCCGACACGCCGACGCCGACGATGTCGCGCCACGCGTAGCTGACGCCGAACGACGTGTGCATCGCGAAGATCTGCGCCGACCGCAGGTGCGTACCGCCCACGTCCTCCGACCCCGTCGACTTCCCCGCGCGCGCGTACGGGATGTAGAACGCGCCGCCGACGCCCAGGCCCGGCACGCCAAAGTCCGAGTTCACGCCGACGAACGGCACCGCCGTGATCACGCGCCACGTCTCAGGCCCGCCGTGCAGCGGGTCGTCGCGGTCCAGGTGGATGGTGCCGATCACGGGTGCCACGTCGATCAGAAGCTGCGTGCCGTGCGTCGCGGAGAGGGTCGCGGGGTTCCACCACAAGCCGGGGGATCCGCCTGTCGCCGGCGTGCCCCAGGGCCCGCCCACCTCTTGAAGGTCCAGCGCGCCCGCCCACGCTTGTTGGGTGGACGCCAGGGTGCACAGCAGCAGCGCGCCCTTCAGAGCTTGAGGAACCATGAGACTTGCCTCGGCCTCGAGTCGGGCATGGGCCCGAAGTTGGCACCTTGGAGCGCTCCGGCGGCGCACGACGCGACGCTGGAGAACTGGTTGTCCGGGTCATTGCCGATCTGCAGCGCGCCGATCTCGGTCTTGCCGCCCTTCTCGACCAGCGTCATCACGACCATCAGCTGCTCGCGACCGTCGTTGGGCTCGGGCGCGGACTGGGCGCAGGGGCGCAGGCGGTCGGCGCGCCGGTTGAACAGCTGCTCCATGCCGATCACGTCCGGCGCGAGCGGGGTTCCCTCGGGCGGCGGCGGCGGCGCCGGGTCGCCCTCAGGCCGCACGGGGTTGCCGGAGTTCGGGTCGATCGTCCAGTGGCGCAGCTCCTGGGCCTTGCCGGGGTCGCCGGCCAGCACCTGCTCCACGGTCCGGCCCGGCAGCACCTCGGGCGTCCCGGGCGTGGCGGGCTCGGGCACCGGCGCCTTGGGGTCGACCGCCACGGCCGCTGCAGGCTCCGCGGGCGCGGGCGCGTCAGGCACGCCGGTGTCGGGCGCCATGCCGACCATCACGAACGCGCCCAGCAGCGCCCCAGCGCCGCCCGCGCCCCACAACAGCCAACGTCGGTCCACCCGTCCCTCCGATCTTTCGAAACCTAGCACGGGTGGAGCGGATTCAGATCACCATCGACTCGGCGTGACCGATTGGGCGCCCGATCGCAAAGGCGCCAAGCTCCACCCGCCCGGTCGGCAGGTCGACGTGCGGCAGCGCGCGGCCGGCGTCGGCCAGCGCGCGCGCGACCGCCGCGGTGAACGGCCCGAACATCGCCCCGTGGCCCGAGAAGCCCACCAGGCGGATCAGGTTGGGCACGGCCGGGTCGACGTCCAGGAACGGGTTGTGGTCCGGCGTGACCGCGTAGAAGCCCGCGGTGGTGGCCTGCACGCCGCCGAACTCGCCCACGCCCGGCACCACCTCGGCGAAGCGCGCCCAGGCCTCGTAGGGCACGGCGTCCACGCCCGACGTGTGGGCGAAGCGCGGCTCGACCGTGTCCTGGTCCTCGTCGGTGAACGCAGGCTCCGGCGCGCCCGCGTGCGCCCAGCCCATCAGCAGCGTGTCGGCGTTCTCCGGCCGGGCGTACACGCCCGACGGCGACACCACCAGCGGCATGTCCGCCAGCGCGTCCGCGCCCAGGCTGCCGTCCCGCCGCAGGAACCACAGGTAGCGCTTGATGGGTGCGACCGGCAGCGGCGTGGCGCCCAACACCGCGCCGACGCGCGGCGACCACGCGTTGGTGCAGTCGACGAACAGGTCCGCCTCAAATCGCGCGGCAGGTGTGTGGACCGCGACCAGCCGCCCGCCCGTGTGCTCGGCGCGCACGACCGGCGAGCGCACCTCCACCCGCCCGCCCAGCTCGCGCACGCGCCGCGCGCCCTCGCCGTAGATCACCGCGGGCAGCAAGAAGCCATCCGACGGGCACCACGTCCCGCCCGCCACCGCGCCCGCGTCCACCCACGGGAAGCGCGCCGCCAGCTCGCTGGGCGACAGGAAGGCCACGTCGTCCAGGCCCGCGCCCCGCTGCATGACCACACGCGCCCGCGCCGCCTCCGCCGCCGCGTCGTCGCCGCACAGGAACAGGTAGCCGGCCTGCTCCAGGCAGCGCGCGCCCATCTCGTCGCCGAAGCGCTTGTAGAAATCGACCGCGTAGCGCATGCCGCGCACTGTGGACGGCGTGCTGAACTGCTGTCGGATCCCCGCCGCGGTGCGGCTCGACGATCCGGCGCCCACGTGCTGGGCTTCGAGCACGGTCACGTCCCAGCCCGCCAGGCACAGCTCGCGCGCGACGAGCACGCCGCTGATCCCCGCGCCGACGATGACCGCGCGGCCCATTCGGGCGCCTACCGCGGGAAGGCGTTCTCGACGCCCCCGTCCACCGGGATGGAGGCACCGGTGGTCGGCGTTTGGCGCGTGGCGAGGAAGACCACCGCGTTGCCCACGTGCTCGCCTGTGACGACGGCCTTGAGCAGGTTGCGCTGGCGGTAGTGGTCCGGGAGCTGGTCGAACGCCAAGCCCTTGGCCTTGGCGCGGTCGGGGCCGACCTCAGCCCACAGGCCGCTCGCCACGCCGTCCTGCGCGAACACCGCGTCAGGGTTCACCATGTTCACGCGCACGTCGAACTTGGCGTACTCGATCGCCGCCACGCGGCAGAGCTGGTGCGCCGCCGCCTTGCTCGCGCTGTAGGCCGCGAACTCAGCGCCGGGCCCGAACACGTTCTTGCTGCTGATCAGGATGATGTCGCCGCCGGTGCCCTGACGCTGGAAGATCCGACCGGCCTCGCGCACGGTGAGGAACACGCCGTGCGCGTTGACGTCCATCACGCGGCGGAAGTCGTCGTCGGCCAGCGAAGGCAGCGGTGCTGAGTGCGCGATGCCCGCGTTGGGCACCACGATGTCCACGCCGCCAAACGCGCCCGCCGCGTCGGCGAAGCCGTTGGCGACGCTCGCCTCGATCGTCACGTCCATGCGCACCAGCGTCAGGTCCGCGCCCTTGCCGAGCACGCCCTCCGCGCGCGCGAGCGCTGCGTCGTCGCGGTCGGCGAGCACGATGCACGCGCCCTGCTCGCGCAGCTTCTTGGCGATCCCGATGCCGATCGCGCCCGCGCCGCCGGTGATCAGCGCCACCTTGCGCGCCAGCGGCTTGGCCTTGGACTTGCCCAGCTTGGCCTGCTCCAGCGACCAGTACTCGACGTCGAACAGGTCGTCCTCGGGCAGGCCCTCGAACGCGCCCAGGCCCTCGGACTCGTCCTTCACCGCCAGCGTGTGGTCGGTGATGTCGAGGATGATGCGCGTCGCCTTGGGGTCCTCGCCCACCGCGAACACACCCACGCCCGGCACCAGCAGCACGCGCGGCGTGGTGTCCAGCCGCGTCAGACCGCCGCCCACGCGCTCGGACTGCCGGTCGAAGTAGGTCTGGTAGTCCACGCGGTAGGTGCCGATCGCGTCGCCGATGGCGGTGCGCATCGCGGCGTCGTCGCCGTCCGGCACGCGCACCACACACCCCAGGTTCTTGGTGCGGATGACGTGGTCGGGCGTGAGCGGCCCGGCCTCCACCCAGCGGTCCAGGCGCGGGTCGTTCACGCGCGCGAGCGTGTCGGCGTCGACCCGATGCGTCAGCACCCAGGTCTTGCCCGACTCCGCGAGCGCGCCACGCAGCAAGGGCGCAATCTGCGCCGCCCGCGCCCGCGCGGTGGCCAGCTTGTCGACGCCCGGACGCGGGGCCTTGGGCAGCGCGCGCGCCACCACGAATTCCTCGGCCTTGGTGACCAGCTCGATGTGGTGCGCGTAGGCGCGCCGCGCCGTGTCGCCCCAGGTGAACAAGCCGTGCTGCATGAGCACCATGGCCGCGCAGTCGGGGAAGGCCCGGAAGCGCTCCGCGCACAGGCGCGCGAGGTCAAAGCCCGGCTTCACGTAGGGCACGATCAGGATGTCGTCGCCCAGCGCGGCGCGGACGTAGTCCTCACCCTCCGGGTGGTTGGTCAACGCCAGGATCGCGTCGGCGTGGGTGTGGTCGACGAAGCGCTGCGGCAGGAACGCGTGCAGGAGCGTCTCGATGCTGGGGTTGGGCGCGGACGCGTCGAACATGTGCGTGCGCTGCTCGTTGACCATCGTCTCGTCGGACAGCACCGGCAGCTCGACCAGGCGCAGCATGTGCGCGAGCTCGACCGCGGGGAAGCCCTGGGGCTCGATCTTGGCGAGGTCCCAGCCCGACCCCTTCACGTAGACCGCGGGCACCTCGTCGCCGAGGATCGTCCGCTCCACGCCCTTCACGCTGGTGTTGCCGCCGCCGTGCAGCACCAGCGCGTCGTCCGCGCCGATGATGCGCGACGAGTAGGTGCGAAGGGCCAGGTCCGCGCCCCACTTGGGCCCGTACTTGTCGAGGTAGGACTCGGCGTCCGCGTCGTTCCAACGATCCTGCATAGGGCACTCCGCCCGGGCGTCGGCCGGGGAATGTCGTCCCCTAGCCGGTCAGGGCGGGCGGCGGCAGGCGGGTGCGTCGGCGGGCGGCGATCCGTGACGGGATCGCCGCCACCCGGCCGATCAGCCGAAGTAGCAGAGGTACGTGGTGTCGGCGGCGACGCGGATCTTGAAGCTGGAGCCCTCGGGCACGTGGAAGTGCGTGCCGGCCGGGAAGCTGGTCCAGAAGTGCTCGCCCTTGAGCTGCACGTCGGCGGCGCCGGAGGTGATCTCCATGCGCTCGGGGCGGCCGGTGTTGAACTCGTACTCGCCGGCGGCGATCACGCCGCTGGTGGCGTCGCCTTCGGCGCTCTTGAAGCCGAGCGAGGTGACCTTGCCGTCGAAGTAGCTGTTGACCTTGAACATCGTGTCCTCCGGGGGGCGCCGCTTAGCGCGGCGCGGCGCGGGACGCCGTGACGACCGGAGGAATTGGGGTGGTTCGACACCAACCATGACCGCGCCTCCGCCCCGCGCGTTGGCGTTGGTAATGCACTCGCATTACCATGACGAGGATCCCGTCCATGGAGGGCCGCATGGCCACCGTCTCGCCCGTCGAGTCCTCGCTGACCGACCGCTACCAGACCACCGTCCCCGAGCCGGTGCGCCGGGCGCTCAAGCTGCGCAAGCGGGACAAGATCCAATACGTCGTGCGGCCCAACGGCGAGGTGGTGCTGACGCGCGCGCCGGACGCCGACGCGCCGGATCCGGCGGTCCAGGCCTTCCTCCAGTTCCTGGCGGCCGACGTGGTGCAGCACCCCGAGCAGCTGCAGGCGGTGGGCGACGATCTGCGCGCGCGCATCCTCGAGCGGGTGGGCGGCGTGAAGGTCGATCTGGATGAGGCGCTGTCGGACGACGACGAATGAGCGACGTCCGCGCCGCGCCGATCGTCGTGCACGGCTGGACGATCTACGCGCACCCGCTCTTCCTCGCGCAGGTGGAGCGCCTGATCGCCCAGGTCGACGCGCTGCGGAGCGCGGACCCGGAAGGCTACACCAAGAAGAACGCGACCAAGCGACTGGCGGCGATCGCCAGCTTGGCGTTCGACATGATCCCGTCCGACCCCACGCGCTTCGAGTACCGCCAAGGTGGCACGCTCGGCGACGAGTACAAGCATTGGTTCCGCGCCAAGTTCTTTCAGCAGTACCGGCTGTTCTTTCGGTTCGACACGCGAAGCAAGACGCTGATCCTCGCGTGGGTGAACGACGAGGACACCAAGCGCGCGTACGAGAGCGACGACGACGCCTACCGCACGTTCCGCAAGATGCTCGACCGCGGCCACCCGCCTGACAGCTGGGACGCGCTCATGCGTGAGGCGCGCGCGACGGCGCCCAGCCTGAGCCAAGCGGTCGACAAGCTGCGCTGAGCGGTCCGCTCAGTTGCAGCCGTCACAGTCCGGCCCGGACATGTACCCGAGCGCGCACAGCTTGCACTTCTCCTCCTGACTGAGCTTGGCGTTGCCGCCCGACTCGGACTTGTGCGAGGCGCCCGACTTGAGCGCGTCCGCCAGCAGGCCGCAGATGTCCTTGGGCAGCGCCTCGACCGGGCGGCCACAGACCGTGCCCGTGCCACCGACCAGGTTCTTGGTCTCCTTGCCGTCGGCGATCACGTCGTAGAGCTCCTGCTCGGCCAGGCCGCGCGGGTTGCCGGCGTTGGCCTGGATGCACTTGAAGCCTTCCGTGCGGATGGACGACAGGACGTTGCCCTCGAAGTCCTCCTCGCCCACCACCAGGCGGTCGAGCGGCTTGCGGTAGGCGGCGCACGGGTCGACCGGCGCCTGCGCGATGACGATGGCGGCCTTGGCCTGGTCGACCGCGGCGATCGTGGCCTCGTCGGCGGTGCCGTCGTCGATCTGGAGCTGGTGTTCCTCGACGAAGCGCTTCTGGTCCGCGAGCGCGCGGGCGCGGAGGTAGACCTGCTCCACCTCGGTCTGCACGTCGGCGAGCACGTCGTGGCCCTCCCACTGCGGCGACGGCTTGAGGCCGAGCATGCCGGTGATGGTCGGCGCGATGTCGATGCTGCGCGTCTGCCAGGCCACGCGGGTGGTGGACAGCGCCTGCTTGGGCATCTTGATGATGAGCGGCGTGTGCGTCTGCTCGTCGTAGAGCGTGGTGCCGTGCCAGAAGCCGCCGTGCTCGGCGAACTCCTCGCCGTGGTCGGCGGTGAGCACGATCATCGTGTCGTCGTACAGGCCCTGCGCCTTGAGCCACGCGACGAACGGCGCCAGCTCCAGGTCCAAGTGGCGGACCTCGTCGGCGTAGAGCTTCTTGAGGTGGTCAGCCTGAGCGACGTCGGGCTTCTCGACCTCGGCGCGCGCGAAGCCGACGCCGTTGTACTTGGCGTCGCCCTTGCCCTCCAAGTACGGGTGCTCGAAGTACGGGTCGTGCGGCTCCATCAGGTGCACGCCCAGGTACCAGCGCGAGTCCTTGTTGGCGGTGATGAAGGACTTGGCGTCTTCCAGCACCACGTCGGCGGGCTGGTAGAAGTCGGTGACCTCCTTGTGCGCGCCGAACAGGCGCTCGCGCACCTTGATCACGACCTTGTAGAAGGTCAGGCCGAACACGCTCTCGGTGGCGCCGAACGGGTAGGTCGGCGACTCGTACAGGAACGAGTCGTAGCCCTGGTCAAAGTTGAAGGTCTGGCTGACGTTGATGTTGTTCGCCAGGTTGGCGGTGGTGAGGCCGCCGTCGTGCAGGACCTCAGACAAGAGCTGCACGTCGTCGGGCAGCATGGCGGCCTTGGTGGCCGTGTTGTGCGACGACGGGATGCGCGAGCTGAAGATCGACGCGAAGGACGCGCGCGTCCAGGACGCCTGGCTGAAGTGCTTCTCGAACACGACGCCGTCGTTGGCCAGCGCGTCGATCACCGGCGTGGGGTTGCCCGGCTGACCGTAGGTGCCGAGCGCGTCGGCGCGCAGCGTGTCGACCGCGATGAACAGCACGTTGGGGACCGACTTGAGCGCGTCGGGGATGGGCTTGTGGTGGGCCCAGTTGGCGCGCACGTCCTCCCCCACCGGGATGAAGCTGACGCCGAACAGCACCGCCGCCAGCGCCGCCCACGAGCCCAGCGCGACCGGGCCCTTGCGCAGGAACTTGAGGCCGCCGCGCAGCCACCGCGAGCCGAACTTCAGCGCGATCAGCGTGTACAGGCCCGCCGCGCCCAGGATGGCGAGCTTGCCCACCAGCGGGATGCCGGCCTCGGCGTAGACGACCTTGTTCACCACGTAGAACAGGATGAACACGCCCATCGGGACGACCGCGCCCACCGTGCCGAACGCGAACGCGACGGACTCGCCGTTCGTGCCCAGGCGCTTGAAGCGCTCGAGGAGCGACAGCAGCACGCCCGCGCCCAGGCCCAGGCCAAAGCCCATCAGGCCGTAGAGCACCGCCGCGTAGAACGGCGACAGCAGGTCCGGCGCGCCGGTGGTGGCGAGCAGCCAGGTGGCCTCGGTCACGCCGAGCACGGCGCCCGCGAGCAGGCCGCCCGCGGCACCCTGGAGGAGGTTGCGAAACAGGTTCATCCTGGGCTCCCGATGGCGGCGCCGTCTAATGACGCGCTGCCCGAGCGGCCACCGTACCCCGGCCCTGCGCCCGGCGTTATCCGTTCGCCCGGAGGACCAGGATGGCACACAAGCTCGGCGTGATCGGCGGCTCGGGGCTCTACGCGATGGAGGGCCTGACGGACGTACGCGAGGTGCGCGTCTCCACCCCCTTCGGCGACCCGTCGGACGTGCTCATCGAGGGCCGCCTGGGCGACGCCGAGGTGGTCTTCCTGCCCCGCCACGGCCGCGGCCACCGCCTCACCCCCACCGAGGTCCCCTACCGCGCCAACATGTGGGCCCTGCGCTCGCGCGGCGTGCGCTGGGTGCTGTCGGTCTCCGCCGTCGGCTCGCTCAAGGAGGAGATCGTCCCCGGTCACCTCGTGGTCGTCGACCAGTTCATCGACCGTACGCAGCACCGCGCGTCCACCTTCTTCGACCGCGGCGTGGTCGCGCACGTGCAGTTCGGCGACCCCACCTGCGACGTCCTGCGCCGCATGGTGACCGAGGCCGCCCGCTCCACCGGCGCCATCGTCCACGACGGCGGCACCTACGTGTGCATGGAGGGCCCGCAGTTCTCCACCCGCGCCGAGTCCAAGCTCTACCGAAGCTGGGGCGCCGACGTGATCGGCATGACGAACGTGCCCGAGTGCAAGCTCGCGCGCGAGGCCGAGATGTCCTACGCCACGCTCGCGCTGTCGACCGACTACGACTGCTGGTACGAGGGCCACGACGAGGTCAGCGTCGAGTCCGTGGTCGCGGTGATCCACAAGAACGTCGCCGTGGCGCAGCAGGTGGTGCGGGCGCTCGCACCCAAGGTGGCCGGGTACGCGGGGCCGGCGCCCAAGGCGCACAGCGCGCTGGCGTTCGCGATCATGACGCAGCGGGAGCTGATCCCGGCGGAGGCGCGGGCGCGGTTGGAGCTGTTGCTGGGGGAGTACCTGAAGTAGCGGATGGTGGGCTACTGCACGTAG
>CAIOSP010000141.1 GCA_903861005.1 uncultured Pseudomonadota bacterium
CGCGCTGCCGACCGACGGCCTGGACGGCCTGTCGCTGCAGGTGGTGAACACCCCCAACGAGATCTCGATGTTCACGTTCGACGCGTGCGCCACGTGCGCCGCGCGGTCGCGCTGCTCGGGCGTGCACGCGGGCTACGCGGCGCGGCATCCGTCTTGGGAGGTCGACCCCGACCAGGTCCAACGCAGCCTCGCTTGGGTGGACGAGCGCGCCCGCGTCGACGAGTCGAACCGCGCCCCCGGCGTGCCGAACGCGCCGGAGGAGGCCACGTGGCGCGCGCAGGTCTGGCCGGACGCCGCGCGGCTGGTGGCGGTCGAGCCGATCCGCGATGGCGCCGGGTACTTCTTCAAGACCGACACCCACGGCGCCTTCTACGCGGGCGACTGCGGGAGCCCCGCGCGCGAAGAGTCCTTCCGGGAAGCCCTGCGCGCGGCCGTGCGCGCGCTGCGGATCCGCGGCGCTGGGGCCAACGAGCATGCGCTGATCGCCGCGATGATCACGGTGGCTGAGGACGCCGCGAAGACGCCCTAGGGCAGGCGCAACCGTGCGCGGCGGTTCGCTGAGGCGCGAGCGATGCGCCTCAAGTGTAGGATTACGTCGACGATTCCGTGGTTTGGCTTCTCCAGCGGCTTGGGGGCGACGATGATCCTGTCCACGTTCGTAATGCTTGGCTTCTCCGCGGCGCTCGCCGGAAAGGGCCCGACGGTCGACAAGGAGCCGGGCCTCGCCAAGGCGCCCGCGTCCTCCGGCCAGCAATGGCGCGGCACGCTCGCCGCCGGCGACCTCAAGCTGAGCACGGGCGAGTACTACGACACCTACGACTTTGAGGGCCGCAAGGGGCAGACCGTCCACATCCGGATGACCTCGTCGGCGGTCGACCCGTATCTGGGCCTGCACTTCGGCGACAAGAGCCTGCTGGAGAATGACGACGCCGCCACGGGCGAGGGCGCGCTGATCACCACCACGCTCGAGCAGGACGGCACCTACACGGTGTTCGCGACGTCCTACAAGCCCGGTGAGAAAGGCGACTACTTGGTGGTCCTGGACGGCGCGGGCGGCGGAGGCGGCGGCGCGACGCCGTCCGCGTCCGGCCCGACCCGTGGGTCGCTGGCCAGCGGAGACGACAAGCTCGACAGCGGCGAGTTCGTCGACAAATACACGTACCCGTGCGCGGCTGGCTCGCACCTCTCGGCGCGCGTCACCTCGTCGGACTTCGACACCTACGTGGGCCTCGACGTCCCGGGGCAGGATCGCAAGGAGAACGACGACGCCGCGACCGGGTCCGGGGCGCTCGTCGAGGCGACCGTCACCCAGTCCGGCACCTGCGTCGTGTACGTCACGTCCTACAAGGCCGGCGAGGTCGGCGACTACACGCTCGAGGTCAGCGGCTTCGGCGCCGCGGGGAGCTCTGGCCCGCCCGTCGCCTCGTCTTCGACGGACACGATCGGCCCCGATCTGGAGGCCGCGCTTCAGGCGTGGATCGACGGTTTCAAGGGGCACAAGGGCGCGGCGGACACGCCGGAGATGACCTACACCGAGTACGACACCGACCTGCGCATGAACGGCGCGGCGCGCGTGAAGGTGGTCGAACACCGCTCGTTCGGGATCCCGGGTCAGACCACGCTCACGGGCGAGTACGGCAGCTTCGCCGACGAGGCGGCAGGGCTCGTCGCCTACCGAGCGCTCGCCGCGCGCGTGCAGAACTCGAACACGCCTTGCTGCTCGTTTGTCGCGTCCGAGACCGACGCCGAAGTGCTGCACAACACGTCCTGGATCCCGTTCGACCTCGCGGGACGAATGGGGCCGCTGAAGCAGGCGATGATCCAGGTAGAGCTGATGAAGGTGCCCAAGCTCGAGGGCACCAACCTCATCTGGCAGTGGGATCTCGACCTGACGATCCTCCACACGCCCTGATCGGGGCGGCGCGGATCAGCGAGGCGGGCCGAGCAGCCTGGCGAGCGAAGCCGGGTCCCGCACGGTGACCACGTCTCCGTGCACCGTCGCGCCGCCCAGCGTGTCGACGAGGTGCAGCACCCGCTGCAGCACACCGACCGAGGTGCCAATCCTTCGCGCCAGCTCGGCGCGATCGGCGGGCAGCATGAACATCGCGCCGCCCGCGTCGCGGGAGTCGGTCGAGGCCGCCTGGACCAGCAGCCACTGAACGACCGCGACGCGCTCGCCGCCGTACCAGTCTGACTCGACCACCTGCGCCTCGAACGCGGCCTTGTCCGTGGCGATGTCTCGCGCGAGCGCGTCCGCCTCGGCGCGGAGCTGTGCGACGCGCACCTCCTCGCTCTCCGTCGGTGGTGTGGACGTCGTGGGCCGCGGGGACGTGACCACGGGCGCGGGTGTCGAGGTCCGCGTCGGCGTGACGACGGGCGCGGGTGTCGAGGTCGTCGGCGGCGCCGCGATGGGCGCAGGCCGCGGAGCGGAGGAGGCGCCCGGCACCGCGAATTCGACCTGCACGAGCGCCATCACCACGTCACCTTCCGCGTCGACGTCCAGCGGGTAGGTGCGCCAGTCCATCAGCGCGCGCGTGGCCGCGGCCTGGAACGGCGCCGCGCACTCGGTGACCTCGACCCGCAGGGGGACACCGTCCGCGCCGAGGGTGAACACGCAGCGGCAGCGCTGGGCGGGCCAGCCCTTCATCCGCTCTTCGGTGGGGTAGCCGGGCTGGACCTGCTGACGCCAGCGCACGACGCGCGGACGGAGCGTCGCGGCCTCCTGCAGCGCGTCGGTGGCGCGAGATGTGACGGTCTCGGCGTCGGGCTCGGGCTCGTCGGCGAAGCCCGCGGTCAGCAGGGCGCCCCACAGGGCGACGGCGACGATCATGGACGAGACCTCCGGCGGATCCGACGTACCACGTCGCCGCAGCGCGGGGCCTGTCTATGCGGAGTGCTCCGTAGGTCCGAACGTGTCATGGCGCGGCACAGGAGGAAGCCATGGACACCATCCGGGATCGCGTCGTGCTGCTCACTGGGGCGAGCCGCGGCATGGGGCGCGTGTTCGCCGTCGCGTTCGCCCGCGCGGGGGCCGACCTCGTGCTGGTCGCGCGGGACGCCGCGGGGCTGGAGTCCTGCGCCGCCGAGGTGCGCGCGCTCGGGCGCGTCGCCCACGTGCTGCCCGCGGATCTGGGCGACACCGCCTCGCTCGCTGGCGTGGCCGCCCGCGCGATCCAGATCGCGGGCCGGATCGACGTCGTTGTGCACAACGCCGGCATCGAGCCCTTCATCCGCTTCGAGGAGATCGCGCCCGCCACCCTGGAGCAGGTGGTCGCCGTGAACTTCACCGCACCCGCGGTGCTCACCCACGCGCTGGTGCCGCACATGCTCGCGCGGGGATCTGGCCACGTGGTCTTCCTGGGCAGCACCTCAAGCCTGTTCGCCGCGCCCTACGCGGCGCTCTACGGGGCGACCAAGTCGGCCGTGTCCGGCCTGTCGCGCAGCCTCTCGGCTGAGTTCTCCGGCCGCGGGGTCGGGTTCAGCGTGATCCAGCCCGGCTTTGTCGTCGGCACCGGCATGTTCGCGGATGTCGTCGCTGGCAAGGGCCTCACGCCCCCCGCGGCGATCGGCAGCACCACGTCGGACGCCGTCGTCGCGGCCACGATCGACGCCATCCTGCGCGACCGTCCGGACGTCATCGTGAACAGCGTGCCTGTCGGCGGGGGCGCGGGCCTCGCGCGCATGCTGCCGGGCGTCGGGATGGCCTTCATGCGCAAGGCCGTCGCGCCGTTCATGGCCAAGCTGGCGGACGCGTCGAAGCGCTAGCGTAGCGACAGCAGCCTGGACGACGGGTCCGATCGCTGGCGCGCCACCACACGGAGCCCGGCGAGCCCATCGCCGAGCCCCGCGTCGACGGCGATCAGGGCTCGAAGCGGTAGCCCGTGCCGTGCACCGTGAGGATGTGCCGCGGCGTGCCGGGCGTGTCCTCGATCTTCTTGCGGAGCTTGAGGATCTGGTTGTCGACGGTGCGCGTGGTGAGCGCGGCCGTGTAGCCCCAGACCTTCTCGAGCAGCTCGTCGCGGCTGACGTCGCGGCCGCGGTGGGCGATCAGGTAGGCGAGGGTGCCGGCCTCGTGCGTGGTGAGGTGCTCCTCGGCGCCGCTCTTCCAGAGGATGCGACGGCGAAGGTCGACCTTCACGTTGCTGAAGTCGTAGTGATCCGGCGCGCGCTTGTCCGTGCGCGAGTTGCGCAGGCGGGCCTTCACGCGGGCGACCACCTCACGGGCCGAGAACGGCTTGGTGATGTAGTCGTCGGCGCCCATCTCCAGGCCCATGACCCGGTCGATCTCTTCCGACCGGGCGGTGAGCATGAGGACGCCGATGTCCTGGTGGGTGTCCTTGATGCGGCGCATCACCTGGATGCCGTCGATGCCCGGCAGCATGATGTCGCACAGGACCAGGTCGGGCGGATCACGCTTGACCGCGTCCAGGGCGGCCTCGCCGTTCTCGACGTGGGTGACTTCGAAGCGCTCATGCTCCAGGGCGTGGACCAGACCCAGCGCAATGGTGGCATCGTCCTCGACGATCAAGATCTTCAGCGGCGCGTCCATGGACCCTCCCTGGGGCGGATGACGTTTCAGTGCGGAACGTGACAGAGGATACGACCGAACGGGCCTCAGGCAATGGCTTAAAGTGTGCCGTTTGGGTCCGTTGGTGTCTTCGCCTGTCTCCGCCTGTCATCACGAGGGGTAGAGCGCGTCCAGTTCGGCCTTGTGGCGCGCTTCGGCGACCTTACGCTTGACCTTGAGCGACTGGGTCAGCTCGCCGCCCTCCACGCTGGGGGCCGGCTTCCAGAGCGCGAAGGTCTTGATGGTCTCGAACTTGGGCAGGCCGGCGTTCACCTCGGCGACCACCGACTGAAGCTGCGCGCGAACGCGGGCGTCGTCGAGCAGGGCGTCCGGGTCGCCGGGCCAGCCCTCGCGGCGGGCCAGCGAGGCCAGCCCTTCCGGGTCCAGCGCGATGAGGGCGGTGAGGTAGTTGCGCTTGTCGCCATGCACCAAGACCTCGGCGATCCACGGCACGCGCGCCTTGAGGCGGTTCTCGATCTTGGCTGGGGCGATGTTCTTGCCGCCCGACGTGATGATCAGGTTCTTCTTCCGGTCGGTGATCTTGAGGAACCCGCGCGCGTCGATCTCGCCGACGTCGCCGGTGTGCAGCCAGCCCTCGGCGTCCAACACCTCAGCCGTGGCGTCGGGCAGGTTCCAGTAGCCGGGCGTGATCGTCCGGCCGCGGATCAGCACCTCGCCGTCCTCGGCGATCTTCACGTCCAGGCCGTCACCTGCACGCCCCACGGTCCCGAGCACGAAGTCCTCAAGCCGGTTGACTGTGGAGATGGCCGTGGACTCGGTCAGGCCGTAGCCTTCCATCACCGGGATGCCGCAGGCGTGAAAGAACTCGGCCAGCTCCACCGCCAGCGGGGCGCCGCCGGACGCGAAGGCGCGGATCCGCCCGCCGAACGCCGCGCGCACCTTGCGGAACACCAGCCGGTTGGCGATCGCGTACTTCACCGTCAGGCGACGGCCGATGCGCTGGCCCGCGCGCGTGCGCTTCGACCATTCGCGCCCGACGCCCTCAGCCCACTGGAACACCGCGAACCGGCGCTCGCCGCCAGCCCGCGCCTTGTCGGCGACCTTGGCGTACACCTTCTCGAACACGCGCGGCACGGCCGGCAGGAACGTGGGCCGGACCTCGGCCAAACCCTGGATGAGGCGGTCGATGTCGCCGTCGAACGCGGTCGGCGCGCCCAGGTGCATGGCCACAAAGGTTGTGACCAAGCCGAAGGAGTGCGAGAGCGGCAGGAACATGAACTGCTTGTCGATCGGCTCAAGCGGCAGGTGCTGCTCCACGGCCACGCACGCGGCCGTGAAGTTGTCGTGCGTGAGCATGACGCCCTTGGGCTGCCCGGTCGTGCCTGACGTGTAGATGAGCGCGGCCAGATCGCCGGGCTTCACCGCGTCGCCGATCCCGTCCATCACCTCCGGATCGGTGGCGTAGGCCTCCTTGCCGTGGCGCTGCAGGTCATGCCAGGGCACGGCGCCTTCGGCCGCGCCGTCGATGAGGATGATGTGGGCGAGCTCACCCAAGCCGGCGCGCACCGCCTCCAGCCGCGCGAGCTGCTTGGGGTTCTCGACGATCAGCGCACGGCTGCCGGAGTCGGACAGGACGAACGCGCACTCTTCGGGCGTGTTCGACGGGTAGATCGTGGTGATCGCGGCCCCGGCCGACAAGATGCCCAGCGCGGCGAGGATCCATTCGACCCGCGTGCCGGAGAGGATCGCGACGCGCTCTCCGGGCTTGACGCCGAGCGCGGTCAGGCCGCTGGAGATCGCGCGGACGCGTTGCCCGGCGTCGCGCCAGGTGAGGTCCTCCCACCCGGTCTTGGTGCGGTGCTGCCAAGCGAGCAGGCGAGGAGTGGCGGTCACACGACGGCGGAAAGACTCCACCACGGTCACGGGCGGGTCGGTGCGCATGGGTCTTCGGAACCTCGATCAGTCTTCCTGATCTGGTACGCCGGGAACGCCGTCGGGGCCCGCGCCGCCGCGATCTTCATCAGGGGTTCCGGGGGCGCCGTCCGGACCGGCGGCGCCGCGCGCCTCGTCGGGGGTGCCCGCGAACCCGTCGGGGCCGGTGCGGCCCAGCTCCTCGTCGAACCGACCCGGCTCGCCGTCCGGCCCGGAGCCCTGGCCCTCACGCCACGCGTCAGGCCGCTCGTCACTGCCGACCCAGGGGGCCGGCTCGCGGCGGTCCTCGTGATCGCGCCCGCTGTCGCGGCCGCGGTCGTCCCGGGTGCCGCGGTCGTCGCGCCCGACCCGATCATCCCGGCTGCGCTCGTCGCGCCCGCTGCGGTCGTCGCGCGAGGCCCGAGGCTCGTCTTGTCCGTCGCGGTGGTCGCGAGGTTCGTCGCGTCCGCCGCGGTCGTCGCGCCCGCCGCGGTGGTCCCGGCGGTGCTCGTCGCGCCCGCCGCGGTTCTCGTGCCCGCCGCGATCGTCCCGATGCTCGTCGCGCCCGCCGCGGTTGTCGTGCCCGCCGCGATCGTCCCGATGCTCGTCGCGCCCGCCGCGATCGTCGCGCCCGCCGCGGTCGTCGCGCCCGCCGCGGTCGTCGCGCCCGCCGCGGTTGTCGTGCCCCCGCGGCCCATCCTGGCGATCCCGTCCGCTGTCCTGGTCGTGGCATCGGCCGCCGCGCTCCTGCTGGCCGCCGCGCTCCTGCTGGCCGCCGCGCTCACTGTGGCCGCCGTGGTGCCGGTCGTCGCCGCCGCGCTCGCGGAGGTGACCATGCTGGCGCCCGTCGTGCCGGTACCGGTCCTCCTGCCGCCGCTCGTCGCGGCCCCCACGGTCGTCGCGCCCGTCACTCCGTCCGCCGTCCCGCGGCCCGCGGAAGCCGTCCGAACCGGGGCGGCCGCCGTCGCGACGGTGCCCCTCGTCGCGGCGATCCTGTCGATGAGGCCCGTCAGCCCGACGCTCGTCGTGCCGACCGCGGCCTTCCAGCGCGTCCAGGCGGCGCTCCAGGGCATCCAGGCGGCGGAGCAGTTCGTGATTGTGATCGCGCGACATACAGCACCTCATCGGGAGAATCGCCTGACAGGATAGCACAAGCGTAGTCCAGCCACCCGAACCGGGCCGCGATACCGCAGCGGCTTGCGGAGCTTCCATGTCCGACACGCCCGAGTCCCTTGACGGAGCGCGGCGCAAGCGCCCGGCGCGCGAGCGCGTGCCGTCGCTCTACCGCATTGAGATCCTGCGCAAGCGGTGCACCGGCGTCGGCACCTGCATGGAGATCGCGTCTCGCACGTTCGACATGGACGACGAGGCCGTCGCCGTGGTGCGGGATCCAGACGGTAATACCAGCGAGCAGCTGCTGGCCGCCGCGCAGAGCTGCCCGGTCGACGCGATCTTCCTCTACGACAAGGAGTCCGGGGAGAAGGTCTGGCCGCCGCGGGACAAGCGCTTCTCCAAGGGCGACGAAGGTTGAGCGACGCGCTCACGATCGAGGCCATCACGGCGCTGTCCCAGGTTTCGGCCGCCGACTGGGATGCGCTTTCGGACCCCAACGACCCGTTCACCGAGCACGCGTTCCTGTCGTGGCTGGAGGAGTCGGGCTGCGTGGGTGAAGGGACCGGATGGTCGCCGGCGCACGTGCTGGCGTGGCGAGGGCAGGGGGCTGACCGCGTGCTCGCGGGGCGTGCGCCCGCCTACGTGAAGTCGAACAGCTACGGCGAATTCATCTTCGACTGGGGCTGGGCGGACGCCTGCCGTCGGGCCGGGATCGCCTACTACCCCAAGGTCACCTGCGCGGTGCCCTTCACCCCGGCCACCGGCCCCCGGCTCGCCGTACGGCCGGGGGAGGACGAGGACGCCGTCCGTGCCTCGCTCGCTGGCGCGCTCCGAGCGGTCGCAGACAAGGTCGGCGCGTCGTCCGCGCACGTGCTGTTCCCACGCGAGGAGGAGCTCCCCGCGCTGGTGGCGCGCGGCTACCAAGCCCGCCGAACGCACCAGTATCACTGGACCGATCGTGGGTTTGGCGACTTTGAGGGCTGGCTCACGGCCCTCACGACCAAGCGGCGCAAGGAGGTCAGGCGCGAGCGCCGGGCGGCGCAAGCGGCGGGGCTGACACTGGCGGTGGAGCGCGCGAGCGCGCTGTCGGATGACGATCTGATCGCGCTGCACGCCTGCTACGTGTCCACGTACGAGGACAAGTGGGGCAAGCCGTACCTCACGGCGCCGTGGTTCGCGGGCCTGCGGGACAGGCTCGGCGACCGCGCCGTGATCGCCACGGCGCGGAGGGACGGGCGCATGGTCGCGGGTGCGCTGGCGTTCACCAAGGGCGCGCACGTCTACGGTCGCAACTGGGGTGCGTTGGAGCCGGTGCCCGCGCTGCACTTTGAGCTCTGCTACTACGGTTTCATCGAGTGGGCGCTGGCGAACGGCGTGACCCGGTTTGAGGCCGGGGCGCAGGGCGAACACAAGATCCAGCGCGGGTTCCTTCCGGTGGTCACGCACAGCGCGCACTGGCTGCGGCACGATGGCCTGGCGCGCGCGGTCGCGCAGTTCATCGACGCGGAGGCCGCTGAAACCGAACGGGTGTGTGGCATCCTGGCCGAACATTCTCCGTATCGGGCCGATGGCGCGACGGGCTCGGACGTCGCATAGGGCGTTTGTGGGGAGGGCCAGCATGCGCTGGGCATCCGTGGTTTCAGAGCGGGAGGTCTCGTCCGAGGCCATCAACGAGTCCATTGACTCTGTCCGCCGTGCGCTCGGAGGCGAGGAGCCGGACCTGCTGCTGGTCTACGTCACTCCGCACCACGCGGTGGCTTACGACGCGCTGCCCGTGCTGCTGCGGGGCGCATTCCCCAAGGCTCGCCTGCTCGGCTGCTCGGGGGCGAGCGTGATCGGCGACGGGCACGAGATCGAGGGCGCGCCGGCGCTGGCGATCTCCGCGGCCATCCTGCCCGACGTTGAGGTCATCCCGTTCTCGATTGAGCACGGCGTCCCGGGCATCGGGTCCACGGGCTTGGTCAGCACGCTGCGGGATCAGATCGGCGTCGATCCGGATCTGGCCCCCGCGTTGGTCGTCCTGACCGATCCATTCACCGTGCGCGCCGACACGTTGGGCCGCGCGTTGGACGAGGCGTACCCGTCGAGCGCCAAGATCGGCGGGCTCGCGAGCGGGGGCGTGAACCCGGGCGAGTGCGTGCTGTTCGTCGACGATCGCACGCTGCGCACCGGCGCGGTGGGCGTGGCGCTCACCGGCGACGTGGAGATGCTCACCGTCGTCGCGCAAGGATGCCTGCCGGTCGGCGCGGACATGCGCGTGACCCAGATGGACGGCGCGCTGGTGACCGGTCTGGACGGCATGGACGCGTTCAACCGCCTCCAGAAGGCCATCGAGGACCTTGAGCCGTCTGTGCGGATGCTGCTCACGCGCGGCCCGATGATCGGCGTGGCGATGGATCCGCAGGCGGTCGCGCTTCACCGCGGCGACTACCTGGTGCGACAGCTGGTCGGCGGCGATCCGGCGCGCGGCGCCATCTCGATCGCGCACCCGCTCACGCTCGGCGACGTGGTCCGCTTGCACGTGCGTGACGCGGCCACCTCGACGGAGGATCTGCACGAGCTGCTCGCCCGCCAGTCGGGCTCGGGCGTGGTCGCGGCCCTCATGTTCTCGTGCGTCGGGCGCGGTCGTGAGTTCCACGGCGAGCCCGATCATGACGTCCGCGCGGTGCGCTCGCAGCTGGGCCCCATCCCGGTCGGCGGCTTCTTCTGCAACGGCGAGCTCGGCCCTGTGCATGGGCGGACCTTCCTGCACTCCTGGACCAGCTCGATCGGCCTGATCCGCACGCGTGAGTGGTCCTGACGATGCGCTTGGATCGAGTGCTGGTGGGGCGCGGCTTTGGCTCTCGCAAAGAGGTGGAGCAGCTTATCCGCCGCGGACGCGTGCGCCTGGGCGGCGAGCCCGTGAAGGACCCGTCCTTCCACGTCGCGGAGGACGCGGCGATCGTGGTGGAGGGCGTGCGCTCGGAGCCCGAGGTCCTGCCGATCCTGGTCGCGTGGCACAAGCCGGTCGGCGTGCTCACCACGCTGCGCGACCCGTGGGGTCGAGAGGGCGTCGACGACGTCCTGCCCGAGCCTTGGCGCGGCAAGCTGCACCCAGTCGGTCGCCTGGACCTCGACACCAGTGGGCTGCTGCTCTTCTCCAGTGACGGTGCGCTCACGCAGCGCCTGCTGAGCCCTCGCCACGCCGTGCCGCGCACCTACGTCGCCACGGTCGAAGCCGACCCGCCCGCCGACCTGATCGAGCGCGTGGCTGCGGGCGTTGAGACGTCGGAGGGCGTGTTCACTGGCGTGATCAGCGCGATCGAGGGTCGCGAGGTCACCATCACCGTGACCGAAGGCAAGCACCGCATGGTGCGCCGGATGCTGCACAACGCGGGCGCGAGCGTCGCCGAACTTCGCCGCGTCGCGTACGGCGACGTCGCGCTCGACGAGTTGGCGCCCGGCGCGTGGCGGGTCGTGAGGTAGGGGGCGGGCCCGCGCGCACGCAGGCTGCGTCCGGCCCACGTGCTAGACCGGCTCAGCCTCGGGCTTGGGGCG
Source organism: uncultured Pseudomonadota bacterium (assembly GCA_903861005.1). Taxonomy (GTDB): domain Bacteria; phylum Myxococcota_A; class UBA796; order UBA796; genus CAIOSP01. Next base: position 11,090 of record CAIOSP010000141.1, read on the forward strand.
GTTCGACGGCGTCTCGACGTCGACCTCGACGTGGCCGTCGACGATCTTCACGATGACGTTGCGCAGACGATCGCTGGTGCGCGTGATCAGCAGGCGGCCGAGCGGCTCGCCGACCTCGGTGTCCACCGCGCGGATCACCTGACGGGCGCCGCGCTCGCCGGAGCGCCGCTTGTTCACCAGGTGCTGCAACAGGTCGTCGTTCCAGCGCAGCGCCAGGTTGTGGTCCGCGGCGCGGGCGCGCAGGTGACCCAGGTGCAGCGTGGCGATCGACTCCAGCGTGGGCTGGTCCAGGTCGTGGAACGCGATGACCTCGTCGATGCGGTCGAGCAGCTCGGGGCGGAAGAAGGGCTTGACCGCCTCCAGCGCCGCAGCGCGCGCGTCCAGGCCGCCGCGCTCAAAGCCCATCCGCGACGCGGCCTTGGCATCGGTGCCGGCGTTGGTCGTGAGGATGAAGTACGCCTCGCGCGCGTTGACCTGACGGCCGTCCGCGTCGGTGATCGTGCCCTCATCCAAGAGCTGCATGAACACGGCCTGGACGTCGGGGTGCGCCTTCTCGAACTCGTCGAGCAGCACCACCGAGTACGGCTTCTTGCGCAGCGGACCCGTGAGCTGGCCCTCCTCGCCGTGGCCGCTGTAGCCGGGGGGCGCCCCGAGCAGGCGGCTCGCCGTGAAGCGGTCCGCGTACTCGGACATGTCCAAGCGGATCAGCGCGTCGCCCTCGGGGAAGAGGAAGTCGGCCATCGCCTTGGCGAGCTCGGTCTTGCCGACGCCGGACGCGCCGCGGAACAGGAACACGCCGCGCGGACGCTCGGGCGCGCGCAGGCCGGAACGGGCCAGACGCACGGCCTCGGACAGGCGCACGACGGACTCATGCTGACCGACGATGCGCTCCTCGAGGAACGCCTCCATGGTGGCCATGCGCGCGCGATCGGAGTCCGTCAGGCGCTGCACGGGGACACCGGTGCGCTCGGAGATCACGCGCGCGACCACGTCCGCGTCGACGAACGCCTCGTTCGACAGCGACGCTTCGGCGCAGGCCTCGTCGAGCATGTCGAGCGCCTTGTCCGGCAGGCGGCGATCCGGGAAGAAGCGCACGGCCATCTGCACGCAGGCGGCGAGCGCGTCCTCCTTGACCTTGACCTTGTGGTGGGTCTCGTAGACGCCGGCCATGGCGCCGAGCAGCGCGATGCTGGCCGACTCACTCGGCTCCTCGATGACGATCGGCTGGAAGCGACGCTCCAGGGCCGAGTCGCTCTCGAAGTGCTGACGGTATTCGGCGTGGGTGGTCGCGCCGATCACGGTGATCTCGCCACGCGCGAGCGCGGGCTTGAGGATGTTCGCCGCGTCCAGGCTGCCGCCCTCGGTGCGGCCTGCGCCGACGAGCGTGTGGATCTCGTCGATGAACAGCACGAGGCCCGGCTGGCTCGCGGCCTCCTTGATGATCTCGCGCAGGCGCTCTTCGAACGTGCCGCGGTACTTGGTGCCGGCGATCAGGCTGCCCATCGACAGCTCCACGATCCGGATGCCCTTGAGGCGCTCCGGGGCTTCGCCCGATACGAGCCGCTGCGCGAGGCCTTCCACCACGGCCGTCTTGCCGACGCCGGGCTCGCCCAAGAGCAGCGGGTTGGCCTTGAGGCGGCGCACCAGCGTCTTCATGACCTGGCGGATCTCGTCGTCACGGCCGACCACCTTGGGCAGGCGACCCTCACGGGCGGCGGCGGTGAGGTCGCGGCCCTGCTCGTCGAGCGTGGGCGTGGCGGACTCGCCGGCGGCCTTGGGGGTGACGGTGGAGTCCTCGGAGGATGTCGACGGCGCGACCCCGTCGGACGACTTCAGCTTGGCCTCGCAGTAGGCCTTGCCCTCGAGCGCGAACTTGGAGGTCGGCTCGACCTCAAGCGTGCGGTTCCAAAGGTCGAGCGCCTCTTCGAAGCGCTGCAGCGCGTTGAGCGCCGCGGCCTTGCCCTGGATGGCGAACGCGTGCCCGCCGCCCGCGGCGAGCGCCTTGTCGAACCACGGCAGGCACTCGTCGTACTTGCCGAGCATGCGCATGCACTCGGCTCGCCCGGCGAGCGCGTAGAGGTAGTCGGGCTTCATGCCCAGCGCCTGATCGTAGGCGGCCATGGCCTCGCGGTACTGCTCGTTCTTGCGGTAGGCCTCGCCGATGTTCGTCGCGGCCTGGTAGTGCCGCGGCTCGATCTCCAGGCAGGTCCGGTAGGCGGCGATCGCGCGACGGTACTGGCGGTCGTCCTCGTAGGCCATGCCCAGGCGCAGCGCGGCCTCGTCGCAGGTCGGGTCGAGCTCCAGCGCGCGACGGAAGGCGTCCACGGCGGAGCGGAAGTTCAGCTCCTTGTGGTAGCTGCGGCCGCGGTCCACCAGATCCATCGCCTCGTAGCGAGCCAAGCCCGGATCGGGCTCGCCCCATGTCCCTGCGCGCGGCGGCTGCGGCTCACGCGAGATGTCTTCGTAGGGGAGCGCAGAGATGCCGCGTAGGCCGCTGTGGCACTGGGCGATGCCCTTCACCACGAACTGGCTGGTGCTGTCGCGCTCGCGGGCGCGGGCCCACACCTGGCGCGCCTCGGTGAAGCGCTTCTGGCCGTTGAGCGCCGCCGCGAGTCCGCAGAGCGCGACCACGTCCTCCGGCGCGCTGGTCAGCGCGGCCTCGAACTCCTTGGTCGCCTCGGCGAACTGGCCGAGCATGCGCAGCACCTCGCCGCGACCGATCCGCGCCGGCAGGTGGGCTGCGTCGAGCTTGAGGGCGCGGTCGTAGGCGGCGATGGACGACGCGAGCGAGCCCTGCGCGCGGAGCAGATCGGCCACGCGGGTGGCGGACTCCAGGTCCGTCGCGTCGAGCTCCAGGGCCTTGGTGAAGGCCTCGAGCGCGGCGGTCGGCTCGTCCATGCGCGCCTGGGTCAGGCCCAGCTGACGCCAGGGCTCGGCCCAGTCCGGGCGGATCTCGGTCGCGTTGCGAAACGCGGCGGCGGCCTCGCGGAGGCGACCGCGCTGCAGCATCGAGCGGCCCAGATCGTGGTGGATGCGGGCGACGCCTTTCTCGGTGGACGACGCCTGGGCGGGCGCCTGGGCGGGCGCGCGCTTGACGACCTCAGCGTGATCGGGGGCGACTTCGGCCAGACGGCGCCACGCGGCGCGGGCCTCGACCTCACGGCCCAGCATCCCGAACGCGTGCGCGCGGGACACCAGCGCGTCCGTGCGCCACGGGTCGAGCGCGAGCGACGCCTCCAGCACGGGCAGGGCGGCGGCGGCGTCGCCGAGCTTCAGCAGGCCTTGGCCTACGGTGGCGAGGACGGTGGCGTCTTCGGGCGCGGCACGGCGCGCCGAGTCGAAGGTGGCGCGCGCCTCGGTCATGCCGACCAGCGCCATGGCTTCGGCCAACTGCACCAGCTGACGCGGGCTCATGCCGAGCGTGAGCGCGTGCGCGATCGCCTCGCGGGCGCCGACGTCGTCGCCTAGCGCGCTCCGCACCTTGGCGAGCGTGGTCATCACCCAGGAGCTGACGTCCTTGCGCTCCGAGAGCGGCGCGAGGGCGGCGATGGCCTCCTCGTGCCGACCGTCCAAGAACAGCGCGTTGCCCCACGCGGCCAGTCGGCACTCGGTCGTGTCGGCGGGGTGGTCGTCAAACGTGGAGGGCGGCGCGCCGCGGATCTCCACGCGTCGGCGGGCCTCAGCGTTCTTCGGGGAGGCGGACAGCACCAGCCGCCAAGCCTCTTCGGCGTCGGCCGGTCGGCCGACCAGGTCGAGCGCCGTCGCGCGACCGATCAGGCCCTGGAGGTGGTCGGGCTCGTCCTCCAGCACAATGTCGAACGCGGCCATGGCGGCGGACGCCGACCCGAGGATGAGCAGCGCCTGACCTTCACCCAGGTAGGCGGAGACGCGCTGCTCGGGGTCGTCGTGCGCGACCTTGAAGCAGGGGACCGCCTCTGCGGCGCAGCGCGCGGCGAGCAGGGCCTGACCCAGGCGGACGTGGATGACCGGATCCTTGCTCGCGCGGGCCACGCCCCGGAGCACGTCGATGCCTCGGGTGGGGAGGCCGCGGGTGTTCCAGATCTCCTGGATCCGCAGCGCCGCGTCCACGTTCGCCGGATCGGCCGTCAGCGCCGCTTCAAACTGGGTGAGGGCCGCGTCAACGTCTCCGGCGTCCAGCGCGCGTGCGCCTTCGGCGAGCCAATTGCGGACCTTGCGTGCATCGCTCATCGGGGTGTGCCGTCCATACGAGGCCAGGCCGAACTGCGGCGGGCGTCGTCATGCGAGAGAAGATCGGGCAAAACACCCTCGGAATTGAGAGCAATCGTCACACTCTTCCTCGCGGTACGCACGTTCGTGCTTCGCCTTACCTGATCATACGTCGAGATCGGCCACTGAGGCGGCCCGCTCGACGATGAAGCGGTACCGAGCGCTGACCTCCTCACCCAGCAGTTCCCGGATGGTGAGGTCGGCGCTGGCCGCGTCGTCCGAATTGACCTGAAGCAAACGGCGACGTGCTGGGTCGAGTGTCGTCTCGAACAGCGTCTGGGGGGGCATCTCGCCCAGGCCCTTGAATCGCGTGATCTCGGGCTTTCCACGCCGGGCTTCGGTCGCCAGGATCCGGTCCCTGTCGGCCTCGTCCAGGGCCCACCAGGTCTCCTTGCCGACCGCGATCTTGAACAGCGGCGGCTGGGCCAGGTAGACGTACCCGCCCTCGATGAGCTTGGGCATGTGGCGGTACATGAAGGTCAGCATCAGCGTGGCGATGTGGTGGCCGTCGGTGTCGGCGTCCATCAGCAGGATGATGCGGCCGTAGCGCAGACGCTCAGGCTTGAAGTCCTGGCCCAGGCCGGTCCCGATCGCCTGCACGACGTTCTGCAGCTCCTTGTTGGCGAGCACGGCCTCCAGGTTGGCCTTCTCGGCGTTGAGTACCTTGCCGCGGATGGGCAGGATGGCCTGGGTGCGACGGTCGCGGCCCTGCTTGGCGGAACCACCGGCCGAGTCACCCTCGACGATGAACAGCTCGGAGATGGCCGGATCCGACGAGGAGCAGTCGGCGAGCTTGCCGGGCAGCGCCAGACGGCCGCTGACGGGGGATGCTCGACGCACGGCGTTCGCAGCCTTGCGGGACGCCTCGCGGGCCTTGGCGGCCTGCACGCTTCGGGCGACCAGCAGCTCGCCCTGGCTCTTGTTGGCGTGCAGCCACTGCTCGAGCATGGTGCGGACCGCGCCGTCGATCGCGCCGCGCATCTCCGGGTTGTTGAGCTTGTCCTTGGTCTGGCCCTGGAACTGCGGCTCCTCCACCAGGACCGAGATGACGACGACCAAGCCCTCGCGGATGTCATCGGAGGTGATGGTCAGGCCACGCGGGGAGAGACCATGGGTGTCGATGAACGCGCGCACGGCCTTCACGACGCCGTCGCGCAGGCCTTGGACGTGGGTGCCGCCCTCCTTGGTGGGGATGCCGTTGACATAGGCCATGACGCGCTCGCGGGGGAGCTCCGTCCAGCACAGCGCCAGGTTCACCTTCCACTTGCCCTCTTCCTTCTCGGCGACGAACGTGCCCTCGTGGATCGGGGCGAGCTCCATGCGGGTGAGCTGTGACGTCAGGTAGTCAGCCACGCCGCCCGAGTGCTCGAGCTCCAGCGTCTGGTCGCGCACCTCGTCCTTGAAGACGATCCGCAGGCCGGGGTTGAGGAAGGTCTTGATCTCAAGCTGCTCGCGGACGCGCTCGGGGTCGAACTCGATGACCTCGAAGATCTCGGGGTCCGGGTCGAACGTGACTGTGGTGCCGGTGCCGCGCGCCGGGCCAACCTTCTTCACGGTGTCCAGCGGACGACCGCGGTGGAAGGTCTGGATCCACTCGGCGTTGTCGCGCTTGACGCGCACCTCAAGCCGGGTGGAGAGCGCGTTGACCACGCTGGCGCCCACGCCGTGTAGGCCGCCCGAAGCCTTGTACGCGCCGTCGCCGAACTTGCCGCCGGCGTGCAGCTCCGTGAAGATGATCTCGAGCGCGGAGCGCTTGTACTTGGGGTGGATGCCCACCGGGATGCCGCGGCCGTTGTCGCTGACGGTGCAGGAGCGGCCCGACTCATGGAGCGTGACCGTGATGCGGGTGGCGTGGCCGTTCATCGCCTCGTCCACCGAGTTGTCGACGATCTCCCACAGCAGGTGGTGGAGTCCGTCCTCACCGGTGCCGCCGATGTACATGCCAGGGCGCTTGCGGACCGCCTCCAGGCCCTCCAGGATGGAGATGGAGCCAGCGTCGTACGTAGAGCCGGTCATTCGTCACCTCCCTCGTCGGCGTCGACGCTTGTGTCGACGGCCTTGGGCTCGCCCGCGCGGATCCACGGGCCGCGCTTCCACGCGGTGACGGATCCACGCTTGAGCACCTGGCGTCCCTTGCCGGCGCGCGCGCCCATCCCGGCCTCGCGCACCGACACGACGATGTCGCGGTTGGTGGACAAGGTGACGGACGGGCCGGAGTCGTCGTTCATCACCAGCTCGAACGCCACGACCACGTCGTCGCCGTCGAGCTTGATGCCCGTGGTGCCCTTGCCTGCGGCGAGGAGCATCGGGGCCTCGCGCACGGGGAAGACCAGCAGGTGCGTGTTCTGCGAGGCGATCGCCGCGAGCTCACCGCCGCGGCTCGGCCACGCGCAAAACACCTCGTCGCCGTCGTCCAAGCGAGCGAACCGGCGGCCGTTACGGTTGGACGGCTCGGCGAACGCGGCGAGGCCGAAGCGCTGGATACGACCCTGCTTGGTGACCGACACCATGTGGGGTGGCTTGGGATCGTCGTCCGCGGGCTTGGGATCGAGCGGCAGATCCTTAAAGCAGATCGTGTCGTGGGCGATGGCGCCGATGATGCGTGCGCCGTCCGGAAGCGCAAACCAGCTGGAGAGCGGCTTGCCATGGCCGGTAGTGGCGGGCACGTCGATCACCTTCATGGTGTAGGCGGCGCCGTCGTTGCCAAACAGCGTGAGCGTGGTGGCCGTGTCCGTGCGGATCAGCCAGCCCAGCTCGTCGCCATCACGCATGCGGAGCTTGTCGACTGTGGTGAAGCTCGACTGGCGCTTGACCCAGCCGTCGCGCGTGACGACGAGGACCGCGTCTTCGCGGACGACGTAGGCGTCCTCGTCGTACACGACGGCCTTCTCGGCGGCGCCGATGGTGGTCCGGCGCGGGTGGGCGTACAGGCCCTTGAGCTCCAGCAGTTCGCTGCGGACGCGCTTTCCGAGCAGCGTCGGGCTGCCGAGGATCTTGCGGATCTCAGCTGCCTCGCCGCGCTTCTCCTCCAGCTCGTCGAGCACGAGCTTGATCTCCAGGCGCGCGATCTTGTACAGCTTCAGCTCGAGGATCGCCTCGGTCTGGAGCTCGGACAGTCCGAAGCGCTCGATGAGCTTGCGGGCCGCGTCCTTCTTGCCCTCTGACGCGCGGATGATGCGGATCACCTCGTCGATGTCGGCGAAGATGATCGCGAAGCCTTCCAGGATGTGGATCCGCGCTTCCAGCTGCGCGAGGTCGAACGCGAAGCGACGGCGCACGGTCTCGTGTCGGAACTTCAGCCAGTGATCCAGGCAGCTCTTGAGATCGAGCCGCTCAGGCACGCAGATGCCGCTGCCCTCACGCGGCACGAGCACGTTCATGTTCACCGGGAAGGTCGTCTCCAGGCCCGTACGCTTGTACAGCCACGCGATCACGGCGTCGGTGGACGCGCCGACCTTGAGATCCAGCACAATGCGCACGTCGTCCGTGGACTCGTCACGCACGTCGACGACGAGCGGGAGCTTGTTCTCGCCGACGTCGGAGCCGATGCGCTCCACCAGCTTGGACTTGTTCGTGCCGTACGGAACCGACACGATGACGACGCGCTGCTTGCGACCCTCGGACTCCACGACGCACTCGCCGCGCAGGCGGATGGATCCGTGGCCTTCGGAGTAGATTTGGATCAGGTGTGCGCGGTCGTTGAGGACGCGGCCGCCGGTGGGGAAGTCCGGTCCCTGCACGTACTGAAACAGATCCGCGGTGGTGTGGGCGTGACCGTCCAGGATCCCGACGCACGCGTCGATGATCTCGCCCAGGTTGTGCGAGGGGATGCGGGTGGACAAGCCGACCGCGATGCCCTCCACGCCGTTCACCAGCAGCTGCGGGAACTGCGCGGGGAGCACGATCGGCTCCTCGTTCTGACCGTCGTAGCTGGGGCGGTAGTCGACGGTGCGCTTGCCGAGCTCGCTCAAGAGCTCCTCGGCGATCGGCGTCAGGCGACACTCGGTGTAGCGCATGGCGGCGGGTGGATCGCCGTCGAGCGATCCGAAGTTGCCCTGACCATCGACCAGCGGCTTGAGCAGCGAGAAGGGCTGCGCCAAGCGGGCGAGCGCCTCATACAGGCTCAGATCGCCGTGCGGATGGTACTTGCCCATCACGTCGCCCACGACCGCCGCGCACTTGCGGTAGCGACCGCCCGGGTGCAACGACATCTCGTGGAACATGGTGTACAGGATCCGACGCTGCACGGGCTTGAGGCCGTCGCGCACGTCGGGGAGAGCGCGGGCGGTGATGACCGACAACGCGTACGAGAGATAGCGCTCTCGCGCCGCTTCGTGGAGCGGGACGGACGGCGTGGCCGCCATGGGCATGGCTCCGGGCAGGGGGCCGACCCTGGGGAGGGGTCGGGCGGGGAGGGCAAGGCTAGCACGCGCGCCACCGGATGCACGCAAGACGCGGATCCATGTCTCGAAATACGGCGAAACCTACTCTTTCGCTGTGTCGGGTCGGGGGGCGCGTCGGGCTTGGTGGCGCGTCGGGCTCTTTGGACTCGCCGCCGACGCTCAGCGGGGCGTTGCGGGGGGCGCGCGAGCGGCGTACCGGGCGCGCCTGATCCAGGAGTTTACCGTGTCCGCAAAGATCCCCGTGACCGTCCTCGGCGCCACCGGCATGGTGGGCCAGCGCCTGCTGACCCTGCTCAAGGACCACCCTTGGTTCGAGGTTGGCCTGTTGGCCGCGTCCGAGCGCTCGGCGGGCAAGACCTACGCCGAGGCCTGCGGCTGGCGCCTGGGCGGCGACGCGCACCACGGCTTCGGCGCGCTGCCAGTACTGGCCTGCGACGTGGACACGCTGACCAAGGCCAACGGCGGCCCGGGCATCGCCATCTCCGCGTTGGACACGGGGGCGGCCCTCGCGATGGAGCGCCCGTTGGCGGCGGCCGGCTGGGTGGTGATCTCCAACGCGTCCGCGCACCGCATGGACGCGGACGTGCCGCTGATCATCCCCGAGGTCAACCATGACCACCTTGGCCTGGTGAGCTCGCAGCCGGGCCCTGGCGCCGTGATCACCAACCCCAACTGCACGTCGATGCCGGTGGTGATCGCGCTCAAGCCGCTGCTCGACGCCGTGGGCATCGAGGCCGTGACGGTGGCCAGCTACCAGGCCGTCTCCGGCGCGGGCTACCCCGGTGAGTCGGCCTGGGACATGATCGGCAACGTCCACCCGCACGGCGGCGACGAGGAGGTCAAGCTGGGCGAGGAGCCCCGCAAGATGCTCGGCCGCCTGGAGAACGGTCTAGTTGTCCCGGCTGACTTCGCGCTCAGCGCACGCTGCGTGCGCGTCTCCGTGGCCGACGGTCACCTGGTCGCCATCCACGTGAAGACCAAGACGCCGATCTCTCCGGCGGACGCCCTCAAGGTCATGACCTCGTGGGATCCGGGCCTGAACCTGCCGAGCGCGCCGACGCCGATCCTCATTCACACGCCTGAGCGCGACCGCCCGTCGCCCCGCTTTGACCTGGACCGCGGCCGCGGCATGGCCATCACCATCGGCCGCGTCGAGGCGTGCCCGGTCATGGGGCTCAAGCTGTTCGCGCTGTCGCACAACACCATCCGCGGCGCCGCGGGCGGCGCGCTGCTCGACGCCGAGCTGTGGGTTCGCTCGAAGGGCCTCCGCTAGGCTGCCGCCCCGTCCTCGGGCGACCGAGCGCCGATTTCCGCGCGCGCGGTCGTCGAGTCCGATACCCTCGGGCGCGGAGGCTGCATGCGGTGGTTCGGGTTGATCGTCGGGCTCGTCGCCGGGTGCCACGCGCAGACGGCGTGCGAGGCGGATCCAGCATCGTGCGAGACGAACTCGTCCGCGGCGTGGATCCAGTCCTTTGACTGGTCGTGGACCAGCTTCAACCATCGCCTGTCGGTGCTGCGCGTGGCGGCGACCGACGACGGCGTGTCCGCCGCGGTGGTGGGCGGGGCGTCGACCACCGGCCACGTGTTCGACGACGCCGGCACCTGCGTGAACGCCGACACCTGCTGGGAGCTGCCGACCTACGACTCGACGGTGATCTCGGCCACCCGCGCGAGCGCCGTGTCGGACACCGTGCTGTTGGCGCATGGCTCCGTGACGCTCGACACCACGTCAAACGGCGTGAGCCAGACGCTCACGGTGACCCTGCCGCGGACGGCGGTGGCCGGGGACCACGTCGCGGCCTGGATCGGCGGCCTGACCCTGGTCAGCGACCTGTCGCCGGACGGCGCGAGGGTGTCTTGCTACGATCCGCGCCACGGCTGGCTCCCCGCGCACCTGTCGCTCGGGCTGATCGGGGCCGTGTTGGCGGGCGAGTCGGACGCGGTCGACGTCGAGGTGAGCGCCGCCTTCCTCGCGGGTGAGTCGCGCGAGGCCCAGCGCGTCTGCTACGACGCGCTCCGCACGGCCGGCACCTACAAGGTGACGCTGGATGTGGTGGTGGCCGTCGGCAATCTGTCGTCGACCGCTGTCGACGTGGCCCAGGGCGCCATCTGGTCGAGCGGCACCGACGCGCAGCCGGTGGGCGAGATCGGGTCCCTGGCCGCGACGCTGGATCCGAGCGCGATGATCGGCTGGGCCTCGCTGGATCTGGAGTTCCACGAGACCGTGGAGGCGGGCCGCGGCGCCTACCTGCGCGGCCTCTCGCTGACCGCCGACGAAGCCAACGCCGAGGCCTACGGCTACGCGACGAACCGCTCGTTCACCGCGCTCTCGGGCTTTGACTACGCGTTCAACGGGACGCTGGCCCAGGTGTCGGGCGACGTCGAGGTCACGCGCGCCAAGTATGGCGCGGAGGCCATGCCGGCCGAGCTGGACCCGGTCACGTTCGAGCCGGTCTGGCACGACCTGGACGCCGCGCCCTGATCGGACGCGCGGCGCCGTTGTCCGAGCACGTCCCGAAGGTCGTCCGCGCCCGCCGTGTGCGGGGCGGCGACAAGCTCACTCGACCGTGATCAGCCCCGCCATCCCGAACTCGGCGTGCTCGAGGATGTGGCAGTGGAGCATCCACGTGCCGGGGTTGTCGAGCTGCGACACGATCGTGATCTTGGACTTGGGCATCATCGGGAAGGTGTCCTTCCACGCGGGCGCCTCGACCGGCTGACCGTCGATCGCCACCACCTCAAAGCGGTTGCCGTGGATGTGGAACGGGTGGCGCATGATGCTCTGGTTGTCGATCTCGAACGTGGTCAGCTCGTCGCCGGGCACGGTGACGGTGGGCACGTCAGGCCAGGACTTGCCGTCGATGGTGACGGTGCCGCCCATCATGTCCTCGTTGAGCACCCAGGAGTGCACCGGCGCGCCCGCCGTGAACGCGGGGGGCAGGTCGTAGGCAGGCGGCGTCCAGGTGGCGCCGGTGCCGCCGTCGAGCACGGTGAAGCGCATGACGGCGTTCTCGCCGTCGCCGAGCGGGTCGGTCTCGGACATGTGGGTTTCGCCGCCGCCGTCCTCGTGGAGGTGCACGCGGCGGTTCATCAGCACCAGCTCGCCGCCGACGTCCTCGGGCGCGGTGAACATCACGACCGCGCGCTCGCCGGGGGCCAGGGCGACGCGATCCATCGTCTGCGGCTCCGCCAGAAAGCCGTCGTCCGTGCCCACCAGCGTCATGGGCACGCCGTCAATGCCGACGTCGAAGTGACGCGCGTTCGCCGCGTTCACCAAGCGCAGCACGACCACGTCGCCCGCCTTGATGCCGACGTTTCGATCTTCGCGGCCGTTCGCGAGCAGGATGTTGCCCAGGCGGCCCATGATCTTGTCCATCTCCGTGCCGGGCGGCAGGATCTGCCCGGTGGCGCGGCTGGTGAGCACGTCGTCGAGCACGATCGGCTGCTCACACGCGGGGCGGACCTCACCCGGCGCGCGGGCGACGATGGTGCCGTACAGGCCCTTCTCCAGGGTCGTCGCGGTGTCCATGTGCGGGTGGTACCAGTAGAAGCCCACGTCGCGGATCGGGAACTCGTAGACGAAGGTCTCGCCGGGCTGGATCGGGTGATCCATCTGCGTGATCCCGTCCATGGCCTCGGGCACGCGCAGGCCGTGCCAGTGAATGGTCGTCGGCATGTCCAGGTCATTGTGGAAGCGCACGCGCAGCGTCTGGCCGACCGTGACCTCGATGCGCGGACCGGGGACCGTGCCGCCAAAGCCCAGGCCGTCGATCGGCTTGCCGTTGCCCGGATCCCACTCGACCATGCCCGCGGAGAACTCGACCTCCACCACATCGGGCGACGGGTCGAGGTCGGGCGCGGCCTCCCACGCGCAGGCCTCCGGCGCGCCGCCCGACGTGGTGTCGTCGGTGGTGTCGCCATCCGGGGTGGTCGCGCACGCGGTCAGCAGGGCGAAGAGGGGCAGGGTGCGCATGGTGTCTCCGGAGTGGCGAGGTTTGCACCGGCCGTGCCATGCAGGCTCGCGCGGGGCGGGGTGTCCGCGTCTGGGGTAGCAGATCCGCGCGCGGGACGATGTCTTGTTTCGCGCGGACCGGGTGGGGGGGCGCATGGCCGGGGGAAGCCGACGTCGACGTCCAGGCGATTGGGGGCAGCCGCCGCGAGCCAAGTCCGATCCGTCCACGATCTTCCTGCTGCGCGCGCTGATCGTGATGGTGCTTGTCGCTTCGATCTTCGGGCTGGGCTTTGCGACCTGGGAGCTGGTGAACGATCCGATCCGGCGCCCTCGAGGGCGCACCCTGGAGCTGGCCGTGTTCGGCATCCTCGGGTCGTTGACCGTGCTGGTCAAGCTGATCCTCGACTGGATGGGCCTGGACCGCGACGACCAAGGCTGACCGCGTCGGGCGCGCGTGTGCCTGCGCGTCGACGGTCCGACGCGAGGCACGCCCAGCAGGCGCTGTGACGTCTAGCGGCGGCCCCAACCGTAGCGAACGATCGTGGGCGTGAGGCGGGCGTGCGCCGCGGTCTGCTTGGCGGTGGCGCCCTCGGGCAGCACCTGGGTCACGATGAAGACGCTGCGCGTGGTCGGAGCCTCCTTCACCTTGGTGCGCAGCACCAGCCGGCTCACCGCCGCGCTGGGGTTCTCCGCTTCGATGGTGCCATACGGGACCGAAGGGCCGAGCTCGTCCGTCGTGGTGAGGCGATCTACCTTGTAGTTCGGCATCGGCATTCCTTGGCGTTCGGAGTCGGGAGCGTGCGTCGCCCGCCGACCCAGGGGGGAGAGGTGGCGCAAAGTATCCCGTCTCTCGCACGCGGGCCTTCGCGACGAGAGCACCGGTGATAGGATGGTCTGGCGAGGTTCGGATGGGTCTTCGGGCGTGGATCGGTGTTGCCGCCCTGGTCGTGGCCTGTGATCCGTCCCGCGGGCGGGCCGACATGGCCGACAACGCAAGCGACACCGACCTGGCGTCGGAGGACGCCGACTTCGACGGCTACACGATCGCCGACGGTGATTGCAACGACCAGGAGCGCAACATCAACCCGGGCGCCACCGAGCGCTGGTACGATGGCGTGGACGGCAATTGCGACGGCGCGGACGACAACGACGCGGACGCCGACGGCTACGACGCGGCGAGCCACGGCGGCGACGACTGCGACGACACCAACGCCGACGTCCACCCGGGCGGCCTTGAGCTGCCCAACGGCCTTGACGACGACTGCAGCGGCCTGCCGGACGACACGCCGGGCGCGCAGCCGGACAACGACGCGGACGGGTACTCAGAGTACGCCGGGGACTGTGACGACACCCGCGCGGACGTGAACCCGGGCGCCACCGAGGTCCCCTACGACGGCCTGGACGCGAACTGCGATGGGCTGAGCGACAACGACGCGGACGGGGACGGGCACGACTCGGTCGACTACGGCGGCGACGACTGTCTCGACACGGATCCGACCATCTTCCCTGGCGCCACTGAGACCTGGTACGACGGCATCGACCAGAACTGCGACCTAGCGCCCGACTGGGACGCGGACGGCGACGGCTGGCGGTCGGCTGCGTACGGCGGGACCGACTGCGACGACGCGCGCCTCGACACGCACCCGCACGCCAACGAGGTCTGGTACGACGGCGTCGATCAGGCCTGCGACGGCGGCGACGACAACGACGCGGACGGCGACGGACACGCCAGCGACGCCCACGGCGGCGACGACTGCGACGACGGGGACTCGGGCATCCACCCGGACCAGTGGGACTTCCCGGACCCGTTCATCGACAACAACTGCAACGGGGATCCGTGGTCCTGACCCCGCGGACGCACGCAGGCCTTGGGGCGGGGCGCGTCGGTGCGGGGGCGGCTAGCGCGCGCAGATCGCCTCAAGCTCGGCGACGCTCTTGGGTGCTGAGGCGGTGAGCACCTCGTTCCCGGTCGGGGTGACGAGCACGTCGTCCTCGATGCGGATGCCGATGCCGCGGTACTCGGACGGCACGTCGTCGGCGTCCGGCGGGATGTACAGGCCGGGCTCGATCGTCAGCACCATGCCGGGCGCGAGCACGCGGCTGGAGCCGTCGCGCGCGTAGGAGCCCACGTCGTGCACGTCGAGGCCCAGCCAGTGGCTGGTGCCGTGCATGTAGAAGCGCTTGAAGGCGTCGGTGCGGATCAGCTCGTCCACCTCGCCGGTCAGCAGCCCCAAGCCCACGAGCGACTCGGTCAGGCTGCGGATGACGCCGTCGTGGATGCTCCAGAAGGTCGCGCCGGGCTTCACGGCGGCGATCGCCTCCAGCTGCGACTTCAAGACCGCCTCGTAGAGCGCCTTCTGCGCGGCGGAGAAGCGGCCGTTCGCGGGCCAGGTGCGGGTGATGTCGGCCGTGTAGTAGGCGACCTCACCGCCCGCGTCGATCAGCACGAGCTCGCCGTCCTGCACGGTGTCGTCGTTGGTGACGTAGTGGAGGATGCAGGCGTTGTCACCCGCGGCGACGATGCTCGGGTAGCCAGCGCCCGTGCCGCCCGCGATGCGGAAGGTGTGCTCGATCGCGGCCTCGATCTCGAACTCGCGCACGCCGGGGCGACCGGCGCGCATGGCGATCACGTGGGCCTCGGCGCTGATGCGCGCGGCCTCACGCAAGAGCACCAGCTCGTCCTCGGTCTTGTGCAGGCGCAGGTCGTGCAGCAGGCGGGTCGGGCGGTGGAAGGTCTCGGGCACGTCCAGGCCGTTGCGGCGCGCGGCCTTGGCGGCCTTGGCCATGCAGCGCAGCAAGAGCGTGTCCTGCTCGGACGACGCGCCGAACGCGTAGTGCAGCACCTTCACGCCCTGGAGCAGCCGCACCAGCTCGCCCTCGAGGTTCTCGTACGCAAACGCGGCGTCGGCGCCGAAGCGCGCCTTGGCGCCCTCGGGGCCCGCGCGACGGCCGACCCAGGTCTCCATCTCAGGGTCACGCGGCTGCACGAACATGGTGATCGGCGACTCGCCCGGCCGGACCCACACGGCGACCTCGGGATCGGGCCAGCCCGTGAGCCACCAGATGTCGCTGTCCGGGCGGTACTTGAAGTCGGTGTCGCCGTTGCGGCGGAACGACGGCGCGCCGAAAATCAACACGGCCTCGTCCGGCGCGAGGCGGGCGATCAGGGCCGCGCGGTGGGCGGCGAAGTCCGGCACAGGCAACATCGTGTCTCCAAAGAGGCGACGTTAACCTGAACAGGGCACGGTCTGCTTGACCCCACGCGCTCGCGCGCTTTAGTCGTCGGGGGTGTCAGGAGAGTGCATGTCGGTCTCGATGAGCGTGGACGCGGGCCAGGGCCCCGACGCGCGGTCTGCGGTGCGGATGGAGCGGGCACAGCGGGGGGACGACAGCCTGGTCGACGTGGTGATCGACATCGATCTGAAGTCCTTCATTGAACCGACCTTCTCGCGGCACACGGCCACGGCGCTGCTGGCGCACGGCGAGACCTTCCTGCTCAAGTCGGGCGAGCAGATCGTCGGCACCTGCCTGGCCATGCGCGCGTGGGAGCCGCCCGGCGGCGTGCACCTGGTGTCGATGGCGATCCTGCCGGGCTCACGCGGCCGTGGCCTGGGCCAGCGCTTCATCGGCTGGGTGCTGGCGGCGCTGGCGGAGGACGGCGTGGGCTCGGCGAGCCTGGTCGTGGGCTCGGAGAACGTCCGCGCGCTGCGCGTCTACAAGGACGTGGGGTTTGAGGTCACGCGCGAGGGCCCGGTGGACCGGGCCACCGGGGAGCGTCAGCTCTACCTGAGCGTCGACCTGGCGCACGCGCACCCGCACCTCCGACCCAACCGCTAGGGCCAGAGGGCGGCGGGGCCCTCTAGGGCTGCGCGTCGACCGTGAACGCGTCGGTCAGGAAGACTGCGGTGTTGTCGTCGAACTCGACGAGCACGTCCTGGGCGCCCGCGACGGCGTTGCTGGGCACGTCCACCGTGAGGAGGACCTCGGCGGCGCTGCGGTGCGACAGGGCGAGCGAGGTGACGCCGCCGGTGCCGTAGAAGGACACCGAGGCGACGTGCGCCATGTCCGGCGAGCCGTCGCCGAGCAGGGAGACGATGCTGGTGGTGCCGGGTGCGGCGTGGTCGGGCGCGAACACAAACGCGGCGGTGACGTCCGTATCGGAGACGTCCGTGTCCACCACGTCGGTGTCGACGATGTCCGTGTCGGCCACGTCGGTGTCGCGGCCGTTGTCGGTGTCGTAGGGGACGTCTGTGTCGTCAGGGTGAGGCTGATCGGGGCGGCCGGTGTCGTCCTGGCTGTCGTCGCCGACGAAGCCGTGGTCGTGCTTGCTGTAGAAGATGCAGCCCGGCAATCCGGACAGCAGGAAGGCCGTAAGGGCCAGCTTAGAGTGCATGGGGTCTCCTCCAGGTGTGCTCGTGCCGCGCGATCAACGCGCGAACCCATCGACGTATTCGACCATGCCCCACGAAAACACGTTTGGCGAGGGCGAAATTGGCAGGGTGCGTGCGCGCGTGCGCGCGTGTACGCTGTGGGTAGCGCCTCCCGACACGTCCCGGAGGCGGGAGAGGCCATGAACTTCAAGCCCGAGAAGGCCTACAAGAACCTCACGTTCCTGAATTCGCCGCCCGCGCGCACCATCCGCATCCTGTCTGAGTACGAGGAGCCGAGGCAGCGCTTCCTTCAGCACGGCGTGCGCGACACGATCGTCGTGTTCGGATCCGCGCGAGCGCGACCGCTCGATCAGACGCTGCCCGCGTTGGAGTCCGCGCAGTCTGCGCTCGCGCTGAACCCGGAGGACGCGCTGCTGCAAAAGACGGTGCAGGACGGCGAGCGCGCAGTGCGCCTGTCGCACTTCTACGAGCAAGCCCGCGAGCTGTCGCGGCGGCTGACCGAGTGGAGCCTGTACCGCGAGGGCCTGCGTCGCTACACGATCTGCACCGGCGGCGGCCCCGGCATGATGGAGGCCGCCAACCGCGGCGCGTCCGAGGTGGAGAACGGCCGCAGCATCGGGCTGGGCATCAGCCTGCCGTTCGAGCCCGGCGTCAACGTCTACACCACCAAGGAGCTGGCGTTCGAGTTCCATTACTTCTTCACGCGCAAGCTGTGGTTCGTGTACCTGATGCGCGCGTGCATCCTGTTCCCGGGCGGGTTCGGCACGTTTGACGAGCTGTTCGAGCTGCTGACGCTGCTTCAGACCGGCAAGGTGAAGCGGCGAGTGCCGATCGTGCTGTTCGGCACCGAGTACTGGAGCCGCGTCGTCAACTTCGAGGCGATGGCCGAGTACGGCACCGTGTCCTTGGCGGACCTGTCGATGGTGTTCCGGACCGACAGCGTGGACGACGCGTTCCGCTACATCATTG
The DNA here is from genome assembly GCA_903861005.1 of uncultured Pseudomonadota bacterium. Taxonomy (GTDB): domain Bacteria; phylum Myxococcota_A; class UBA796; order UBA796; genus CAIOSP01. Next base: position 29,053 of record CAIOSP010000141.1, read on the forward strand.
GCGAGCTGGACCGCATCGAGGCCCGGCCGCTGCCGTAGCGCGCGGCCCGTTCAACCGGCGCGCCGCCTCGGTCGACCGGCGGTGCGCGTCACCGACCGCGTGCGCCGTCGACGGAGAAAGGAGAAAACCCCAGCCGGCGAACCGACTGGGGTTTCTTTTAGTGGAGCGGGCGAAGGGATTTGAACCCTCGACCCTCAGCATGGCAAGCTGATGCTCTACCACTGAGCTACGCCCGCAGAGCGCCAGCCGTCTATCGAGTCTTGGCGCCGCCGTCAAAGGCTCGGCGACACGCAGGCGCGAAGTTGTGCGCGATAGCTGCGCTCGGCGGGGCGGTCTGCGCGGAGGAGCGGCGGGGGAAAGAAAAAACCCCAGCCGGCGAACCGACTGGGGTTTCTTTTAGTGGAGCGGGCGAAGGGATTTGAACCCTCGACCCTCAGCATGGCAAGCTGATGCTCTACCACTGAGCTACGCCCGCAGAGCGCCCGCCTTTTATCGGGGTCCGCGGCAGCCGTCAAGGATGAGCGCGGCGTGCAATTCGTTCGATGAGCGGTCTGCTCGGTTGATCCGAAATTTCGAGCGCGGAAGAAGTTTCGCGAGCCAGCTGCAGGCCCAAGATCGCGCGCGCGTCGGCCCAGGTCTTGGGGGAGGCGTCGCCGGTCATCGCGCCGAGCTGCGTCCACGCGGCCTCCTCGGCGGTGCGGCGGGCGAGCAGGCTGGCGGGCGGCTCGAAGGCGCCGGTTCCGAGCAGCGCGTCGACCAGATCGACCAGCGACGGGTTGAAGCGCACGGTCTCGTGGCCCGCCTCCATCCCGTCGATCGCGTCCTTGAGCGCGATGACGCGCCACACGCGCGCGCGACGCTGCAGCTGCGCGTCCCACGCGCCCGCGCGGGTGATCAGGCTGGTGCGATCGAGCCCGGCGCAGGGCGCGTCGACGCAGCTCCCGTCCAGCCGATCGGCGGCGATGGCGAGCAGCGCGGCCCCGGCCGAGCGTGCGTTTCCGGCGTCGGCGGTGAGGCCTACCGCGGCCCGCTGGAGCAAGGCGGACACCGGATCGTCCACGCCAAGCTCGTCCGCCGCGGCCTTGCGCAGATCACGCCACGCCGTCTGCTCCGCGTCGCGATCGGCCGCGGCGCGGGTGAGGGCGAGGAGCGTGGCACGATCGAGGTCGGCGAGGGCGGCGGTCGGATCCGCGCGGAGCCCGTCGGCGCGCGCCTGGAGGAGCCGACCGATCGGACCCAGCGCCAGCGTGTCGTAGGCGTCCGCGTGCAGCAGCGAGGCCACGGGTGCGAGCGGGATCTCAGGTCCATCCAGCCACGCCTCGAGCACCCAGCGCTCGCCGTAGGCGTAGAGCGCGTCGGGGAGGGCGGCGGTGTCGGACGAGAGCCACGCGAGCGGGTGACGGCCAATCGCGGTGGGGTGCGCCTCCGTCGCCAGCGGGGCCAGCAGGGAGGCGACGTCGAAGTCGAGCGGCGTGCCCGCGGTGACGGAGGCGGCGATCGAGCGCTCGGCCATCGCGAGCCGGTAGCCGCGGAACAGCGCGATGGACTCGCTGCCGGGCCGCTCGTGCTCGCCGACGTGCAGGGCCTGGGTGGCGTCCACCTGGGTGGACTCGAGCGTGGTGAGCGCCTCCAGCGTGGCGGCGATGGGGCCCGCGCCGTCCACGTCGGAGAGGGCGAGCGCGCGGACGCGGCCGGTGCGTCGCGCGAGCGGGTCGCCGTCGAGCACGGCGGTGAGCGCGTCTTCGCGGGTGAGGATCGGGTGCGCGGCGGCGGCGTCGTCAGGCGGTGGGAGCGCCAGCGGCGAGGGCAGGGTGCGGGCGCACGCGACGAGCGCGATCGCGGCCGCCGCGAGGGACCTACCGCGCCCGATCGTCACGCCAGGCCTCGGCGAGCAGCTGACGGTTGCCGCCCATGTAGTCTACGAAGCTCCAGGTGGTGACGAACGTCATGGCGAGCATCGTCCACCAGGGCACCTGATCCATGATCGACGTGGCGGACGGGACCGTCTTTCCGATCACGATCGCGATGAAGCAAATCTGCGTACCGACGCCCTGCACGATCGCCTTGATCTTGCCGGACTGCCGCGCGGCCAACACGATGTTGCGCGTGGCGGCGATCGAGCGGAGGAAGCTGACCGAGCTGTCGCGGTAGTAGATCAGCAGCACCATCCACAGCTCGGCCGCGCCCATGGCGTACAGCCCCATGAACAGGGTGAAGCGGCAGAAGGCGTCGGAGAAGGGGTCGAACAGCTTCCCGAAGTCCGACACGACGTTGTACTTGCGGGCGATCCAGCCGTCGGCCAGATCGGTGAGCTCAAGCAGCAGCGAGAGCGCCGCCGCGACCACCACACCCCAGGTGCCGCCGTGCAGCAGGAACAGCACCGCGAGCGGCGCCAGAGGCAGTCGGGCCGCGGTGATCGTGTTCGGGTGGATCGGGGGCGGCGTCATCCGACTTCCTGCGAGGGCGCACCCATAACGCGCCCCGCGTCGGGCGCGTGGGGCGGCGGCGGTCCGTGGATCGCGTAGCCGATCGCGGAGATCAGGCTGCCGGTGAGCCCGAACAGCCCGACGGTCGCGCCGACCACCGGCCAGCGCACGTCCAGCCACGGGCCGTGAAACAAGAGGATCCCGAGCGAGGCGCCCTCGTAGCTGGTCGCCACCTGGCCGACGCGCGACGCGGTCCACAGCGAGCCCTTGCCCTTGGCGATCCGCCACCCGATCGCCACCATCACGTCACGGGTGAGCAGCGGGATCACCAGCCAGGGCGGCGCCCAGCCACGCGCCCACAGGGCGATCCAGGTGGACGCGCCGAGCACCTTGTCGGAGAGCGGGTCGAGGAACATGCCCAGCTCCCGGTCGCTGCCCCAGCGCTGGGCCAGCCACCCGTCGAACAGATCGGTCATCATGCCGACCGCAAACACCCAGAACGCGATCCACGGCTCATCCGCCACGAGCATCAGCCACAGCACCACCGGGCCACACAGGCCGCGACCCGCGGTGATGAGGTTGGGGATCACTCGTAGCAAGGGATGACCACCTGAATGGTCCGGATCGGATACCAGTGCGGCTCCCCGGAGGCACGCATGATCGAGACATCCGACTTCCTGGTCCTTGGGAGCGGCGTCGCGGGAATGTCCTTCGCGCTGCGCGCCGCGAAGTTCGGCACCGTGACGATCCTCACTAAGGACCGCCCGGACGAGAGCAATTCGCGCTACGCCCAAGGCGGCATCGCGGCGGTCTGGTCGGACGGGGACGACTTCCAGCACCACATCCAGGACACCTTCGTCGCGGGCGCGGGCCTGTGTCGGCCCGACGCGGTGGTCGCCACGGTGACCGAGGGCCCGGAGCGGGTGCAGGAATTGATCGATCTCGGCGCCAACTTCACGCGCTGGGATGGCGACCCTTCCAAGTACTCGCTGCACCGTGAGGGTGGGCACAGCCACCGCCGCATCCTGCACTCGGACGACACCACCGGCGCCGAGATGGTGCGCGCGCTGTCCGCCGCGGTCGCCGCCGAGCCGAACATCCGCATCCTCGATCACCACGCGGCGATCGACCTGGTGACGCGCCGCTGGATGGCCCGACGCAATCAGGTGCCCGCGCCCTTTGATGACGAGGTGGTGGGCTGCTACGCGCTGGACAGCACAACCCACGAGGTCAAGACCTACGCGGCGCGCTTTGTGGTGCTCGCCACGGGCGGCGCCGGGCGCGTCTACCGCTACTCGACCAACCCCACGGTGGCGACGGGCGACGGCATGTCGATGGCGTGGCGCGCGGGCGCGGCCATGGCGAACATGGAGTTCGTGCAGTTCCACCCGACCTGCCTGTACCACCCCAAGCTGCAGAGCTTCCTGGTGACCGAGGCGCTGCGCGGCGAGGGCGGCAAGCTGGTGCTGCCGAGCGGCGAGCGCTTCATGCCCCGCTACGACGAGCGCGCAGAGCTGGCCCCGCGTGACATCGTCGCGCGCGCGATCGACTCCGAGCTCAAGCGCCGCGGCCTGGACTGCGTCTACCTGGACATGACCCACATGTCGGCGGAGGAGCTGTCGACCAAGTTCCCGAACATCTACGCCACGCTGGCGTCGGTGGGCCTGGACATGGCGCGCGACCCCATCCCCGTGGTGCCCGCGGCCCACTACTTCTGCGGCGGCGTGCAGACGGACCTCCACGGCGTGTCGAGCCTTGGCAACCTGATCGCGATCGGCGAGACGGCGTGCACCGGCCTGCACGGCGCCAACCGGCTGGCGTCGAACTCGCTGCTGGAGGCGCTGGTGTTCGCCGAGAAGGCGGCCGCCTGGTGCGCCGAGCGCATCGACAAGGTCAAGCTCGAGACCGAGCTGCCCAGCTGGGAGACCGGCGGCGCGCAGGAGCCCGACGAGCTGGTCGTCGTGAAGCAGACCTGGGAGGAGATCCGGCGCTTCATGTGGAACTACGTCGGCATCGTCCGCACCACGCGCCGCATGGAGCGCGCGCGGCGGCGGATCGCGCTGGTGCAGGAGGAGATCGACGCGTACTACTGGGACTTCAAGGTCACCGAGGACCTGATCGAGCTGCGCAACCTGGCGACGGTGGCGGACCTGGTGGTGCAGTGCGCGCTGAAGCGGCAGGAGTCGCGCGGGCTGCACTACACGCTGGACTTCCCGCATACGGACGAGCGGTTTCTGCACGACACAGTGATCAAGCGGTTCACCTGATCGCGTCGCCTTGTGGGCGGACGGACCCTACGACTTGGGTCCGCCGTTCACCATGTCCGACACCAGGCCCGGCGCGCCGGTCAGCTCACTGCGGACCACGCCGATCAGGTGCAGCGTGATGAACGCGAGGAAGAAGTACAGCATCGTCTCGTGGACCTCGGCGACCGTGTCGAGCAACCCCTCGGACGCGCCTAGACCCTCGCCGTACTCCAACGTCAGGCCGGAGGCGGCCATGAACGCGAGGCACGCGTAGAACACGATGTAGCTGGCCTTCATGACCGTGAAGTGCTTGGCCTCTTTGTCGCCACCTGCACGCCACGCTGCGACGCCGGCCTTAAGCTTGGCCAGCAGCCGCTCCTCGGCGGGGCTCGTGAGCTCCGCGAGGATCCGCAGGCCCAGCAGGACCGCGAGCGCGATGCCCAGGTAGACGTGCCAGTCCCACAGGTTGTCGCGCAGGAGCGCCGCCACCTTCTTGGACTGGTCGACGTTCACGTTGGCGCCGAGGTCTTGCAGCTGAGACTGGATCAGCGTGGCGTTGCCGCGGGCGCTCAACACCGTCCTGCGCAGGAGGACGGTGATCAGCAGGCCGGTGACGACCGCGAGGTCGGCCCAGTGCCAGAGGCGCGCGAGCGCGGAGTGGTGCGAGCGAAAGGAGAGCTGGGACATGGTGGGGATCCTCGCCGTGGCGGGCCACTATGTCCGCGCGGCTCGGAACGGTACACGCTGGGCACATCGAGGCGTGGGCGTGCGCGGGCGGGACAGCGGCAGCTGCCAGGCTCGCGGTTGGCGTCGGCTGTGGTCGCGACGCGCTTGCGCGGGAAGGGGGGGCTTGGACGCAGGGGCGTTCCCGCGGACATGGTCGACCCGTTGGTTTGGAGGGTCGGTGCCTTGGCGTCGATGTGGTCGACCACGTGGCGACCGACCTCTGGACCTTGGCGGCGACGTGGTGGACCACCCTCGTCGGACCTTGGGAGGTCGGCTTTGGGGTCCAAGATAGCGTTCGCGGCAAGGTTCTGAACCTTGGCGCGGGGTGGTCGACCATGTCGATCGCGACGGTGCGACCCTTGTTCGGGCGGTGGTCGACCATGTGAGGGGCAAGGTCGCTGGGTTGGGCGGATGGTGGTCGACGATGGGGCGTGGCAGGCGGCGAGCTTGCGCGTGCGGTGGTGTAGGACTGGGCAGTCGTCGTGCCGCATGTCCGACCCGGTGACCGTGGTGACGGGTCAAGCGGGCAGAGTCGCCCCGGGCCCGGTGGCGTAGGCGGCGAGCGGAAGTCACGCGAGCGCGCGGCATGTCATGGGCGCTCCTTGTCATCCTGGGGGGAGTGCCCGCGCGACTCGACGTGGGTCACGGTCAGCATCGCCGCCGTAATCACCGACCACAGGATCACGTCGGCGAGAAGGCCGGTCCAGAGCACCGCGTGCTCGCGAACCGGTCCGCCTGGAAACTCATCGCACCGATCGGTCACCGCGCTGCAGTTGAAGGCGACCCGCAGAAAAGGGGCCGGCCAGCCGATGCGGTAGGAGTTTGTACCACCCGCTTCAAAGTGTCCGTCCGGCGTTTGGTGCGTGAAAAAGGGGATCGTTGAGAAGGCTAGGAAGAACGCAAGGGCGCCACCGCCGTGGAGCACAAACGACCGTGTACGTCGGACCCAGAGATCAGGCATCTCGCGCGCCTAAAAGTGATGTCGGCGTTGTACCATAGGGCGACATGATGCGCGTGTACGGCGCACCTCCGCCGCGCAGCGCCAACCTAGGTGGCGCTGTTGGTGGTGGCGTGCGGCGGCACTGCGCTGGCGGGACGACGAGCGGGCGGGCGAGGGCGGCGTGGTGGTGCTCGGGGGGCGAATTTCTCTCGCTCGGACATCGCTGTGGACTCCCGCCAGGGCATCGCGGAGTCGCCCTCGTCGGGAGGACCGTGAACCGGCGGCGCGGGTGTCACCCATGTCTTGGCACTCGGGTGTTACCCATCTCCTGGCACCGGACCCGTCGGCGGGGCGTATGGTCCTGCCGGTCCACGGGCTGCCGGCGCGGATGCGCGGGCCGCTCGGCATGGTCGATGCGCACATTGCACGAACGGTGCTTGGGATAGGCCCTCGTACCATGTCTACGAACTGGAGCGGCTCAGGTGAGCGTACTTCGTCAGAGCCTGCGGCGGATGCTACCCATGTCGCTGCGCCAGGCCGTGGCGCACCAGCGACGGCAGCTGCGCGATGCGCTCGCCGGCACACAGTTCGAGACCGCACGGGTCGGCGCGCTCGACGAATACTCCCTGCAGGTGGAGCTGATAGCGCCGATCACGCTGGCCGAACCTTGTAGCCGCAGTGCTTGACCCAAGCGGCCGCCTGGCTCGTTCGGATGTTCCGTGCCGCCGCATCGATCGCCTCGTCGAGCGCCGCGTGCGTTCGTGCTCGGCTCTCGCGAAG
>CAIOSP010000142.1 GCA_903861005.1 uncultured Pseudomonadota bacterium
AGACTGCATCATCCAGAAGCTGTGCGTCAGCGTCACGCTGTGCGTCGGGAGCTCGTTCGTTCGGGTTGGGCACGTCACGCCCACGTCGTCGCGGCCCACCACGCAGCCCATCGTGAACGTCCCGGACGGGATCGTCTTCCAGATGCCCAGGATGGTCGGCGCCGACGCAGAGTCCGTGTCGGCCGTGGACGGGTCCGTGTCCGCGGTGGGCTCGTCCGTGTCCGCGTCGGCGTCCGTCTCCGTAACGACAAGGTCCGTGTCGGCGGGCGCGGACGCGCCGTCCTTCGGGTGCCGGAGGGGCAAGCAGGCCGACTGGCTCAGCAGGGCGCCCGCGACGAGGAGCAACGAGTCCGAACGCATGGACGCTCCCGGGAAACTTTGGCGCATGTGCGGCACGGCGCAGGTAGCACGATCCGCGTCTATTGGATCCTACGGGCACCCTACAGGCGACGTCGTCGGTTCGGTGACGGGGCGAGGCGGGGGAGGACATCGAGAGGGCGGTGTGGCGGGGTTCCCGCGAAGGCCGAGGTCCGCGCGTGGGTCGGCGGGCGGGCGGGGCGCGGTCCGGTCGGCTGCGTCCCGGCGGTCGACGCGCGCGTGAGTGGGGCGCGCAGAAGAGGAGCGCGGGTGCGGACGGGCTGTGGTAAACCTTCGGGAGCGCAGGGAGGGGCTTGAAATGCCTGTGCTCCGTCGGCGACGAGCACGCGTGGGACTTCGAGCGTCAGCCGGAGCGGCTGTTGGCGCTGCCTGCGGCCGACCTGGGCGGGCCGCAGGTGAGATCAGCGCGTGACGACGGCGCCGTCGGCCTCGGCGTCGTCGAGCGCGGGATCGAGCGCGCCGGGCTCGCCGTCGACCTCGCGCACGAACGCCCGCGTCAGCGCGATCGTGGTGGCGAGCTGCGGCAGGGACGTGTCGGCGCCTTCGATGAGCGACGCGTGGTCGATCCCGGGCAGCAGCACGAGCCAGGCGGGCGTGGTGAGCGAGGCGACGACGGCCTCACACGCCTCGCGTCGGTCCGCGGTCAGCACGCGGGTACGGCCGCGGTTCGATGACGGGGCGTCGCGGCGGGAGACGACGTGTGGTCGACCTTCGGAAGCGGGGAGGAGCTTGAAATGCCTGTGCTCCGCGACGTCCGGACGGCGCGCCCGGAACCGGTCCCGCTGGTGGGCGATGGCGGGACTGGCTCCTGTACGCGTTGGCCACAGATGGTGTAGCATCCCAGCCGCGGGCCCCACGTCGACCCACCACACCGTCCTTGGGGGCCCCGATGATCCTCTTCGCGCTCGTCACCTTGGGCGTTTCGACCGCGTTCGAAGGCAATGGCCCGACCGTCAGCGACCCGCAGCTGGCGACCGGCGAGTTCCACGACGACTACGACTACCCGCGCGCCGCTGGCGCCCACGTGTCGGCACGCGTCACCTCCACCGTCTTCGACACCTACGTCGGCCTCGACATGCCAGGTCTGGCCGCCCTGGAGAACGACGACACGTCCAGCGGCGGTGGCTCATACGTGGAAGGTACTGTCGTCGCCGCTGGCACGTGCTGCGTGTTCCTGACCTCGTACAAGGCCGGTCAGTCTGGCGCGTACACGCTGGAGGTCACCAGCCTCGGGACCTCCGCCAGCCCCGTGGCGAGCGCCCCGTCGACCGCTGGGGGCCTCGGGCCGCAGCTCGACGCCGCGCTGCGTGCCTGGGCCAGTGGGTTCGCGGGACACCAGGGCGTGGCGCACGCCGGCGGCGTCATCGCCTTCACCGAGTACGACATCGACCTACGGGTGGACGGCACGGAGACGGTGACCGTCATCGACCACTTCACCTTCGGGCGATTGACGCAGACCACGCTGAACGCCACGTTCGGGGACTTCGCCGACGAGGCTTCGGCGTTGGCGACCTACCGGGCGCTGGCGGCGCGAGTGCAGGAGGCGAGCATGCCGTGCTGTTCTTTCGTCGCCTCGGAGATGGATCTGGACGGCCTGCACTCGACCAACTGGATCCCGTTCGATCTGACCGGGCAGATGGGGCCGCTGACGAACGTGATGTTGGAGGTTTAGGTGGCGAAGTTTCCGAAGATCGTCGATGGAGAACTTACGATGGTGTGGACCCTGAACCTGACCCTCCTGCACACCCCATGAAGACGCGCACGCGCCTCGCGCAGCTGTCCGTCATCGCCGCGGCCCTCGCTGTCGGCACCGCCTGCGACCACACTAAGGCAGCGTCCTCCGACTGGGCAGCGCTGGGCGAGTTCATCGACGGGGGCGAGCCCGCTCTGGACCCGTTGATGCCGTCGATCGCGATCGATCCGACGGTCGACCGCCCGGTCGTGTCGGTGCACGAGTCGCCAGGCGGCACCGCGAGCTTGGTGCGCGTGCGCGCATGGACCGGATCCGAGTGGTCGCTCCTCGGTCAAGCGTCGTCGTCCAGCCTGGGCGGCTTTGCGCCGCGCGTGCGTGCGTCCGACGTCACTGTGAGCGCGGATGGCACGGTGTGGCTCGCCTGGGTGGAGAACGACCCGCGCCGCACCGACGCGCAGAACGTGTACGTCGCAAAGTGGGAGGGTTCCGCGTGGGCGCTGGTCGGGGAGAACCTCGCCACGTACCCGATCATCGAAGACCAAGACCCGGGCAACACCGCGCTCGACCCGTCGATCGTCGTCGACGGGACCGGGGCTCCGTGGGTCGCGTGGATCGAGTCCGGGGAGCGCGGCTCCAGCCCAGACGTGCAGGTCAAGCGCTTCGACGGCGTCGCATGGCAGGCGGTGGGACCGGAGGCGCTCGCGACCGACGACCGCGACGACGCCGTCTGCCTGCTCTTCGATGGGGAACAACGACCGGTGATCGTGTCGGAGAAGACGTCGGCCGGTGCGGTCACTAGCGTGGTGACGATTCAACGTTGGGAGTCCGACACGTGGACGCCGATCGGCGAGCTGAGCGGCGGGGACCACGGCTACGAGCGCGCACCCGACGCCGCGTTCGCGCCCAACGGCGCCGATCTGTACGTGGCGTACCGGGGCGGGCCCGCCGGCGCCTATCGGCTCTACGTGGACCACTGGGACGGTCAACAGTGGGCGGCGAGCAGCGAACCGGTCGACGACGGGGACGGCGCCGATGTCGGCACCGCCACCATCGCGGTCGACAGTCAGGCGAGGCCGGTGGTGTCGTGGTCGCAGCAGCGCGACGGTCAGGCGAGCATCCAGGCGAAGCGCCGATCGGGTTCGACCTGGGAGGCGCTCGGCGGTGAGCTCGACGACACGAGCGGCTTCAACTTCGGCCCGGTGAACGCGGTCGACGCGTCCGACGCCCCGATCGTGGTGTGGGACGACGGCAGCTCCGGCGAGCGCCACGCGACCGCCCGACGCTGGACCGGCGACGAGTAGCTGCGACCGTCGCTTGCGTGCGCGATCAGGACGTGCGCGGATCGACCGGTCTCCGCGGGAACCCCACCGCGCTGCGACAGCCCGCCTCGATCGCACCCATCATACCCTGTCTTCCGTGTCGGGCTTGACGCCCGGCCGCGCCCTCATCACCATGCGGTAGGGTAGGACGTAGTCCATGAGCGAGAACGACAAGACTCCGTGCTCCGTGTGCTTTCAACGCAGGGGGGGAGGGGGCGGCTTGCGGGCGGCGATGGAGCGGCCGTTACCGCCCGACGTGCTCCGGGTGCTTGACGTCTCCTAGGCCTGGACCGGAGTCGCTGGGCTACAGGTTGATGCCATGATCTGCGAAAATAGGCGAAATACTATGGTAAGTCGCGTGCAGTGTGGCTGCGTCCTCCTCGTCAAGCCCCGCCAGCCAGTTCGAAATTCGTTCTGAATGCCCAATCAGAAACGAAGCCCGCCGCGCCGCAAGGTTCGGCGGGCTTCTTCGTGAGGGGGCGCGAGGAACGCGTCGCTCCCTGCGTCGCAGCGCGCCTCTCAGTCGATCACGGGATGAGCTGAAGACCAAGCGCGCGGTACGCCTCGAAGCGACGGTCGACCGACATCAGGGCGACTCCCTCGACCAGCGCCTGCGAGATCAGCATGCGATCAAATGGGTCACGGTGACCGGAGTCGACGTAGGGCAACTCGGCGGCGCGTTCGGCGTGAGCGCGTCGGACATCGAGGACCCGGTACCCACGCGTCTCGATCTCGCGCGCGAAGAAGTCCCTCGCGGCGACGGGGAGCGGCAGCTTTCCGAGGGCGTGCTTGATGCCAATCTCCCAGATCGTCGCGGTGCTCAAGAGGAGATCGTTGTCGGGATCGACGTAGGCCGCCCTGGCGTCTCCCTTGAGTCGGGGATCGTCGACGGCCGCCCACAGGAACACGTGGGTGTCGATGAGCAGCTTCATCGCCAGTCCGCGAAGTCGTCCAGGGGGGCGTCCCACCCCTCCGGCAGCGGGAAGGACCAGCCGCCGATGGGCCTTGGGCTGCGATCGGCCCGCTCGCCGACGACCTCCCGCGCGCGGCGGACGAGGGCTTCGACCACGAACCGCGACACGGTCTGGTGCCGTGCCGCCGCAGCTTCTTCGATGAGCCGCTTGTCCTCAGGTGCGATCCGGAGCTCGAGTCGTTCGACTGCCGCCATGCTACACCTCACTGTACGGGATGTACGGCAGATTCCGCCCGGGGTCAAGCGCCACGAACACGTCTGGTGGGGCCGCGCGGCCAGTCGGCCACGTCGATGCGTGCTGGTCCAGGCCCGCCAACCAGTTCGGAAGTCGTTCTGGTTGCCCAACCCAAAACGAAGCCCGCCGCGCCGCAAGGTTCGGCGGGCTTCTTGCTTTGGCGTTGCGCAGACCGGGTCGATGTTCCGCGTTCACAGGCACCAGCCCCGGTTCGCATCCTGTCCTCGTCCCAGAGGTCGTGGTCCGCGCGCGTCGAACGGCGCGCGGCGAGCCTCAATCGGCTGTGGTAGATCAGGGAAGGAGGTCGCCGTGGACGCCGAGGCGCTCGCTCACGAAGCCGCGCGTCTGCAAGTCGCCGAACAGCACGCGCGGCTCGATCGGATCGTCGACGCGCTCGCATCCGGCGCGGAGCGAGACGTTGCCGCGGCATGGGACCAGGAGATCGCCCGCCGGATCGACGACCTCGACCGCGGGGTCGTCGAGTCGGTGCCGTGGGCCGAGGTCCAGCGTCGTCTCCACCCGCGGCGCGCCTCGCGGTGACGTAGGGCGCTCGTCGCATCCGGCCGCACGGGCCGAATGGGAGGACGCGACAGCATCGTGCGCCGTCGAGCGTGTCGAGCTCGGTGAGGGGTGCGTCGCCGACCTCGGACCGTCCCTCTCGCGTGCCTCCGACACCGCGCTCACCTTCGCGGCGCAGTGGATCCGGCGGTGGGAACGGTGGCACGCGGGTTGCTTTTCCGTTTGGCGGGAGGGAAAATGGCCGGAACGCTTCGGGATGAGGTGGTGGTGGTGACGGGTGCGGCCCGCGGAATGGGCGCTGAGCATGTGCGGGGGCTCGTCGGCGCGGGTGCCAAGGTGATCGCCACCGATGTGCTGGATGAGGAAGGGGATGCGCTCGCGCGGTCGCTGGGCGATCGCGTCGTGTACCTCCACCATGACGTCACGCGCGAGGAGGACTGGGTGCGCGTCGTGGCCCAGGCCGAGGCGCGGTTCGGCCCCGTTCGGCACTTGGTCAACAACGCGGGTATCGTCACGTTCGGTGCGATCGAGGCGATGTCGCCGGAGACGTTCCGGCACACGCTCGACGTCAACCTCACCGGGTGCTGGCTAGGAATGCACGTCGCCATCCCGTCGATCAAGCGCGCGGGGGGCGGCTCCATCGTGAACGTGTCCTCGACCGCGGGGCTCCAGGGATACGGCAACCTGGGCGCCTATGTGGCGAGCAAGTGGGGGCTGCGGGGGCTGACGAAGACGGCCGCGCTTGAGCTCGGCCGACACGGAATTCGCGTGAACCTCATCCACCCGGGCCCCATCCGGACGCCGATGATCGCGGATCTCGACGCGGACCAGCTCACGTCCACCCAGCCCATCCCGCGGGTGGGAGAGCCGGCCGAAGTGACCGCGCTCCTGCTGTACCTCCTCGCGGACGCGACCTACAGCACCGGGCACGAGTTCGTGATCGATGGCGGTGCGACCGTCGGTCAGGTGTTCGACACGCTCGAAGCGCTCTGAGGCTCGGCAGAGGGCGACGTGCGCGTACGAGGCGCTCGTCGTTCTCGCCTTCCAGCCCGGCCCGCCAGTTCGAGAATCGTTTGAACGGCCCCTTGAGATCCGCGATCTTGGAGGGGCCGAGTCTGTGGTGAGCGTTCGCCAGCACCCGCCGCGGCAGCGGTCCCTCCACACTTGTCCGGTCTGCCTGCAGGTCCCGCCGAGTACGACGGCCGAGGCCGACGCTACTCCCAGGCGCGACCGAGGATGAGCGCCGCGTTCGGGTTCGACTGCAGCTGGGTCGCCCAAGACGCGGCCACGACGCCACCGTTCGCTTCGACCGGAACGATCGACCCCCACGATCCGGTGCCCACGATCGCCTTGGTCCAAAGCCAAGGTGCGCCCGGCTTGCCGATCGCCACCCTCGCGCTCAAGCCAAGGTCGTCCACCCAGGCGATCGCCGCGACGGTGCCGTCCCGCGAGAAGGTCGCGGTGGGCCACCCGGCCGACTCCGTTCGTGCCGAGAGCCTCCCCGGCGTGGTCCAGGTGCCGCCGATCAGTCCGGTGCTGATCCAGATCGCCCCGTTGTTGGAGGCGTCGAGGACCTGCCACGCGGCGAGCAGCTCGCCCGCGTCGTCCACGGCGAGCGCCGGGTAGTACACGACCTGACTGACGCCCGACACGCGCCGCGCCGCGCTCCACGGTCCCGCCAAGAGCCGTGTCGCCACGACCATCTGCGTGCCGTCGAGGTAGCCGATCGCCGCGTCGCCGCTCACGTCGAGCGCCGCGATCGGGTTCCACAGCGTCTGCCCGCTGCCCGACGACACGATCACCGGCGGCTCCCAGGTGCCCCCCGCGTGAAGATACGCAGCTCCGACCGCGCTTGCGCCGCCGGAAGCGCCTTGCAGCCAGGCCACGACCGCGTCGCCGGCGTCGTCCACCTTCAGATCAGGGGCGGCCGCCCCCACCGCGGGGTCCGACAACCTCGTGACGGCGGACCACACCCCTGTCGCTGACCCCATTCGGGCCTCGACACCCGACGCGTCCTGCCAGACCGCGTGGACCGCCCCGGCGGCGGTGATGCCGAGGTCGAAGTTTCCGACCGCGGTGCCGGGGGCGAGCTCGAAGGGCACACCGAACGTGCCGCCCGGCGGCCGAACGGACACGAGCAGCTTGGACGGGACGTAGCGCGTGGCCACGGTCACCCACGCGACCGCCGTCGTCTCGTCTGGGCCGATGGCCACGGCCGCAGGTCCCCCGAGCGCGTCGGTCCGCACGCGCGCGCTTCGGGACCACAGCCCGAGTGCGCTCCGGTCCGAGTACCGGATGTCACCCGTGTCGGCCCACACGGAGACGGCGTGGCCGCGCGCGTTCACCGCGACGACGGGCGCCTCGGGCGGGGAGGACACCGCAAACGCCCCCTGCAGCGTCGTCGAGCGCTTCCAACTGCCTGCCTCTGCGGGTGTGGAGATCGAGAGGACGGCGCCCAGGGCCAAGCAGATCGGGGTGACGGATCGCATGTGCGCCTCTTTGGCCGGAGGCTCGTCTCCGACTCTGAGGACAACATGCCGTCATCACTCCGCGCCGTGGATGACGAGTCGATGAGAACATGGGTCGGTGCCGAGGTCGCTCATGGAATGACCTTGCTCTGCGTCCGGACGCCTTCCGGACGTCGATCCGGAAGGCGCGTACCCGTTGGTGTTCGCCCTCGATCCGATCGTCGCCGTCTTGAAGGACTACGACCGCACCGTCGGCCTGATCCGCGCTCACGAGGCGGAGGTCACGCCGGATCCGCGCCCCGCTCCAGGAAGCGCGGCGGTCAGCCTGTGGGCTTCGGAGGCGCGCGTCGGCGTCACGCCGGTGGGTGGGGGCAGCTCACGAGGAGATCGCGGCGGGAGAGGGCGTCTGGCGGTCGGTCGGCAACGGGGGCAGGATCTTAAAATGCGTGTGCTCCTTCCCCGTGAGCGCGTCCACGAGGACGGTGTTCTCTCGCTGCATTCCGAAGGCCGCCGACCTGTCGGCCCGCGGCCAAGCCGCGCGCGGACGTCGTGGGTGAATTGATCCGCTCGCCTTCGTAGACCCTGGAATGCGTGACACGGTCAGAACGACGCGTAGAAACCGCCGCGTGGACCCTTCAAGATCGCGCAAGGAGCCCAAGATACCCCCGGGATTGACGCGTGTCCGACCGCATGCGATGTCGGTCCCGGGATGACAGATCCTGAGAGGCCTGCCATGCGTGCGCTGTTCGTTGCCCTCGCCCTCGCCGTCACCGCCTGCTCCCCGCGGCCGCCAGACGACGCTGACACCACCCCCGCGCTGCCGATCGCGTTCTCCGATCCGGCCGCCGATGGTCCCTACGACGTCGGCATCTCCACCTTCCTGCTCCCTGAGGTCGCCGGCTACATGAACGTGCCGGTCGAGGTGTGGTACCCGACGTCCACCCCCTCCGCGGAGCGCACGACGTACGACTTCGTCGGCCTCCCCTTGCCGGCGAATGGCTACCGCGACGCCCCGCCTGATCTCACCGCGCCAAACCTCGTCGTCGCCTTCAGCCACGGGTTCGGCGGCGCCCGGCAGCAGAACTACACGATGGCAGAGCGACTGGCCTCCCACGGGTTCGTGGTGGTCGCGCCCGATCATCCCGGCACGACCACGCTCGACTTCCTCGCCACCTACGGCGACCTCGGCCCCTCGCTGCTCCGCCGCCCCTACACGGTCCGGGCGGCGGTGGACGCGGTGTTGGACGGGGCGGTGAAGGGTCTGGACCTGCACCGCGAGACCTACGGCATGATCGGGCACAGCCTCGGCGCGTGGACGGCGCTCGCGGTCAGCGGCGGCGCGCTGTCGTCGGACGCGTTCCACGCCGCGTGCGACGGAGACGACCACCCAGCCTCGTGCGAGATCATCGGCGACATCACCTACACCGACGAGGAGGTGGAGGAGTACGGCCAGCCCGACCCGCGCGTCACCACCACCATCCTGCAATCCCCGGGCGGCTACTACAGCTTCGAGTCGTCCTCGCTCGCGCGCATCGAACGGCCGCTGGTCATGGGCGGCACCCTCGACGACACGCTCCCCTACGAGGCCGAGACAGTCCCGACCTTCGACCTGCTCGCCTCGCCGGCCACGCTCATGACGCTCGAGGGCGCGGGCCACTACGGCTACACGAACATGTGCGATCTCTCCATCGCCACCATGTTCGCGAAGGACTGCGAAGGCGTGGAAGGCGGCTTCGCGGATCCCTTCGTCGTGCGTGAGCTCGCCGCCGAATACGTCGTCGCTTGGATGGGCAGCACGCTGGGCGAGCAGCCGCAGTACGGCGATTGGCTCGGCGCGCGCGATGGCGTGGAGTGGCTGCAGAAGTGAGCCCCCAGCGGGGCGTGCTTCCTGAACGGGCTTTGGATCCATGACGAGGTGTAGCGACCTGCCGCGCGCGTGCGGCGACCGAGGGGCTCACGGCGCCGTCCATGTGTTCGTCGGCGTCGGAGTCCGCAGTGCTTCGCGTCCATGCCGATCCTGAGCGCGCGCTCACCAGATGGCCCCGCCGAGGGCTGGGTCTGCGACGGACGTGTGTCGTGCCGCGAGACCTCCCTGGTTCACCCGCAGTCCGCCGCGCAGTTGTCCACGGTCTCCGGGCCGTCGCACACGCCGTCCCCGCAGCACCCCGAGGTCTGCCCCGGCTCACAGTCCGCGGCCGCCGGTCCGCCGCCACCGACCGCGCCTATGTCCCCGATCGCCGACAGCAGGGCGGGCGACACGAGCGCGACCGCGTAGGTCAGGCACATCTCGTCGAGCGTGCCCTCGCCCCAGGTGACGTCCCGCGGCGTGAGCTGCTCGCCGTTCACCACGGGCTGGTTGGCGGCCGAGTTGTCGAACCTGCAGGTCATGCGCAGCGTCGTGTCGGATCCGACCTGCGCCCACTGGTCCTCGGGGAAGAAGTAGGACTGCTGCCAGCTGAAGTTCCACTCGGGGATGTCGAGCAGGCACGCCTCGTCCTGCCCGGTCCGCTGCATGTCGAGCGAGATCGCCCTCCCGAGCTGGTGCATGTGGCCCATGACGCCGATGATCGGCACCTCGATCGGCGCGTTGCCAAACAGCGGCTGGAGGTTGAGTGTGTTCTCCTGCGCCGCGTTGGGCTCGCCGGCGGGGATGCGGATGTCCATGTTCGGGAACGGGATCTGCAGCACCGCCTGCGTCGGCGTCTCACCCGCCGGGTACAGCCAGATGCGCGTCGCCGTGCGGTCGCCCGGCACCTCGTCCTGCGTGCGGCCCAGCGTGTTGTAGTGGATCTGCATCACGAGCTTGGTGCCCGCGTCGACGTACCGGCCGATGCCCTCGGGTAGGAACTCGCCGACCTGACCGGGCGCCCAGGCGAGCACGGTGGTGGCCGTGGGGTTGCCGGGGCAGGCGTACCCGGGTTCGGGATCGGCGGCGTCGAGCTGCGTGAGGCTCGCGGCCTCGCTCGCGTCGAACGCGTACAGGATCAGGTGGTGCACGATCTCCGCCTCCTCGGGCGCCACCTCCAGGCCGCGGATCCAGGTGCCCTCGGTGAAGTCATGATCGACGACGATGCACCGGTAGTCGTCGGGTCTCGACACCACTGGCGTGTACGGATCCGGCGACGCGAGCACCAGGTCCGGATCGCCCCAGGCGTCGCGGCGGTCGAGCATCGGGTGCTCGATCGGCGCGGGCGAGACGTAGTCGGACTCGTCGCCCGCGGGGAAGTTCGCGGCGGCCCACGCGGCCACCGTGTCGCGCTGTTCGGTGGTGAGCGCGCGGCTGTCCTGGATCGCGTGGCAGTCTTGGGACGGCATCCACGGAGGCATCTCACCCGCCGCCACCGACAGCGCGGCCTGCTGGGCCCACGCGGGCGGGCCGTCCGCCCAGGCCGCCGCGTCGTAGGTGATGTCGAACGTGCCGATCCCGCCCGGCTGGTGGCAGCTCTGGCAGCGCTGCTCGAAGATCGGGCGGACGTCGGCCTGGTAGGTCGGCGTGGAGTCGGTCGTGCACGCGGACGCGAACGACGCGGCGATCGCGAGCGCGGCGGCCCGCCGGGGCGACGGGGATCCAGCGGCGACGCCTCGAACGATCCACTCACGCATCTTGGCTCTCCAGGGTGTGTTGCTGGCTCCCTCTAGCGGCGGGGGCGACGGCGCTCCGTCGGCGTTGGGTCAGGCTCGGTCAGGGCGTGTCAGCGCAGGAGCCCCACGGGGAGCCTCGCGCCGACCACCGAGATCCGATACGCGCAGGCCCTCCCGAGGTCCCTATGGACGGCGTCGCCCGCTGCATCTCCTGCCTCCGCCGCGAGCGTCGCCACGATCACGACGTCGTCGAGGTCGAGATGGCGGGCGGCGCGCGCAAGCCGACGTTGCCGCCCGAGCTCGCGGCGTGGCGCACGCTGCGTCAGGTGAAGGAGGGTGAGCTGCCCGCACCCGTGGCCGTGTGCGCGGCGTGTGGTCAGCCGATGTTCACCGTCGAGGGGGAGCTCCCGCCGCTGGCGGAGTGGGTGTTCGCGCTGCCGTCCGGGCCGATCGTGGTCGGCCCGGACGGCGTGGCGCGCGACGCGGACGACGCGGAAGCGGACCAGAAGATCGAGGCGCACCACAAGCCGTCGATCACGCCGCCCAACGGCGCCAGCGCGATCGTGCTCGCGTCGATGCTGGCGATCGTGGCGCTCGGCTTTGGTGGCCTGATCAGCCTGTGCGACTGCCCCGGCGTGGCGCTGACGCTGGCGGCGCCCGCGGGGGCCGCCTTGGCGGGGCGGGCGCGCGAGCGGCGGTGATCGGGCGCTGCGCCGGGCGGCCGCGGGCCAGGGCGCGCCCTTGCCGTAGCGGCTCACGCGGATGAACCTCAAGGGGTGAGGGGATGAAGGGGCGGCCAGGGTCAGGCCGGGAGCATCCCGGCGGCGCGGTACCCTTGGACGGCGTGGACCATGGCTTTGTCGATCGCGTACTGTGGCGCCCAGCCCAGCTCCGCCCGCAGGCGCGCGCTCGAGCACACGAACGCGGGCGCGGTGATCTGGCGCACCTGCTTGTCGTCGAGCTGGTTGTGGAAGGGGACGACCGACGCCGCGGCCGTGGCGACGCCGCTCGCCGCGCGCAGGACCCACTTGGGCACCGGCACCACCCACACGCGTCGCCCGACGGCGTGCCCGATCGCGCCCCACAGGGCGTGAATGTCGGTGTCGTCGGGGTGGCTGGTGAAGTAGGTCTGCGAGCCCGGGCGCGTGTCGTCCGCCATGCGCAGCAGCGCGTCGACCAGGTCGCGTACGTCCACCCACGACAGCCGCTGCGGCGGGCCCGCGGCGCGCATGCCGACGCCGGCGCGCGCGGCCTGAAACAGCGTGAGCGTGGCCTCGTCCTCAGGACCAAAGACCATAGGCGGGCGGAAGATCGTGGTGGGGAAGGGGGCGGCGCGTACGACGACCTCCGCCCGGGCCTTGGCGTCGCCGTAGGGATCGATCGGCGCGGGCGTGTCGGCCTCGGTCCAGGGGCGGTCGGCGGGCGACGGCCCCGCCGCGGCGAGCGACGACGCGAACAGCAGGCGACGCGGCGGCGTGGCCTGTCGGGTCAGGCACGCGACCAGATCCTCGACCGCGTGCAGGTTGATGCGCGCGTAGTCGGCCGGGTCGGCCGCGGTCACCACGCCGGCCAAGTGGATCACGACGTCACACTCCGGGAGCGCGAAGTCGGGGTTCGCGAACGAGGACAGATCGCCCTGCAGCACGTCCACGCCCGGCGCGAGGACGGACGCCTTGGACGGCGTGCGCAGCAGCGCGGTGACGGTGTGGCCGCGGGCGATCGCCTCGCGGCACAGGTGTCGACCGATGAAGCCGGTGGCCCCGGTGATGAACAAGCGCATGTGGGGCGGTCTCCTGTCGAAGGGTCAAGCCGGGACCCCTACGGGGGGCGCACTCGGGCCGCAAGGCCTCCTGGGCGGATGGGGTGGCGCGTGTGGCCGCCTGCCGGGTCGGGGCGCGACAGGCCCGACGGCATGCGGCGCGCGTGACGTCCAACCGCAACGTTCATGTGACGCGCGCGTGACAGCCGCGCAGGCTAACGGACACCCGGCGCCGCGCCGGCGGCCGCCCTTGGAGGTCTCTGTGACGTGGTCCCGACGCGAGTTCCTGGAGCGCTGCGCGGCGCTCGGCGTGGTGATGACGGCGCTGCCGTCAATGGGCTGTGGGCCCAAGGGCGACGGCCTGCCGGACGATGGCTTCCCTCGCTACCAGTGGGACGGCGACCCTGGCCCCGAGGGCACCTTCTCGCACGGCGTCGCGTCGGGCGATCCGCTGTCGGACTCGGTGCTGCTGTGGACGCGCGTGTCTCCCGGCGCAGACGGCGACGTGGACGTGTTTGTCGAGGTGTCGGAGTCGCCCACCTTTGAGCAGCGCGTGGCGGTCGACACGTTCACCGTGAACGCGGACACCGACTACACCCTCAAGCTCGACCAGACCGGGCTGGAGCCCGGCAAGACCTACTTCTACCGGTTCTCCGCGCTGGGCCGCACGTCGCCGATCGGTCGCGCGCGCACGCTGTCGGTGGGCGCGCTCGAGCGGCTCCGCGTCGCGGTCTGCTCCTGCTCCAACTACGGGTTCGGTTACTTCCACGGCTACCGCCACATCTCGCAGCGCGCGGATCTGGACTTCTGGGTCCACCTCGGCGACTACTTCTACGAGCACGCCAGCGTCGGCGAGGGCTTCTTCTACGGCGGCTTCCGTCCGCTCGACCCGCCCAACGAGCTGCTCACGCTCGAGGACTACCGCCGCCGCTACGCGTGGTACCGAGGCGACGTCGACCTGCAGGAGGTGCACCGCCAGCACCCGATGATGCACTGCTGGGACGACCACGAGTTCGCCGACAACCCGGAGATCGGCGGCGCGGCCAACCACGACGCGGACACCGAGGGTTCTTGGGAGGACCGCGTCGCGGCCGCGCTCAAGGCCTACAGCGAGTGGATCCCGAGCCGCCTGGACGGCAACAAGATCTACCGTGAGTTCGTGCTGGGCGATCTGGCGCACGTGATCTTCACCGACCGCCAGCGCCGCTTCCTGTGGCCCGAGCCCGACGACGCGGAGCTCTACCTGGGCGCCGCTCAGTCCACCTGGTTGGCCGATCGCCTGACGAACGTCACCGCGCCGTGGCTGCTGTTCTGCACCGGCACCAGCTTCACCTCGCGCAGCCCCGCGGGCGAGGCCGGCGGCGCGTTTGACGGCGAGCCGTGGGACGGCGCGTCGCGGCGGGCCGTGCTCGACGAGTTCGCCGCGGCGGGCATCGAGAACGTGGTCGTGCTGGTGGGGGACATCCACAAGTCGCAGGCGCTGGACGTCGCGCACGATCCGACCGCCTACGACCCGGCGACGGGCGCGGGGTCAGAGGGCGTCGAGTTCGCGTGCGGCTCGATCACCTCGCCGGGCTTGGGCACCGGAGACACGGGCGCCGCGCAGCTGCTGTGGACGGTCGGCGACCAGCGCTCCTACCTGCTGCTCGACATCACGCGGGAGAAGCTCCAGGCCGAGTTCTGGGGTTACGCAGACGCGCTGAAGGAGCAGGAGGCGACGCCTCAGGAGCTGCTGCTCAAGTCGTTCACGACGACGTCGGGCAGCCACCACCTGGTCGAGACCGCCACCGCCTCCACGCCGCGCGCCGACGCGCCAGAGCTGGCCCCCTGATCGCGCGAGGGAACGATGGCATCGCCGATCCACGTGGAGCTCACCCGCGACCTGAACCACACGCGCGACGAGATCGCGGACGGGATCCTGACCCCGGCCGCGTGGTCGAGCTTCAAGGGCGCGGGCCCCATCCCGGGGATCAAGTCGGCGTCCTTCTCCACGCGCACCCCTGAGGTGGTGGGCACGGTGATCGACGTCGAGAACCAGGACGGCTCCCGGCATCGCGAGACGATCGTCACCTGGACGCCCGGCGAGATCGGCCTGCGCATGGACGGCTTCTCGGGTCCGCTGGCCGCGCTCGCGTCGCACTTCGACGAGCGCATGCGCTTCACGCCGCTGGGCGAGGGGCGCGTGCGCGTGGTCCGAAGCTTCGACCTGCACCCGCGCTCCATGTTCGGCGCCGTGGCGCTCAAGATGATCGGCCCGCTGCTGCTGCGCGCCGCGGCGGCCCACTTCGACGAGATCGAGGCCGCGCCTAGGGCCTAGGTGAGGGCGCTGTGGGGGCGGGCGTCGGCGCGGACGACCTCATGTTTCGCTTGCTGATCGGGGGTTCTTCCTTTATATTGAACGTACGTTCGGTAATCTGAAGCGACGGAGCGTCTGATGAGCGTCGGCCCTGCAGCCCAAGGTGCGCACACCGCGACGATCAACGGTCGGAAGATCCGCGTGGAGCCCAAGGAGACGCTGCTCCAGGCCGCGCTCCGCGAAGGCGTCGCGTTCCCGAACAGCTGCCGCGTGGGCGGGTGTGCCACCTGCAAGTGCCGGCTGGTCGAGGGTGAGGTCAAGGAGCTGACCGAGTCGACGTACTTGCTGTCGGACGAGGAGTTGGACGCGCGAACCATCCTGGCCTGCCAGAGCGTGCCGCAGACCGACGTGACGATCGAGGTCGCGCTGAAGGACGGCGCTCGTCGCGTCGCCAGAGGCGTCGTCACCGCCAAGGAGTCGCTGACCGCAGACATCGCGCGGCTGCACGTGCAACTCGACGCGCCGCTCGACTACAAGCCAGGTCAGTTCGCCAACCTTCGGCTCGGATCGCTGCCAGGCCTTTCGCGCAGCTACTCGTTCGCCACCCCGCCGCGCGTGGACGGGCAGCTCACGTTCTTCGTGCGCAAGGTGCCAGGCGGCGCGTTCTCCACGCGCGTGGTCGACCACGACGTAGTCGGTGAGTCGATCACGGTGGAGGGGCCCGCGGGTGTGTTCGTGCTTCGCCCCGGCGAGGCGCCGCTGATCTTCGTGGCGGGCGGCAGCGGGCTGGCGCCGGTGCTGTCGATTCTGCGCGCCGCGGTGGACGCGGGCGACGCGCGCCCGGCGACGCTGCTGTTCGGCGCGCGCACCCAGGCAGACCTGTACGCGCAAGACGAGATCGACGCGATCGCCAAGGCGTGGCGCGGGTCGTTCACTTTTGTGCCGGTGCTGTCGGACACGGCCGCGGACACCGCGTGGGCGGGCGCCCGAGGCATGGTGGCGGACCACCTGGCGCCCTACGTGGTCGAGGGGGCGCACGCCTACCTGTGCGGGCCGCCGCCCATGGTCGACGCGGCGGAGTCGGCGCTGCGCGCGCGCGGCGTGTCCAAGCAGCACATCCACGCGGACCGCTTCACCACGCGCAAGGAGCTGGTCTCGGCCGCACCCGCGCCGCAGGTCGACGCGCGGGTGGCTGGGGTGTTGGACTACCTCAAGTACTTCCTGTTCCACGGGATCGGCGCGTACGCGGTGTGGGGCATCCTGGCGGGCGGGAGCGCGACGTACATCGGCCTGTTCGGGATCATCGTCGCGTACATGCTGGGCGACGGGCTGCTGGGGGACGACACGTCCACGCCGCGTTTCACGCGCCCCCGCATCCTCACCGTGCAGCTGTGGATGGCGCTGCCGCTGCTCTGCGTGATCGTTTTCGCGTCGCTGTGGATGGTGTCACCCGGAGATCCGCTGGGCTTTGGCGCGTGGGCCTCGTCGCTCACCGGCGTCGATCTGCTCGCGTCGCGCGCGGCGACGACGTTCGGCGAGCACGTCGCGGCGGGCGTGATCACCGGGCTGATGATCGGGCTCGTCGGCACGATCCCCGGGCATGAGCTGACGCACCGGACGTGGGATCCGATCTCGCTGACGATCGGGCGCTGGCTGCTCGCGTTCAGCTTCGACACCATCTTCTCGATCGAGCACGTCTTCGGGCACCACCGCTACGTGTCGACGATCGACGATCCGGCGACCGCGCCGCGCGGGCGCAGCGTGTACGTCCACGTCGTGGCGTCGACGATCAAGGGCAACGTCAGCGCGTGGAAGATCGAGACGCGCCGCCTGGAGCGCAAGCGCCTCGCGGTGTTCAGCGTGCACAACGTGTTCCTGCGTGGGCAGGCGATGAGCGCGCTGCTGCTGGTCCTCGCATTCGCGATCGGCGGGTGGAGCGCGATCGGGTACTTCGTGGCCTGCGGGCTGTGGGGCAAGTCGCTCTTGGAGATCGTGAACTACATGGAGCACTACGGCATGGTGCGCGATCCCGACGTGCCCGTGCAGCCGCGCCACTCCTGGAACACCAACCGGCGCATCAGCAGCTGGGCGATGTTCAACCTGACGCGGCACTCGCACCACCACGCCCAGGGTGAGGTCGCGTACCAGGATCTGCGGCCCATGCCCGAGGCGCCGATGATGATCAACGGCTACCTCACGACCATCCTGGTCACGCTGGTGCCGCCGCTCTGGCACGCGCTGATGACGCCCAAGGTCCTGGCGTGGGATCGCGAGTACGCGACCGACGACGAGAAGGTCCTCGCGGCGCGCGCGAACGCCCGCAGCGGCATGCGCGCCTTCCAGCAGACGGGCGCGTCGGCCGCCAAGTAGCGGCGAGCAGCGCTACCTGGGCTTGAGCGCGAGCCCGGTGAACATGTGGCCGACGAAGCGCGGTGACCCCTCCGCGTAGGCCGCGTCCTGCTCCGCGTGCACAAAGCCCGCGTCGTGGATCAGCTGCGCGATCGGACGGTTGAGGTGGCAGCCGCCCGCGAATTGCTTCCAGGTGGGCGTGATGCGGTGCTGCCACGCGGCGACGCCCGCGTCCGGGGCCAGGCCGTGCTCTGCGTAGATCAGCGCTCCGCCGGGCTTGAGCACGCGCCACATCTGGGCGAGCGCCGCCGGCGCGTCGGGGATGGTGCAGAGCGTGTACGTGAGCAGCACGGTGTCGACGCTGTTGTCAGCCAGGGGGATCTGCTCGCCGGGCAGGTCCAGCCACTCCACCGGCACCGGAGACGTCGCGAGGTTGCGGCGGGCGCGCCGTCGCATCCCCGCCGACGGCTCCAGCGCGTAGACCTTCTCGACCAGCGCCGGATCATACAGCGCGAAGTTGATCCCGGATCCCGCGCCGACCTCCAGCACCACGCCCGCGCAGCGCGGCACGGCGCGCGCACGCATCTTCATCACCAGCGGCGACGAGCACACGGCGTGGATGACGATCGGGAGGACGTGGTCGTCGTACAGGCCCATGAGGCGCTCCGGCGTGTGGACGCCACGCCCAGCGTAGCCGACGCGGCGGGCCCGATCACGCCGCGCGGTGGTGATCGCGGGTTGGCGCGGCCGGTGCTAGAACACAGCAGGAGGGACCCGCATGAGGCGCTACGCGCTGCTGCTCGCGCTGCTCGCCTGTCACGGAGGCTCCAAGCCCGACGACACCGACGTCGATCCGGACGACACCGACGTGCTCGACACCGACGTGCTCGACACCGACGTGCTCGACACCGCGGTCGACGACACGGACGTCGCGGACACCGACGTGTTGGACACGGCCCCCCTGTCGGTGAGCTGCGGGCAGGAGGTCTGCGACGGCGCGACCCAGTTCTGCCTGACGTCGATCCCCGGCCAACGACCGGACACCGGCCTGCCGCCGCCCGACTACACCGACTGCGTCGCGCTCCCCGCGGCCTGCCAGGATGACGTGTCCTGCGCCTGCCTGGTGACCGAGGGCGCCATCCCAGCGTTCGCGGAGTGCTCCGGCGACGCGACGACCGGGCTGTCGGCCCTCATCGCCTACCCGTAGCGGCGACTTGGCGCGCTCACGGCGCGTGGTGGCGGGAGTCACGTGCGGGGAGCTCCGAGCGCGCTCGGCGTGGCGGCGCGCCGCGAACCGGGCGACGTTGCGCCGGTCGCGGAGGTTGGCATGTTGGAGCTGCGCACAGGTCGTTGGGGTGCTTGGGCGGCGTGGGCCGCGCTCGTGGTCGGCTGCGCGGCGCCAGGCGACGATGAGCCTGCGGCCACGGAGCCGAGCCTGGAGGGCTTTCGTCAGGTGGTGCCCGGCGACGGCATCCCCGCCGAGCTCCCCATCCAGGACGCGAACAACAACCTGTCGATCGCGCGCTTCGACGGTCGCCTGTTCCTGGCGTGGCGCACGGCGCCGTCGCACTTTGCCAGCGAACAGACCGAGATGCTCGTTGCGTCGACCACGGACGAGGTGACGTGGCGCTTCGAGGGCCGCTTCGCGCTGGGCCGCGACGTGCGGGAGCCGCAGCTGGTCCCCACCGACGACGGCCTGTGGTTCTATTTCGCGCGGCTGGGCATCACGGTGGTGGACTTTGAGCCGGGCGGCGTGGTCCGCACCCGCTACAACGGCCCCGGGGACTGGACGGAGCCCGAGCCGTTCGGCCCGCCTGATCTGGTCGCGTGGCGCATCGACAAACTCTCGGACGGGCGCTTCCACCTGTTCGGCTACACCGGCGGCGCCGCCGAGTACGGCACCACCTACGAGCCGATCGAGGTGCACTGGCTGGCGAGCGACGACGGCGTGAACTGGGTCAACGGCTCGGGCGCCGACACCGACGTGGTGCTGTCGGGCGGCGGGTCTGAGACCTCCGCGCAGCTGATGGCCGACGGCAGCCTGGTGGCGGTCGTACGCAGCGAGGAGGGCGACCCGGACGGCACGGGGTTCGGCAGCCTGATCTGCTCGGCGCCCGCGGACGATCTGGGCACCTGGACCTGCGCCCATGACGACCGCAAGTACGACTCGCCGCTGCTGCTCCGCCACGGCGACGACCTGTGGCTGATAGGTCGACGTCAGGTCGAGTACGACGGGCGCTTTGACCTGGGCATGCCGCGCGACTGGGCGATCAACCACCTGGACTACCTGGCCCGCTACTCGGGCACGCCCAAGCGCTGCAGCGTGTGGTCGGTGGACGGCGCGACGCGCTCGGTCCGCCTGGCGTTCGACCTGCCGAGCCTGGGCGACACCTGCTTCCCCGACGCGGTGGAGGACGGCGACGACGCCTTCCTGGTCTACAACTACAGCAACGATCCGGACGGCCCGGAGATGACGTGGCTGCAGGGCCAGCTCTCGCCGACCCACCTGTACCGCCAGCGGCTGCTGGTCCCGTAGGGCGCGCCGCTCAGTCCTGCTGGACCCGCACGTCGATCGACAGCAGCTGCGCTTCGGTGCGCGGCAGCTCGATCAGCAGGGCGGGCAGGTCGTAGCCGGGAACCGACACGCTCAGCGTGTGCGGGCGGTCGGTCGACGGCGTGGCAAACACGGCCAGCGCGACACCGTCGGAGTCCGGCAGGCAGCGCTGCAGCGACGGATTGCTCACGGCGAGCGTGTCGTCGAGGAGGTGGAGCTCCAACCCGGGCGTGCAGGTGGGCGTGGCCGCGGCGGTGTCGACCTGATGGTAGGCCTCGCACACCGAGCCGACGCAGCGTCGCACGCGCACCACGATGGGCAGCGCTGTCGACACGTCCAAGTACGACGGCGACGCGGAGGGCACGCCGATGGTCGTGAGGTCCGCCGCGCTGAGCACGGTGCGCCAGGGGGCGTCGCCGAACGCGCCACGGAGCTGGACGCTGCGCTCGGTCGGGCGGAACGCGCGGCCTTTGCTGGAGCCCTCGGTGCCGGGCGCCAGGATCGAGCTGCCGCCGTCACCGAGCGACACGTCGACGCTGCGGGT
The DNA here is from genome assembly GCA_903861005.1 of uncultured Pseudomonadota bacterium. GTDB lineage: Bacteria > Myxococcota_A > UBA796 > UBA796 > CAIOSP01. The sequence goes on from CAIOSP010000142.1 coordinate 20,670, forward strand.
GTCGTCGCGGAAGGTGGCGCGCACGCCGCACGCGTCGTCCGTGACCTGCACGGGCGGCGCGAAGGTGTCGCGCAGCGTGGGTACGCTGTCCGGGCCCGTTGCGGGTTCGACGACGAAGGTGGAGCGCAGGGCGCGGCACACCGGCCCCGGGCTGCTGCGCAGGGAGACCTCGACCGTCTGGCCCTTGCCGCCGGCGCGCGCGGAGGCGGGGACGAGCGCCATGGAGACAAACAGGAGCGCGGCGGTGGACCTCATGGCGCACCTCCAATCGCGGCCAGTCGTCGGGGATCGCAGCTCTGCAGCGCGTGACCCGCGTCCGTGCAGGTGGCGCAGACGCCGCGCCAGTCGCTGGCCAGCTTGCGCTGGTCCTCCGCCATCATGGCGACCCATACGTGCTCGGCGGCGTCGCAGCGCGCGCCCCGATCCGGACCGGCCGCGTCTTGCGCCGCGCTGAAGCGGCTGGTCGCCACCTGCGCGACCGCGGCGCTGAACGTCGGACCGTAGGCGCCGCCAGACCCGCGACGCGCGCGCGCCAGGAACGGTGCGAGCCGGTTGGTTCCGTCCAGCCAGCTTACGAAGGTGGTGAGCGTAGGGGAGTCGGCGGTGGACACGGCCGCGCGCAGCGGACCGAACGTGGAGTTGCCTTTCTCGGCTAGCATCGCGTCGATCTCGCCGCCGTGGCCGTTCGGGCTGCTGACGACGCCGCGCACACGCGAAAGGTCGTCGACCGTGTACCAGGGGAGCGGCGCGACGGCGTCGATCCAGGGGGACGGCGCGGGCGGGCCCGCCGCCGCCGCGGGAGCGACGGGCGACGCGGTCACAGACGCCAGCCCAATCTGCGGCGGCGGCGCATCCGTCGTGCTCGTCGGGGCGCGCGCCGACGAGCGCGGGCCAGGCGGGGGCAGGTCGCGCGTGGTCGTGTCGCGCGGAGCGGCGGCTGGGGCGTCGCGGGTGACGTTCACGTGCGGGTGCGTCGCCTCGTGGAGCACAGGCGGCGGCCGAGTCGCGGGCGGCGTGGCCGTGGGGGGCGGCGCAGGAGGCGCCGCGACCACGGGCTCTGGTGCGGGGGGCTGGGCCTCGACGGGAGCGGACGCCACCGTCGGCGGCGTGACGTCCGCGACGGGCGGCGCATGGGTTGGCTCGTGCTTGCCGAGCAGGGACTGCCAGCCGATGGTGCCGCCGCCTCCGACCAAGGCGAGCACCACGACCGCCGCCAGCCCAACCTTCCAGCCAGAGGAGGATGGCGCGGGCTTGGCCGCGTTGGCGACGGGAGCCGAATTCGCCGAAGGCGCGGGCTTGGCCGCGGCGGCCGGACGAGCGCTCTCAGGCACCGGCGTCTCGACCGGCTCGGGCGCGGCGACCGGCGGGGGAGCCACGTCGAGTGAAGGGGCGGGGAGCGGCGGTCGGGCGCTGTGGTCCACGCCGGGGGACGGCTGAACCAGCAGCAGCGGCGCGATGGTGGCGCCGCTGCGCTCGGGCGAGGAGCCGTTGGCCCACACGGGCGGGCCGGAAGCCGCCGCGAGCGCTGCCATCGAGCCGCTCTGGCCGGGCTGGGTCAGATCGTGCTCGTCGATGGGGGCCAGATCGTCGATCGGCTCATGGAAGTCGGCGTGGGGCGCGTCGCGCAGCTTGGCCATGCGCGCGCGCAGCGCCTCGGCGGCGTCGGTGCCCGCCAGCAGGCCGGCCAGCGCGGTCGCGAGGGCGCCGGCGCTCGCGTAGCGCTGCGCTGGGTCGTGGTGGACGCAGTGCAGGAGCACGTCCGCCAAGCCCATGCGGCGCTTGTCGAGCTTGTCCGCGCGGGCCTCGGTGAGGAAGTCCTCCAGGCGCGTGCCGCGCAGGGGCTTGGAGCGGCCGGCGGCCTTCTCCAGCAACACGTCGCCCTCGACCAGCTGGTAGAGGATGCAGCCCAGGCTGAACACGTCCGACGGGGGGATCGAGCGGCCGTCGTAGCGCTCGGGCGCCACGAAGTAGGGCGTGCCGGTGGGGCGTCCGGGGTTGGCGGCGGGCAGGTGCGCATCGAGCGTGTGGGCGATGCCCAGCTCCATCACCTTGACCTGGCCATCCCAGGTCACGAGGAGCCCGCCTGGGGTGAGGTGCGCGTGCACATAGTCCGCGTGGTGCAGCGCGCTGACGCCGGCCGCCGCCTGACGGACCACCTCGACCGCCTCCTCCAGCAGCAGCGACGTGGTCAACGTGCTGGCGGGGATGCCCCCGATCATGTCGAACTCGACGTACGGGACGTCCTCGAAGGCGCCGACGGCCCGCACACCGACGAGGTTGTCGTGGTGCAGGGTGGTCAGGATGGCCCAGTCCGGGCGCATCCAGTCGGTCGGCGCCAAGCTGACCTGCCGCATGATGGAGAGCTGCGCGGGCGTGGGCACCTGCACGGCGAACGAGGCGGGCTCGGCCTCGCTATGCGAGGCGGACAGGGCGATGCCCATATGTCCTGCCCCCAACACGCCATGTAGCCAAAAAGGACCCCATCCCCTTGGGAAGGAGTCGCTCGTCGTTGGTGCGGTCCCCATGCATCGCCCTCGCGCTGTGCACGATATCGCATTTTGGGTCTGCGCAACGGGGGCGCGCGTGGGGAGGGCGTTCGCGGCGTCTTCTGCGGGTCCTCGCAAATTCGGGGTGGATGGCGCTCACCCGCCAGGAATAGAGTCGAGCCCTCGACTCACTGTGGTGGCTGTATGCGCGCTTCGTTCGTTCTGGTCCTCGCGTTGGCGGGGTGCTCGGGTGTGTCTGGCGATGACTCGTCGGACAACCAGGCGCCCGCGTCTCCCGACGTCTCCCTGACGCCGCTCAAGCCCCGCACGGACGACGCGCTCCGCCTGGAGGTCGCAGGCGAGCTGATCGATCCGGACGGCGACGACGTGCGCCTGGCGGTCGAGTGGTCGGTCGACGGCACGGTCAAGGACAACCTCCAGGACGAGCTGGTGGTCTCCGAGAACGACACCGAGGTGGGCGAGCGCTGGACGGCGACGGTCACGGCCGTCGACTCGCACGGCCTCGCCAGCGAGCCTGTCGTGCTCGAAGTCCAGATCGACAACACCCCGCCCACCGTCACCCTGGCGGCCGATCCGCCGTCTCCGCCCGCGGGCGCGGGCGCGACGGTGATCGTCACGTCGAACGACGATGACGGCGACGACGTTACCGTGGATCTCACGTGGTCGCTCAACGGCGTCGCGCGGCCGGATCTGGCGGGCGCGGTCACGCTGCCTGGCTCGCAGACGGTGCGCGGTCAGGTGTGGTCGGTCCACGCCGTGCCGAACGACGGCCACGAGCACGGCGAGTCCGCCGATCTCGACATCACGATCGCGGACAGCCCGCCCGTGGTGACCTCGGCCACGGTGTCGCCCACGGGCCCGTCGGAGACGGACGTGATCACCGTCACCGCGAGCGCGTCGGACCCGGAAGGCGATCCGGTGCACTTCGAGTACGCCTGGGTGGTGGACGGCGTGACTGTCCCCAACGCGACGGCCGACACGCTCGACGGCGCCTCGTTCAACAAGGGCCAGGTCATCCACGCGCTCGTCACCGCCTTGTCCGACCAGGGCGCTCGCAGCGCGCCGTTCGCGTCGAACGAGGTCACCGCGGTCAACACCGCGCCCAGCGCGTCGGCTGCGGCGATCTCCCCGTCGGCGGGCAGCAAGGCCACCACCTTCAGCTGCAGCGCCACGGGCCTCGCGGACCTTGACCCGGCCGACTCGCCCACGTCCACCACCAGCTGGGCGGTCAACGGCCAGACGGTCGCGGCGACCGCCACGCTCGACGGGACGCACTTCTCTCGCGGCAATTCGCTGACCTGCACCGCCACGCCCACCGACGGTGTCGCCGGCGGCACGCCGCGTGTCTCTGCGCCGGTGGTGGTGGGGGACGCGCCGCCCACCCTCGCCTCGGTGACGTTGACCCCGGCCAGCCCCACGGCCAGCAGCGTGCTGCTCGCCACGCCCTCCGGCCCGTTCGATCTGGACGGGGACTCGGTCGGGTACCAGTACGCCTGGTACGTCAACGGGGTGCTGTCCTCCGGCTCGGGCGCGGCGCGCTCGGCGGCCGACCTGCACCGCGGCGATCTGGTCACGGTCGAGGTCACGCCGTTCGACGGCACGCTGACCGGCGTGCCTGCGAGCAGCGCGGCGGTGACCCTCGGCAACACCGCGCCGGCGATCCTGAGCCTGACCTTCTCGCCGGACCACCCCAACCGCTTCTCGCCGGTGGTGGTGTCGGCCTCCACGTTCGACCAGGACGGCGACACGGTGACCGCCCACTACGCGTGGACCGTGAACTCGGTCCCCGCGGGCTCTGACCAGGACACGCTCCCGGCCGGCCTGTTTGCGCGCGACGCGGTCGTCGGCGTGACCGTGCTGATCGACGACGGTCACGGCGGCGCCGACCAGGACTCGGCCACGACCACGATCGGCGACGCGCCGCCCACCGTGCCCAGCGTCACCCTCGATCCGTTTGACGCCATCTCGTCGGACGACCTGCTCTGCCAGCTCGACACGCCGTCGACGGACGCCGACGGTGACCCGGTGACCTACTCGTTCCATTGGTCCTGGAACGGTCACCCGTTCGACTACGGCACCAACACGTCGAACAGCAGCACCATGCCCGCTCGCTACACCGAGATCGGTGAGGACTGGCACTGCTGGGTGTCGGCGTCGGACGGCACGTACGCCACCGACTCGCCGCACCAGTCCGTGATCATCGCGTCGGTCCCGTGCGGCCTGAACGCCACCGACAACGGCGACAGCGTCTGCGAGTGCGCGGTGAACTACCAGTGGTGCGACACCGCCCACTGGGACTGCTGCTACGTCGCCCCGACCACCGTCCGGGTGACGGTGGTGCGCGCCGTGATCGCCTCGCTGGACGGCAGCGGCCTGGAGTGGGACAGCTCGGTCCTCGGCTCGGGCTACGCGGCGCCGGACCCGTACGTGGACGTGTGGGGGAGCAACGTGCTCGCTGGGACCACGTCGATCTACAACGACACCTACACGCCGGCGTGGAATCAGTCGATCAGCGGCGCCGCGGTGTCCGCGGGGACCCGGATCGACTTCGACGTGTACGACGACGACCTCTTCTCGGACGAGTACATCGGCGGCATCGGCGTGACCTACGCCGAGGTCATGGCCCACCTGAACCAGGGTCAGTACACCCTGCACGGCACGGGCGTGATCGACCTGGTCGTGCGGTTCGACTCGCCCTGACGTGACCCAACGCCGCGCCGTCGCCGTCTGCGTCTTCGCCAAGCCCCCGCAGCCAGGGGCCTGCAAGACGCGGCTGGCGGCGGTGGTCGGCGACGACGCGGCGGCCGAGGTGGCGCGCGCGATGCTGCTCGACACCTGGGACGTGGTGACGGCGGTGGACGGCGTCACGCCCATCTTGGCGACCACCGATCCGGCCGCGGACCACGGGCTGGGGCCGGTCACCGCCTGGGACCAGGGGGGAGGGGATCTGGGCGCGCGGCAGGTGCGGGTGCTGCAGCGCGCGCTCGTGGAGCACGACGCGGCCCTGGCCGTGGGCGCCGACATCGGGTCGCTCACGCCCGAGCTTCTGGCAGGCGCCGTGGCGCAGCTGCGTGAGCACGCCGCGGTGCTCGGGCCCGCGGAGGACGGCGGCTACTGGATCCTTGGACTGACCCGGTGCCCGGACGACCTGCTCGACGGCGTGGCGTGGAGCGTGCAGTCGACCGGCGCTGAAGTGCTGGCGCGCCTGACCGCGCGGCTCGGCGACGTGGCGATCGCGCCGACCGCGTGGGACGTCGACGAGCTCGCGGACCTGCGCCGCGCCGCGACCGGACCGGGTCGGCTGGGCGCGGTCGCGCGTCAGTTGATGTAGGCGGCGTCGCTAGGAGGCGAAACCGTCGTCCTTGGGCGGCGCGCCGGCGTCCCACGATCCCTCGCAGTCCTGCCAGCCGCGGGTGCCGCCCCCGAGGGAGAGGGTGTTCGTGTAGCCCATCTCGGCCAGCGATCGCGCCGCGAGGGCCGACCGGAAGCCGCCGCCGCAGATCAGGATGAGCTCGGCGTCCGGGTCCGGGAAGCGCCGCTCGACGTCGCGCTCGAGCACGCCGCGGCCGAGGTGGACGGAGCCGGGGATGCGCCCGGCCTCCCACTCGCGGTCCTCACGGACATCGACGAGCAACGGGGACTCTCCAGCCGCCAGGCGCGCCTGGACCTCGGTGGCGGTGGTCTCGCGGACGGCGGCGCGGGCCGCGTCGGTGACGGTCAGGAAGCGGGGGCTGTGCTTCATCGGGGGGGCTCCTATTGGCTTTGTGCTTGTCAACCGTTCGTCGTAGTGGCCCCTTTCGGGTCAAGGAATGTATAGTGCGCCCACCCCCCCTCGGGCTCTCCGGAGGCGCCGTGCTCCGTCCGCTCATCCTGTCCTCGCTCTTCTTCGTCGCTTCGCCCGCTTTCGCCGTCGACAGGCATCCGCCTGGCGAGCGGATCGAGCAGGCGCTGTCCGCCCAGATCACCCAAGATGGCCTGGACCAGCTCGAAGACGTGATCGTCGACGTGGTCCCCACGCTGATCCCCGCGGACGCGCTGGCCATCCCCGACATCCACGTGGACGTCACCGTGGCGCAGGTCGACCTGACCAACGCCAACGCGACGATCGACGTGAACAGCGTGAACCTCGTCCCCAAGCCCGGCGTGCTGGAGATGACCCTCAACGCGAACCTGCTGCTGGGCTCGGCCGCCGACCCCTACCAGATGCACATCGCGACGCTGTTCGACTGGTGCAATGACCCCGGTCACCTCACCGCGAACGTCTCGCTCAAGCTCAACGTCACCATCTCGGTCGTCACCCTCCCGGGCGGCGAGCGCGCGTTTGACGTGAACATCGACCTGCCGGGCAACGGCGTGGCGGTGAACAGCCTGAACGTGTCCGGTGCGTGCGACACGGCGCTGAACATCGTCGGCAACGCCCTCAAGGACGTGCTGGTCAACTCGGTGCTGCTGCCGCAGATCCAGCCGCTGATCTCGAGCCTCGGCCCGACCATCGAGAACGCGCTCAAGGCCGCCTCGATCAACCAGTCGCTGGACCTGCTGGGCCACACGATCGACCTGCAGCTGCTCCCCAAGCAGGTCTTCATCACGACCAACGGCATCGAGATCCAGCTGTCGGGTGGCGCCAGCGCGCCTGAGCAGGACTCGTGCATCGCCGACCACGATCCGGGCGGCAGCCTCAAGACCGACACGCCCGTGCCGGGGATCGGCCTCGCGCCGGCGGACCTGGCGATCGGCGCGTACGTCTCGGATGACTTCATCAACGAGGTCCTCTACGCGGCGTTCCGAAGCGGCGTGCTCTGCGTCAACGTCGACAAGGACTTGGTGGGCAGCGCGCTGCCCATCGCGCTGGACTCCTCGCTGATCCCGCTGATCGGCGGCCAGGAGTACAACGCGATCATCCCGGCCACCGCGGCGCCGCTGATCATCCACACGAACCCCGGCAAGGTGCCGACCGTCATCGTCGACGGCGCCCATGACGTGGGCATCCGCCTGCAAGAGTTCAACCTCGCGTTCGTCACCGATGTGGAGGCCCGTCAGGCCACCGTCATCGGCCTGAACATGGACGCGAACATCGGCATCGACCTGCCCTTCGACGGCGTGACCGGCGAACTGGCGATCAGCCTCGACGACGTGAAGGCCTCGAACTTCCACTTCACGACCACCCAGGCGCTGGTCCCGGGCACGGAAGCGGGCATCGAGACCTCGTTCAGCGGCCTGCTCGACACCATCCTGGGCGCGGCGCTCGGCGGTCTGTCCGACAGCCTCGCGTTCACGCTCCCCAGCCTCTCTGGCCTCGGCCTCACCCAGCTCGACATCGGGCCGGGCGGCGACCAGCAGGACTGGCTCCTCGCCAAGGTCGGCCTCGGCCTCGTCAGCTACGGCGGCGGCACCGACACGGGCGCTGGCGGCGCGGGCGGCTGTGGTGGCTGCGGTGGTTCGGGCGGCTGCGGCGGCGCGAGCTGCGCCAGCGGCGGCGGTTGCTCGGCGAACGGCGGGATGATCCCCGGCGCTCCCCTGTACGTCTTCATCCCCCTGTGGCTGCTGCGTCGTCGTCGCGACGTCTGAGCGCCGAGGAGCCTAGAGCCCTTGTCTCGCATCGTGCTGGCAGGCGGCGGCACCGGGGGCCATGTGTACCCGGCGTTGGCCATTGGCGACGTCTTGCGGTCACATGGCCACACGGTGCTCTACTACGGTGACGGGGGCCGCCTGGAGGCCCGCGTGGCCCCGCAGCGGGGCTACACGTTCCGCCCGGTCGAGGCCGCGCAGTACCCGCGCGGCGGGCTGGTGGGCCGCGTCAAGTTCGCCCTGGCGCTGCTCAAGGGCATCGTCGCGGTGCGGCGCATGCTCAAGCAGGACAAGGTCGACGCGGTGCTTGGCGTCGGCGGCTACATCGCAGCACCCACCGTGCTGGCCGCGGCGTCGCTGGGCATCCCGCGCGTCATCCACGAGGCGAACGTCGTGCCGGGCATGGCGAACCAGCTCTGCGCGCGCGTGGCGGACCGGGTGCTGCTGACCTACGCGGCCACGGCGTCGCGGATCAAGAGCAGCGCGCCCAAGGTCGTGGTCGGCGTGCCGGTCAACCGGGCGCTGCTCGGTGGCGATCGCGCGGCGGCCGCCGCTCGTTATGGCCTGGACCCGCACTGTGTCACCGTGCTGTTCGTCGGCGGGTCGCTGGGCGCGGCGCGCCTCAACGACCTGGCGATCGCCCTGTCGCGCGACCCGTCGCGCGGCGACGTGCAGATCCTGCACCTGACCGGCCCCAAGTACGAGGCCGACGTGCGGGCCGGCTACGGCACCGTGCCGCCCGGCGTGTCGGTGGTTGGGTACGAGGACCAGATGGCCTTCGCCTACGCCATGGGCGATCTCGTCGTCGCGCGGGCCGGATCGTCCACACTGGCGGAGCTGGCCGCGGCTGGGTGCCCGTCGCTCTTGGTGCCCAGCCCCAACGTCACCGAGAACCACCAGGAAGAGAACGCGCGCGGCCTGGAGGCGGCGGGCGCCGCGGCCGTCGTGGTCGAGCACGGCTGGGACGTGGCAGCGAACGTGCGCTTGATCGTCGACCTGATGGCCGACCCCGTCCGGCTCGCCGCGATGCGCACAGCCGCGCTCGGGTGCGCGCGCCTGGACGCCGCCGAGCGCGCCGCGGACGTGGTCGAGGGCCTGCTCTAGGCCGCTACCAGCGGTGGCCCAGGTTGCGCTCCAGGAAGCGCTTCACGACCGGGTCGGTGGAGTGTACGAACTTCGACGTCTCCTGGTACGCCACCAGCTTGCCCTTCCACAGCATGCCCACGCGGTCGGCGATGGCCTCGGCGGAGACGATGTCGTGGGTGATCACGATGAACGTGATGCCCAGCGCCGCCTTCATCTTGCCGATCAGCTCGTCGATGGTGTCGGACGTGAGCGGGTCGAGGCCGCTGTTCGGCTCGTCGAACAGGACGATCTCGGGCTCCATGATGATGGCGCGCGCCAGCCCGACGCGCTTGCGCTGACCGCCCGACAGCGCGGGCGTGGGGCGGTCGTACAGGCCCTTGAGCTCGACCAGCGCGAGCTTCTCTTCGGCCTTGGCCCGGCGCTCCTCGGCGCTCATGGTCGTGTGGTGGAGCAGGGGGAAGGCGACGTTGTCGCCGGCGCTCATGCTGTCGAACAGGGCGCCGTCCTGAAAGAGCATCCCGAAGCGGCGGCGCGTGGCGTACTTCAGCTTCTCGTTGGCCACGGCCATGTCGACGTCGCCGATCCAGACGTGGCCGGAGTCAGGCTGGAGCAGGCCGACCAGGTGCTTGAGCAGCACGGACTTGCCCGTGCCCGACGGGCCGATGATCGCGGTGGTGCGGCCGCGCTCGAACGACATGGACACGTCGTCGAGTACGATCAGATCGCCGAAGCGCTTGCTGACGTTCTCAAGCCGGATGATCGCGTCCTGGTGCGGGATGATGTCGACGTTGTCCGTCATCCGTAGGCGACCTCGCTCACGAAGTAGTTGAGGATCGCGCAGCACACTGCGGAGATCACGACCGCGGCGTTGGTCGCGCGTCCGACGCCCGCGGGGCCGGGCGGGCTGGTGAAGCCGCAGAAGCAGCTCACCGCACAGATGAACGACCCGAACAGGCCACCCTTGATGCCTGCGACCATCAGGTCCGTGCCGGAGGTGGTGTTCCAGACCAGCGCCAGGAAGGGTCCGCCGGGCTCGCCCAGTTGGTAGACCGTCACCAGCCACGCCGAGCCGATGAGCGTGGCGATGCTGATGATCGTGAGGGCAGGGAGCACGAGCACGATGCCCAGGAAGCGCGGCGTCACAAGGTAGACGTAGGGGTCGACGGCCATGACCTCGAGGGCGTCGATCTGCTCTCGGATGCGCATGACCGCGATCTGGGACGCCATCTCCGTGCCCGCCTTCGCCGACACCATGGCTGCCACCATGATCGGCGCGAGCTCCCGGACGCCGGCCAACCCGACGAACATGCCGAGCATCTGCTGGGCGCCCATCGGTCGGAAGGCGACGTAGCCCTGGAGCGCCAGGTTGGTGCCCACGAAGAAGCTGATCACCAGCAGGATCGGCAGGCTGCGGACGCCGATCCGGTAGGCCTCCTCGATGGTGCGGGCGACGGGCAGCTTGTGGGTGAACGAGGAGCGCACGACGCGCCCCGCGAAGATCCCGAACTGGCCCAGCGTGAGGAGCGTGTTCATCAGCCCCGTCCGTACAGCGCGCTGGTGAGGAAGTAGTTGGCGATGACGAACGAGGTCACGGCGATGACCACGGTGTCGTTGACCGCGCGACCGACGCCCGCCGCGCCCCCGGAGGCGAAGTAGCCCTTCCAGGTGGCGACCAGCCCGATGATCCCACCAAACACGGTGGTCTTGAGGATCCCGCCGCCCAGGTCCATCGGCTTGGAGAGCGCCCAGAGGTTGGCCCAGAACACGCCGTTCGTCTCGCCGCGGAACACGACCGCGACCAACCAGCCGCCCATCACGCCCGACACCGCGCCGACCAGATCCAGGATGGGCGTGGCGATCAGCGCCGCCGCCACCCGCGGGACGATGTGCACCTTGAGGGGATCGATCCCCATCACCTCGGTCGCGTCGAGCTCCTCGCGGATCCGCATGGCGCCGATCTCAGCGGCGAACGCGCTGCCACCTTGCGCCGCGACGAGCACGCTCGCCAGCACCGGCGCCAGCTCGCGAAACACCGCCACGCCCACCAGCGACGACAGCAGCCGTTGGGCGCCGAACAGCGTGAAGATCTGCAGGCCCTGAAGCGCGAGCACCATGCCCGCCGGGAAGGTCACCGCGATCACCGGGAGCGCGCAGCGCGTGGCGAGCAGCCACAGCTGGTGGGCGCCCTCCGACAGGGGCCACCGGGTGGTGAAGAGCCGCAGCAGCACCGCGCCGGAGAATCGACCAAAGCTGCCGAGGGCGCGGAATCGATCCCACAACTCGTCCACGGGCGCTCCGTCGCCGATGGGATACTTCGGCGCTGACAGCGGGGCGACCCGCAAGGCGGAGGCAACATGGCATCGCGCAAGGTTGGCGACGGCGACACCGATCCGGACGAGCTCGACGGCCCGCCCGTAGAGTCTGAGCACGCGAGCCGGCGCATCTTCTCGCGCCTCGCCAAGCGCCTGCAGAACCCGCGCGAGCTGGGCGGCGACGCCATGGACCTGATGGGCGCCTTCCTAGAGACGTCCGACCGCGCCAAGACCGAGATGGTGAAGATGGTCGCGCGCGAGGTCCGCAACTACCTCGACGAGCTCAAGCTCAAGGAGGACATGCGCAGCCTTCTCACCGGCCACAGCCTTGAAGTGAAGATGTCGCTGTCGCTCAAGCCGCTGGCCGACGCCGCCGCCCCGGCTCCTGCGCCACCTGAGCCTGTCGCTGAGAGCGACGAGACGAAGGACGAAGACACGTGATCAAGTCGCGTCGCTACGAGATCGGCGTCGGCCTGCTGCTGGCCGCGTCCATGGTGCTGCTGGCCTGGCTCGCGCTCAAGATGGGCGCCATCGGAGACCTCGGTCCCCACGTCGACGTGCTGCTGCGCGTCGAGGACGCGGCGGGCCTGGATCCCGGCGCAGAGATTGCGGTGGCGGGCGTGAAGGTCGGTGAGGTCGGCGCGTTGTCGGTGGCCGACGGCAAGGCGGTCGCGCACCTCACGATCAGCACCGACGCTGGCCTTCGGCGCGACGTGAACGTCCGCATCCGCGCGCGCAGCATCCTGGGCGAGAAGTACCTGCAGCTCACGCCGGTGAGCGGCGACGCGCCGCTGTTGGCCAACGGCGACACGCTGGAGCTGCTGGGCGATCAGGTCGAGATCGATGAGATCGTCGCGGCGCTGGGCCCGGTGGTCAAGGCCGTCGATCCGGAGGCCTTGGGCGCCGCCATCTCCACGTTCGTGGACGCTGTTCGCGAAGACCCGGAACGGGTGAAGCGCCTACTCGCCAACGTGGACGTGACGGCGGCGAACGCGGCGGAGGCCTCCAAGGAGCTGCCGCAGCTGGTGTCCCGCGCCAACGCGACGATCGCCCACGCGGACGCCTCGCTGCGCGCGCTGGACGCGCGCCTCGCCGACGCCAAGCAGCCGCTCGCCCGCGCGGACGACCTGCTCGCCAAGCTCCAAGCCGTCCCGTACGACGAGACGGTCGCCGACGCGCGCGCCACCATGGCCGACGCGCGCGCCGCCTTGGGCGACGCCCGTGGCGTGCTCGGCGACGTCGGGGGCATCGGCCCGGACCTGCGCAAGCTGCTTGCCAACCTGTCGAAGATCGACGATGACTGGATCCACCAGACCCTGCGTCACCAGGGCGTCTACATCCACCTGTTCCCCGAGCGCGCTAAGCGCGACCGCGGGGCCGCTCCGGAGTCCCGATGATGCGCGTCGCCCTCATGTTCGTCCTGATGACCTGCGCTTCGGTGGCGCACGCCCAGGACGCGGGCCAGCCGGGCTGGATGACCGCGGACACCGTGTCGACGCGCTTCCCGGGCGAGAAGCTGGTCGGACAGTCGTTCACGTCGGGCACGCAGGTGACCGTGGTCGTGAAGGACGGCGATCAGGTTCGCGTCACCAACGGCGACAAGTTCGGCTGGGTCCCTGCCGCGTCGGTCACGGCCACCCCGCCTGAGGGCGCCGCTTCGCAGCCCCCGATCCAGGTGAACCTGGGTCCGGCCGGCGCCGTCCCCCAGTAGGCAGGTCGGCCTCGCGTGCGCTACGGTGACGTCACCGGAGCGTGACCATGCGAGCCCTTCTGATCCCCATCGCCTTGCTTGGCGGCTGCGACTTGTTCAACAAGGCCGCCGACGCGATCAACGGCGTGATCGATCCGGTCGTCGCCGTGGGCGTGATCGCGGTGGTCGACACGCCCCAGGCGATCTCGGACCGCATCACGCTGCCCGAGGAGTACCAGGCCGGCGTCAGCGCCGAGATGTTCCTGGCCGACGCGCGCAACGTGTCCGATCTGGCGAACGCGCCCATCGCGGGCGCCGACGTGACGATGGCCGGCTGCGGCGACACGGTCACGCTCGCGGACGGCGGGAACGGCAGCTACTTGACCGCAGCGCAGCTCCCGGGCTGTGCTGGGCCCACCTTCACGGTCCGTCGCGCCGACGTGGACCCGAACTCGGTCCTTCCGGTGACCATCCCCGCCGAGCAGGACGCGGGCATCCCGGCGCAGGTGGACGCCGGCGCCGACCTGACGCTCGACCTCTCGAAGGCCGACTGGAGCGGCGCGGTGATCGTCGTCCTCGACGCCACCGACGGCTCGGTCGTGTGGACCAGCAAGCCCACCGACATCACCGGCTGGTACCAGCTGCTCAAGGGCCAGATGGACCTGTCGGCCGTGACCATCCCCGGCGCGTCCTTCGCCGCGAACGCTGAGTACGCGGTCGTCGTCACCGGCCTGCAGCGAACCAAAGGCGCCGACCTGGAAGAGGTCAACACGGTGCTGTCGACGGTCGCGGGCGGCCGGGGCGCGGTCTACCTGACCACCACGCGGACGCTGCCCAAGTAGGCCGCGAAAGCGGACCACGACGCGGACGCTGCCGTAGCAGGCCGTTGAAGCGCAGCGGACGGCGCGCTCCGCCGCCCAGCCGACTCGCTAGTCGGCGTCGGTCGCGTCGCGCAGGTCGGGCTCCGCGGCGAGCGCTGGCGCGTCCCACAGGCTGAGCATCTCGGGCTCGGCGGGCGCGCTGGGCGCGGCGCGCGGGCGACGCGTCGGCGAGGACACGGCGTGGGGGCGCGCGCTCACCCGGAACGGCCCACACGCGCTCGTCTGCTCGGCCACGTGCACGGTGATGTCGGTGCGACCCAGCGTCTGCACGGCCTGCTCGGCGGCGCGCAGGGCCTCGTCGGGTGCGTTGTTCTCCTCGGACAGGTGGCCCAGGACCAGGTGCTTGAGGCGTGACGACGCGCCGCGCACCAGCAACTCGCCGGCCTGGTCGTTCGACAGGTGGCCGTGGCGGCCGCGGATGCGCTGCTTGAGCGACCACGGGTAGGACCCGTCCATCAGCATCTGCACGTCGTGGTTGAACTCGACGACCGCGACGTCGAGGCTGGCCAGCAGCTGCTCCATCAGGCGCGGCGCGTGGCCCAGGTCGGTGATGACGCCCACGCGCGCGCCGTCGGACTCCACGGCCCACGCGACGGGCTCAGGCGTGTCGTGCGGGATGGCGTGCGCCTCCAGGGTCCAGCCCTGCCACGCGATGCGCGCGCCGGTCGGCACCACCTCGACCTGACGGGGGCGATGCGCGTCGGACAGACGCCCGAACGTGCCCTGCGTCATGTAGAACGGCACCTGGCGGCCCTGCGCGGCCTCGAGCTTGCGGTCGAGGATGGCGGCCGCGGCCACGTGATCGCTGTGCTCGTGCGTGATGAGCACCGCGTCGATGGTCGAGCCGCCCAAGCCCACGGCCTCCAGGCGCTTGAACACCTGCAAGGCCGACAAGCCGCAGTCGATCAGCACGCCGCGACGACCGTCACCGACGTAGGTAGCGTTGCCCTTGGACCCAGAGCCGAGCGGCACGAGCGCCAAGGAGGAGGCGTAGAGGGGCAGCATGAGGTCGGGCAGTGTACGTCATGCAGGGGCAGGGCGTCCACGTCCGATCGCCAGATCGACGGCACGCCGCGTGCAGCGAGGTCCGCATGCGAGTCGGGATCATGACAGGGGGCGGCGACGCCCCAGGGTTGAACGCGGTGATCCGCGCCTTCGTCAAGCGGGGCGCGGGTCAGCTCGGCCTTGAGGTCGTGGGCATCGAAGACTCGCTCGCGGGCCTGCTGCACCAACCTCTCGGTGTGCGGAACCTGACGCCCCGGGATTGCCGCGGCCTGCTCCAGCGCGGCGGCACCGTGCTCGGCACCACCAACCACGGCGACCCGTTCGCGTACCCCCAAAAGGATGGGTCGGTGAAGGACCGCTCCGGCGACATCGCGGACAGCCTGCGCGCGCTGGGTGTGGAGGGCCTGGTCTCGATCGGCGGCGACGGCAGCCAGCGCATCGCCATGCGCCTGATGCGGGAGCGCGGCATCCCGGTGATCGGCGTCCCCAAGACGATCGACAACGATCTGGCCGCCACGGACGTCACGTTCGGGTTCCGCTCCGCCGTGGACGTGGCGACCGACGCGCTCGACCGCCTGCACACCACGGCCGAGTCGCACGACCGCGTGATGCTGCTGGAGGTCATGGGCCGCGACACCGGCCACATCGCGCTGGAGGCAGGCATCGCCGGCGGTGCGGACGTGATCCTGCTGCCCGAGATCCCCTACGTGCCGGCGCGGGTGGCGTCCAAGATCCACCGACGCCGCGCGATGGGCCGCACCTTCACGATCATCGTCGTCGCCGAGGGCGCGCTCCCGGTAGGTGCGTCGGTTGCGGATCGCGCCGCAGCGCTCAAGCGGGGAGGGGGCGCGTCGGCCATCGTGGTCGAGGCCCTCAAGCCCTTCGTCGACTCCGAGATGCGCGTGACCGTGCTCGGCCACTTGCAGCGCGGCGGCTCGCCGATCCCCTACGACCGTGTGCTGGCCACGCGCTTCGGCGTGGCGGCGGCGGACGCGGTCGCGGCCGGCGAGTGGGGCAAGATGGTCCGGCTGCACAACGGCGTGGTCGACCTGGTGCCGCTGGAGCAGGCCGTGGCGGCCAACCGATACGTGGATCCGGACGGCGATCTCGTTCGGGTCGCGAGGGCGACCGGCGTGGAGTTCGGCGCATGACCGTCTCGGTCGCGGTGATCGGCGTGGGCGTGGCGGGGCGAGCCCGGGTACGCGCGCTGCACGACCACCCGCGGGCCACCCTGGTCGCCGTCCACCGGGGTCGATTCGCGGCCGACGCGGGCGTGCCGGTCGTGGGCGCGGACGAGGTCCTCAAGCTCGCCGAGTTGGTGATCATCTCGAGCCCCAGCGAGACCCACGAGGTCTGGGTGGAGGCGGCGCTGCGCGCGGGGCGGCACGTGATCGTCGAGTACCCGCTGGCGCGCACGGGTGCTGCGGCGCGCCGCCTGCTCGCGCTGGCCGCGGAGAAAGGGAAGCTGCTGCATGTCGAGCACATCGGCCGCCTGGCCCCGCCGACGGTCTGGCTGGCCGAGCGGGTCGCGGCGGAGGGGTGGACGGACGCGTCGATGACCTTCGAGTCCCCAGGGGCGCCCTGGCCGGACGGCGCGACCCATGCGTGGCAGGCCGAGTCGCGGCTCCACCGCTTGACCCAGGTCCTCGGCTGGCCCGCGACGCTGGAGGTGGGCCGGGTGGACGGCGCGCGCATCGAGGCGGACGCGGCGTGGACGGACGGACGCCGGGCCCACCTCAGGTTCCTTCGGGGCGGCGGCGGGGAGCGCGGCCTGGACTTTGTCGTGCGCACGCCCCACGGGGAGCGGCGCATCACCGGGAGAGGGGCGTCGAGCGACGGCTCGCCCGTCCTGCTGGCTGAGCGGGCCCTGTTTCGGGCTGACCTGGACACCGCGCTCGACAGAATTGCAGGCGACGCGAATTCCTACGTCAGCGACGAGGTGATGGCGGCAATCCTCGATCTCACAGAGGTCCTGGGGCAGGGGCAAGGCGAGCGTTCCGTCAAACCCGCGTGACAGACCTTTGCCGGACGCGACGAATTCCATTATCGGCGCGCGCCAACCGCCCGGGGTCTCGGTCGGTTGGGAATAGGGAGCGCCACCTGCCGCGGGTGGTTGCGGGTCCCTGGTGGCGCTGATCGCACGGCATACCAGCCGCGCCCTGTGCCTGAATGTACCGGAGGGTGGATGCTCCGACCGATCAACAACGCCTGGGCCCTCGCCGGCCTCTCAGCCATCGTGCTGGGAACCGCTGGCTGTCCAGACGTCGACGCTTTCCATGGCGATGAGCTGTTCCAGCACGAGGCACACTCGCTGCTGCCGCCTGCGCCGTCCCCTTACGAGGAGGGCGCGCAGCCTTGGCAGATCGCGACTGGCGTGACCACGGGTGAGGCGCCGGCACAGCCGGTCGCGTTCCCGCACGCTCGCCACGTCACGGACATGGGCATCCAGTGCGAGTACTGCCACGTCACGGCGCGGCGCTCGATTCACGCTGGCGTGCCGTCCACGGCGACGTGCATGAACTGCCACAAGTACGTGAAGAAGGACTCGCCCGAGGTCCAGAAGATCTGGGCGTCCCTCTCCACGAACACGCCGATTCAGTGGAGCCGCGTCCACGACCTCCCTGACTACGTGCACTTTGCGCACAACCGGCACGTGAACGCCGGCGTGCAGTGCACGGAGTGCCACGGTCAGGTCGGCCAGCAGGGCCAGCTCAGCAAGTGGAACGAGACCGACGCGAACGGCGTCACGGTCGAGCATGTCGGCGCCAAGTCCCCGATGATTCGCGAGACCAGCCTCCAGATGGGCTGGTGCCTCGACTGTCACGCGACCCACTCGTCGATCGACACCAACTACGGGGACCAGGCGAACCTTCGGCGTGCAGAGCTGAAGGATTGCTGGACCTGCCACAAGTAATCGGGAGCCGATCGTGCCGAAGCTGAATCGCCGCGACTTCCTCAAGGCCCTGGGTGTGACGGGTAGCGCTAGCGCTCTCGCCGCCTGCGGTCTCGACACCAACCGGTACAAGACCCCCGTCGAGCACATCATCCCGTATGTGGTGAAGCCCGATCAGGTCACGCCCGGTACCCCCACCTTCTTCGCGACCAGCATCACCCGCGGCCCGTCCGCGCGGTCGGTGACGGCCCGCCACCGGGAGGGCCGCGTCATCAACGTGAGCCACAACCGGTATGCGGGGCCTCGCGCCAGCATCGGCAGCGCCGCGCTGCTCGAGCTGCAGAAGCACTACAGCCCCGAGCGGATCAAGGGTCCCACGGACGCCGGTCAGCCGGTCGCCTGGGACGCTGGCCTCGCCAAGCTCGCGGAGGCCGTCAAGGCCGCTCGCGACGCCGGCAAGAAGATCGCGTTCGTCGGCGCCTACAAGAGCGGTCCGATCGTCGACCTCCTCAAGGACTTCGCCACGGACGCGGTGTTCTGGGAGCCCCTCGGCTACGAGGCGGACGTCGCCGCGGCGGCGGCCCTCTTCGGTCGCGGCTCGGTTCCGTACTACGGCGTCGACAAGGCCGGGTACGTCCTGTCCTTTGGCGCGCCGTTCCTGAGCGGCACCTGGGGCGACGCGGGCCTGCAGGAGCGCTACGCCACCGCCCGCAACCCCAACGTCGACAAGCGCGTCGCTCGCTTCGCGCTCCTCTCGCCGCTGCGCGACCAGACCGGCGTCAACGCCGATGACTGGTTCGCCGTGGCCCCTGGCCAGCAGGTGCTCGTCGCCCGCGCCATCGCCAAGCTGGTGGCCGAGCGCAACGGCGCCTCGGACGCCATCAAGGCCCTCATCGGCGACGTCAGCGTCGAGCAGGCCGCGGGCGCTTCGGGCGTCACGGCCGAGGACCTCAAGTCCATCGCCGAGAACTTCGTCGCCGGTCAGGGCGTCGCCATCCCCGGCGGCCCCACGGGCTCGACGGACCTCGCGGTCGCGACCTACCTGATCAACCTCGCTGGCGGCGCCGCCGGTGACCGCTTCAACCTCGGCGGCTTCCAAGGCCCTGTCGACGGCTGGGCTCGCCTCGCCGCGCTGATCGCGGACCTGGACGCGGGCAAGGTCGGCGTCCTGATCCTCGACGACGCCAACCCCGTCTACGCGCTGCCGGACGACGCCAAGTTCGCCGACGCCGTGAAGAAGGCCGACCTGCTGGTGTCCGTGTCGTCGCACCCCGACGAGACGACCAGCCTGGCCACCCTGGTGCTCCCGGCCTCGGATACGTTCGAGGACTGGGGCGCTGAGACCCCGATCTCCGGCACCTTCCTCGTCCGCCAGCCGGCGATGACGCCGGTCTACGACACCCGCTCGCTCGGCGACATCCTGTTGGGTGTGGGTCGCGCCGCGGGCCTCAACCTGCCGGCCGTCGTCGCCGACTACGCTCCCGGCACCGCCATCATCCCGGTCGCCACGACCACGCTCGGCTTCAACCCGCCCACCTGGCGCGAGTACGTCGCGTCCTGGTGGCAGGCGCAGCTTTGGGACGGCGTCACGCCGGTCCCCGCGTTCTGGGAGAAGTCGGTCGTCGAGGGTCTTGTCGTCAAGCCGCAGCTCGACGCCTACCCGACGCTGTCCGCCGCCACCTACGCTTGGACGGACGACGCCATCGGCGGCACGGGCGAGTGGATCCTGCTCGCGCACCCGCACCACCACCGCCACGACGGTCGCTACGCGAACCAGCCGTGGGCGCAGGAAGTCCCTGACGCGCTGACCGGCACCACCTGGACTTCCGTCCTCGTGATGAGCGCCGAGCAGGCCGCGCAGCTTCAGGTCGTCATGGACGACGTGGTCACGGTCACGTCGGAGTCCGGCAGCTTCGAGCTCCCGGTCTACCCGCTTCCCGGTGTCACCGGGAACAACGTGTCGATCGCGTTCGGCCAGGGCCACACGGGCAATGGTCGCTACGCGGACGGACGCGGCGTCAACGTCGCCAAGGCCTTCAAGGTCGCGGTCGACGGCAAGGGCTCGTTCTCCTGGGCTCCGCAGCGCGTCACGCTGCAGAAGGCCGCCAAGAAGGTCATCGTCGCCCACACGATGAGCGTGTTCGGCATGAGCGACGCCGGCCGCAACTTCGGCGCGATCGTCAGCGCCGAGAAGATCGCCGCCGTCGGTGACGCGGTCTCCGAGGAGCCGGGCTCGCTGACCGGCATCCACGAGATGGAGATGGACCCGCGGCTCACCGAGAAGGGCATCACGAACTTCTACGAGCTGCCTGACCACCCCACGTACCGCTTTGGCCTGACGGTCGACACGAACTCCTGCAACGGCTGTGGTTCGTGCATCATCGCTTGCTACGCCGAGAACAACCTGCCCATCGTCGGGCCGGATCAGGTGAGCAAGGGCCGCGAGATGGCCTGGATCCGCGTCGACCGCTTCTGGGAGAACGACGTCGGCGGCAAGGACGACATCCGCTTCGTCCCGATGATGTGCCAGCAGTGCGGCCACGCCGGCTGTGAGAACGTCTGCCCCGTGTTGGCGACGTACCACAACCTCGATGGCCTCAACGCCATGGTCTACAACCGCTGCGTCGGCACCCGCTACTGCAGCAACGCCTGCCCCTACAGCGTGCGTCGCTTCAACTTCCACACGTTCACGTGGCCGGAGCCGTTCAACCTCCAGCTCAACCCGGACGTGTCGGCCCGCACCATGGGCGTGATGGAGAAGTGCACGTTCTGCGTGCAGCGTATCCGCGCGACCAAGTCGGCCTGGAAGGACCGCCATGGCCTCACGGCCGTGGTGCCGGACGCCGAGCTCAACAAGCTCCCCGCGTGCGTCGAGGCCTGCCCCAGCCAGGCCATGACCTTCGGCAACCTCAAGGATGAGGCGAGCCTGATCAGCTTGGCCCGCAAGTCGGCCCGTACCTACGAGCCGCTCAAGGACCTCAACGCCATGTCGGCGGTGAACTACCTCGCCAAGGCGAACTTCCACGCGGACCCCACCGCCGACCATCATGGCGGCGGCGAGGAGCACGCGGAGGGCTCGGCGGAAGCCGCAGCCCCCGAGGCCGCCCAGGCGGCGCCCGCTGAGGCCGCCCCCGAAGGCGCCGCTGCGGCGCCTTCCGCACCCCCGACCGAGGCCGCCCCCACGGGCGCCGAGGCCGCCCCCGTTCCGGCACACTAGAGGACACGGCTTTGCACGAATCCATCGACGCGAACCGGCCCGATTCTTACGCGGCCGCCAACCGTGACATCATCCGCGTGCTCCTCAAGCCCAACCTGGGCTGGGCCGTCCTGTTCATCATCGCGACGTCGATGATGCTCTACGGCTTCTGGTGTGAGTTCCAGCAGCTCACCTGGGGCCTCGGCATCGCCGGCTACAACCCGCCGATCATGTGGGGTGTCTACATCGTCACCTTCGTGTTCTGGGTTGGCATCGGCCACGCAGGCACGCTGATCTCGGCCATCCTCTTCCTGGTCCGCAGCCGCTGGCGCACGGGCGTGTACCGCGCCTCGGAAGGCATGACGGTGTTCGCCGTCATGACCGCGCTGCTCTTCCCGGTCCTCCACCTTGGCCGCGCCTGGCAGGTGTACTGGTTCTTCCCGTACCCGAACCAGCGCTACCTGTGGGTGAACTTCAAGTCGCCGCTGATGTGGGACGTGTTCGCCATCAGCACGTACTTCACGGTGTCGGCCGTGTTCTTCTTCATCGGTCTGGTGCCGGATCTCGCGGTCGTTCGCGACCACAGCACCGGCCTCGTGAAGAAGATCTACGCGGTGCTCGCGCTCGGCTGGCACGGCACGGATCGTCAGTGGTACCACTACATGGGCGCCTACGGCTTCTTCGCCGCCCTGGCCGCCCCGCTGGTTCTGTCGGTCCACTCGGTCGTGTCTTGGGACTTCGCCATGGCGGTCACCGCCGGCTGGCACAGCACCATCTTTCCGCCCTACTTCGTCGCCGGCGCCATCTTCTCCGGCTGCGCGATGGTCATCACGCTGCTCCTGCCCATGACGTACGCGTTCAAGTGGCACGCGTACGTGAACATGTGGCACTTCGAGCACCTGGCCAAGATGTGCCTGCTGACGTCGGGCATCCTGACCTACGCCTACGGCGTGGAGTACTTCATCGGCTGGTACAGCCAGAACGCGTACGAGTGGGGCATCTTCTCCTGGCGCGCCACCGGTGAGTACGCCTGGGCCTTCTGGATCATGGTGTTCTGCAACTGCGTCGCGCCGCTCCCCTGGTACTTCCGCAAGGTGCGGACCAACCCTTGGGCCTTGTTCATCATCTCGATCTTCGTGAACATCGGCATGTGGTTCGAGCGCTTCAACATCGTCATCTCGTCGCTGGCCCACCAGTTCGACCCGGCGACGCACGCCTACTACCGCATCTCGCCCATCGAGTACGGCATCATGATCGGCTCGTTCGGCTGGTTCGGCTTCTGGTTCCTGCTCTTCCTGCAGACCCTGCCTGCCATCGCCATCGCCGAGATCAAGGAAATGATCGCGCCGCCTGTGCGCGGTGCAGCTCATGTGGAGGCCAAGTGAGCGCCGCGCACGCTGAAGTCGCGTCTGGTACGCGCATCAAGGGCATCTACGCCCACCTCGACTGCCTGCTCGCCGGAGTTGAGAAGCTCAAGGAGGCCGGCATCTCTGGCTTCCAGGTGCTCTCGCCGCTGCCTCGCCACGAGATCCTCGAGGTGATGTACGAAGGCCGCCCGTCGCCGGTTCGCTGGTGGACGCTGGTCGGTGGCGTCACGGGGATCAACACCGGCCTGCTGCTGACGTCGCTCACGGCGTCGCAGTGGCCGATGATCAACCCGGGCGGCAAGCCCGTCGTGGCCCTGCCGCCCTACGCGGTCATCATGTTCGAGTGCACCATCCTGTTCGGCGCGCTGTTCACGCTCGCCGGCCTGATCGTGCACTGCGGCCTGCCGGGCTTCGGTCTGGACAAGTCGCTCCAGGACCCGCGCGTGTCGGACGACAAGTTCGGCATCGCGTTCCTGCGCGCCTCGGCCAAGGATCTGGAGCGCATCGCTGCGATCCTGTCCGACACGGGCGCCATCGAGATCACCCGCGGTGACGACACCATCTACGAGGTGCCCAATGCGTAAGACAGTGCGCTTGGCCGCGGTCGCGCTTGCGACCGGCCTGTCCAGCACCGCCTGGGCGCTGCCCTGGAACATCGACATGGCGGACTCGGCCTCGGTGAAGGCCTACGAGCAGGCCATGGCCGTGCTGCCTGACGGCGTGATGTCGCAGTCCAACCTGCTGACGCCGATCAGCTACCGCCGCAACTGGACCCTCACGGGCCCGGACGTCAACAACCTGACGGCGGAGATGGTGCTGGGCGAGGCCTTCGACATGAAGGACGCCGCGCACATCGCCAAGGGCGCCGTGCTGTACAACACGTACTGCGTGCCCTGCCATGGTGACGGCGTGAACCTCGGCCCCGTCGGCCAGCCCGGCCGCTACCCTGCGGTCGCGGTGCTCGCCGGCGACGCCGGTCGCCTCAACAAGGTGTCGGACGGCTGGGTTTACCTGACCGTGCGCAACGGCAGCCTCTCGACCCTCATGCCCGGCTACAGCTTCGCGCTGTCCGACGGTGAGATCTGGTCGTTGATCTCGTTCCTTCGTTCCGAGACGGTCCTGAAGGGCACCACCTACGTTCCGCCCGTGACGGCTCCGGCCGCCACCACCGGGGGCACGCCATGAACGCCGTCCGAAACAACGCCCAGGTCGATGCCGCCATCGACGCGGTCAAGGGCCGCCAGCTCCCCGGCACCGTGAAGGCGCTCGCCTTCGCGGGGATCGTGTGGGGCATCGGCGCGTTCGGCTACGGGCTCACCTGGGACAAGAAGTGGACCTGGGGCGCCTTCCTGGTCGCGCTGGTCTACACGTTCGCCATCGCCCAGGGCGGCGTGGCGTTCGGCGTGATCATGCAGGGCACGCAGGCTCGCTGGGGCCGTCCGCTCAAGCGCGTGGCGGAGTCCTTCGGCTTCTTCCTGCCGGTCGCCTGGCTGCTGCTCGTCGCGTTCCTGATCTTCGGCCTGCCGATCTACCCGTGGAACCCCGCCTACTGGGGCACCCCGACGCCGATCGCGCCGCACATGGTCGGCGCGCCGGCGAGCAAGGAGATCTGGCTCAACCCGCTGTTCTTCCAGGTCCGCACGGCCCTCGCGGTCGGCTTCCTGATCCTCCTCGACTTCCTGTTCATCCGCAACTCGCTCGGCGGCGACCTCGTCCTCGCCAAGCAGCGGCTGGGTGACGCGGCGCCGTCCTGGTGGAACTTCTTCATCGCCGGCCGCACCGACGGCAAGGCGGCGGGTGAGGCGGGCCTCGCGTCCAACTACACCCTCGTCCCGTTCATCGGCTTCACCTACGCCATCGTCATGTCGCTGATCGCGTTTGATCTCGTCATGTCGCTGGACCCCTGGTGGGTGTCGAACATGTTCGGTGGCTGGATGTTCATGTCCTCGCTGCTGATCGGCTTCTCCACGCTGGCGGTCTTTGTGACGGTCGGCCGCGACTGGCTCGGCCTCGCGGGCTGGGTCAAGCCCAAGACCACGCATGATCTCGGCCGCTTCATGCTCGCCGGCACCATGTTCTGGGCCTACACGCTCTACGCGCAGATCCTGCCGATCTACTACACGAACGTGCCGGAAGAGACCTCGTTCCTGCTGACCCGCCTCATGCTCCCCCAGTGGGGCTGGCTGGCGCGCACGGTCGCGGTCCTCTGCTTCATCGCTCCCTTCACCATCCTGCTCTCCCGCGGGATCAAGAAGATGCGCTACCCGTTCGCAGGCGTCGCCCTGTTGTCGCTGACCGGCTTCTTCCTGGAGCGCTCGCTCCTGGTGCTGCCGTCGGTCTACTTCGGCGACACCTTCCCCACGGTCCAGTTCCTGGTCATCAACGTCGGCATCTTCGCGGGCTTCATCGGCCTGTTCGTGCTGGTCGTCGGTGGCCGTCTGGCCCAGGTCCCTGCGGTGCCGGTCGCTGACCCGCTCCTCTTCGACCACCCCTGGGACGAGCACGTCCACGCGTTCGGCAGCCACCACGGCCACTAGGCCCTGATGGTCCTGTGAGGCCCGCGCTCGGTTCGTCCGACCGCGGGCCTCTTCACTTTCTGGGGGAGCGATGTCGCTGCGGATCACGGGTGGTGAGGCGAGGGGACGGATCGTGCGGCAGCCGGTCCTCGACGGCGTGCGGCCGACGTCGTCGCGCGTGCGCGAGGCGCTGTTCTCGATGATCGGGCAGGACCTGTCCGGGCTCACGGTGCTCGACGCGTTCGGCGGGTCCGGACTGCTGGGCCTGGAGGCTTGGTCGCGCGGGGCGAATGTGGTGATCGTCGAGCGTAGGCCGCACATCGCGCGCGCGATCCGCGACACCGCCGCGGACCTGGGCGCCACGGTCGACGTGAAGGTGGGGGACGTGCTGACGCTCGGGCCGTCGCTCGGCCGCTACGACGTCTTGCTCTGCGACCCGCCCTACGCTCACGACGCCGGCGAGGTGCTCACCCGCCTCGGGCCGCTCGTGCGCGGGCAGATGGTGTACGAGTCTGATGCGAAGGCCAGCTTGCCCCAGATCTCTGGGCCGCTGACGCTGGATCGAGTACGACGTTTCGGCGGAACGGCGCTATGGCTCTACCTCGGAGAGCAACCATGAACCCCGCTGCGCTCGACCAAGCCCTGGACGCGATCGTCCGCGTTCGAGGCAAGTCCCTGCGGCGACCGGGTCGTGTGTCCCTCGACCTTCGAGGTCAGGTCGCCGAGCTAGTCATCGACAACCCCCCGGACCGCCACGCGCTCACCTTCGGCATGATGGAGGACCTGGGTCGCGCCGTGAAGCGCCTGCGCGAGTGGGACGGCACCGTCGTGATCCTGCGTGCATCGACGCCGGACGGCTTCTGCTCGGGCGGCCACCTCGACGAGGTCCGTGAGTCGCTCGCCGTGTCCACGGTGGGCGCCGCGATGGGCCGGTCGATGACCGCCATCTGTGACGCGATCAGCGAGCTCCCGCAGGTCACCGTGTCGGTGATCACCGGGCCCGCGGTGGGCGGCGGCGCCGAGCTGGCCACCTCCACCGATCACCGCCTCATGACTGAGGCCGCGTGGATCCAGTTCCGCCAGGCGGCGCTGGGCATCGGCACCGGCTGGGGCGGCGGGCGCAGGCTCGTCGGCATCGTCGGTCGTCCGTCCGCCACGCGCTGGCTCACCACCTCCGCCAAGGTCGGCGCCAAGACCGCGCTCAGCGCTGGGTTTGCTGATCGCGTCGTCACCGGCGACGCCCGCGAGGCCGCGATCGAGTTCCTCAAGCCCGTGCTGTCGCTCCCGCCCGAGGGCGTGCGCGCCGCCAAGCGTCAGCTGGTCGCCGCGAGCCAGGTCCCGCCCGACTACGACGCCGAGGCCCGCATCTTCGTCGAGGGCTGGGGCGGCCCCGCGCACCGCAAGGCGCTGGACCAGAGCGGCGGGTAGGGACCCAACGTCGGCGCTTGGCGTCGTCGCGCGGACTACCGCGCCTGGGCCAGCCACGCGTCCAAGTGCGCCACCCGCGCGGTCGCGTCCGAGCACACGGTGGGCGCCGCGGCGCGTGTGTCGTCCGCGACCTTCGCCCAGCGCGCGCGCTGCTGACCCAAGGACGCGATCAGGTGCGGATCGCCGTGCTCGCGCAGGCGCGGGCCGAACGCCAGGTTCAGACCCGTGGCGGGCTCCTCGCCAGCGACCGCGCGCATGACGGCGGCGAAGCCCTGCGCCTCGGGCGCCAGCGCCTCCGCCTCGATGCGCCATCCACGGGCGGCGAGCCCGACCCGCAGCAGCTCCGGGTCGTCCTGCGCGTGCGCGACCAGCACGGTGGGCCTAGGCCCCGCGTCGAGGATCGCCAGGATGGTCCGCGCGCCCATGCCGGCGATCACCGCGACCGGCACCTCGCGAAAGCAGCTCAGGCCGTCCGCGATCACCCACGGCACGCCCGACCGCCGGGCCCGGTGCGGCTCGCGCTCGGTGGCGATGGCGCCCAGCGCGCGGGCGACCTCGGCGTGGTCGGCGCCCACGTCCACGATCCAGCCGCGGTCCTTGGGCACCAAGGCCAGCACCACGTCGCGTCGACCCAGGTTCATGCGCGGCCCGCTTCGGTCAGCGCAGCGCGGGCGCGGGACGCCACCTGTCCCAGGCGCGCGCGCGCGTCGGCGCTCAGCGCGCGATCGGGTTCGCGCAGCGCGACGCGCGCCTCGGTCAGC
Source organism: uncultured Pseudomonadota bacterium (assembly GCA_903861005.1). Lineage (GTDB taxonomy): Bacteria > Myxococcota_A > UBA796 > UBA796 > CAIOSP01. The sequence goes on from CAIOSP010000142.1 coordinate 47,880, forward strand.
GCCGCCGTCCAGCCCGCGACGTCCTCGCCGCGCTCCAGGGCGGCCTCCGCGGCCTCCAGCGATGTCCACAGGTCGGCCTGCACGGTCACGGGCACGTCGGGCGCGAGCGAGGCGTCGCGCAGGGCGAACAGGGCCGCCCACGCTTCGGGCGCGGCGCGCAGGCGGGCGACCTCGGCGTCATGCTCGCGACGGGCCAGCCCAGGACCCTGGGACTCTCGCAGCCCGGCGAGCAGACCCCGCACGCCGACCGTGGTCAGGCCCACGGCGAGCAGGGCAGGGAGCAGCGCCCACCCTACGCTCGACGCCGCGAACCACGCGCCCGCGCCGACGAACGGCACGAGCAGCAAGGACGCCGCCGCGGCCAGCAGCGCGCCGACCGAGGTCAGCAGCGCCCCTGGCCCAGGGCCGGCGAGCACGCGCGTGGGCACCCCCAGCGCGGTCGAGCGTGACGCGGCCAGCGCCTCTGCCGCGCGAGGGCTCGGCGAGCCGTCGATCACCACCGGCACACCCGACTCGGCGAGCCGCGCGAGCGCGCTCACCGGCAGCCCGGACGCGGCGGCGACGCGCTGCCGGTCCGCGACCATCAGGCCCGACACGACCGACGGGTTCACCACCACGAGCGCGCTTCGACCTGTGTCGGCCGTGGCCTCCGGACGTGTCGGAGGCGGCGGGCGGGTGGTGGTGCGGACCTCGTCGGGCAAGGGCGCTCCTAGGGCCTAGGTGGGCCCGGGGAGGCGTGCGGGGCCGCCGGGGGGCGCCTGGCCGGGAGGACCGGGCGGACGGGGAGGGGGCTGCGGGGCCCAGCGCACGACGCACTGGAACTGGCCCTTCTTGGAGTCCTCGGAGATCATCACGAGGCCAGAGAGATCGGCGCGCACCGCGAACGCGAGTTCGAACGACGCACCCGACGCGCGGACGGCCGGGCCGATGTCGTCGCCCATGTACTGCACGAGCGTGCGGACGGTCTCCAGCACGTTCTGGATCGCCTTTCGGGGGTCTGCCTTGACCTCGGACTCGGACTTGGAGAGGCCGCCGGACGCGGGCGCCTCCAGCAGAAACTGCTTGTCACCGAGGAAGGTAAGATAATTCGCCATGCGTAGGCCCTCGTGGGTTCGGCTGCGGTGTGGGCGCGATCTCTAACGCGCTTCACGCAGTGGTCGCATGTCGTGCACAGGACGTGGTAAGGTCGCGCCCCGCGCTGGGAGTGCCTTTGTCTGGGCCGTTGAACCTCGAGCAGATCCTGACCTTCCTCATGGACACGCCCATGTTCCGGGATCTCGATCCCACGGAGCTGTCGGAGATCGTGCACATCCTGCAGGTCCGGCACATCCGTCAGGGACACAAGGTGTTCAACGAAGGCGAGACCGGCGACGCCTGGTACATCGTCTACGAGGGCGAGGTCGACGTGCTCAAGGACAGCGGGCTCGGCATGGAGCGCCTGGCGCGCCTCGGCCCGCGCGCCTGCTTCGGCGAGATGTCCATCCTCGACGGCTCCGCGCGCTCGGCCACGGTGCTGCCCGTGGGCGACGTCAGCGTGCTGCGCTTCCCGCGGCTCGAGTTCCAGGACCTGCTCCGCGCGGGCAACCTCGCGGCCTACAAGCTCGTCCTGCAGATGGCGCTCGTGCTCGTCGGCCGTCAGCGCAGCACCACGTCCCGTCTGACCACGCTGCTCAAGCTGAACCAGGACATCCTGGTCCGCGAGGGCCTCACCCCGATCGTCGAGATCTTCTCGTCGTCTGAGTGAGGGGCCGGTGCCTCAGTTCACCTGGATGAAGGTGGGCGTGGCGAGCGGGTTGAGACCGAACTGGTTGAACACCGGCTGGCAGTCGGTGTCGTTGGGATCGGACTGGCAGCCCTTCGGCGTGTCGTAGCCGCCGCCACCGGACGCCACGACCGCGTTGCGGGTCAGGTCGCTGGTCTTGAGCAGCGTCGACAGATCCATGTCGATGGTGTCGTCGTCGGGTGCGAAGTGGCTGAAGGTCCAGGTGGTCACGTTGTCCGCCGCGCAGGACGTGACCGGGCCGGTGCCGTCATGCACGCAGTTCACCGCGTGGATCTGCACGGGCCACGTCGTCTGGCCGCCGCTCGTGGGCGACAGGCCCAGCTGGAAGTGCTGCCAGCCGGTGATCGGGTTCACGAACATGCCCGCGACGTCGAGCGGGGGCGCGGCTGCCTCCAGCGTCTGGTGATCGAACGCGAACGGGACGCCGATCTTGAACGTGACGCCGTCGTACGCGCCGCCGGGAACGGTGCCCACGACCACGTCGTTCATGCCCGGCGTTCCGCCCTCGCAGAAGCCGTCTCCGGACTCAAAGTCGAGCAGCGTCAGGCCATCGCCGGACCACGGCGAGCCCGCCGTGAGCTCCACCGGCACCGCGTCGCCGGTGTTCGCGTCGATCAGCGCCACGTCATGCACGAACAGCCGCATGTCCGTGGGGCGGACCGTGGTGACCGACAGCCCGATCTCCGACACCTGCGTGCGGCACTCGAAGGGGATCTTGTCGAACATCGCGCGGAACTGGATGGAGACGTCGCGCGACTCCGGCGCGGTGTCCTGCTTGTCGGGCGGCGGCTCCTTGTGGCAGGCGGCGAGGACGAGCACGAGCACGAGCAGTCGCGGCATGGAGTTCTCCAGTTCGCTTCCATATCACGACCCTTCAAGCTCGCCCCAGACTGTCGGCGCCAGGGCTGCGCTTGCGGGCAGTGCATGAGGGAAAGCCCGCATCGCAGAAGCGCCGCTCCAGAGGCAATGTTGGACACCACCCTCCAGATCGAGCGGCCGACGTTCGACGGATGAAACGTGGCCTTGTCCGGTTCTGGAGGCGTACCGAATGGGTATCCGTGGACGTACGTTGGCGTGGATGTTTGTCGTGCTCAGCCTCGCGCTTTCTGCGGGCTTCTCGTACAACGCCCGCATCGTCAGCGACGAGGTCCGCAGCGAGGAGGATCGGGACAACGCCCAGCGCGCGCACTCCGCCGCGATCTGGCTGGAGGACTCCGCGCAGACGCTGCTTGGCCAGAGCCGGGACTACGCGAAGTGGGACAACACCTGGAACTTCGTCCGTGACGAGGCGCCCAAGTACCTGATCGACGACTTCAACGCGGGGAGCTGGGCCAGCCTCGACATGGACGCGCTCGTCATCGGCCGCCCGGGTGATCTGCGCTTTGCCAGGTCGCGCCCGGTGGTTGGCGCCGACGACGCGCCGCTGTCCATCGACACGCTCGCAGCGATCGCGTCGGTCCTTCAGCGGGCGACGGAGGGGACCGGACTCGTCTCCTACGATGGAGACGCGTGGGTCTACGCTTTGACGCCGGTGCTTCGCACGGACGGATCCGGCGGCGATGGCATGGTGTGGATCGCGCTCAGGCGGCTCGACGAGCGTCGCCTCGCGTTCGTGTCGCGTATGACGTCGAGCGCGGTCGAGGTTCTTCCTCCTGCGTCCACGGGCGCGACGGGCGAGCGTGCACACGAGACCTACTCGACGCCGCTCGAGTTGGGGGTGAGCAAGGGTTGGCAGCTGCGTGTCACCCGCCCCTCTGAGGTGCACGCACGCATCTTGGCGCGCATGCTGGAGCTCGCGACCGCCATGATGATCGCGGGCGCGGCGGTGCTGCTGGCCTCGCTGACGCTGGTCGACCGCCTGGTGCTCCGCCGCATCGTGCAGCTCTCGGACCAGGCGCGGGCGATCCAGCCCGGCGACGCCGCACGTCGGCTGGTGATCTCCGCCGACGACGAGTTCGATCACCTCTCCGAGGCGTTCAACTCGCTGCTCGACGGCGTCGCGGCTCGAGACGCCAAGCTTCAGCACGACTCCATGCACGACATGCTCACGGGCTTGGGCAACCGGGCGCTGCTGCACGATCGCCTGGAGCGGGCGCTGACGCGCGCCCAGCGCGCCGCGACGCCTGGGTTCGCGCTGCTCTTCATCGATCTGGACCGACTGAAGATGGTGAACGACCTGCTCGGCCACGACATGGGCGACCGGCTGATCGCCGAGATCGGCGAGCGCATCCGCGCCGTGGTGCGCTCGAGCGACACGGTCGCGCGCTTGGGTGGCGATGAGTTCGCCGTGATCCTCGAGGACACGGTGTCGGCGGTGGTCGCCGCGCAGCGCGCGCAGCGACTGCTCGCCGCGATCCGCGAGCCGTTCACGTTTGCCCAGCAGGGCATCAACATGACGGCGAGCATCGGCGTGACGCTCCCGTCGATCGGGAGCACGGTCGCGTCGCTGCTCAAGGAGGCCGACACAGCGATGTACGCCGCCAAGCAGGCGGGTCGAGACGGCTGGTCGGTGTACGACGAGGCGATGCATGGCCGCGTGCTCCACAGGCTGGAGACCGAGCGGCGCATCCGTCGCGGCCTGGATCAGAGTGAGTTCGTGCCCTGGTTCCAGCCCATCGTCGGGCTACCCGGTGGTCGTACGCAGGGCTTTGAGGCGCTCGCGCGCTGGAAGCACCCCGAGCGCGGCTGGGTGCAGCCGGACGACTTCATCCCCGTCGCCGAGGAGAGCCGCCTGATCGGCGAGCTGGACATGATGCTGTTGGAGAAATCCGTCGCGGAGTTCGCGCCGTGGGCGCGCGCCCGCCCGGACCTGTTCCTGTGCGTGAACCAGTCCGCCCAGCGGTTTGAGGCGCCTGATCTGGAGATCCAGGTCGCCGCGCTGATCGACCGCTACGATCTGCCCGAGCGCTCGCTGGTGCTCGAGGTCACCGAGACGCAGTTTGGTCGCAGCGAGGACCGCTGGTCTGAGCGCATCGCGCGCCTCTCAGCGCTCGGTGTTCGCGTCGCGCTCGACGACTTTGGCTCGGGCTACTCGTCGCTCATGCGCCTGCGCACGGTGCCGGTCGGCATGTTGAAGCTCGACCGCGCGTTCGTCTCAGACCTTGCGGCCGGCAACGGCGCGCTCGCCCGCGCGGTTCTGCAGCTGGCCGTGGAGCTTGGCCTCCCGGTCATCGCTGAGGGCGTGGAGGACCACGTCGCCCACACCGCGCTCGTCGACTCCGGGTGCGCCTTCGCGCAGGGCTACGGCTACGCCAGGCCCATGTCCGGGTCCGACGTGAGCGCGTGGCTGCGGCTCGCTGAGGCCCGGCGCTCCGCCGAGCCCTTCATCATGAGCGTCGCGAAGTAGCTCAGTCGACGAAGAGGATCTGCCGGAGCCCGCCGCGCTGCACCAGCAGCATCCCGCGGTCCTTGCCCTTCAGCGCGCGCTTGAGCTCGTCGATGCTCGACACCGGCTTGCGGTCCACCTCGACCAGGATGTCGCCTGGCTGCAGGCCGGCCATCGCCGCGTCGCAGCCGGGGGTGATCGCGGTGACGACGACGCCCGCGGTCTTGGGGTCGGCGCCGAGCTCCTGGCGGATCGCGTCGTTGAGCGCGGCCACGGTGACCCCGCGGAGCAGGCTGACCTCGGCGTCCGGCGCGTCGACGCGGCCGCCCTTGCCCGGGTCCTTGAGCTCCTCGAGCGTGGCCTGAAGCTGCTGCGGCTGGCCGTCGCGGAGCACGTCGAGCGCGACCGAGACGTGCGCGCCCTTCAGCGAGATGGTGTTGCGCAGGTCCGCCGCGCCGTCGATCGGCGACCCGTCGACCGCGACGATCACGTCGTAGGGCTTGAGCCCGGCCTTGTCCGCGGGCGTGCCCGGCGTCACCTGGCTCACGATCGCGCCGTGGCGATCCCCAAGCCCGAGCATGTCGGCGGCGGCGGGATCGAGGTCCGCCGGCGCCACACCCAGGAAGCCGCGCACCACGTGTCCGTCGCGGAGCAGGCGCTCCATGATGTCCTTGGCCAGGTTGGACGGGATGGCGAAGCCGATGCCGTCGTAGCCGCCGGACTCAGACGCGATCGCCGAGTTGATCCCGACCAGCTTGCCGTCCAGGCTGACGAGCGCGCCGCCGGAGTTGCCGGGGTTGATCGCCGCGTCCGTCTGCAGGTAGTCCGAGTAGGACGCCAGATCCTGCACGTGGCGGCTGCGCGCGGACACGATGCCCATGGTGACCGAGCCCTGCAGGGCGAACGGGCTTCCTATGGCGAGCACGGTCTGACCCAGGCGCAGGTGGTCGGAGTCGCCGAAGCTGAGCGCGGTGAGGTCCTTGGGCACCTCGCCCTCCAACTCGACGAGCGCGACGTCGGTGGCGGCGTCGGTCGCGCGCACCTTGGCCGCCAGCTTGCGGCCGTCGGACAGCGTGACCGTGAGCGAGTCGGCGCCCTCGACCACGTGGTTGTTCGTGAGGATCAGGCCCTTCGTGTCGATGACCACGCCGGAGCCGACGCCGCGCTCGTAGTGGTGACCGCCGCGGCCAGGGGCGCCCTGCATTCCCTGGGGGCCCTGCATGCCGGGCATCCCGAAGAAGTACGGCATCATCTGGGACTGCGGCGCCTCCTCGACGTCACGCTCCGATTGGATGTGCACCACCGCGTTCACCGCCGCCTCAGCGACGTCCGCCACGGCGTTGGGGTTCGCGTCGACGGCGCTCGCCCAGGCGGGCTCCACCATGGAGTCCACCGCGCGGCGCGCCACGCGCTGCGCGACGGGGGCCTGACCCAGTCCATCGCAGGCCGGGAGCCAGGTCGCAGCCAGGAGCAGCAGGGGGAGTTCGAGCCTTCTCATGGTCACCTCGTGGGCGCGTCCGCATCGACGCACGACGGGTGACTACGCACTACGGGCCGCGACCTTACACCCTGGCCCCAAGTTTGACGGACCGCGACGACTCAGTTGGCGCCGAGGATCCGTAGCTCGCACTGGAAGGAGCCCTCGCCCGCGGTGCGGGTGACGATCTGGAAGCGGTCGGCGTCGGACAGGTCGAGCGCCACGGCCTTGCCGAAGCCCACCTGCTTGAGCGCGCGCAGGTCGACGGTCACCCGCGACCACGCCGACGTGCCGTCGCCGCACACGAACTCCTGGCCGTAGAAGTCCCAGTTGTCGTTGGTGCAGTCCTCGTCCTTGGCGTCCTCGTCGAGCTGCAGCTTGCGGACGAACTGGGCGCGGTAGCTGCGGCCGTCACCGCGGACCTCCATCCGCAGCTCAGTCTTGGTCGCCAGATCCGTGCGCGTCAGGTTCACGCCCACGCCGGCGAACGGGTCGGTCACGGTGGTGGTGACGCCGCCGAACCAGCGCAGCGTGCAGCCCAGGCCGTCGTTGCCGGTGTGGAGCAGCTGCAGCAGCGAGACGGAGGTGCCGTGCTTGCAGGCGTCGTCGGCGAACGTGTACCAGTACTGGCCGATGGGGCTGCCGAAGTGCTCGTCGCACTCCACCGTGCGGCTGGCGATCGGCTCGTCGCCGGGCGTCAGGCCCTGGGTGAGCACTTGGTCGGTCAGCTTGACGGTCTTGGCGTCGACCATGACGAACGCGTCCGCGCCTGCGGCCGGGCGGGGCGCGATGGCGGTCGGCGCGGCGCCCGCGGCGCCCGCGGCGATCGGCGCGGCC
>CAIOSP010000143.1 GCA_903861005.1 uncultured Pseudomonadota bacterium
CAGCCGGGCCCCCTGCACAAGCGAGCCATGCGAGCGCGGAAGGGGTGGATGGGCTGGCCTCGGCGACGGGGCGGGTTCCGCAGGCCGTCGTGGGTCAGAGAATGTGAACGCGTCGTGTCTCATTCACGTTGACAGGTTCCGAGCCGAGGTAGTTGAGGCGGCCGCCGGGGTCGAAGTTGCGGCGGTCCGCGACGCGCGCGTAGGACGCGTCGCCGAACCAACTCCCACCACGGTACACCCGGAACGACCCGGAGGCCGGACCCGCGGGGTTGCTCTGGGCGCCGGCCGTGTACGTCGAGGCGTACCAGTCCCAGGTCCATTCATAGACGTTCCCGCTCATGTCACAGAGGCCGTACCCGTTCTGCGCCTTGCCGCAGGCAGGGTGCGGCGTGCTCCCCGAATTGACGGAGTACCAAGCCACGTCCCCCACCACCGCGCTCCCCGAGTATGCCGAGCTCGTCCCGCCGCGCGCCGCGTACTCCCACTCGGCCTCGGTCGGCAGGCGGTAGCCGGCGCAGTCGTACGGGCTGCCGCTCACCGTGTTCACCGTCACGCCCGTGCACGTCAAAGACTGCGCGCTGGCGCTCCCCGTGCACCCCGTCAGCGCGTAGCAGGACGACAGCCCCTCCGCAGCCGACGCCGCGTTCGCGAACGAGGCCGCCTCCCACCAGTTCACCGAATCCACCGGACACGTGGACCCACACGTCAAGAAGTACGACGGCGAGTTCCCCATCAGGCCCAGCCACATCCCCTGCGTCACCTCAGACTGCATCATCCAGAAGCTGTGCGTCAGCGTCACGCTGTGCGTCGGGAGCTCGTTCGTTTGGGCTGAGCAAGTCACCCCGACGTCGTCGCGTCCCACCACGCAGCCCATCCTGAACGTCCCCGCCGGGATCGTCTTCCAGGTGCCCAGGATGGTCGGCGCCGTCGCAGAGTCCGTGTCGGCCGTGGCCGGGTCGGTGTCCGCGGTGGGCTCGTCCGTGTCGGCGTCGTCGGTCGGGGGATCGGTGTCCGCGTCGGGGTCCGTCTCCTCCGTGGCGGGCAGGTCCGTGTCGGCGGGCGCGGACGCGCCATCCTTCGGGTGCCGGAGGAGCAAGCAGGCCGACTGGCTCAGCAGGGCGCCCGCGACGAGGATCAGCGAGACCGAACGCATGGACGCTCCCGGGAGGATTTGGCGCATGTGCGGCACGGCGCAGGTAGCACGATCCGCGTCTATTGGATCCTACGGGCACCCCATTGCACACCCTCCAAAATGTCCCACCTCACGGAAGAACCGTGCCGCCCGAGGGTCTACGGAAAATCCAGCACGGATCAACGGCGTTGGGGGCGCATGTGATACACGGGCGCGGAACGGAGGAATAGGACCTTGCTCACATCGGGCGACAACATTGGCGGACACTGGATCGTGGAGCGCAAGCTCGGGGCGGGCGGCGTGGGCGCCGTCTTCCTGTGCCACCACATCGCGGATCCGTCGCGCCGCTCGGCGGTGAAGCTGATCATCCCGCCCCACGCGCGCCTGGCGGAGCAGCTTCGCACCCGCGCGCACCGCGAGGGTGAGATCCTGGAGCAGCTGGACCACCCGGGCATCGTGAAGATGCTCGAGCACGGCGACGACACGCGGCGCGGTCTGGTCTACATGGCCATGGACTTTGAGGACGGCGGCGAGATCACGCCCGACGCGGTGCGCCGCGACGGCGTGGTGCAGGCAGACCTGGTGCGCTCGGTGTTCGGCCGCATCTTGGAGGCCTTGGAGTACGCCCACGAGCGCCAGGTCGCGCACCGCGACCTCAAGCGGCAGAACGTGCTCATCCGCAGCGCGGACGGCAGCCCGGTGCTGGTGGACTGGGGCAGCGTGTTCGTGGAGGAGGGCGAGCGCCTCACCCGCTTTGATGACACGAACGCGCTCGGCCGCACCGACTACTACGCCCCGCCTGAGGCCCTGCTCAACCCGGCCGGCGCAGACCCGTACAAGTGGGACATCTACAGCGTGGGCGTGATGCTGTTCATGGCGCTCACGGGCAACGACTCGCCGTACGAGGAGGGGCTGGACCTCCACCGGCTGGCGATCGAGAAGATGTCCCACGGGCTGGACCCCGGCGACGCGTTCGAGGCGCCGCTCCGCGAGGCCGTGCGCCGCGCCACGGCGCCGCTCCCCAACCAGCGCTTCAAGTCCACCGCCCAGATGCGCCAGGCGCTGCTGGCCACGTCGGTCACGCCCGCGCGCCACACGTCGGTGCCCACCGTGGCGCCCGCGCGCGCGACGTACGTCCCGGAGCCGCCCGCGGCGCCTTCGGCCCCGGCCGCGCGTCACGGCACGCTCATCCCCACGGCGGGCCAGGACGACGACGCGGACGACGCGCCGCAGGCCCGCGCCACCTGGGCCCCGCCGGCTCCGGCCCCCGCGCCCGCGCCCGCCCCGACCGCGGCGCCTGCCCCGGTCGCCGCCAAGCCTCCCGCGGATCCGACCGACGCCGAGCTGCGCGCCATGTCCGGCAAGCAAGGCGGCAATGGGATGCTCATCGGCGCGGGCTTGATCGCCGCGGCGGTGATCGGCGCCGCGCTCTACCTGGGCAGCGGACAGACCCCGACGCCCCCTGCCCCGGCGCCCGAGGCGCCCGCGCAGGCCGAGGTGGCTCCAGAGCCCGCCGCCGCCCCCGAGGCGCCCGCCGCCCCCGAGGCCGCCGCCGCCCCCACCCCGGGCCG
>CAIOSP010000144.1 GCA_903861005.1 uncultured Pseudomonadota bacterium
AGGTGGGGATCAAGACCAAGCGTCTCCGAGCCGGGTGGGACGACGCGTACATGATGAAGCTGCTCCAGTTGGCAGGTCATCCTGGGGAGGCAGGCGATGCGTAGGCACGGCCAAACCTCGGATCTTCATGCGATCGCCCTACCGGGTGTGGCGTTGGCGCCTATGATCGAGGCGTAGCTAGGACCACCGAAGGGCTGTCTGAACAGCTCCGACCGGGCGCAGATGGGACGAACGCGCGTTTGGCGGAGGCGCAGGTGCTGGCTGCCGCTAGCGGCGAGCCTGACGACTTCGGGCCGATGATCGACATTGTCGCCGTGTACGAGCAGGAACTTGTTGACTGCAACTTCCCCGCCGAGCGCTGCGACGCATATCAGGACATTCTCGCTACTTTTGGCCCAGCCGCGACGCCGGAACTCGTGGCATCGGTCGCCGTGGCGACGATGCAAGACGCGCTAACGCGGAGCGGAACCGGTGTCGGCGTCCGGCTGGTTGGAGTCCAGCCGTTGAATTTCAATATCCAAGACGACACATGTGACGCGCGCGCCGACATCAACGGTGGAGTTTCGCCCCAAGCGCAAGCCGTTGCACAAATTCGGAGCGCGGCCGGTGCCGACGTCGCCCTTGTTATGTCGTCGACGTTGCTTGGCGGTGTGGGTACGACCGGCTGTGCTGCAAATCCACCCGCGCCCACGGTAGCGGGTAATCAGGCCAGTTCTTTCGCGATGGTGGTCAAGGTGAGGTCCGGTTCGACGGACGGGCCGTGGTTCGCACCAGCCTCGACCACAGTCCCCGGTGCGTGGAACGTTTACAGCCACGAACTTGGCCATATCCTCGCATTGGGACACGACCGGACGAACCGCATTTTTGTGCCGGCAGGTACGACCACGCGTGGCGAATATCACCCGGCCCTTTGGGAGGACCGCAGCGGCAAGGCGTACGCCTTCGGCTTCGTTTCATGTTCGTCCGCCCCAGTAGTGGCAACGCAGACGGTGATGGGCAATTTCGAGCCCCGTGCGTGCGATACGACCAGCCAGGTGAACATCACGTCGACAATCACCTACAACAGGTATTCCAACCCCTACATGTTCCTGCCGGTGACGAGCGGGCCGGCGATCCCGGCTGGTACGCTATCGCCGGTCCACACCGGCGCGATACCCGCGAATCTCACGACTGCTCAGAGGAACATCGTGCTGGCGCGGACCACTGACGCCGCACGGCGGGTGCGCGAAATCGCCAAGATCGTGGCTGACTACAACACCCCGCCCACCCTGCTCGTGGCGGGCGTCCTCGATTTCCCGGCGCCAGGCTCGACGTTGCCTGCCAATGGCGACCAGGAGTTTAGGTGGCAGCCGTCAGGCCTCGCCGGAACGGCGAATGAGCAGTACGTATTCGAGATCGGAACGCCCAACACGGTGTTGCTCACGAGCGGCCTGCCGTCCTCGCCGACGAGCTTTTCGGTGAATATGGCCAGCATTCCGGACTTTCCTGCTGTAATTGTGGCTCGGCTGTGGAGCCGGGTCGGCGTTGGACAGTGGACTTGGAACGAGGTGCGGTACAACAATGGTGGCCGCTGGATCGGTTGCAGTTCGGACCCTGGGACAGCGATCGTTTATCCGGAGATGGCGCAGTATCCGTGTATGTCGGGAGGCTCGCCCGTGTGCACAATTGACGCATCGGGCAGCATCGCATCGTGCTCGCTGGCCCACATTGGTGGGATGGCGCCGCCTGCAATGCACGTCGCGGCCCGGCCCACTGGTAGTGCACGGTACTACGACGCCGTAGTCATGGGGCAGGATCGCGCTGGTCAGGGATTCTGCTGCATGCTGAGCGACAATACGGACAGCATCACTGACCTCAATCTGTCGGGGAGCGGTGTGGCGGACGACTTCGTCCTGAACACCGGCGGATTCGACCTCCGCTCGTGGAGTTCTACCGGACTCGCTTGCGACGTGGGCGGCGCCGACGGGAACGATCACATCTTCGGGTCGGCGTCGAGCGACTCGAACTTCGCCGAGACACTTCGCGGCGAGAACGGCGCGGACCAGATTTTCGGGAACGGCGGCGACGACATTCTCCTCGGCGGTTCCGGCAACGACACGCTGGACGGTGGCGACGGATGGGATGTCATCCTTGGCAAGCTCGGTAACGACTCGTCCATCGGCGGCGCGGGCTGGGACGTGCTGTGCGAGCAAGATTTTGCGAGTCTCATGCGGGGACGCGGGGCGGCCAACACTGCTGATTGGGATACGCTTTACTACGTATCGGGCCTCACCGGGACAATCAATCCGTCTACGAATGTGGACAGTCCGTTCGCGTCGTGTGGCTACAATGGCTACACACAGACGTGGGGCAGCTGTCCCGCCTACAATCTCGGGTCGCCACCAAGCTCATGCGTGCCTTTCCTTCCCTAGCCGTCGTCGTCTTCTGTGCCTGCGTGGATCGCGGGCAAACGACGGTATCGATGGACGACGTGCCCGCCGACGACTCGGACACGCCGGCAGCGAACGACACCGACACGTCAGGGTCGTGCACGCCACGAGCCCCGGATCGCGCCGTGCGACTCGCGGTCGGGTCGTACTACGCCGTACTGGCCGACGCGGAGTCCGTCCTCACGTGGGGAGGTGTGGAGTTCCAGGACACGTCCTTTCCGCCTCCGCCCGCCGAATGGCCCGCCGTCGCGCTTCCGGTCCGATCGGTCTCGGCCGACGGCGGCGCGCAAGTGTGTGTCGTGGATGCGGACGGCGCGCTTCATTGTCTCCGAACGGGCGTCGGATGGACCCCGTCCGGTGTGCCCCAGTCCGGACTCCGCAGCGTGGCGTCATTCTCGGGGGGCGCGTGTGTGCTCAACGACGACGGCGTGCACTGCGTGCGCTCGGACCCTGGTGAGCATGCAGCGGTGGTCGAGCTTCCCGGAAGTTGGGTCGAGCTGGCCGTGGGCCCGACGTCCGAGAACCTCGACCACCTCTTCGATCCGGCGACCTGCGCGCTCGATGCGGGCGGCCACGTTGGATGCGCGGGACCCATCGGGACGGACGCGATCGAGCGCATCCCCTGCGCCAACGAGCTGGCGATGGACGAGAACGCCGTCCTGTGCTGGACCTCGGGCAGCGGACGCATCCACTGCGTGCTTCGCCATGAGGACGCGGTGTCGCCCGCCGAGCGTGATCGTGCGGCGTGGATCGATACGCTTCCCACCACGGAAGGGTGGCACGACCTCGCGCTGGCGCGCGGGTACCTGTGCGCGCTCGACGCGGAGGGCAGCATCACCTGCTGGGGAGCGGCGGGACCCGAGCGACCGCCGTCAGGGCCCGGGTTCGTGGCGCTAGCGGGTTCAGAGGACGCGACATGCGCGGTGCGCGCCGGCGACGCGCCGATCTGCTGGTGGGGACCCGCGTCGATCACCGCGATCGGAGATCGCTGACGAAGAACGAGCGCGCTCGCCATCGCTGACTCGGGGTACCCGACTTGAGCGCCACCCCGGGGGGGCATCTCGGTCTTCCGTTTGTCGGGTGTGCCTCGCGGCGGCGCTGGAACTCGTCGCGGCGACGTCGGCGGTCCGCGCGGCGAACGAGTAGAGGGCTGCCACCCCCCACGCGAGCCATCGCGCCGACGCCGGACCACCGGCGCCACGCACGTGAGCAAGGCGAGCCGTTCGCATGACGAGTCCACCCCGATGAGTCCCATCCTCGTCGCGCTCGTGCTGTTCATCGGCAACGTGGTGAAGGGCATGGCCGGCTTCGGCGGCCCGCTGCTCGCGATCCCCTTGCTCTCGCTCGGCATGCCCACCGCCGACGCGATGATGCTGTCGATCCTCACCGACCTCGCGACCAGCATGTGGCTCGGCGTGGACGCGTGGCGTCGCGTACCCACGCGCCTCGCGCTGACCATCCTGATCCCGCTGCTGCTCGGCCAGGTGCTGGGCACCGAGCTGCTCGCGGTGCTGCCCGTGCCGACCGTGCGCGCGCTGCTGGCGATCGTGGTCGGCGCGTTCGCGCTGTCGCTCTTGCTCCGCCCTGTGCGACCGCAGGGACCGCCGGGCGACGCGCTGGCGCAGACGCCACGCGCGTTGGCGCTGGCGGCGATCGCGGGGCTGGCGGGCGGCGTGATGTCGGGTGTGGTCGGCCCGGCAGGACCGCCCGTGATCGCCTGGGTGCGGCGTCACCTGTCGGACGCGAGCGGGCGGCTGCTGATGCTCGCGGTGTTCTTCCCGACGTCGGCGTGGCTGGTGGCGCTGCTGCTCGCCAAGGGGCTGACGGCGCCGTCGGTGTTCTGGCTGTCGCTGGCGATGACGCCGGTCGCCATGGCGGGCGCGTGGGCGGGCAAGCGCATGGCGGGCACGGTGTCGCCCGCCACGTTCGGGCGGACGATCGGCGTGGTGCTGATGGCGGCGGCGCTGGGGCTGGTCGCGCGCTGAGCGGCGCGACGGCGGCGCCGCGATGATCGCGCGCTGATCGAAGCTTGATCGGGTCGCGCGCTACGGCGCCGGGGCTGGTTGCGCGCGGATCGGCGCTACGGCGTGCTCGGCTTCGGGTCCTTCGGCGGCTTGGGCGGCTTCGGCAGCTTCACCACCTTGGCCTTCTCCACCAGCTCGCGCAGGCGCACGGCGTCTTCCAGCGGGCCCTCGACCGCGACGTGCAGCTTGAGGCCGCGCTCCTCCAGGTCCAGCACGGCCTGCACCGAGCGACGCTTGGCGTCCGGCGTCTGCTGCACGATCCACGTCACCGGCCTGCCCACCAGGCGCCCCGCGAAGTCGGGCGCGTTGCCCGGCGCGATGGGCTGCGGGTGGTCGCCCACGTAGAGCGTGGCGCCGGAGTAGCCATCGGCCACGCCCTTCAGCAGGTCGATGTCGACCACGGTGAAGTCGGGGCCGGGGCGCGACACCATCACCGCGCCGTCCGGCAGATCGATCGACAGCGCGCGTGTGGGCGTGAGCGCGATCTGGACCGTGTGCGCGGCCAGCGACACGTCGCGCGCGCCGGCGGACAGGCGCTTGGCGAGCGCCAGCGCGTAGCCGGTGCAGCCCTCGCCGTGGGCGGCGGTCTTGTCGTCGAGCAGGAACGACGTCTGCACCAGCTCGCCGTTCTTCACGCGCCACAGCACGTCGAGCGCGTGCACGTCGTTGCCGTCGCCCGGGCCCACGTCGCCCCACCACGCCACGCCGGGCGTGCCGTCCGCGGCGACCACCTGCGCGCGGTGCATCGTGGGGTCGAGCACCTCCAGCACGTCGTCGGGGAAGCGCGCGGTGGCGATCATGTGCATGCGCTGCGTGAGCATGCCCATGCGGTCGGCGCCCGCGTTGAAGAACCACAGCGTGCCTTCGCCCACGGGGATGGCGGGGCCCATGATCGAGTGCGGGATCTCGAACGGCGTGCCGCCGGGCGGCTCGGGCAGGCGCAGGAAGCCGTCGAGCAGGTCCCACGTTGCGGCGTCGTCGGCGGGCAGGGCGAGCGCGCCGCACGCGTTGGGCGGCTCTTGCGCGAGCGCGGTGTGGAGCACGAACAGCAGGGCGAGCATGGGCACCTCTACGCAGAGTCGCGACGCAGGACGAGGGCGAGCAGCGCGGGCGCGCCGATGGCCGCGGTGAGCGCGCCGACGGGGATCTCGCGGCCGCTCCACGCCAGCCGCGCGGCCACGTCACACGTCACCAGGAACGCCGCGCCCACCACCGCCGACATGGGCAGCAGCACGCGCCGCTCAGCGCCGAGCGTGCGACGCACGAGGTGCGGCACCACCAGACCGACGAACGCGATGGGGCCACACGCCGCCACGCACCCGCCGACGCCCAGCGCGCCCGCGCCCAGCACCAGCGCCCGCACGCGGCGCACGTCCACGCCCTGCGCGTGCGCCAGATCTTCGCCGCCGACCAGCGCGTCAAGCGCGCGCACCTGGCTCAAGATCGCGCCCTGCGCGAGCGCCGCCAGCGGCAGCAGCCCGACCACACCCGCGTAGCCCACCTGCGACAGCGACCCGAGCGACCAGCGCACCGCGCGGAAGGTCGCCGCCATGTCGGCCTGCACCTGCAGGCCCGTGGTGAGCGCGCCCGACGCCAGCGTCAGCGCGATGCCGACCAGCAGCACGTCGTGAATCGACGCGCGGCCCGACGACGCCATGGCGCTCACCGTCAGGCTGACCGCGAGCGCGCCCAGGAACGCGGCGACCGCCACCGGCGCGATGCCCATCGACGCGAGCGTGGGTGCCAAGATGATCACCGCGAGCGCGCCCAGCGTGGCGCCGGCCATGGTGCCGGTGGTGCCGGGCTCGGCGAGCGGGTTCTCGAACAGCGTCTGATACGCCGCGCCGACCACCGACAGCGTGCTGCCGACCAGCGCGCCCAGCAGCACGCGCGGCACGCGCAGCTGCCACAGCACGAACGAGCCCGTGTCGGCGTCCAGGTGCCCAATTTGGGGCGCCAAGGCGATCAGGCCCAGGCACGCGGCGGCGGCGATCCAGCGCCTCATGCGAGCGCCGCGCCCAGGACGAGCTGCGTGCGCCCGTCCAGCTCAAGCCGGTGCACGCGCACGCCCAGCAGGGTCGACATCAACTCCGGCAGGGTGGGATCGTCCAGGCGCACGTCGAGCGACACCGCGCCCGCCTTCATGCCCACGACGCGTACGCGATCGGCCTGACCCGGCGCCGCCAGCCAGCCCAGCAGCTCCACGTCATGCGTGACCACGATCAGGGTGCGACCCGCGTCCGCCGCCGCGGCCAGGAACGAGAAGGTCGAGCGCTGTACGGCCGGGTCCAGGTGGTTGCCCGGCTCGTCGAGCAGCCACGTGGCGGCGTCCTGCGCGACCAGGCCCGCCAGCGCTACCCGCTGCGCCTCGCCGCCCGACAGGCTCGACACCGACCGGTCTGCGAGGTGCGCCACGCCCGCCGCGGTCAGCGCCGACATCACCGCCGCGTCGCGCGCGGTCCGAGACTCGTCGAACCGAAAGCGCGCCGCCGCCACCGCCACGCGCACGGGGATGGGCTCCGCGCGGCGCAGCGTCTGCGGCAGCCACGCCACACGGGCCGCGCGGGCGCGCGCATCGAGCGACACCGTGTCCGACCCGTCCACGAGCACCGCGCCCTCAGCCGGGCGCAGCAGCGCCAGCGCCGCGCGCAGCAGCGACGTCTTGCCCGCGCCGTTCGGGCCGACGATCGCCACGCGCTCGCCGGGCGCCACGGTGAGCGACACGCGGTCGACCGTCGCGCGGTCGCCGTGCCGCACGGTGACGTCTTGCCAGGCGATCATCGAGACACCGGCAGTCGCGCCAGCTCGTCGCGCAGGCCGTCTGCCAGGTCGAGCACGCTGGGGCCGGTGTTGAAGCGCTCCGGACCGGCCAGCGCGCCCACCGCCCCGGCCTTCACCGCGCGCAGCGGCAGCGCGGCCAGCGCGTCGCGCGTGCGCTGGCGTGCCACCTCGGGGTCGGTGGCGTCGGCGAGCACGGCGATGATCGCGTCCGGGTCCGCCTTCAGCAGCGCCTCGATCGACATGTTCGGCGCGCCGGACACGTCCTGGTCCACCGCGTTTCGCATGCCCGCCGCGTGCATGGCCACGCCGTGCAGGGAATTACGCTTCACGTACCAGACCTCGCCGCGCGCCAGGCCGTCCAGGCCCAGCAGCACCAGCACGCGCGGCGCGTCGGCGGGCGGGGTGACGCCCAGGCGGTCGTGCAGCTGGGTCGCCAGGGCTGTGGCCTCGGCCTGGTGCCCGGTGAGCTCGCCCAGTCGGTGGACCGACCTGACCAGGTCGTCGAGCGACAGCCAGGGCAGCACCTCAGTCGGCGCGAGCGCGGTCAGCTGGTCGGTGCGACCGGCCAGCGTGGCCTCCGTCAGGATGAGCGTCGGGTGGAGCGCGACGATCGCCTCCAGCTTGGGCTCGAGCGCGGACCCCACCGTCGGCAGCGCCTTGGCCGCCGCGGGCGACGCGCACCAGTCGCTGCGGGCGACCAGCTGGTCCGCCGCGCCGATCGCGAACAGCGTCTCGGTGATCGGCGGCGACAGCGACACCAGCCGCGCGGGGCCGGCCGCGGACGCGGCGTGCGGCGCGGACGCGAGCGACCACCCCGCCGCCGCGAGGGCGACGGCGAGCAAGGCGGCGGCGATCCAGACAAGCCACGCGGGGCGGGACAAGGGGGCTCCAGCGGGCGGCCCGTATCCCGGCGCGGGTGGGGGGATTGGGATGGGTGGCGGCTTGCGGTGAGGTCCGACGCGGTTCGCCTGGTGCGGTACCCTTCGTCAGTCCCACCGCCACAGCTGTGGATCCCACTTGCCGTCGCGTCCGCCGAGCGCCGGTTCGAGGAATGCCTTCACTGCGGGCATCAGCACGTCGAGTGTTGCCCACTGCAGCCCGTGCTCGATGGCCATCTCCCGATACGGCGCATTCCATGCCTCGGATGGTTCGGGGACGGTGATCGGCAGGTTGTGGGTCGCTCGATGGTCGAATGTGGCGCGAAGTGCCGCCCGCAGCTCGTCCGCGTTCACGCTCCGTACGCCTGCCAGCAGCGCTAGGTCCGGAAGGTCTTTCACCCGCGAATTTGGGCGCGGACGCGGCAGCGTGTACGCGTGGAGCTTCTCCGCGATGTGCGTGAGCAGCGGATAGGCGCGTACGCGCGTTGCCCCGATGCCGATGAAGGCCAACCACGGCTCTCCTTCGAGGAGCTCCGGCTCGCCGACGATCGGCTCAGCGAAGGCCACGTCCGTCCCGAACGGCCTGCCGAACGGTTTGCCGGCGAGCATGCCCTGGACTCGGTATCGACGACCCTCGTAGGCGAGCCCGTCGGCTTCGATGGTGGGGTGCCGGGCATCTGCCTCGACGCGGAACGTGAGGAAATCACCCAGGTCGAGCCGGCCTGCTCCTTGGAGTCGCTCCAGCGTCGTGTCCGGATGGCCCATCATCCGGAGATCGACGTCCTTGGTGGCCCGGGCGCGCTCGCAGCGAAGCTCCATGGCCAGTCCGCCCTTCAGCACGATGTCGTCGGCGCGATCGTGGAACAGGCGGGCGAGGAACCGGTCGTACACGACGAGCTGGCGAACGCGCTGCAGGTCGGAGCCCGCTGCGCGTGATCGGAGTCGGTCCTCCAGCGACGCCTTGAACGCGTTCGGGTTGTCGAACTGCCGCGGCGTCACGCGCTCACCGACCGCAGACCGTCCACCGTCGCCCGAGGCAGGAGGCCCCGACGCTCCGCGTCCCCGATCGCCTGCTCCAGGATCTCCGGCGACACGGGCAGCGCCTCGCAGTCTTGCAGCGTGCGCAGGACCGACGTCACCGGCGCATGGCCCACCCATGCGCGCTCACTCGCGGGCACGTCCGCGAAGTGCAGCACGACGCCGGTCGGCACACGCAGGCGTCGCCGCGCGTCCGCGGCGGGGAGGGTGAGGTCGATGGTCGCGGGCAGGATGTCCGACAGGTCGTGGAGCGCGAGCGCCGTGCGGTGGCTGAACACACCGCGCTGACCGCTCCACAGCCAGATCACCACGAGGTCCTCGTCGTCCGACGAGGGCAGGTGCGACACGCGGTAGATGCCGCGGTGAACACGAACGAGGCGACCCGCGTGCATGTGGTGGATCAGCAGCTCGGGCGAGAACCCGAGCGCGTCGGCCTGCGAGGTCGTGAGGTAGCCGGCCTGCGACACGGCTAGGTCGAGCAGAGTGGGCCAGTTGGGCATGGTGGGTTCGGTCGGCACGCACGAAACCTAAACCACGCTTAGGTTTCGTGCAACTGGCCGGCGCGGCGTTGCGAAGCGTGAAAGGCCGATCGCGGTGATCCTGTCGCCCATCTTCAGGCCGGGGGCCGCGGTGGCCGAGCGCTCGTCCAAGCAGTTGACGCTGTCGCGGGGAAGTCGTCGCCCAGTCTGCGCTCACATCACAGCCTCGACCGGGCCTCCCTGGACCCGGGCTGCGCCCCCCCTCACGCCGGACAGCTGCACTCGGGCCGCACCTCCAGCGTGAACGTCACCGTCTCTCCCTCCTCGACGACCACGTGCTCTTCCGATTGGCCCGTCCACCGGCTCCCCCAGCAGGGTCCGAGGGCGTTCCCGATGCACCCTGGGTGCTCGATCTCCTCGCTGCTCACCGACAGCAGGTACGAGTCGGGCGCGACCTCCAGCGCGTTCTCGCCCGGCATGGCGACGGTGAACGTCTTGTGGTCCACGTCGCTCGGCGCGCGCAGCGTGAGCGCGAACGAGCCCGCAGGGGACTGGGGCATGGACACCGGGTCACCGGGCTCGCCCGGCGTGTCGTCCTGCCAGGGCTCCAACACCACCACCAGCGTGGTCGCGGGGGCGGCGCTGGTCGGGCTCTCGCAGGCGACGGACGCGGCGACACACAGGCAGAGGAGGACGCGCATGCTAGACTCCATGGGGCTGGCGTAGCACGCGGATCGACCGCTGCCGGGTCAAACCGCGCGGCGGGACGGAGCGCTCACCGCGCCGCCGCCCCGCCCGGCTCAGCCTACTTGGCGCTCTTGGGCTTGCGGACGATCTTCACGTCGACGGAGTTGCCGCCCTCGAGCGTGATCTTGACCGTCTGCTCGGCCGGGTACTGGAGGAGCAGGTACTTGGCGTGCGCGGCGTTGCGGACGGTGAAGCCGCCGATCGCCGTGATCTTGTCGCCTTCCTTCAGGCCGGCGGCCGCGGCAGACGAGCCCTCGTCGACGCCGTCAACCAGCGCGCCGGGGAGGACGTTCTTCTCGGCGTCCTCGATGTTGGCGAGCTTGGACAGGCCGATGTCCTGGCGGTCGAACGCGAGCCAGTTCGGGATGCTCAGCTCGCAGACCGGGGCGGACTCCAGGTTGCGGCAGGCGTACAGGTTGGACGGGCCCGGGACGATGCCGAGCTGGACCAGCATGTCGCCCTTCTCCGCCGTCTCGATCACGCGGCGCGCGTCGGTCGTGGGGAGGGTGGCGGACTCGCAGTTGCTGCCGGCCGCGCACTCGGGCTTGCAGTCGTACGCCGGCCAGGTGCGGGAGAACGACGCCAGCGCGGGGCGGAGCTCCAGATCGACGCGGGCGCAGGCGGGCGAACCCTCGGGGTCCGAGCAAGCGAACAGGAAGTCGCCCATGAGCGGCGCCGACAGCTTCAGCCAGCCCTTCTGGCTCTTGTCGGTCACGTGGATGAACGACAGCTTGGTGGCGGGCTTCCAGTCCTCGAAGAACACCTGCACGCACTCGGTGACGTTGGTGACGTCCTTGCAGCCCCACAGGGTGTCGCCGCGGCCGGTCATGTGGTTGATGACCCAGCCGCCGCCCTTGGCGTCGACGGCGAAGACCTCGAACGCGGGCGGGCCGCTCAGGCCCGGCAGCAGGCCAGCGAGCGCGGGGCCGGCAGCGAGGAGGGTAAGGCCGACCAGTAGGGCCGGAGAAAGCTTGAGTCCCATGATGTCTCCCTGTGAGGCGGGTGGCGGATGGCGGCAAGATCTTGCCGAGCGTGCGGGCGGTATGCCGGGCTTTCGCGAGTTGCCATCGATTGTTCGGCTTCAGTCCTGTGCCAGCTTGCCGATTGGATCCATATCGGCGGGGCTCCCACCCCGGACGATCGGGCGGGGGCCCGAGGTCACAGCGGCCGAGGAGTTTGCTTGAAGCAGGGTTTCGACGACAAGCTTACCGTCGACGCGCGCAACCGGGAGCCCTCGGGCACGTACCGGACGCAGCGCACCGCGCGCGCGGCCCACACGTTCGAGGTGGAGCCGGAGGAGAAGTCCAAGCTCCTCTCGCATGCCACCGGTCGCCTGGGCGAGGACCTCGACAACGACCCGCTGATCGGCACGACGATCGACGGTCGCTACACCCTCGAGCGCGTCATCGCCCGCGGCGCCATGGGCTGCGTCTACCTGGGCACCCAGCGCAGCCTGAGCCGCCCCGTGGCCGTGAAGATCCTCGACCCCAAGGGCGGCGAGGAGGACCGGGTGTTCCAGGAGCGCTTCTTCCGCGAAGCCGCCGTCCTGGCCCGCCTGCAGCACCCCAACACCGTGCGCGTCATCGACTACGGCGCGTGGAAGGGTCGCACCTACCTGGTGCTCGAGTACGTCAACGGCCACAGCCTGCGCCGCCTTCAGTCCGGCGGCCCCATCCCGCCCGCCCGCCTGGTGCACATCGCCACGCAGATCTGCGACGCCCTGCACGAGGCGCACGCGCTGGGCCTGATCCACCGCGACCTCAAGCCTGCCAACGTCCTGCTCACCCGCCACGCCGGCGCGCTCGACGTGGTCAAGGTGGTCGACTTTGGCCTGGCCAAGGAGTTCCACAAGCCCCGCGAGCTGACCCAGGCCGGTCAGGTGCTCGGCACGCCGATGTACATGGCGCCCGAGCAGATCCGCGACGAGGCGATCGACCAGCGCGTCGACATCTGGGCGCTCGGCGTCCTCATGTACCGCTCGATCACCGGCAAGCCGCCGTTCGACAAGGGCCCCGCGATGAAGGTGCTCATGGCGAACCTGGAGGAGGTCGCCCCGCCCTTCGCCATCGCCGCGCCCGAAGTCCAGGCGCCCAAGTGCCTGGAGCAGGTGGTCATGTGCTGCCTGGAGAAGAAGGCCGACGACCGCTTCGCGAACGTGCAGGAGATGAACAAGGCCCTGCAGATCTGCGAGATCGCCCTGGAGCGCGCCGACTGGGCTGACGTCACGTTTGAGGTGGTCGACGGCCGCGTGGTCATCCCCGAGGGCCTGATCGAGGCCGGTGACGGCACCATCCGCGTGGTCCTGCCCCGCAGCCGCATCGCGGTCGACGCGTCGCCGATCCACCAGGCCCACATGCGCACCGTCTACCTGATGGCCGCCACCTCCGCGTTCGCCGGGGTGCTGGGCGTCGCGCTCGGCTGGATCTTCGCCAGCTAGGGTCGGGCAAAGGTCGCCTCTGGCGCCCGTCCGAGCGCGCCCCGTGGTGCGCCGTCGCGCCCGTTGTGCGCCGTGTCTCGACCCTTCATTTCGCGGCGGTAGCGTAGCGACACCCTGCCCGGCGCCGTAGTTGGGCCGCGCGAGAGGTGTTCATGTCACGGCGCACGGCGATCATCATCGGGTCGGGCTTTGGTGGCTTGTCTCTGGGCATTCGCCTGCAGGCGATGGGCTACGACACCACCATCCTGGAGCGCCTGGACGCCCCCGGCGGCCGCGCCTACGTCATCCGGCGCGACGGCTTCACGTTCGACATGGGCCCCACCGTGATCACGGTGCCCAACTTCATCGAGGAGCTGTTCGAGCTGGAGCGCGACGTGCCGCGCCTGGACCAGCCCGACTTCCCGCCCGAGTGCCTGCTGCCGGAGGCGCGCGTCACGTCCGGGATCAGCGGCGGCCCCGCCACCAGCCGGTACTGCGAGATCATCCCGCTCTCGCCGTTCTACCGCATCTACTTCGATGACAAGACCTACTTCGACTACGACGGCGACCCCGACAACACGCGCGCCCAGATCGCCGTGATCGAACCCGACGACCTGCCCGGCTACGAGCGCTTCCACCGCGACGCCGAGGCCATCTTCCGCCGCGGCTTTCTGGAGCTGGGCTACACGCACTTCGACGACATGGCCAGCATGCTGCGCGTGGCGCCGGACCTGTTCAAGCTCGACGCGGTCCGCACGCTGTTCAGCTTCACAAGCAAGTACTTCAAGAGCCCCAAGCTGCGGCAGGTGTTCAGCTTCGAGACCCTGCTGGTCGGTGGCAACCCGCTGCGCGTCCCGGCGATCTACGCGATGATTCACTTCGTCGAGAAGACCTGGGGCATCCACTACGTGAAGGGCGGCACGGGCGAGCTGATCCGCGCCTTGGTCCGCAAGTTTGAGGAGCTGGGCGGCGTCATCCGCTACAACGCCGGCGTGTCGCGCATCGACATCGAGCGCAACCCGAACGGCGGCCTGTGCGGTCGCAAGGGCCTGGCCAAGGGCGTCACGCTGGAGGACGGCAGCCAGCTCGCCGCCGACGTCGTCGTCAGCAACGCCGACTGGGGCACCACCGCGCTCAAGCTGATCGAGCCGCAGTGGCGCCGCTGGCAGCCGGACATCCGCGTGCGCAACATGCGCTGGTCCATGTCGCTGGTGGTCGTGTACTTCGGCTTCAAGAAGGTCGACGGCGAGCAGCTCGACCTGCGCCACCACAACATCATCCTGGGCCCGCGCTACGCCGAGCTGCTGACCAACATCTTCGACCGCAAGGTGCTGTCCGAGGACTTCAGCCAGTACCTGCACATCCCCACGGTGACCGACCCCACGCTGGCGCCCGAGGGCTACCACAGCGCGTACACGCTGATCCCCGTGCCGCACAACGGCAGCGGGCTCGACTGGTCCAAGATCGG
>CAIOSP010000145.1 GCA_903861005.1 uncultured Pseudomonadota bacterium
CTCGTCGAACACGATCAGCGCGCGCAGCGCCGACGTGCCGGACAGGGTGTGGACCCAGGCCAGGGCGGCGTCCATGACCAGCCCGAGCACCAGCGCGCGGTCGTCCTCGTCGAGGTGGGCGACGCTGACGATGGTCGCGGGCGTGCGGCCGTCGCGGGGCGTGAGCCAGGCGCCGACGTCGAGCGGCGCGCCCTCGCGCCACGTCGCGACGGACGGGGAGGCGAGGAGCGAGTTGAGCGCGGCGGCCAGCGCGCGGCGGTCGGAGCGCGACAGGAAGTCGTCCACCGCGAGCGCGCCGACCGTCTCGATGGGGGGCTCGTCGAGGTCCGCGAGCAGCCCGGGCAGGTCGGCCGTCTGACCCGCGCGCAGGCGGCGCTCGGCGAGCACCGCGAGCAGGACGTGGTCGCGCGAGCGCGCCGGGTCCGGGTCGCGCCCGACCAGGCGCAGCACCAGCGACAGCGCGGCGCCCAGCTCCGCCCGCGCCGCCTCCAGGTCCACGTCCCACAGCGGCGAGCGCTGCTCCAGCGAGCTGGTCAGGTGGACCGGCTCCCCGGCGGTGCTGCCCGGCGTCAGCACCCGGACCGCCACCGACGCGCGGTATGCCTCGACGTCGGTCGGCGACATCGCGGCGCGGACGAGCCCCGCGTCGCGCGTGGTCGCCAGCTCCGCGGCCAGCTCGGCCGGAGCGCGCCCGGCGTTCGCGGGCGACGCGGCATCCACCCACGGCTCGAACGCGGCGGGCTGGGCCATCGGGAACGAGAGCAGCAGGTTCGGCAGGTCGCCCTTCACGTCGATGAGCAGCGTGGGGATCCCCGCCCGTAGGGCCTCCTCGACGAGGACGAAGACGAGGCCGGTCTTGCCGCTCCCGGTCATGCCGACCACCACCCCGTGCGTCACGAGGTGATGCGGCGGCATGCGGAGCGCGGCGGACGGGCCGCCCCCGTGCAGCGGGAGCGTGCGCCCCAGGTCGAGGTGGCGGGTCATGGCTTAGGACTCGAAGGGGCTGTCGGCGCCGTCGAGGGCCGTCGCCGCGGACACGGTCGCCGCGGGCGCGCCGGTCGGGGCGCCTTCGGTCGCGGGCTCCTCGGCGGCGGTGTGGCGCCGACCGGGCACGTAGAGCGTCGGCACCAGGGCCTCGGCGTCCTTCTCGTCGAAGCGCAGGTAGGCCATGGCGCGGCGGAGCTGGGACTGCGCGCGGACGAGCAGCACGCCGAGCTTGCGGCGCTCCACCATGAGGGTGTCGTGGCCGAGGTCGGGGTCGGCGACGGCGCCGAGCGCGTTCGTCAGCGCGGCCGCCACGTCGAGCGCGTGGTCGAGCTCCTCGGCGCTGACCGGCATGCCGTGCGCCTTGGCGTGGACGCGCTCGCGCAGCACCGTGACCAGGACGCCCAGGTCTTCGACGAGGTCGCGGTAGCCGCTGCCCTCGCGCAGGCGCTGCACCACGTCCGGCGCCACCTGGCCCTTCAGGACCAGCACGTCGGCGTACGCGAGCAAGAGGGCGCGGATCTGGTAGCCCTCCTCAGCGAGCGCGGGGAGCTGCCGCACGCGCTCGGCGCGGGCGACGAGCGTCCACTGCGCGAAGAGCAGGCCGTTCGCGTAGTCCTCGAGGTGGTCCAGGTGAGCCACGTCAAAGCCCGGCAGCGTGCGCATCGCGTCGCGGTAGGGCTGGAGCCGGCGCGCGATGCCGAGCGCCACCGCCGCCGCGTGCACGGCGTCGAGGGTGTAGGGCGGCGCCTGCCCAAGGTCGAGCGCCGCGCGGAACGGGGCGGTGCGGTCGAACGCGATGCGATCGTTGGGCGGGCAATTCACGGTCTCGGGGGTGTCGGTCACGGGAGCCTCCTGGCTGGGGTTCGCCCACCTCCTACGAGCGGCGCGGCGGCCAGGAAATCGCGGAGATGGACCAGGGCGCCTGGATTTCCGCGTGTTGCACCCCTCGGTCACGCGGCACCGCTCAAGTGGGCGCCGCGGAGAAGGGTGGGGGTTCCCGGGACGTGGTCGACCACCCGGCGGGGAGGGACGTGCGTGGGTGTCGACGTGGTCGACCACCTGTGGACCAAGGCGGCTGCCTTGGGGGTGAGGTGGTCGACCACCCGTGTGGGACGTCGGCGCCTTGGCCTTTGGGGGGGAATTGGGGTCTGCGGGGAGGTCCGGACCTTTCGGGCGGGTGCTCGACCGTGTGGAGGGCAAGGTCTGGACCTTTCGCGGTGGTGGTCGACCATGGGGAGAGGGAGGTCGGGACCTTGGGCGGGACCGCGACCTTGGGTGACAGGTCTGTACGACCGGGCGCTCCCTTTACAGATCAGACCGGGCGCCCCCTTTACACGAACCATCGCTTTCGAGGCGTAGACCGACGGCCTGGCTCCGCGGTCCGGGATTCTGATCGCACGAGCTGGCTCCGCTCGCCATGCGAAC
>CAIOSP010000146.1 GCA_903861005.1 uncultured Pseudomonadota bacterium
CCGCCCAGACGGTCCGAACGCAGGTACCCGCGCCACGTAAAGATCAAGATGAGCAACTACCAGCGAAACCGAGGCCGCCGACCTCCGAAAGGGATCGGCGAAGCCTAGGAACTGCCCTAAGTGACCGGCATTGCGACTAGGCGTGGTCCCAGCTCGGTCAGGTCGGCCTGGACCCTTTGGTCGCGCAGCGGGCGCCCGCGCACAGCGTTAGATGCGTGGTGGCAGGTCGCGCCAGGCTGGTGCCGGTCCCGGTCTTCAAAACCGTGTGGAGCCCTTCGGAAGGAGGACTCGGTGGGTTCGATCCCCATGGCCTGCCGCCACACCCGTTCGTCCTCCACGCCGGGCGCGCCACGGTTGGCGTCCGCGGCTCTGAATGCGGGGCTCGCTGCACAAGGCACCCGCGTGCACGGCACGAGACGTGCAGGGCGGCCCGACACCGTAGAGGCGCGCCATGAGGTCCGTCGCCGCGATCTTCGTCCTCACCACCGCGTGCACATGCGCCTTGGGCCAGCGGGCGGTGTTTTATGGTGGCGGCGATGTGTCCGTGACGCTCGCGCCCGTCGACCCAGGCGCGCCGCACGGCAGCTTCCAGACCACGGGCGCGACGACCGAAGGGTTCGCCAATTTCGGGGAAGGCCTGGGCGCGGTGACTCAAGGGGCGATCGAACTTGGCGTGGCCCAGGCCGCGATGCGCACGTCCACGATCGCGAGCGACGCGTGGGAGGTTCAGGCCTCGTTCCTGGTCCCGGCCGACGCGAACCCACTGGATGGGTGCGGCGGCGAAGCGGAGTGGCTCGCCGTGCGCTTGTGGGGCGACAAAGACGAAGCCGACCACGCGGTGCAGTTTGGCGTACGCAGCGTGACCGACACCGCCACCGTCGCCACGTTGGACACGTCGCCCCGCGTGACGCGTAAGGGCGTAGGGACGCTCGAGACGGACGAAGCGAGCCGGTTCCCGTTGTCGGGGACGTTCCGGACCCGCGGGGAGACCTGGTCGTCGGGAAAGCGGCGCTGCGCCGACGGTGACTTGGGCGTGAGCGACATCGAACTCACATGGGCCTTCGATCCTGAGGTCCAGGTGGTCGTCGAGACGTGCAAGCCCACGACGACGATGCAGATCGACCTGTTCTAGGCAGGTCTCGGGTCTTGAGGACGGACCGGTGACGCGCCAATCGCGTCAACCCCGGCGCCTAGACGTCGCGCCGCACGTAGTCGAAGTCCGCGGGCATCTTGTTGATCCCGCGCTTGGGCGCGGCGATCCAGTTCGCGACCTTCCCGTGGTCGAACACGCCGTGCATCAGGCTCGTGACGTAGGCGCGGTCGGCGTCGGTCGGCAGCCACTCAGTCTTTCGGGCCTCGAACTCGCCGGCGGAGATCAGGTTGCCCTCGAAGTCGAAGGGCAGACCCGCGTAGAGGCCCTGGCGGCGGAAGAAGCGGGGGTTCGGCAGGCGGACGCGGAAGGTGGTCCCGACCTCCTCCATCGCGCGGTTCCAGCGCACGACGACCTTCTCCGCGTCCTCGATGTACGCGTTGCGGAGCAGCTCGTTCATGGCGTTGCGCACGGGCACGTCCTGGTCGACCAGGCGGCCGTCGACCGGCGTGGACATGCGGTAGGTCCCGGTCAGCGCCACGTGGTCGATGTCCAGCTCCTCCTCGCGGTAGCGACCCTTGATGCCGGACGCGAAGAAGTTCGCCGCGTTGGACGAGACCTCGCTGCCGAACAGGTCGATCGAATAGCTGAACCAATACGTGATGTACTTCTGGATAGTGGCGAAATCAACGCCACCATGCTTGCGTACGTCGCCGTTCGGATCCAGGCGCTCCAGCTCGGCGGCGCGCTCCAAGACACGGCGCACGCCGTCCTCGCCGACCGACAGGTGGTGGGCCTCTTCGGTGAGCATGAAGCGGCAGGTGCGCGACAGCGGATCGAAGCCGGACTCGGCCAGCGCCGCCAGCTGGTACTTGCCGTCGCGGTCGGTGAACGTGGTGAAGCAGAAGAAGGTCAGCCAGTCCACGCAGGGCTGGTTGAACGCGTCGAGGATGCGGGGGTTGTCCGGATCCCCGGCGCGGCGGGCGAGCAGGGCGTCGGCCTCCTCGCGGCCGTCACGGCCAAAGTGGCGGTGCAGCAGGTAGACCATGGCCCAGAGGTGGCGGCCTTCCTCGACGTTCACCTGGAACAGGTTGCGCAGATCGTAGAGCGACGGCGCGGTCGCGCCCAGGCGGCGCTGCTGCTCCACGCTGGCGGGCTCGGTGTCGGCCTGGGTGACGATGATGCGCTGCAGCGCGTTGCGGTGCTCGCCGGGGACGTCCTGCCAGACGGGCTCGCCCTTGTGATCGCCGAACGCGATGCGGCGGTCCGGGACGGCGTCGGCCAGGAAGATGCCCCAGCGGTACTCGGGCATCTTCACAAAGCCGAACTGGGCCCAGCCGCCGGGCTCGGTGGAGATGGCGGTGCGCAGGTAGACGTCGTCGGCCTGCCAGCCGTCCGGGCCCATGTCGCCCCACCAGTCGAGGAACGCGGGCTGCCACTGCTCCAGCGCGCGCTGCAGGCGCTTGTCCGAGGACAGGTCGACGTTGTTCGGGATGCGCTCGGAGTAGTCGATGCTCATGTACGACCCCAATCAAAGCGGGGGCTCTCGGGGGCCCCGTACAGGGTGAGTGCGCCGTGTTCGCCGACCGCGTTGGGGCGCTGGAAGATCCAGTTCTGCCAGGCGGTGAGTCTACCAAAGATCTTGGTCTCGCAGTTCTCCGCGCCGACGTAGCGCAGGTTCTGCTCCATGCCGGTGAGCGCGTCGGGCGACAGGCTCACGCGCTCCTCGACGGCGATGCGGACCTCGTCGTCCCAGTCGAGATCGTCCGGCGCGATGGTCACCAGGCCCAGGTCCAGCGCGTCCGCGCCGCTGAGCGACTGGCCGAGCGCGCCCAGGGCCGCCGCGAGCTGGTCGGCGTGGGCGTAGAAGCGGTTCTCCAGGCGCGACAGGCCGGTCTGCATCTTGAAGCGGCCCGACGAGGCGACGCTCGGGCGCACCACGACCTCGCCGTCCGGATCGTCGAGCATGTAGGAGCGGTCGACCGACAGGGCGAGCTCGAACAGGATGCCGGCGAAGCAGCTGCCCTTGCCGATGATCGCGAACATCGACTTGGACATGTTGTCCAGGCGGCGCAGCGTGCGGCCCTGGAAGAAGCGGATCTCGTCGGCGAGCCAGTCCCCGGCGAGTCCGTCGAGCGAGGCGTCGTGGGCCAGGACGGACTCGGCGTCGCCCTCGGTCTGCACGAGCACCAGCCCGATCGTCGGCTCGTTGAAGCGCAGGTGGCAGAGCGCGTCGTCCAGCTCGCGGAAGGCGCGCAGCGACCACGTCTCAGCCCCTTCGGCGCGCAGCGCGGACGCGTTGGCCGGGGGCGGGGAGGTCGGCGCGGACACGATGAGGGTGGCGGTGCGGTGCTTGCGATCGATCGTGGTTCGCACGTACTTGTAGGCGCGCGAGTCCACGTCGGTCACGCACTCCATCGGTGGCAGGACGATGCCCTGCGCGCTGCGCGCCGGCGACGCGGCCACCACCTCGGCGGCGACCTTCTGGATCCCTGCATCCCAGCCGGAGCGCGGGAAGGAGCCGTCGATCAGGCCGTAGCGCTTGGCCTCCTTCACGCGGAAGCCCTCGGCCTTGGTGCAGAACAGGTCGGCTAGATCGCGGCGGACAAAGCGCTTGTCGACGAGGCGGGTCAGCCCGCCGGTGCCAGGGAGCACGGCCAGCAGGGGGACCTCGGGCAGCGACACGGAGCTGGAGCGGTCGTCGATCAGGTAGATCTGGTCGCAGGCGAGCGCCATCTCGTAGCCGCCGCCCGCCGCCGTCCCGTTGAGGGCGGCGATCCAGCGCTGGCCGGACTCGGCCAAGGCCTCCTCGACCCCGCAGCGCGTCTCGTTGGTGTACTTGCAGAAGTTCACCTTGAAGTGATGCGTGCTGGACGCGAGCATGTGGATGTTCGCACCGGCACAAAACACCTTGGGCTGGCCGCTGGTCACCACGACGCAGCGCACCTCGGGGTGCTCAAAGCGCAGGCGCTCCAGCGCGTCGTGCAGCTCGATGTCGACGCCCACGTCGTAGCTGTTCTGCTTGAGCAGGTAGTCCGACCGCATGCCGTTCTCCTCGACGATGTCGAGGGTGAGGGTGGCGACCGCGTCGGCGAAGGTCAGCCGCCAGTGGCGGTAGCGGGACGGGTGGCTCTCGAACGAAGGGACCGGTGTGAACGGCGCATCGGCCATCGGGGCGACCTCTGTGGGGCGGGGATTGGGACGGCTAGCCGGTCGGGTCGGGCTTGGCACGAACGCGGCCACCGACGCGGTCGCGTGCTACTTGGGAGGGCGGTCCACCTGACGCGGAGCACCTCATGATGGAGAAGCTTGCCGGCCTCATCGAGCGGCTGCGCGCCTGGGACGCCGCCGCCGCGCGCAACACGCTCGATCACTTCGAGCGCGTACACGGCCTGGATCACGAGCCCGCCGTGGTGCGCTCCGGCACCATCGCCGACGTGCAGGACGCGCTCAAGCCGCGCGGTCGGCCGGTGATCGAGCACCACTGGGCCACGTGGTGCGAGCCTTGCCTGGACGAGCTCCCCCAGATCCAGGCGATCGAGGCGGCGGTGCGCGGTCGTGCGGACGTGATCGGCGTGTCGTGGGAGCGCTTCACCGACGATCGCGGCGCGGAGGCGGCGGTCGAGAAGGTCGCCAAGTTCATGGCGTCACGCGGGCTCACGTTCCGCACCATCGTCGTGGACAACGTCCCGGACGACTTGATGGTCGAGCTGGATCTGCCCGCGACCACCATCCCCCAAACCCGCGTCTACGACGCGCGCGGCGTCGTCATCGGCGCCTTCCCCGAGCCGCTCGACCTTGAGACCGCGGCCCAGGTGCGTGCGCTGGTCGGCGTCCTCAACTGACAGGAGGGCCCATGCCCGTCGCGTTCGGCTTCATCGCGGGGACCAAGGTCATCACCTCAGACGGCGCAGTGGACATCGAGTCCCTGGGTGTCGGTGATCGGGTCGTCGCCTGGGATCTCTCGTCGTCCAAGGCCGTGTCTCGCACGGTGGCCGCGGTGTGGTCCGAGCCCGTCGACCAGCTGGTCGCGGTGGACGGTGGCGAGGTCCTGCTCGTGGGCACCACGCCGGGGACTGCCGTTTGGGACGCGTTCGAGGGCACCTTTCGCGGGGCGGGGAGCCTGTCGACGGCTGGCGAGCTGCTGGTGTGGGACGGCCCCGACACCCACGTGGTGCCGATCGACGATCTGCCGGAGCGCGCCGCCGATGGCGCCAAGGTCTGGCACCTGACGCTGGACGGCGACGAGGGGACCTTCTTCGCGGATCGTGTGCTCGTGCGGCACCGGGAGTCCATGTGAGGGCGTGGGCGCTTGTGCTCCTCGTCGGCTGCGCGCACGGGGCGGGGCCGGTTGTGCCGGATCGACAGGACCCGATGCGCGCCGCGGCCGGCATCCAGGACCCGACCTTTCGCGCGCTGCTGATCAATCAGTGGACTTGGACCATGCGCCACTCGCCGGAGTGGGCCACCGCGCTCGGTGAGCACGCCATGGACGATCAGGTCTCGGCCCGGTCTGTCGCGTCCGCCGAGCAAGGCAAAGAGGCCCGCGAAGGCTTCCTGGGTCGCGCCAAGGCGCTGTCGGGGACGCTGGCTGACGCACGCGACGCCATGTTCCTCGACGTGTTCGTCCAGACGATCCAGTCGCAGGTGGACACGGCGGTCTGCCACGATGAGTCGTGGAGCTTCTCGCCGCGCATGAACCCGATGGGCGATCTGTTCGACGCCGTCGAGCTCCAGCCGGTGGAGAATGACGCGCAGGCCGAGGCGCTGCTGCGTCGCCTGACGGCGTTTCGCGGCGCGCTCGCCGATCATCAGGCGGCGCTGAAGGAAGGGCTGGAGCAGGGGCGGGTGGTGAACCGCACATCGGCCGAGCGCACGCTCGCCATGGTCGACGCGCAGCTCGCCAAGCCCACCGGCGACTGGTCCTTCGTGAACAAGGGGCCGACCAAGCCGGGCGCCGCGCCGATCCCGGAGTGGCCTGGCCGCCTGCACGCGGCGATCGACGGCACGCTTCGACCCGCGCTGACCGAGTATGGCGCCTTCCTGCGCGACATCATCGTGCCTGCAGCCCGCCCCGACGATCAGCCGGGCCTCTCGGGGCTGTCCGACATGCAGGGCTGCTACGCCGCGCTGGTCCGCCACTACGTCACCCGCGACCTGTCGCCGACGGAACTCCATCAGACCGGCCTCGACCAGATGGCCAAGGTGCACGCCGAGATCGCCAACGTGGGCGAGCGGGTGTTTGGCACCCGCGACGTGCCCACCATCCTGGCCCGGCTGCGCGATGATCCGTCCCTGCGCTTCACCAACGCGGACGAGATCGTCGCGTCTGCCACCACCGCGCTCGCGCGCGCGCAAGGCGCGGTGCCGCGCGTGTTCGGGCATCTCCCCAAGACCCCGTGCGACGTCCAGGTGATCCCCGACTACGCCGCGCCCTACACGACGATCGCCTACTACCAGCAGCCCAACCCGGACGGCTCCAAGCAGGGCAGCTACTTTGTGAACACCTACGAGCCGTCCACCCGCGCGCGCTTTGAGTCGGAGGTCCTGGCCTTTCATGAGTCGGTGCCGGGTCACCACCTACAGATCGCCACCGCCTACGAGCTGCCGGCGGCGCCCGCTTTCCACCGCTACGACGGGGCCACGGCGTTTGTGGAGGGGTGGGGGCTCTACAGCGAGCGGCTGGCCGACGAGCTCGGTCTGTATTCGTCAGATCTCACCCGGCTCGGCATGCTGTCGTTCGACGCGTGGCGAGCGGCGAGACTCGTTGTGGATACGGGACTTCACGCACAGGGTTGGAGCCGGGCGCAGGCCGAATCCTACCTCCGCGACAACACCGCGCTCGCCGAGCAGAACGTGGTGAACGAGGTCGACCGCTACGTCACATGGCCGGGTCAGGCGCTGGCGTACAAGACCGGTCAAATCGAGATCTTGGCGCTTCGGGATGAGGCGGAGGCGCGGCTCGGTGACCGCTTCAACTTGTCCGCCTTCCATGACGTGATCCTGGGCGAGGGCGCGCTCCCGCTCGACGTCCTTCGTGCCCGTGTGGAGCGCTGGATCGCCGCCTCCGGTGGGTGAAGGCGGGCAGGGAACGCATTACGGACCGTCTGCTTTTCCGGTGGCGTGCGCTGACCACCGGATCCTGAGGCCTCCTTTGCTTTCTCCGAGCCTTCTTACCGGCGAGAACGCCGCTTTTCTCGATGAGCAGTACAACCTCTGGCTGACCAGTCCGGACAGCGTCGACGCCAGCTGGCGCGCGTTCTTCGACGGCATGCGTGACGGCTCGGTCGACGAGGGCGCGTTTGTGCCCGCCGCACCTGACCGCCGCAGCATCTTCGCCAGCGCGTCTTCGTCGGTGGCGGTGGACGCGAGCAGCGCGCTGCGCATCGCCGTCCGCCAGACCGCGGTCGTGCAGTACATCAACGCGTGGCGCGTCCGCGGTCACTTCCGCGCGGACGTCGATCCGCTCGGTCGTCAGGCCAAGCGCGTGCACCCCGAGATCACCATCGAGCACTACGGCCTGAACGACGGGGACCTGGACGCGCGCGTCCCGACGGCCCCGATGTACGGCATGCCGGCGGTGGCGACCATCCGCCAGATCCGCGAGCGCCTGGCCATGGTCTACGGCGGCAGCATCGGCGCCGAGTTCATGAACATCGACGACCTGGACCAGAAGCACTGGGTCCTCAAGCGCCTGGAGGAGCTGCCGGATCAGCAGGTCCTCACCGTCGAAGAAGAGCGCCGCATCCTGCGCAAGCTCGCGGACGCCGAGTCTTTTGAGCAGATGCTGCACACGCGCTTCCCGGGCACCAAGCGCTTCTCGTTGGAGGGCGGCGAGACGCTCATCCCGCTGCTCGACCTGATGATCACCCGCGGCCGACGCAACGGCGTGCGCGAGATCGTCATCGGCATGCCGCACCGCGGCCGCCTCAACGTGCTGGCGAACACGCTGGAGAAGCCTGTGCGCGCCATCGTCGAGGAGTTCCAGGACTTCCGCATGCCCACCCAGGGCACCGGCGACGTGAAGTACCACCTGGGCTACAGCTCGGACGTGCAGACCGTGGACGGCGAGACGGTCCACCTGTCGCTCACGCCCAACCCGTCGCACCTGGAGGCGGTGAACGCCGTCGTCGAGGGCCGCGTTCGCGCCAAGCAGGACCTCAACAGCGACCTGCACCGCGACTTCGCGATGGCTGTGCTGATGCACGGCGACGCCGCGTTCATCGGGCAGGGGTCGGTGGCTGAGACCCTTCAGCTGTCTGAGCTCGCGGGCTACCGCACCGGCGGCACGCTCCACCTGATCGTGAACAACCAGATCGGCTTCACCACCGACACCCGCGACGCGCGCAGCACGCCCTACGCCACCGACGTGGCGCGTATGCTCGGCGTGCCGATCTTCCACGTGAACGGCGAAGACCCGCGCGCGGTCGCGGCCGTCGTGCAGATCGCGCTCGACTGGCGCCAGACCTTCCACCGCGACGTCGTCATCGACATGTACTGCTACCGCAAGCACGGCCACAACGAGGGCGACGAGCCGTCGTTCACGCAGCCGCTCATGTACGAGCAGATCCGCGCCCGGCCGACCCCGCGCCTGAAGTACGCCGCGCGCCTGGTGGCCGCGGGCCGCATCAGCGCCGCGGAAGCGGAGGCGATCGGCGTCGAGGCGCGCGCCGCGATGGACGCCGAGGCCTCGCAGCCGCTGGCCCCTGAGGCCAAGCACCCCACGATGAAGAAGGGCGGGGACGAGACGTCTCCGCTGCGCGGACGCTGGGCCCGCTGGCTGGGCGGCCACCCCGACGATCTCGTCCCCACGCAGGTCCCGCGGGCCACCCTTCAGCATCTGCTAGAGCGTGTGAACCGCATCCCTGAGGGCTTCACGCCCCACGCGAAGGTTCGTCGCCTGATCGAGAACCGCCTGGAGATCGCGCGCGGTGAGCGCCCGGTCGACTGGGCCATGGCCGAGCAGGCCGCGTTCGCGAGCTTGGTGGTCGAGGGCCACCCGGTCCGCCTGTCCGGTCAGGACAGTGGGCGCGGCACCTTCTCGCACCGTCACGCGGTCTGGACCGACGTGAACAACGGCGCCGAGCACTACCCGCTGCGCGGCATCGCCGACGATCAAGAGCAGGTCTGGGTCATCGACTCGTCGCTGTCCGAGTTCGCGGTCCTCGCGTTCGAGTATGGCTACACGCTCGACACGCCAGAGACGCTGGTGCTGTGGGAGGCGCAGTTCGGCGACTTCGCCAACGGCGCGCAGGTGATCGTGGACCAGTTCCTGGCGTCCACCGAGCAGAAGTGGAACCGCCACTCCGGCTTGGTGATGCTGTTGCCGCATGGCTACGAAGGGCAGGGGCCTGAGCACAGCTCGGCGCGTCTGGAGCGCTTCCTGCTGCTGTGCGCGCAGGAAAACCTCCAGGTCGCCAACTGCACCACGCCGGCCAATTACTTCCACCTCCTGCGTCGGCAGGTGATCCGCAAGCTGCGCAAGCCGCTGGTGCTCATGAGCCCCAAGAGCCTGCTGCGCAGCGAGCGCTGCGTGTCCACGCTGGATGATCTGGCGAGCGGCAGCTTCCAGCCGGTCTTCCCGGACGTGCGCAGCCCGGACCCGACCGGCGTCGAGCGCGTCGTCCTGTGCTCGGGTCACGTCTACTACGACCTGGCCGCCGCATTGGAGTCCATGCCGCCCGCCGAGCAGGCCAAGGTCGCCGTGGTGCGCGTGGAGATGCTCTACCCGTTCCCGGCCGAGGCCCTGCGCTACATCCTGCGGCCCTACTCGGGCGCCGAGCTGGTGTGGTGCCAAGAGGAGCCCAAGAACATGGGCGCCTGGCCGGTCATCTCCGGCTGGATCCGGGACGAGCTTCCCGGGGGTGAGGCGGTGCGGTATGTCGGGCGCTCCGACTCTGCGTCGCCGGCCACGGGCTCGCACTCCGTCCACAAGCGGGAGCAGACCACGCTCGTGCAGGACGCGCTCACCATCTCGCCTGCGGGCAACTGAACCACTTCCTCGGAAGGTCTTGAATGTCGATCGACGTCCTCATCCCCCAGATCGGCGAGTCGGTGGCGACCGTGTTCATCGCCAAGTGGCGCGCCAAGGTCGGCGACCTGATCGTGGCCGGAGCGCCCATCGTGGACCTCGACTCCGACAAGGCGTCGATGGAGGTCCCGTCTCCCAGCTCGGGTCGCATCACCGAACTGCTGGTCGCTGAGGGGGACGAGGTCCCCGTGCTGTCCATCGTCGCCCGCATCGACGAGACCGCCAGCGCGGCGTCCGCCGCTGAAGCCCCTGCGCCCGCTCCGGCCCCCACGGCCGAGGTGAAGGCCGGCCCCGCCGCCCGCGCGGCCGCCGCCGAGAAGGGCGTGGAGCTTGGCGGAGTCGCCGGATCTGGCAAGGGTGGTCGCGTCACCACGTCGGACGTGGCCCAGGCCGCCGCGCCCACGCCCGCCCCGGCGCCCGTCGCCGCGCCTGCGCCCGCCGCGGCTCCGGCGCCCCCGCGCGTCCCTACGGGTGACCGCGTCGAGCGCGTCAAGATGTCGCCGCTGCGCCGCACCATCGCGCGCCGCCTGGTCGAAGCGCAGGCCACCGCCGCCATGCTCACCACCTTCAACGAGGTGGACCTGAGCGCGGCCATGGCCATGCGCAAGCGCTACCAGGACACGTTCGTCGAGAAGCACGGCGTGAAGCTCGGCTTCATGAGCTTCTTCGTCAAGGCCGCGGTCGAGGCGCTCAAGGAGTTCCCTGCGGTCAACGCAGAGATCGATGGCAACGACATCGTCTACAAGCGCTACTACAACATCGGCGTCGCCGTCAGCGGCCCCAAGGGTCTGGTGGTGCCGGTCGTGCGCGACGCGGACCGCCTGTCCTTCGCCGAGGTCGAGAAGTCGATCGCGGCCCTCGGCAAGCGCGCGCGTGACGGCAAGCTCGAGCTCGCGGACTTCGAGGACGGCACGTTCACCGTGAGCAACGGCGGCACGTTCGGCTCGATGATGTCCACGCCCATCCTCAACCCGCCGCAGTCGGGCATCCTCGGCATGCACAACATCGTGGACCGTCCGGTCGTCGTCGACGGCCAGATCGTGATCCGCCCGATGATGTACCTGGCCATGACCTACGACCACCGCATCATTGACGGTCGTGAGGCTGTGAGCTTCCTGGTGCGCATCAAGCAGTGCGTCGAGAACCCCGAGCGGATGCTCCTCGAAGTTTGATCATGAACGCCACCACTCGCGTCGACGTGCTCGCGCTGCCGGTCTCAGAGGCCGGCCTGCGCGCCTTTCAGGACTTGGGTCGCGGCCCCGTGTCGGCGGAATTCGCCGGCGCCGTGGAGTCCGCGCTCTGCGGCCAGGACGCCGTCGTGGCGCTGGACGACCCTGGCGCCGCCACGCGCCTGCTCGTCGGCTTGGCGATCGAGCTGTCGGACTCTGGCGCGGTGCTCGTGGTCGTGGCGGCCGCGGAGGTCGACGCGATGCGTGAGGTCGTCGCTCGGGCGGCGCGGCACGCGGGGCGGACCGTGGGCGACGCGGGCGCCGTTCGTGTGGTCGACGGTGGGGCGGACACGCTCCCGATGGACGGCGTGGTGGCGGTGCTCGGGCTGCTGGGCGGTCACATGCCCGCGGTGAGCGCGGCCGCGGACGTGCTCGGCATTCACCCGGTGCTGTGGGCCCACGCGCCGGACGCCGCGCGTGGCGCAGTCGAGCGCGCGTACCTTGTGGCGCTCCCTGACGGCGACTCCGTCGACGCGGTGGTGCGTGTGGTCGCGGCGCGGCCGGCGGACGCCGGTATGCTGGTGATCGTCGCGGACGCGGACGCGGTGTCGACGATCGCCGCGGGGCTGGCTTCGGCCGAGGTGGACGCGCTGGTGCTCGACGCACACGCCACGTCGCCGCGTCGACACGCGATGGCCACCCGCGCTCGCCGCGGTGAGGTCGAGGCCCTGATCGCAACCGAGGACGCGCTGCGCGATCTGGACGGTCGCGGTTTCGGCGGCGTGCTGTTCGTGTCGCCGAGCCAGGGCGAGGCCTGGGTTCGCCGCGCCGCACGCGCCCGTGAGGTCACGCTGCTGGTGTCTGAAGGTGAGCTGACGGAGTGGTCCGATGCCGTGATTCGCGCCGGTCGCGCCGCGGTGATCAGCGCGCTCCCGACCAACGATCAGACCGAGGCCAAGCGCCTGACGCGCGTGCGCCGCGCCGTGGGATCCCACGCCGGCAACCCTGAGCCCTGGCACGAGGCCCGCGTCCGCGAGCTACTCGCCGCACCTGGCGGCGCCGGCGTGCTGGCCGCGGCGCTGCGTGTGTTCCTCCGCGAAGAGCGCGAGCACGTCGTGTCCGTCGCCAACCTGTCCGAGCACCACGCGTCGAGCGCCGAGCCGAACGCGTCGCGCGCCGCGGCCGAGCGCGAGGCTCCCAAGGCCGCGGAGCCTGCGCCCGCTCCCGCGGCCACGGACATCCCTCGCAAGAAGCGTCGGCGTCGGCGTCGGCGGCCTATCGGTGAGGCGGCGCCCGCTGACGGCGCCGCGACCGGAGCCGACGGCGAAGACTCCGACGACGACGAGTCCCCCGAGGCCGTGGAAGACGGCCCCGTGGAGATCGACATGGCGGATCTGGACGCGGTGCTCGATATCGAGTGACGGCGGGCCCGGTGCCCGCCGCCGCGGTCAACTACCGACCCGTCGTTCGCTCGGGCGCGGGTGCGTCCGTGCGCACCACCTCGATCGCGTGCACCGGCAGGCCGCGCAGGCGGAACTTGCGCTGGTAGTTCGTCTCGACGTCCTCTGGCCACGGCGCCGGGTCACGGGTCACGTCGTAGGCGCGGGCGCGGATCTCCAGCGGCAGGCGAGGGGCGTCGTTGAGCTCGCCGTCGTGGTCGAGCATGGCGATCAGCCGCTCGATGTTGGGCAGGTGATCGGTCTTCATGCGCAGGTGCGCGCCCGGCTTGAGCAGGTCGACCACGTCCTCCAGGAACCAACGCGAGATCAGGCGGTTGCCCTCGTGTCGCTCCTTGGGCCATGGGTCCGGATGGTTCACGTAGAGCCCGTCGATCGTGCTGGCATCAAACAGGTCGTCGAGGAAGGCCGCGTGGTACCGCACGATGCGTGCGTTCTGGACGCCCGCACCCTTGATCTTGGTCGCGCACATCACGGTGCGCTTGTACCGGATCTCGATGCCGACCCAGTCCCAGTCCGGACGAAGTCCAGCCATTCCGGAGAGGAAGAAGCCGTTGCCGCTGCCGATCTCCACGTGCAGCGGCGCCTGACGGCCGAACGACTCATGCCAGAGATTGCGTAGCTGGGACGCCTCGTTCGCGGGTATGAGCGGCAGACCGAAGGCCCGGTGCTCCTCGACGTAGCGGTTCTCGAGCGGGTGACGGAACCTGCCCTCGTCGCGATCCCGGTAGCGTGGACGCTCTCCTGGGGGGCGGGTGGTGGGCGCTTGGGGAGTGGGCCGTCCGAGCGAGGCCATGCCGTGCCTTCCTGGCGTGAGGTGAGGGCGCGTCCGCGCCGCGACGCCGCTTAACCGCGCGAGCGCCCTGACGGCGCCGCACGGCCTCCGAACGCGTAGCGTCCGCGTCTACGCCAGAGTGTGTGCATGCCCTTATTTCGCGGAACCGGCTTTGCCCGGTACACCTCGTTGGAGCCACTGGTGGCCGAACGTCCGTTGGGCGTCTGGTTCAGGCTCCGGACGCGACTGTGTGCCCCGATCTTCGCGTGGGTGATTGATTTGACTGCAGTTCACGGCGCTCTGTTCCGATTGCGATCTCTAGGTGACTCAGCGCGCATGGTGTTGCGCCTAGCTGTCACACCGTCGCCACACGCCGCGGCAGGAAGCAAATGCAACCGACCGTTCCTTGGAGAGCGCCCGTGACCGCGCTAGACAATCACGTCCGCGGCGTTACCCAGTCGCGCCGGAGGATTCGAGGATGAGCGGCTTGAACGAAGCGTCGTCTCCCACCTCGTCCGACGAATCGATGTCGGATGAGACGCGACGCGCCGACAGTCGCGGCATCAACCGCATCCCGGTGCGCCTCGCCGTGTCCGCACGCGGCGTCAGCGCGCCGCTCGGACGGACGCGCGACATCAGCCTGCAGGGCGTGTTCGTCGAGACCACGGATCCGTTCGACGTCGGCGCGGTGCTGCCGATCAGCCTTGATCTGGACAGCGACGGCAAGCCGCTCGTGATCCGCGCAGAGGTTGTGCGTCGCACCTCCAATGGCATGGGCCTGCGATTCGACGCAGAGGATCAGGCTGCGGTTCGTCGGCTGCGTCGTTGGATTGTCGATCAGACCTCAGTGGTAGGTACGCAGCGCCAGGTCGAGCAGCTCCACGCCGCCAGCTCGCACGTCGAGCCGATCCGCACGCTCGGCCGCCTCCGCGAGAAGCTCGAAGAGATCCAGGCCAGCCGCGAGAAGGTCACGCTTGTGCCGCCGGATCGTCTGGCCCGTGACTACGGTCGCCTCACGCGCGTCCAACGCGAAGGCATCGAGTTCGCGCTCGACGGTCGCAGCACGCTTCGCGAAGGCGAAGAAGTCTACGCGTTGATCACGCTGGCGTTTGTGTCGTACTCGTTTGGCGTGCGTGTGCTGAGCGTCGACGACAAGCGCGTCATGTGCGCGCTGCCCGATGTCATCGTGTACTCCGAGCGCCGGTCGAAGGACCGCGCGACCGCGCCGGACGGCACGCGCGTGCGGTGGCCGGCTCCGTGGCTCCCCGGCGCCATGGCCGAGCTGCCGGTCGTCGACCTCAGTCACGAGGGCCTGAGCTTCAGCCTGCCCGCGGAGCACTGCCTGCTGACCCCCGGCACGCCGCTCGATGAGGCGGAGCTGGTGTCGCAGGGCGCTAAGCGCACGCTGCCGAGCGCGATGGTCCGCCACATCACGCGCACGGAGGGTCCGGACGGCGCGCCGTGGGTTCGCGTGGGCGTGTCGTACGGTGTGCCCGCGTCGCGTCGCGGGTCTCACGACTCGACGGCGATCGCTGAGGTGTCGCGCGGTGGGTTCGCCGAGCGCATGCAGCGCATGTGGGGCGACTTCACCACCAAGCTCGGGTACGCGGCGCACAAGGGTCGCGAGAAGATCACGCCGGTCGCAGTGGCGTCCACGCTCACCGCGCGTCGAATCACGATCAACGGCGGCAAGTTCCCGCTCGTCGGCATCCTGGATCGATCGGCGTCGGGCGGCGACCGCCTGAAGTGCCCGCTGGTCATCGTCGTGCCGGGCTTCGCGGGCCGTAAAGAGCAGATGACGTTCCTCGCGGGAACCATCATCGACGGCTTCCGTCGGCAGCACCGCGACATCGCCGTCCTGCGCTTTGACGGCAGCAACAACCTGGGCGAGTCCGGTAAGGACCCTGGCTGCGAAGCCGAGGGCACGCACGCCCTGCACTACACCCTCTCCGGGCTGGTCTCGGACGTGTTCACCGTGCTGACCTGGGCGCGCTCCAACACCGTCGTCGACCCGACGCACATCATCCTGGTGTCGGTGAGCATGTCGAGCGTGGCCGTGCGCCACGTCCTGACCAAGCCCGAGTCCGCCGACGTCGGCCTTTGGGTGTCGTACATGGGCGCGCCGGACCCGGTGGACGCCATCCGCCTGGTGTCGGGCAACATCGACCTGCACGCCTATTGGCAGCAGGGGCAGAAGTTGGGCGTCGTGTCGCTCGGCGGCGTGCTGACCGACGGCGACCGATTTTGGGCCGATCTCCACGCCTCAGGCCTGACAGACCTGGAGTCCGCGCGCCGTGAGATGTCGGAGATCAAGTCCGACGTCGTCTGGGTGCAGGGCAAGCACGACGCATGGATGGACCCGCGCCGCGTGAAGTCCATGATGGACATGCCGTCGAGCGGCGCGCGTGAGTACGTCGAGGTCGACAGCGGGCATCTGCCGCGCACGAGCGACGTGGCGATCGCCCAGTTCGTGAGCATCACGCAGCGCATCTACCGCGCCGTGTATCAGGACCAGCTGCCGCCGTTCTCCCCGCCGATTGGCCGCATGGCCGCCATCGCGGAGTCGGAGTGGGCGCAGGTCCGCCGCAGCCGCCTGACCGACCGCAGCGTCTGGTGGCGCAACTACCTGTTGGACTCCGAGGGGCTGGGCTTCGACATCCTCCAGTTCGACCCCGAGTACCGCAAGCTCATGGACCTCCAGGCCGGCCGAGTGGCGCCCGTGGGCGGCCGCGCGCTGGAGATGGGTGCGGGGACGGGCAACCTGACGCGTCGCCTGCTGAGCGCGGGCGTGGCTGAGCTTGTGGCGACAGACTTCGTGCCCGAGGCCCTGGACGCGATCCGCGCCAAGATCGGGCCGGACGAGCGCCTGTCGCTCAAGGTGATCGACATCGAAGGCACGCCGCTCTGCGCGGTCCGCCGGTGGATCGCCGGTGACCTGTTGAGCGCGCGCGTGCTGGCCGAGCGTGTGCCGGGCGTGCACCGCCCGTCGCTCGACCTGCTCATCGACATGGCGGACGAGGGCGTTCACGCCGCCCTCATTGGCCATGGCATCGACGTGGGCGCGCTGGCCACCCAGCACCGCATGACCCCAGCGTGCACGCGCCTGCTGGCCGACCTCAACCTGCTCGGGCGGCATGTCCGCGGCCGAGTCACCCAAGACGAGGTTCGCGCCGCCTTGCAGGTGCTGCCTGCGTCGCTGCTGGACGCGCCGGCGGGGCTGCCGTTCCCGGACGCCAGCTTCGACGCCGTCGCCATGAGCCTGGTTCTGTCCTACCTGGACCACCCTGAAGACGTGTTGTTTGAGGCCTGGCGTGTGCTGCGCCCCGGCGGGCGCCTCATGGTGTCGTCGATGGTGCCCGACTCCGAGAACAGCAAGCTCTACGTGGACCTCGTGTCTCGCATCGAAGTGATGCCTGATGCCGAGGTGCCCGCCGGGTTCACGCGTGAAAAGCTCCTGGACTCCGCCCGCAATTTCGTGGATCATGCGGCGGAGCTGTTCCGCATCGAAGAGGAGGGGCTCTTCCGCTTCTACGACTCGGCCTCGCTGGCAGAGCTCGTGACGCGGCGCGGCTTTGTCGACATCCAGGTCGACACGGCCTTCGGAAACCCTCCACAGGCGGTCGTCATCACCTCCCAGAAGCCATGAACGAGCAAGTCTCCGAGCAGTTCGAACGGGAACTTAGGCGCACCGGCGCTCCCATGGTCCGGGTGGCCACGGCGCTGGGCACCATGGCGATCGTCGGCATGGCGTTGGTGGACCCATACCTGGCGGTTGGGGACGATCTGCACTGGGCGCGCTGGGTGCGCCT
Source organism: uncultured Pseudomonadota bacterium (assembly GCA_903861005.1). Taxonomy (GTDB): domain Bacteria; phylum Myxococcota_A; class UBA796; order UBA796; genus CAIOSP01. The sequence goes on from CAIOSP010000146.1 coordinate 17,332, forward strand.
TGTGTCGTCGCTCATGCTCATGGCGATCTACGGGTCGACCTACATCGGAGACTGGAAGGGCGAGAAGGTCCGGCCCGCGGCGATCGCCAGCGCGGCCATCACGGGCGGCGCGGTCATCATGCTGGCCTATTTCACGGGCGGCGGCGACAGCGACTACCACGAGGCCGTCTACGTCACGATCTTCGGCTACGCGATTCTGCCCATCCCCTGGAAGCGGTGGGACACGCTGGCCGTGTACATCGGGTTCATCGTCTTCTACGACAGCCTGCTGCTGGTGGGCGGCCGGCCCGGCGCATGGGGCGCGCTCCTCACGCACAACGCGCTGCTCGCCGCTGCCGCGTTCATCTCCGTCATCTTGCAGGGCATCATCCGCCGCAGCCGCCTCAACGAGTTCGCACAGCGCGCTGAGCTGGCGAGCGCCAACGAGCGACTGACGGCGCTCGACGAGGCCAAGACCCGCTTCTTCGCGAACTTGAGCCACGAGCTGCGCACGCCGCTGACCCTGACGCTGGCGCCGCTGGACGCATTGCTGGAGTCGTCCCGCGAGCCGCTATCGGACGGGCAGCGCGAGAAGCTGGCGCTGGCCCAGCGCAACGCCCTGCGCCTGCTGCGTCAGGTCGACGATCTGTTGGCCCTGACCCGCGCCGAGGCCGCCAGCCTTAACCTGCAGATCTCGGATCTGGACCTGGTGGCGACGCTTCGCGAGCTGGCCGCGGACATCGCCGAGCTGGCGCGCCGCAAGCGCATCACGCTCGAACTCAAGGCCGACGACGGTCTGCCCTTGGTCAGCGCCGACGCGCAGCTGGTCGAGCGCGTGCTCCTCAACGTGATCGGCAACGCCGCCAAGTTCGTGAAGGAGGGCGGCCGCATCGTGCTCGGCGCCCGACTTGTGGACAACGGCATCGATCTCACGGTCGAAGACAACGGCATCGGCATCAGCGCCAGCGACCTGCCGCGCATCTTTGACCGCTTCTACCAGGCCGACAGCGGCAACAGGCGTGCGTTCGGCGGCACTGGCATCGGCCTCGCCCTGGCGCGCGAGATCGTGGAGCTGCACGGTGGTCGCATCCGCGCCGAGAGCGAGCTTGGCGTCGGAACGACCATCCACTGCTGGTTCCCGTTGACCCTGCCGCCGTTCGCCGCCAAGCTGGCCAAGGTCGCGCCGTCCCGCTCCAACGCTGAAGACGCGGGTCTGCCTGAGTGGCACGACGCCATCCGCACCGCGGCGAACTACCGCTTCCAGGGCATCGCGGACGCCACTGAGCGCCGCATCGCCCCGCGCCCGCAGCCCAAGGGGCAGGTGCCGACCGTCCTGGTGGTCGAGGACAACCCGGACATGATCCGGTTCATCTCGGCGCTGCTCGGCCACGACTACAACGTCCGCTCTGCGACCGATGGCGAGCAGGGGCTGCGCTACGCCACCGAGCACCGGCCCGATCTGATCATCAGCGACGTGATGATGCCGGTGATGGACGGCCTGGAGATGGGCCGCGAGCTGCGCAAGTCGCCTGCGACCAGCGCCATCCCGCTGATCTACCTGACCGCGCGCGGCGCGCCGGACGACCGCGTGCAGGGCATGGGATCAGGCGCGGACACCTACCTCGCCAAGCCGTTCCGGAACGAGGAGCTGCTGGCGTCGGTCGAGTCGCTGCTCTCTCGTCAGCGCAACGTGCGCGAGGCCGCCGTGCTCCGCCAGGACGAGGCGATCGTCTACATGGCGTCGGGGATCGCCGAGGCGCTGGACTCGACCGTCAACTCGCTGAGCGCGGCCCGCGACGCGCTGGCGGTGACGCCCAAGCTCTCAGCCCCTATCGAGGCCGCGCTCGTCCCGCTGCTCGACCTCTCGGTCGCGCTGACTGAGTTCACGCGCGCGGGCGTGAAGGCGGTCGACGTGGCTGCCAGCCTGTCGGCCGTAATCGCGCAGGCGGTCGCCGCGATCAACGTCCGTCGTAGCGCCCCTGGCGTCGAGATCCACGTGCAGGTCGAGTCCGGCGTGCGTGCTGGCCTTCGTGAGGACGAGCTAGCGCGCGTGGTCACCGCGGTGATGGGCCGCGCCGTTCGGGTCACGCCCGCGGGCCGGAACGTGTTCGTCAGCGCGCATGTGGGCGAGCCCGGCAGCGTCGCGCTGACGATCACCGACCAGGGGCCCACGCTCTCGCCGACGCAGCTTGAGCGTGTGTTCTTCCCGTTCAACGATGTGTCGCCGAGCGGCCCCGGGGGCATTCGCGCGGGCATGGCGCTGACCCACGCAGGCCGCCTGGTCACCGCTCGCGGTGGGGCGTTGTCCGTCGAGGTGGGCATCGCGGGCGGTACCACCGTGTCGATCCGGCTGCCCTTGTGGACCGAGCGTGCACCGTGAGCGCGGGGCAGCGTTCACTCGCCCTGTCGGCGGTCGCGTCCGCGGCCATGGCCGCCGGTCTTGCGTCTCTGGCCTACACGGCGGACCATGGCGCGATCAGCGCGGGGATCGCGGGCGTCGCCGGCGGCGCGGCGGCGTGGCTCGGTATGCGTCGAGGCCTGCCGTCCGAGGAGGAGCAGCGGAGCCGACGCGTCCTCAGCGTCGGCTCGGGCGCGTGCCTGTTCACCTGGGGCTCCGACGACGAGATCTGGTTCTCGGATGGCTGGACCGAGGCCTTCGACATTCCGAGCGGGCGGCACACCAAGCCCGAGGTGTGGCTGGGTCGGGTCCATCCTGAGGACTTCGGCGCGCTTGTCCACGGGATCGGCGCGGTGCGGTCCGGTGAGCAGGCCGTGTTGCGGCAGCACTACCGCATCCGCTGCGGTGAAGACTGGCACTGGTTCGACCTGCACGCGCGCCGTGTGGATGACGGCGGGGCGGCGTTGGTCACGGGCGCCGTTCAGGACGTCACGCTCGCGCACTCCATGCAGACTCGGCTGGCACACTCGGCGTTCCACGACCCGCTCACGGGCCTGCCCAACCGCGCGCTCTTCCTGGACCGCCTGGAGCACAGCACGGCGCGCGCGCGGCGCAACCCGCTGCACCGCTTCGCGGTGGTGTTCATCGACGTCGACAACTTCAAGGTGATCAACGACAGCTTGGGCCACCACGCGGGCGACGAGCTGCTCGACATCGTGGCCAAGCGGCTGGCGACGTGCGCGCGGTCCGGCGACACCGTCGCGCGCATTGGCGGCGACGAGTTCACGGTCCTGCTCGAGCCGGTCGACAGCCCAGACGACGCAGACAAGGTCGCCCTACGCCTGCGCAACGCGGTTCACGGCAGCGCGGTCGTGGCGGGGCACCCCGTCGAGATCAGCACCAGCGTCGGCATCGCCTTCAGCAGCCCGGACTACACGGACGCCCTAGACCTGCTGCGCGACGCGGACACCGCGATGTACTACGCGAAGCGCGCGGGACCTGGGAACCAGCGCCGCTTCGATCAGGCGATGCATGAGTCAGCCAAGCGCCGCCTGAGCGTGGAAGCCGAGCTTCGTCGCGGGCTTGATGGCGACGGACTGCTGGTCTACTACCAGCCGATCGTCAGTCTGGTGACCGGCCATCTCGACGGCTTTGAGGCGCTTGTCCGCCTGATCGCGTCGAACGGCGCGCTGATCAGCCCCGCCGAATTCATCCCGCTGGCCGAGAGCCAGGGGCTGATCGACAAGGTGCTCGACCGCGTGCTGGCCGACACCACGGCGCGCTTGGCCGAGTGGTCCAAGGTGATGCCCGACATCTACGTGAGCGTGAACGTGAGCGCGCGCTCGGTGGGAGCGGGTCTGGTCGGCAAGGTGCGCGACGCGCTCGCCCTGCACGATCTGAGCACGGCCCGCCTGAAGCTCGAGCTCACCGAGAGCGTGCTGGTGGAGCCCTCCAGCCAGGTGGCGCAATCGCTGATCACGCTGGGCGCCATGGGCGTGGGCCTGTTCATCGACGACTTCGGTACGGGCTATTCGTCGCTCGCGTACCTGCACCAGTTCCCGGTGTCGCGGATCAAGCTGGACCGCACCTTCGTCATGGCGCTCGACGGCGATCACGTGCCCGAGATCGTCGAGACGATCGTGACCCTGTCCGCGAGCATCGGCGCCAAGGTGATCGCCGAGGGCATCGAGACGGCGAACCAGCTGGAGGCTCTGATCGCGCGAGGCTGCTCGTCCGGGCAGGGCTTCTTGTTCGCGCCTGCGCTGCCCGGCGAAAAGGCCGCGCAGCTGGTGCACGAGCGCCGCGGCTGGCCGCTCACCACGACGCCGCGACCGGCGCTGGTGTCGCGCGCACCGACCGCCAGCGCCTAGGCGCCTTCGGGTAGCGCGTCCGCGAGGCTGGTCTTGGCGATCAGCCTGCCGGACATCGCGAACAGGATGACGCCAAGCACGCCGAGCGCGGCCTCGGTCAGCAGCATGGCAGACGGCCCGCTGGCGTCGGCGACGCGGCCCAGCAGCAGGCCCAGCCACCAGATCGGGAAGTTCGAGAGCGACGCGTAGATGGTGTACTTAGACGCGCCAGAGCCCTTGCCCATGACGTCAAGCACGACCGCCGTGAACGCCGCGTACGCCAGACCCACGCCGAGCGCGTACACGATGTTCCACGCCATGTAGGCGAACGGCGTCGCAGGGGTGATCGCCATCAAGGCGGCGACCGCGGCCAGCGCCGCGCCGATCGTGGTGTACGCCCGCTGCGGCCCGAGGCGTGTGCAGAGCGCGCCCCCCATGAAGCAGCCCGCCGCGTTCACCGCCGCCGAGATCAGCCCGAACCACTCGACGTCGGACTCGCCTGCGCCCCAGTGCGCGGCCACCGCCGACTGCATGAGCACGCCCTGGCCCGCGCCTGTGCCGATCGGCAAGAAGCAGAGCGTCGCGGCCAGCAGGCCGCCCTTGGTGCGCGCGAGCGCGAGCACGTCCTGGAACACGCCCTGCACCGCGACGACCGGGCCGGCCTCATGGCCGTGGCGCTTCACGTCGGGGATGGCCAGAAGCAGCAGCCCGCAGGCGAGGAAGCTCACGGCGAACACGGCGCCCGTCATCCACGGCGCAGGGAGCGCCTTGAGCAGGAACAGGCCGCCGCCGCCGGCGAGGCCCGCGCCGCCCAGATTGCCCGCCTGGAACCACGCGCTGTTGCGCGAGATGTCCTCGCGGGGCGTGGTCGCGGCGATGATCGCCTCCAGCGACATGCCGACCACGGTGTTCACCAGGCTGGCGATCGCGATGATCGGCAGCAGGACCGGGAGGTTCTCCGACGACAGCGGGATGGCCGACATCGCCAGGATCCCGATCGCCGACGTGACGATGGAGAACATGTACCAGAGCTTGGGCGACAGCGTGACGTCCACCGCAGGCGCCCAGGTCCACTTCCACCACTGACTCAGCATGTTGGCGCCGTTCAGCCAGGCGCCCTCGCTGATCGACATGCCGTTCTGGGTGGCCAGGAACGTCAGGGGGAAGCTGACGAAGCCGCCCAACGCGCCGAACGGGAAGTACAGGATGGTCCACACGATCGGGTGGAACGGCTGGCGGACGGGCTCGCTCATCTGGGCCTCGGCGTCGACCGTCGCCCCGTATCGGGGGCGGTTGGGGACCGCCCTAGCTTCCTGTAGGATCCTCGTGAATCGCGGCGTTCGGCTTCCATGCGTGGCCGTCGTCGTAGACCTCCTTCTTCCAGATCGGGACCCGCGCCTTCAGCGCCTCGATCGCGTAGCGGCTCGCGTCGTAGGCGTCGGCGCGGTGCGGCGTGCCGACCGCGATCACCACGCTCGCCTCGGTGACGGGCACGACGCCCAGTCGGTGCACCAGCGCCGCCCGCGCACCCGGCCACCGCGCGCCGATCTCGGCGGCGATCGCCATCAGCTCCGCCTGGGCGAGCGCGACGTAGGCCTCGTACTCCAGCCGCAGGACGGGCCTCCCCTCGAAGGTGTCGCGCGTGGTGCCGACGAACACGAGCACCGCGCCGCACGACGCGTCGCGCACGCTCGCCTCCACCTGGGCGACGTCGATCCCATGGTCGACCAGCGCGATCATCCGCCACCCACCGGCGGCAGGAAGGCGATCTCGTCGCCGTCTTGCGCGACATCGTGCGCGTCCGCGTAGGCGCCATTGCGGGCATAGGCGATCGGCAGCGCGAGCAGGTCGGGGAAGCGCTCGACGAACAGCGTGTGCAGCGTGGTGCCGGCGTCGATGTCGGCGTCCTCGGTGGTGCGCCCCGCGCGGTCGCGCACCGGCCCAAAGTACAACAGCGAGACCTTCACCTAGACCTCCGCGGGGCGAGGGGTGGTGGCGTAGAAGGTGCGGATCGCGTCGAGCACGCGGGTCCACGGTCCCTTCACCCGGCGCGCCGGCGGGAGCGCCGCGAGCAGCGTGTTGCCGTAGCCCTTGGTGTGGACGCGACCGTCGAGGATCAGCACGACGCCGCGGTCATCTTGCGCGCGCAGCAGGCGGCCGTAGCCCTGGCGCAGCTTGATCGCCGTCTCGGGCAGCGTGTACGCGCGGAACGGATCGGCCCCGCTCGCCGCGACCTTCTCGTGCCGCGCCAGGCGCAGCGGATCGGTCGGCACGCGGAACGGCAAGCGAGGCACGATGACCAGGCGCAGCGCCTCGCCGCGCACGCTCACACCCTCCCAGAACGAGTCGGTGCCCACCAGCACCGCGTTCCGTTCGCCCTTGAAGCGCGCCAGCAGCGCCCCGCGGCCTTCGGTGCCTTGGCTGAACACCGGGATGCCCGGGCGCAGCGCCGCCCGCAGCGCGGCCGCGTAGGCCGTGACAGCGTCGTGGGAGGTGCACAGCACGAACGCGCCGCCGCCCGCGACCTCGATCGCGTCGACGATCGCGCGCGCGCTCGCGCGCAAGAAGCCAGGCTCGTCGGGCGTGGGCAGATCGTTCGGCAGGCCCAGCAGCGCCTGCTGGAAGTGGTCGAAGGGCGAGGGGAGCACCAGCTCCTCGGGCGACTCCAGGCCGTGGCGGCTCTTCCAGAACTTGAAGTCGCCCGCGACCGACAGCGTCGCCGACGTGGCGACCGCGCCGCGCAGCTTCTCCCACAGGATGTTCTTGAGCATCGGCGCCACGTCGATCGGCGACGCGCACAGCGCCGCGGTGCCGTCCTCACGTCGGGTCTCAGCGCGCTCGATCCAGCGCACGCGCGTGTCGTCGCTGGGCTCGGTGAACACGCGCACGCCGTCCGCTAGCCGGGCCAAGCGACCGGCCGCGCGCTGCAGATCGAGCAGCGACTGCGACTGGCCCTCGGGCAGCTTGAAGTCGCCCAGCGCCTCTTGGATGCCGGCGAGCGCGCCCGACGCGTCCTCCAGCGCCATGCGCAGGTGCTGCGCGCGCGGCAGCACCACGTTGGTCCACAGCTCCGTGCCGCGGAAACGATCGTCGATGCGAACCTGCGGCGCTTCGGGCCCGAGCAGGTTGGCGATCTCGCCCAGCGCCTCGGTGGCGACCGACGTGAGCGGCACCACAAGATCCTTCGCCGCCGACGCCGCGGCCAGCGCCTTGTCCGCGACCTCAGGCGGGACCTTGGACGCGTTCGACACGGTGTCGGCGAAGCGGTCGAAGGCGCCAGGGCGCTTCTTCGCCGAGCGCAGCGGGAACACGGCGCGGCTGACCGCGCGCTGCGTGACGCGCGTGGCGCCCGCACCCGTCGCGACGTCCTCCAGGTGGTGGGCCTCGTCGAGGATCACCCGCTCGAAGCGGGGCAGCAGGCCAAAGCCCGCCTCTTCGCGCAGCACCAGATCGGCCAGCAGCAGCGCGTGGTTCACCACGATGACGTGCGCGCCCGCCGCGGTGCGCCGCGCGGAGTAGTAGTGGCAGCTGTCATAGTGCTCGCAGCGCATCCGGAGCGTGAGATCGCTGTCGGACTCCACGCGCTCCCACACGTCGGGCGGCACCGGGAAGCCGATCTCGCTGCGCGACCCGCCCGTCGTCGTCGCCGCCCAGCCGAGCAGCGCGTCGAACGCGATCTTCGCGTCGTCCGACAGCTCGGTCGCCTCGTCGCGCGCGAGCTGGAGTCGGCGCTTGCACAGGTAGTTGTTGCGCCCTTCGAGCACGGCCGTGCGCGCCTCGATCCCGCCGCGCGCCAGGATGGGCAGGTCGCTCGCCACCAGCTGCGCCTGCAGCGCGCGCGTGTGCGTGGCGATCACCACCTTGGCGTCGTTGGCCAAGGCCCACATGGCGGCGGGCAGCAGGTACGCGAGCGACTTGCCGGTGCCGGTGCCCGCCTCAACCACCAGCGGGCGGCCCTCATTGAGCGCGGCCGTGACCCGCAAGGCCATCTCGCGCTGCGCGGGGCGTGACTCCCAGCCGGGGAGCGCGGTGGGCAGCGTCTCGTCGAGGAAGCGCAGGACGTCGTCTGGATCGATCTTCTTGGGCGCAGGCTGCCACGGCTCCACGATGAAGCTCGCGTTGCGGACGTCGTTGTCGACGATCACAAAGCCGACGCCGTCCTCGGAGAACTGTCCGGCCAGCGCCATGTCGGGGTCGGAGGGCCGCAGATCGCCGGACGGGTGGTTGTGGATCACGACCTGACCCGCGCGCGGACGACCCAGGATCGCCAACACCTGATCCTCTTGGCCGCGCGCCACGATCTCCACGCCGATCACCGTGCCGTGATCGACCTCACCGACCGCGAACACCTCGCGTCCGCCTACCTCCACGATGGCCGCGCGCATGGCTGCGGCGGCCTCGGGCGTGAAGCGCGGGCTCACGGGCTCTCGCGCGGCGGCAGATCGAGGTGCAGGCCGTCGTAGGCCACGTGCACGTCACCGTGGTGGCGGCGCGCCTCCTCGGCGAACGGGGCGTCCATCGGGTAGCGCTGGCTGAAGTGCGTCAGCAGCAGGCGACGCGCCCCCGCCTCCTTGGCGAGCAGGCCGGCCTCGTCGGCGGTCATGTGCAGGTAGTTGCGGGCCTCTTCGGCCTCGGACGACAGGAAGGTCGACTCGCAGACCAGCAGGTCCACGCCCTTGGCGAGCTGGCGGGCGCCGTCGCAGGGGCGGGTGTCCATGAGGAACGCGAACGAGCGGCCTTTGCGACGGTGCGACACCTGGTCGACCGTGACCTCGCGGCCGTCGACTGTGACGCGGCCGTCACGCTTGAGGCGGCCCACAGCCTCGCCGCGGATGCCGAGCGCGTCCGTGGCGGCCGGATCGATCGTCCATCCGTCTGGCTCCTCGATTCGGTAGCCCCACGCGGGAGCGCCGTGCCGGAGCGGGGCGGTGGTGAGCGTCCAGTTGGGCGTCTGGGCGATCACCCCGGCGGCGTCGTGCGGGCGGGGGCGGATGTCGGCCTTGTCCTCGTAGATCGACGCGTGCCGGAGCCGCTCGTAGAACTCGACGCCGCTGCCCGGGAAGTGCACGTGGACCGGGTGGTCGACGCCGTCGAGGCTGATGCGCTGCAGGATGCCGGGCAGGCCCAGGCAGTGGTCGCCGTGGAAGTGGGTGACGCAGATGCGCGTGATCTGGCTGGCCCGCGCGCCGAACACCGTCATCTGACGCTGCGTGCCCTCGCCTGGGTCGAACAGGAAGCCGTCGCCGTCCCACAGCAGCAGGTAGCCGTTGTGGTTGCGATGTCGGGTGGGCACCTGGCTGGAGGAACCCAGCACGACGAGCTGACGAAGGGACACGGACGCTCCGGACCCACCCCTTAGCGTCGCGGGACGCCCCCCGCCTGGGATACAGCACGGACGTGGAGTGTCGATGCTCGCGATCTGGGTGGTCGGGATGGTGGTGAGCCTCGCGGACACGGGCGCAGCCCCGTGCCCGACGCCGCCCGTCGCCGTCGCGATGAACCCGTGGGATGGCGCGACGACGTCGTTTACGCCGGTCACCCTCACCCTGAGCACCGACACCTGCGCGACGAGCGCCAACTACCTGCTCACCCGCGACGGGCTGCCGGTGGAGGAGGGCGCCGACGTCGAGATCGTGGGCAGCACGGCCGCCTGGTCGCCGACGACGCCGCTGACCGACCTGACGACCTGGTGCTGGACCGTGCGCGCGATGGACGTGAACGGCGAGTCCGGCGGCGACACCTCGCCCTCATGCTTCACGGTGGACACCGAGAACCAGGCGCCTGGGCCGCCCAGCTGGGTGACGCCCCGCGCTGGCGCCGTGGTCCTGTCCACGCAGCGCTTTACGCTGGCCCCGGCCGTCGACCCCGAACACCGGGCGCTCCGCTACGAGATCGAGGTGGTCGCCGAGGCGGGCACGGTCGGCCAGGGGCATGATCTGCGAGAGAGCGAGCTGACGGACCGCGTGCTGACCAGCCTCGTCGAGGACACTTGGTATGTGGCGCGCGCGCGCGCGACCGACTGGGACAGCCTGGGCCCCTGGGCCTCCACCGCCTTCTTCGTCAACGACGACAACCGTGCCCCGAACGCCCCCGCGCTCGACCCGGCGCAGGTGGACCTCACCCTCGGGCGCGTGACGTTCTCAGCCCACGGCGCGGTCGATCCGGAGGGGTTCCCGGTCCGCTACACGGTCGAGCTGCGCGACGCGACGGGCGCCGCCGTGATGTCGTGGAGTGAGCTGCGCCCCGATCCGCAGGGGGTGGTCACGGTGATGACTCGCGCGATCACGCCGGGGTCCTACCAGTGGACCGCGCGCGCCATCGACTACCAGGGCATGCCCGGCCTGTGGGCGGGCTCGCAGGCGGTGCACGTCCCGTCGCCCGAGGATCTCCCGAGTGGTCGGCCGGTACCAGACGACGGCCTGGGCGGCCTTGAGCAGGTCGGCTGCGGCTGCGACACGCCCCGCGCGCCGTCGGTGGCGTGGGTTGGGCTGCTCGCGCTGGCCGTTTGGCGCCGCCGTTGAGCCCGGTCGCGTCCGGTGAGGCGCTGCGGGAACGGTTGGTCCCCTGGTATCGGGCGAACGCCCGGGATCTGCCGTGGCGCAGGGATCCGTCGCCGTACCACATCCTACTGTCCGAACTGATGTGCCAGCAGACGCGCATCGACACGGCGGTGCCCTACTTCAACCGCTTCACGGTGCGCTGGCCCACGATCGAGGCGTTCGCGGCCGCGTCACCCGACGACGTGCTCACGATGTGGGCGGGGCTTGGGTACTATCGGCGCGCGCGCCTTCTGCACGCGGCGGCGGTCGCGGCGGTGGCGCGCGGTGGCCTGCCTGCCGATCCGGACGCGCTGGCGGAGCTCCCCGGGATCGGCGCGTACACCGCGGGGGCGATCGCCTCGATCGCGTTCGGCGTGCCGGCGGCGGCGGTCGACGGGAACGTCGAACGGGTGATCAGCCGGGTCGATCGCCTGGACGCCGATCCGCGCTCTAAAGGCGGGAAGCAGGTGCTGCGCGTGCGCGCGCAGGCGATCCACGCGCCAGGCGTGGCGTCCGAGGTCACCCAAGGGCTGATGGAGCTTGGCGCCACCGTCTGCACGCCGCGCGCCCCGCGCTGCGAGGTCTGCCCGTGGGCCGACGTCTGCCTCGCCAGGCCTGCGGGGGACGTGACGGCCTACCCCAGGCTCCCGGCGCGCAAGGCCGCGGTCGCCGTGCGCGCGGTGGCGGGGATCCTGCGTCGCGATGGGCGCGTCCTGTGCGGGCGCCGTCCGGAGGGCTTGCTGGGCGGCCTGTGGGAGCCGGTCGGCGCTGAGATCGGCCCCGAGGAGGACGCACAGGCCGCGCTGCGCCAGGCGTTCGCGGCCCGCGCAGGCATGATGGCGCACGTGGGGCCGCTTCGTGGGCAGATCGTGCACGTGTTCACGCACCGACGCCTCACGGTGGAGGTCTACGAGGTGAGCGCGGAGGAGGCGGTGGGTTTTGTGGGCGACGGCACGTACACCGAGCTCGCGTGGCTGGCGGCAGACGGCGACGGCGTGGGCTGGTCCAAGCTCGCGCAGAAGATCCTTGCTGTGGCGCCGGTCACAGGCGGTCACGTCGGGGACACCCCACCGGCTGCCGGTTAGGGGCGGACTATGTCCACCGCGGCCGTGATCATCATTGGCGACGAGATCCTCTCGGGCAAGTTCGCCGACGAGAACGGTCCGTACTTCATCCGCCGCCTGCGAACGCTGGGCGTGGATCTGCGTCGGCTCGTCACCATCTCCGATGACCTGGACGCGATCGCCGACGAGGTGCGCCGCTGCGGCGCCGCGTTCGACCATGTGTTCACCACCGGTGGCGTCGGCCCCACGCACGACGACATCACGTTTGAGGGCGTGGCGCGCGGCCTTGGCCTCCCGCTGCAGGTCGACGAGGAGCTGATGGCCTTGGCCGAGCGCCACGGCTTCCCCAAGGACGGCGGCACGCTGCGCATGGCGACCGTGCCCGCTGGCATGGAGCGCATCACGGGCGCCGCGCAGATCTTCCCCGTCCTGCGCGTCCAGAACATCTACGTGATGCCCGGCATCCCGGCGCTCGTGAAGCAGCAGTTCGAATACATCGCGCCCTCGCTCGCAGGCGTCGCGGTGCGCTGCGTCCGCGTGTACGCGCGCAACCTGGAGAGCGACATCGCCGTGGCGCTCTCGGACATCGCCGCGGCCCATCGGGGCGTGGCGATCGGCTCCTACCCGCGCTTTGGCGACAAGGCGCACCGGCTGGTGGTCACGCTGGAGTCGCGCGACGACGACGCGCTGACGCTGGCCGTGGACGCGGTGCACGGCATCCTCGACACCGTGCGGGTAGACGGCCCATGAGCGGCCGCGTCCTGCTCCGCGCCACGGCGAGGGTGCGTGGGGTGGACGTCGGCGAGGTGATGGTGCCGTCCGGCACGCCGCTGGTGATCGGCCCCACGGGCGCGCTCAAGGTGCCGGCGCTGCCCGGGCAGACCTACGTGGCGCAGGTCCGCTGGACCGGTCGCGGTTCCGTGGAGCTGTCCGAGCCGCAGGGGTCCACGCGCTCGCTCGCCCCCAACGGGGCGCTGACGGTGGTGGCGGGAGATCTGTCGGTCACGCTCCGCGTGGTCGAGGCGCCCGGGTTGAGGCGCTTCGCGCTCTGGTCGCCCGACGGCTGGCTGCCGTGGTTCTTGGTGGTCTGCACGTTGACGGTGCTCACCTCGCAGGTCGAGGTGTTCGTGGAGAACCTCTGCCCGTGGTTTGGCATCGCCTGCCCGGTGGAGCAGGACGCGGGCGCCGGGCAGGGGATCGACGCCGAGTACATCGCGCGGCTCATCCGCCACGACTACGCCGGCGCGGAGGAGGCGACTTCGCCCGAGCGCAAGGTGGAGAAGGCCGAGAAGCTCGCGCCCGGCTGGCTGCCGCCTGGTGACGCTGATGGCGACCTGAGCCACCTGGGCGGCGCGCGTGAGGTCGACAACACCCCGCAGCGGGTCAAGCCGCTCGCCACCGACTCGGTGCCCGCCGCCGCGCGTCGCAGCACGCCCCACGTCGCGGCTCCGCAGGCCACGCCCGCGCCGGTCGCGGCGCCCCAGGCGGACGACGGCACGGGCGACGACGCCGAAGGCATCACGACGGAGGCGCCGCCGGACGACGTGCCCAAGCCGCCCTCCCCGCCGCTGCTGGAGCGCGACCAGGGCTGGGGCGTGCCCGACTGGATGCAGGCCGAGCCCGAGGAGAAGCAGATCGAGTACGTGATCGATCGCGCGCAGCGTCGCCTGCGGATCGATCCCGACGACCCAGGCGCCATCGCCACGCTGGCCTACTACGAGTTCCTGGCCGAGGACTTCGTTGGCGCCGAGAAGGCCTACGACCGCCTGATCATGATGGATCCGTCGGACGCCGCCGCGTACAACAACAAGGCGCTGATCTACAAGCGCAAGGGCGAGTTCGCGCGCGAGGAGGGCCTCTACCGTCTCGCGTTGGCGCTCGACCCCGGCGACACCACCGCGCTGAACAACCTCGCGGTCAACCTGGCGCACCAGGGCAAGTTCGACGAGGCCGTCAGGATCATGAAGGAGCTCGAGACGACGCTCCCGAACGACCCGTACTCCGACCTCCACCGCGCGAAGATCCAGGCGGCCATGGGCAACGACGCCGCCGCCCTGAAGTTCATGGAGCTCGCGCTCAGCGGCGCCGCCCGCATGGATCTGCTCCACCAGATCGAGTTCCGGCAGGACATCCGCGTGGATCCGGCGTTCGCCCACCTGCGCGAGGACCCGCGCTTCCGCGACGTGCTCACCAAGTGGTATGGATCCGACAGCCCCCTCGGAAAGTGACCGTCCGGGACCGACAGTGGCAACCAGGACCCAGACGCCGTAAGGCGCAGGCCGAAAGTCAGAGGAGGTCGAGCGATGGCGCGTACGGCGATCTACGCGGGATCGTTTGATCCCGTCACCAATGGCCATGTCGACATCATCACGCGCGGCGCGCGGCTGTTTGACCGTCTGGTCGTCGCGGTGGGGAACAACCCGACCAAGAAGTACCTGTTCGACCTGGAGACCCGCACGCAGATGATCGCGGAGGCGTGCACCGAGGTCCCCAACCTCGAGGTCGTGCCGTTCCGCGGGCTGCTGGTCGACGCCGCGCGCAAGTACGACGCCGACGTGGTGCTCCGCGGCCTGCGCGCGCTGTCGGACTTCGACCTCGAGTTCCGCAACGGCCTCGCCAACCGGGCCCTGTCCGGCATCGAGACGTTCTTCCTGCTCGCCGACCCGTCGCTGATCTACGTGTCGTCGTCGCTGGTGCGCGAGATCGCCATGTACGGCGGCGACGTCTCCGGCTTTGTGCCCGGCCCCGTGGCCGAGGCCGTGCGTCGCCTGTACCCCGCGGCGCCCCCCGGATGACCTTGTTCGCGTGCCTGTTCGGCGTCGCGCTCGCCGCGTCGTCGGTCGACACCGCCGCGAACGAGGGCGCCAAGCTCCAGGTCGCCTCGTGGATCGACCTGGGCGAGTTCGGCAACGCGCTGGCGCTGAGCCGCCGCGGGTTCCGCTCGCACCCTGACGACCCCGAGTGGGCGACCGCCCGCCTGGACGCGCTCGCTGCCGCCGGCATGGACGCGTGGATCGGCGACGAGCTGTCCGACGCGCACCTCAAGCCCGAAGTCCGGGTGGCCGTCCGCATGGAGCTGGTCACGCTGGGGCGGGCCCGCGCGCTGCCTGCCGCCGACGACGGGCCGGACGCAGAGTTGGCGCACGCCTGGATCTCGCTCGCCGCGCACGACACAGGGCCCGCCAAGCGGATCATGGGCGCGTCCTACGACATGGCGCATCTGCGGCTGCGCGCGGCGCTCGCCAAGGAGGAAGGGGATCGCGTCGCCCTGTCGGACCTCCTCGACATCTGGCCTGAAGACCCCGCCACCGACCTCACGCCGTTCACGCCGCTGTGGGACGAGGACCTCCCGCGCGGCCAGGCGCGCGTCGTCGAAGGTGCGAAGGCGACGCTCCTGCTGCGCGTGGACGGGCTCATCGCGGGGGAGTCGCCGGTCGGCTGGCTCCGCGCGGCGGCGCTGCTCCTGGCGGTGAAGGACCAGGAGCGCCTGGGCGTGCTCGCCGATCGCGTGGACGCGGATCGCGGCGGACCGGTCACGCCTGAGCTCCTCGGCGTCGCGCTCACCGGCTCCACGGAGTCCTGGGACCTGTGGGAGGTGGCGCGCCGTCCTCGCTGGTCCAAGGAGATGATCGACGCGGCGGCCGGGGTGCTGGGCCGCCAGCCGGCGCCGGTCTTCCCCTGGGCGCGACCGGACGAGGCGCCCCGGCTGGCCGCGGGGATCGCCAAGTTGCTGGTCGCGCACGGGCAGGACGTCGACGCGGACAAGCTGCTGCAGGCCCACGGCGGCGCCTGCGCGCGGCCGGTCGGGGCCGAGTGGGCGGTGGTCAACACGATGAAGCGGGAGGGGCGGGCCTTGGCCGAGCACGTCCTGCTGCGCTGCGTCGGCTCGGTGGACCCGATGCCCGCGATCGATCCGACCAACCTCGACGTGGATCGGCAGATCAGCGAGGCGGCGGCGGGCTGGCGTGACTTCGGCCGCGTGATGGCGCTGGGCGGCTGGAAGACGGAGGCCGCCATCGCGTTTGGTGTGTCCGCGCACCTGGCCCCCGACGACGAGGTGATCTCGCTCGCGCGGGCCGACGCCGCGGACGCCGACCTGCCTGTGGACGGTCATGGGCTCCCGACCGTCCCTGGGCTCCTGGCCGCGCTGGACCGCGCGTCCTTCCTGCAGCCGGAGTCGGCGTTCGAGCTGGCCCGGGCCTCGGCGGTGCGGGCGCGGACCGCGGCCTGGCTGGACCCGTCCCCCGAGCACATGGCCGCGCGCGTGACCTCGCCGCGGGCGTGCGGCGCGCCTCTACGCGACCGCTGCGCGCTGGAGGGGGCGGTGGCGGTAGAGGCCGCGCGGCGCGCCTCGCGCTCGGTTCCGGAGGGCCTGCCCACCGTGACGGACATGGGGGCCGCGCGCGCGGCGGGCGCGTGGATCGATCGCCTCCAGCGTTCGTGGTTCTCGCGCAGCGCCGCGCTTGACCGTCTATCGACTGAAGGCGCTCGACCTGACTTCTCCGCGATCCTGGCGCTCGGGACCGGCGTTCGGGTGGGGCGCCCCATCCCAGAGTTCGACCTGTCGGGCGTGAAGTCCACCGACCTGCGCGGCAACGTGCTCGTGCTGTCGTTCTGGGCGAGCTGGTGCCGGCCCTGCTTCGCCGAGCTCCCGCTGCTGGACTCGCTCGCCAAGGCGTGGGAGCGAGACCATCTGCCGGTCCGCGTGCTGGCGATCTCGGTGGACGACGACGTCAGCCGCTACGCCCGCGCGCTGGCCAAGCTACCGTGGGACACCATGAGCGTGTTGCGCGACCCGAGCATGCGGGCTGACTTCCAGGTCGATACCTTGCCGACGACGTATGTGGTGGACACCACGGGCGTGCTTAGATCGGTCACGGTCGGCTACGACGGATCAAACCTGGGTGCCTTGGATCGCGCTGTCCGCAGCTGGTCCAGTCTGGCGTCGCAGTAGCGGAGGTCTCGAATGTGTGGAATCGTCGGGTTCATCGGGTCTCGTCGCGCGCTGCCCGTGCTGGTCGAGGGCCTGCGTCGCCAGGAGTACCGCGGGTATGACTCCGCGGGCGTGGCCCTGGTGTCCGACGGCGGGATGTGGGTCCGCAAGACCACCGGCCGCGTGGCTGAGCTGGCGCGCGCGGTGGCGGACGGCCCCGGCGGGGTGGTTGGGATCGCCCACACGCGCTGGGCCACGCACGGCGGCGTCACGGTCGCCAACGCCCACCCGCACCTGGACAGCCTCGAGCGCATCGCCGTCGTCCACAATGGCATCGTCGAGAACGAGCGGGCGCTGCGCCGCGCGCTCCAGGCCGAAGGCGTGGTGTTTCGTAGCGAGACCGACACGGAGGTCCTGCCGCACCTGATCCGCAAGTTCTACTCGGGCAACCCGACCGACGCCGTGCTGCGGGCGCTCGAGCACATCCGCGGCACCTACGGCATCGTCGTCGCGTTCGCCGACCACCCCGAAATGCTGATCGTGGCGCGCAACGGATCGCCGCTGGTCTGCGGCATCGGTGACGGTGAGACGGTGATCGCGTCCGACCCTCAGGCGGTCGTCGAGCACACGCGCCGCGTCGTCTATCTGCAGGATCGCGAGATGGCGATCGTGCGCGCGGGCGAGGTGGAGGTCCGCGGCTTTGACGGCGGCGTGCTGGACCTCAACGTCCAGCTGATCGACGCCGACTACGACGTCGCCAACCGCGAGGGCTTCCCGCACTTCATGCTCAAGGAGATCCACGAGCAGCCGCGTAGCATCCGTCGCTGCCTGCTCGGGCGCATCCAGCGTGAGGACGGCCTGGCCAAGCTCGGCGGTCTGTCCATGAAGCCCCGCGATCTGGTGGCGATCCAGCGCGTGATCACGGTGGGCTGCGGCACCAGCTTCCACGCCGGCATGGCGGGCGCCATGGCGATCGAGGCGCTGGCGCGTGTGCCCGCGCACTGCGAGATCGCGTCGGAGTACCGCTACCGCCACCCGATCATCGAGCGCGACGCGCTCTTCCTGGCCGTCAGCCAGTCGGGCGAGACGGCCGACACCCTGGGCGCCGTGCAGGAGATCCAGCTCAAGGGCGGGCAGGTGATGGGCGTGGTCAACGTGGTCGGCTCGACCATCGCGCGCACCACCGGCCGCGGCGTGTACATCCACAGCGGGCCCGAGGTCGCGGTGGCTTCCACTAAGGCGTTCACCTCGCAGGTGACGGCGCTGTTGGTGTTCACGCTCATGCTCGCCCGCACGCGCGACCTGTCGCTGCCGCGCGGACAGGCGGTCGCCGCGGCGCTGGACTCGGTGCCGGAGCACGTGACCCACTACCTGCAGAACCCTGGCCCCATCGATCAGGTCGTCGAGGTCGTGAAGAACGCCCGCTACGTGCTGTTCATGGGTCGCGGGTACTCGTACCCGGTGGCGTTGGAGGGCGCGCTCAAGCTCAAGGAGATCGCGTACCTGCCGTGTGAGGCCTACGCGTCCGGCGAGATGAAGCACGGCCCGATCGCGATGATCGAGGAGGGTACTCCCGTGATCGCGATCGTCCCGATGGACGATCAGCGCGAGAAGACGCTGTCGAACCTCAAGGAGGTCGAGGCGCGGGGCGCCCGCATCATCGCCATCCACACGGAGGGTGACGAGGAGATCGCGGCCCTGGCCGACATCGCCATCGCCATCCCCGCCGTGGCGGACTTCGTCTCGCCGCTGGTGACGGTGCTGCCGCTGCAGCTCATCGCGTACCACACAGGCATCGCGCTCGGTCGCGACATCGACAAGCCTCGCAACCTCGCGAAGTCCGTCACCGTCGAGTAGCGGCGGGGTGGGGGCGGCAGGGCGGACGCCGAGCCGTCAGCCGGTCGACAGCAGCAGGCCTGACGCCGACCACATCCAGAGTCGGCCGTGGCGGGTGAGGCAGCAGTCCACCCCGAGCGTGGCCCAGGTGGGCGGCGGCGGGGTGCACTTGGGCGCGGTGGGCAGGTCGTGGACGTGCTCGACGGCGCCGTGGTTGGTGACCCGGACCCAGCGGTGATCGGCGCTGCCAAAGTAGGCGGCGTCGCCGAGCGCGCGCGCCGTGACCCAGTGCCCCTCCGGCATGCGGGTGCCGCCCAGGCTGGCGCCAGTGCGGGGGTCGAGCCAGCGCACGCGGCGGTGTCCGTCGCTCGTGGCCCAGCCGGCGCGGGTGGCGGCGGTGGGGCCGGGGCCGAGCAGGGAGCCGGTGGTGCGCGAGTGCGTCACGAACGACCAGATCGAGCCCTCGGGGCCGCCGATGTGCCCGTCGTCCCACACCGGCGGGCAAGACATCCACGCGAGCGCGGCGTCGTCGCCGGGCGCGAGCAGCGTGTCGGGGTCGAGCACGATGGCGCCGGGTTCGCGGACCCGCAGGCTCCCGTCGCGCGTGTCCAAGACGACCGCGTCGCCGTCGTGCAGTCCGGCCACGCGTGCGCCGTCGGCCGAGAAGCGGACCGGGCCGTGCGGGTCAAGCGACAGCGCGAGCGAGGCGACGCTGTGGCTGGGGGCCGCGGCGCGTTCAACCCCGTGCTCGCCGAGCACCGCGACCGCGCCATACGGGCCCGCGATCAGCGACTCACCCTTGCCAATCGCGCCGACCGCGACAGGTTGCAGACCGCACGCTTGCCGGTAGATCCATCCAGAGTCGGACCACACCACGCCAAGGCCGGCCGTGAAGGGCGCGGTGTCCGACGCGCGACGCGCGCCGTCGGTCAGGGCGAGCGCGTCCGTCGTCCAGCCAGCGCCCTGCCGACGAAGGAGCACGCCGTCGCCGCGCCGGAGGTGCCGCTCCCTATCGAGGCTCCACCCGGTGCTCTCCGCGCGGATCTCACGGCCGGTGCCTGCGATCGCGACGGCGTCACCCTGACGCGTGACGTGGGGCGCCTCGCCGACTTGGGCGGCCAGCACGTGATCCTTGAGCGGGATCCAGGCGACACCGCCGACCACCACGCCCGTGCCACCAGGCGCCGCGAACGCGTGCACGCCGCGGGGGAGGGCGTGCACCGCGGGGCGGGCGTCATGGGCGTCGCGAGCGAAGACGCTCACAGGGGCGCTGACGTCAGACCAACGGGCAGAGGTGTGAGGAGGCATCGACTCCTGCTAGCCGCGGGCACGCGCCTTGGCGAGCGCGTGGTTTTACGCGCGCGCCATCCCGCGAGGTGCTAGATTGCGGTCATCGAGGAGTGCCCCGATGGTCGTTCACGTCTCTCCGCACGGATGGAACCGCGTTCTTGTCGCGTGGGTCGCTGCTGGCGCGCTGGCGGGCTGCACCCCCGCGGACGTGCCGGACCCGGACGTCTCCGTCTACCCGCCGACCAGCCTGGAGCTGTCGCCGCTCGCGTACTCGGACTCCGCCGCGGAGTGGCACAACGTCTCCATCCTCAACCAGACCTGGTACAACCTGGACGTGAAGGACGTGGAGCTGCGGGATGTCTCCACAGACGTCGCGGCCACGCTGCCGGAGGGCACGCAGGCAGGCGGCGCGGCCTTCCTCGAGGTCCAGGGTGTCCCGGCCGGCACGGTGGGCCTTGTGCTGGCGCCGCGTCAGAGCGTCTCCCTCCAGGTCCGCGTGGCCAGCGCCACGCAGGTCCCCCGCGAGCTCTGGACCGACAGCAAGTACGTCGCGCTGCTCCACTTCCAGGTGGGCGGCAGCGGCGTGGTCGACGCCGAGACCAACACCACCGACATCAATTCGTACCGCTCCATCACCAAGGAGATCCAACTCTCCTTCGAGCTGAACTGCGATCTCGACGGCGACGGCGTGGAGGCGGAGGTCTGCAGTGGCGCGGACTGCGATGACCACAGCTCAGCGATCGGCCCCAACGTGGACGAGGCCTGCGACGGCTTCGACAACAACTGCTCTGGCTTGATCGACGAGGGTTGCCCGGCCTCCCCATGAACCGACTCGTGAACGTGGGTGACGTACTCGAGCAGGAGATCCTGCCGATCGTCGAAAAGGCATCGCGCTACCTGGGCACTGAGGTCAACGCCGTCCACAAGGACAAGGCGTCGGTCGAGGTGCGCATCGCGCTGGCGTTCCCAGATCTGTACGATCTGGGCTTGGGCAACCTGGGCCTGCACGTGCTGTACGCATGCGTGAACCGGCTGCCGTGGGCTTGGTGCGAGCGCACCTACGCGCCCGGCCGAGACATGGAGGACGCCCTCCGCGAGCGCGGCCTCCCGCTGTTCGCGCTGGAGAGCAAGGACGGCCTGGGCGTGTTCGACGGCATCGGCTTCACGCTGCAGAGCGAGCTGACCTACACGAACATCCTCAACATCCTAGACATGTCGCACATCGCCATGCGCACCGCGGACCGCGGCGAGCATGACCCGCTGACCTTCGCGGGCGGGCCCGCGGTGTTCAACCCTGAGCCGCTCTCGCCGTTCATGGACTTCTTCGTGATCGGCGACGGCGAGGACGCGATCCTCGAGATCGTCGAGGTGCTGCGCGCCACGCGCGGACAGACCCGCGCGCAGCGCCTGCTGGCCATGTCCAAGCTGGAAGGCGTGTACGTCCCGGCGCTCTACCCGTTCGACGTCATGCCAGACGGCAGCGTGCTCCCCGCGGTGGGCGCGCCCAAGATCCGCAAGCGCGTGACCCGGGATCTGAACGGCGCCACATTCCCCACGGACTACATCATCCCGTACACCCAGCTGGTGCACGACCGCATCAGCTTGGAGGTCCTGCGCGGCTGCACCCAAGGGTGCCGGTTCTGCCAGGCCGGCATGGTGACCCGCCCCGTGCGCGAGCGCAGCCTGGAGAAGGTGGACGAGCTGCTCCGGCGCACGCTGGACGCCACCGGCTACGAGGAGGTGGGCCTGGTGAGCCTGTCCACCTGCGACTACAGCCGGGTGCGGCAGCTGGTCGAGAACACGGTGGAGGCCGTGCGCGACGAGCACGTCAGCGTCAGCCTGCCCTCGCTGCGGCTGGACAGCTTCTCGGTAGAGCTGGCAGACATGGTCGCCGAGACCCGCCGCACCGGCTTGACCGTCGCCCCAGAGGCCGCCAGCCCGCGCCTGCGCGCCGTGATCAACAAGTGGATCCCGGACGAAGACCTGCTGAACATGGCGCACCGCGCGTTCGAGCTCAAGTGGGACCACGTGAAGCTCTACTTCATGATCGGCCTGCCCACCGAACGCGACGACGACATCGTCGCCATCGCGGATCTGGCCCGACGCACGCTTGAGGTGGGCCGAAAGGTCAACAAGCGCGCGAGCGTGAATCTGGGCGTGTCGACGTTCGTGCCCAAGCCGTTCACCCCGTTCCAGTGGTCGGCGCAGATCAGCTACGACGAGACCGTCCGTCGTCAGGACGTCCTGGTGGCGGTGTTGCCACGCCAGGGCGTGAAGTTCGGCCGCCACCACCCGGAGGAGACCTTCCTCGAGGGCCTGATCTCACGCGGGGACAGGCGCGTGGGGGACTTGCTGGAGGCCGCCTGGAAGCGCGGCTGCCGGTTCGACGCCTGGAGCGAGCACCTGAACTTCGGCGCGTGGAAGAAGGCGATCGAGGACGTCGGCTTTGACGTCGTTCACGCCATCCGCGAGCGCGATCTGGACGAGCGCCTGCCCTGGGACCACCTGGACATGCTGGTCGACAAGAGCTGGTTCCAGGAGGACTACAAGCGCGCGCTCGAGCTCAAGCACGCCGAGGACTGCCGCCACAAGCGCTGTCACAAGTGCGGCGTGATCGACAAGGAGCGCGACCTCTGCGCGACCATGCTCCGCGACAACGTGGCGAGCCGCAAGTCGGAGTCGGAGTGGACCCGCAAGCCTCCGTCCGAATCCCCTGCGCCCAAGGCGACGGTGCAGCGGGTTTGGCTGCGCATCGGGCGGACGGGCGTGGCTCGATACCTGTCGCACCTGGAGTCGCTGAGCGCGTGGGTTCGGGCGCTGCGCCGCGCGAAGACGCCGATCGGGTACAGCCAGGGCTTCCACCCGCACCCGTCGATCGCGTTCAGCGCCGCGCCGCCGCAGGGCGAAGAGAGCGTCGGCGACTACCTCGACATGGATCTGACCCGTCGCGTGGACGTGCCGGAGCTGATCGCGTCGCTGCGCCGCGTCCTGCCGGACGGGTTTGACGTGCTGGACGGGGCTGAGGTCCCGCTGAAGTCGCCGTCGCTGATGTCGGTGAACGCGGGCGGGGTGTACGTGCTCCGCTTCCCGGACCAGACGGACGCCAGCCTAGCGGCCCGCGTCGAGCAGCTCCTGGCGGCCGATCGCATCCTGGCCACGCGCCGGTCCAAGGCCGCCCGTGGGCCGGGCTCGGATGGCACCATCCAGGTCGACATCCGGCCCATGATCCACGAGATCGTCCCGCACCCTGACCGCGTCCCGGCGGTGAGGGTTGTGCTGCGGGACGTGGACGGAAAGCCGGCCAAGGCGGGGGAGGTGGCACGCTTGCTCACCGACCGCCCCGAGGCTGCGCGCATCCTCCGCGTGGAGACCCTGCGGCGCGATGGGGATGCGTACAGCGGCATCGGAGATTCTCTCCCACGCTGAAACCCGCGGCGTTTCTCGCCTTTTGTTTATGCTCCTGGATCGGTTTTTCCGAAATGCTCTAAAGGTCTATCGGGACAAGACGATCGCAGGATATGCTTTCCCAGACCAAGGCTCTCGCGCCTCCCCGGGCGCACGAGGTGATGATGCGTTTCCCTGTCATGGCTGCCGCTCTGCTCGTCTCCAATGTCGCGTTCGCGCGACAGTGGGTCGTGGATCCGTCCAAGGTCGACGACCTCGTCACCCAGCTCTCCAACGCGCGTGATGGCGACATCCTCGCCCTGGACCCTGGCGTGCACACGCTGACCCAGCCGATCACCGTGAACGTCAACATCACCATCACGGGCCTGCACACCCCCCGGGAAGTGGACGACAGCTCGGTCGGCGACTCCAGCGTCCTGTACTTCGACGTCCATACCGATAGCTGGACCGGTACGGACGTCGGCGTCATCAAGGTCGCCGCGGGCAAGACGCTGACCTTCCAGGACATCGAGTTCCGGGAGAAGGAGCTGCTCTGCACCGACGGCGTCGACAACGACGGCAACGGCCTGGGCGACGACGCCG
This sequence comes from uncultured Pseudomonadota bacterium, assembly GCA_903861005.1. Taxonomy (GTDB): domain Bacteria; phylum Myxococcota_A; class UBA796; order UBA796; genus CAIOSP01. Next base: position 41,208 of record CAIOSP010000146.1, read on the forward strand.
ACCCTGCCTGCGACGCGCCGAGCGACACCGCCGCGGGCGGCGTGGGCCCGCCCACGGTCAACCCCGGCGAGCTGCGCGCGTTCTACCTGGTGGGCGCGACCACGCCGACCGGCCCGACCGCCACGCTGAACATGGTCCGCACCCAGCTGCAGGGCTGGTCCATCGGCATCAAGGGCGGCGCGATCTACGCCAGCTCCCGCACCAAACTGAACATCACGGACTCGCTCGTGCTGTTCAACCGCGGCCTGCTCGCCCCCAACGCGGCGGGCGGCGGCGATGGTGGCCAGGGCTCGATCTACGCGACCACCAGCGCCAACGTCACCATCCGTGGCACGCGCTTCGAGAAGAACGCGGCCCGCTACGGCGGCGCGGTGTACGTCGCGGACGGCACCCACCTGCTCGTCCAGAACTCGGCGTTCCACGTGAACAGCGGTGAGGACGGCGGCGCCATCTTCGCCGAGAACTCCTACGTCGACGTCAGCCAGACCTACTTCGTGTCGAACGACGCCACCCTGGACGCGTTCGGCGGCGGCCAACTCTGGCTCGAGTACGAGGGCGGCGCGATCTACACCGAAGACTCGGTGCTGAGCCTGACCAACAACATCTTCCTTCAGAACAAGGCCAAGACCTGGGGCGCCGCGATCACCGCGCACCGCTCGCTCGGTGGCTCCAACCCGCCGGAGATCCTGAACAACACGTTCGTCGAGAACAAGGCCAGCCTGCAGGGTGGGTCGGAGTGCTTCTTCAACGGCACCGACTTCATCTACCGCAACAACATCGCGTACGGTGAGTCCACTGGCGTGCTCGGCGCCACCAACTGGATCCTCGGCCAGTACCCCGACGCGCACTACAACAACTTCCCGACGCTCGCTGGCGTGGTGCCTGCCGTGTTCACGGCGCAGCTGTCCGTCTTCAACGTCGACACGTCGACCAACCTGTTCGACGACCCGCTGTTCGTCTACTACCGCCCGGATGACGGCGGCTCCTTCCAGGAGCACGACGAGTGGCGCATCTGGCAGTTCTGGCTGCACCCGAACTCCCCGCTGATCGACGCCGGCGACCCCTCCATCCTCGACGTGGTCGGCGGCCAGTCGGACATCGGCGCGTACGGCGGCCCCGGCGCCGCGGTCCGTGACGACGATCTGGACGGCTGGGTCGACATCTACGACTGCAACGACCAGGACGCGACCATCAAGCCGTACGCCCAGGAGCTGTGCGACGACGTCGACAACGACTGCAACGGCGTGGTCGACGACCTCGAGCACCGCTGGTTCGCGGACCGCGACTTCGACAGCTACGGCAACTCGTCCGAGTACGTCGACGCTTGCCCCACGGACGTCCTGCCCTCGTTGGGCTCGAACGGCCGCTGGGTGCTGGTCGGTGGCGACTGCAACCCGACCAACGCGCAGGTCAGCCCGGGCCGCGCCGAGTTCTGCGACGGCATCGACAACAACTGCGACGGCAGCATCGACAACGGCCTGCCCACCGGCACGGTCTGGTACGTCGACAACGACCACGACGGCTTCGGCCGCGTCTCCGCGAACGGCTCGGTGCAGGGCTCGTGCCCCCCGAACACCGAGTACGCGAACTGGTCGCCGTTCAACACGGACTGCAAGGACACCAACGCGGACATCCACCCGCTGATCACGTCTGCGACCCGCGTGCATCCGCCGCTGGCCGACGCGGCTGAGGAGGCGTCTGAGCTCGACCGTGACCCGGCGTTCGTCGGCGACGGCATCGACGAGGACTGTGACCTGGTCGACCTGTGCTACTCCGACGCGGACGACGACAAGTTCGGCGACCGTGGCGTGGAGGGCGAGCCGCCCCCCGTCATCCCCGACAACAACCTGTCCTGCCGCGATCGCAGCCTGACCTACACGGCCGAGAACTCGCTCGACTGTGACGACGCGGACCGCACTGTCAACCCCGAGGCCAACGAGGTCACGGGCGACGGCCTCGACCAGAACTGCGACGGCCACGACCAGTGCTACGTCGACGAGGACGGCGACAGCTTCGGCAACGATCAGGTCGTGCTGTCGGCCGGCAGCACCTGCGGCGAGGGCGACGACCCCACCGCGGACCGCACCGGCGACTGCGACGACTCCACCCTGACCGGCCCCGCCTCCCGCCCCGGCGCGCAGGAGGTCTGCGACGGCCTGGACAACAACTGCAACGGCGAGATCGACGAGGTCAGCAGCCCTGACGCCACCGTCTGGTTCCTCGACGCCGACGGCGACCTCTGGGGCGACGTGAAGTTCCAGATCAAGGCCTGCGGCCAGCCCATTGGCTACGTCGCCCAGTCGGGTGACTGCAACGACGCCGAGAACCGCACCTACCCGCAGAACCAGGAGGTCTGTGACGGCCTGGACAACAACTGCGTGTCTGGCATCGACGAGAACGCGGCGGTCGATGTCTTCACCTGGTACCAGGACGTCGATGGCGACGGCTACGGCAACAAGAACCTCGTGACCCAGTCCTGCGTGGCGCCGACCGACGGCACCTGGATCAAGGCCGGCACGCCGCTCGACTGCGATGACGCCAGCGTGGACGTCGGTCCGTGCCCTGACCCCATCTGCGCGACCGGGGCCGGCTGCTCGCAGCAGGGCCTCGGCGGCATGGCACCCTACGGCATCCCGATGGCGGCCCTGGCGTTCATGCGCCGCCGCCGCCGCGCCGCCAAGTAGTCACGCGCCCTCGGGCGTGACCTCAAGGGCTCGCAGGGTGACACCTGCGGGCTCTTTTCGCTTTCTACGGGCTCAGGGCGGATGCGCACGAGCGGCCTGCTCGGCCGGCGCTCGGGGGCTCGGGAGGCGTGGGCCCTTCGCGGTCGGAGGTCGGACGTCCGCTGTCCGGATCAGCCGTCCGCCGCCTGCGCGTGCTCCCGCAGGAGCGCGTTCACCAAGTCCGGCATCTGCGCGGTGACGCCGTGCCCGCCGTTGGGGATCGACACCAGCCGGGCGCCGGGGATCGCGCGGGCGAGCGCGTCGCTGCAGCGCGGCGGGACGAGGATGTCCGCGTCGGGGCGGATCACCAGGGTGGGCAGCCCAGCAAGCTTGTGCAGCTGCGACTCGGTCCGGTGGGTCAGGATGGACGCCAGCTGCACCAAGCGTGTGCGACCGGCCGCGGGTTCGGCGATCTCCTCGAAGGCGCCTTGCGCCACCGGCGCCTGGCCTGGCGGGTAGAGCAGCTGCTTGAGCACCTCAAGGCGCTCGGCCCCGGACGACGCGTTCGCCTTGCGGAACAGGCGCAGGGCCTGGAGGGAGGGGAGCGTGCGGTGCGGCCCGCCGCCGGCGTGCGTGGCGACCAGCGAGAGGCTCCGCACGCGCGCGCGGTGGTGGAGCGCGATGTGCTGCGCGGTCATGCCGCCCATGCTCACGCCGACGATGTGGGCGTCGGCCCAGCCCAGCTCGTCCATCAGGCCCACAGCGTCCGCCGCCAGCTCGCCCAGGCCGACGCGCAGCGTGCCCGCGGTGGACTCACCGATGCCGCGGTTGTCGAAGCAGCACACCGTGAAGTCGGACTTGAGGCCCGCCATCTGGTGGCGCCAGGCGACGCGCTGCATGCCAAAGCCCATCAGGAAGAGCATGGGCGGGCCTTGGCCCTCCAGGTCGTAGCCGACCACATGCCCACGAACGGTCACTTGAGCCAAGGCGTCACTCCTGATCGGCGGGGGGCGGCTTGGGGGCGTCCTTGGTGGGAGGCGGCGCCTCCTCGACGTAGCCGAGCTGCCGCAGGCGCTCGATCTCCGCGTCCGACAGCTTCTCGCGGTGGCCGCCGAGCTCCTTGCCGCGCGCGATCTGCGCGTCCACCAGCGCCTTGCCCTCGGACACGCAGGGGTCGAGCCGGGCGGCGTCCGTCACCGGCGCGAGCTCGTACGGGTCGGACGCGTGGTCCCACAGCGACGTGGTCCCGTCTGCCGCCCACTCGCACTTGAAGGTGTCGCTCGTCAGCGTGTAGGTCTGCGGCACGCCGAACTTGAGCTGGCGGATGCTGGTCTGGCTCAACACGCCGCGCGGCGTGTAGTCCGCGGCGAGCACGTCCTTGCCGCTGGCCTGGGCCAGGAACTCGGCCTCGCCGGGCAGGTCGACCAGGCCCAGGGCGGTGGGGAAGACGTCGGGCATGGAGAGCACGCCGGGGACGCGCCGCGCCGCCGCGCCCGGGGCGATCACCAGCAGCGGCGAGTGCAGCTGCTCCTCCCAGACCAAGCCGTGGCCGGGCTCGTTGTGCTGGTTCAGGCCTTCGCCGTGGTCGCCGACGAGGACGATCAGCGTCTTGTCGAGGCGGCCGCGCGCGGCCAGCCCGTCGAACAGCCGGGTGAGCTGGTTGTCCATGAAGCGGAGCTCGGCGTCGTAGGCGTCCATCGCGCCGCGGGCGTTGACCTGCTCGCCGGTGGGGCGGTGGGTCACGCGCGCCACCTGGTGCGACTCCATCCAGTCACGGATGGCGCCGCCGTCCTGATCGAAGCCCTCTCGGAAGCGCGCGGGCGCGGTCCAGGGGTTGTGCGGGTCGTAGTAGTGGACCCAGAGGAGCATGGGCGTGCGCGGCGCGTCGGCCACCCAGCGCAGGGCGGCGTCGGTGGTCTGGTCGCCCGATCGCTCGGCCTTGGGCGCGGCGTTGAAGGTCTGAAAGCCGCGCTGGATGCCCGAGTCCGTGTTGAGCGGCGCGGCGGAGGTGAACGCGGCGGTCTGGTAGCCATGCGCGGCGAGGATCGACACCAGGCTCTGCAGATGGTCGGACGGGATGAAGCGCTCGCCGCCATGCTCCACGTTGCCCAGGACGCCGTGCTCGTGCGGCCAGACGCCCGTCAGCAGCGACGTGTGGGACGGCAGCGTCGTCGCCATGGGCACGATCAGGCGGTCGAACACCAGCGCGCCGTCCGCGAGCGCCTCCAGGCCGGGCATGGTGTCGCGGAAGTACCCGTAGCGCTTGAGGTGATCGGCGCGGGTGGTGTCGAGCGTGATCAGCACCACGTCGGGCGAGTTGGTCGAGGCGGGCGGGGGCGCGTCCGGCGCGGCCTCAGGCTCAGGCGGCGGGAGCGCAGCGGGCTCGAACCACGCGCAGGCGGTGAAGGTGGCGATCGAGGCCGCGACCACGGCGAGCATCGGACGGGAGGGGGACATCGGGTTCGACCTGTCCTGGATCCACACCATGTACCGCGAGCCTCGCGCCCACGCTTGCTGTGGACCATTGCGTTTCCGCGGGGCAAGGTGTTGCGCCCTTCGGAGTCTCCATGCGCCCCCTGTACCGTCGCACCCTTGGCCTCGCGGTCGTGTCGCTGCTGGCCGCGTCCTGCTGGTCCGGCAACGAGGAGCCCACCGAGGTCGCGCAGCGCCCGAAGGCCGGCAAGCGCTTGCAGGGCGCAGGCAAGGGGTCCAAGGCCACCGCGCGCCCGGTGAAGCCCAAGGGCCCCGCGCCCACCGGCCCGAACGTGCTCATCCTGGTCTGGGACACCGTCCGCGCGGATCACCTGTCCGCCTACGGCTACGGCCTGGACACGTCGCCCAACCTCAAGGCGTTCGCCAAGGAGGGCGTGCTGTACGAGCGCGCCATCTCGCCCGCGATGTGGACCCTGCCGTCGCACTCCGCGATGTTCACCGGCCTGCCTGAGTCCGCCAACGGCGCGACGGCGGACCACAAGTGGCTCGACGACAAGTTCCCGACCATGGCCGAGTCCTTCTCCGACTACGGCTACGACACCTACTTGTTCTCCGCCAACCCGTACCTGCAGGACCACACCAACGTCGGCCAGGGCTTCGACACGCGCGAGTACCCCTGGGACCCCAAGTGGAAGCGCAAGGCCGCGGCCAACACACGCGCCAAGTTGATCGCCGACGACGCGTCGACCGAGCTGTCGCCCGCGTACGTCGAGGGTGAGTTCTCCTCGGGGCGCCCCAACGACAAGGTCAAGGAGGCCGGCCCCGTCAGCGCCGAGGCGCTGCTGACCTGGGTGGACGGCCGCGCCGAGGCCGGTCGCCCCTGGTTTGCCGTCATCAACTACATGGAGGCGCACGCGCCGCGCATCCCGTCGATCGAGTCGCGCAGCGCGCTCTTCGACGTGGCGGCGATCGCCCAGCAGAAGAAGGTCGACGAGTCCTACGGGCGCCTGCTCGCCTACACGACCAACGTCCGCGAGTACACGGACGCCGAGCTCGCCACCATCGCGCAGGTCTACGACGCGTCGCTGCGTGATCTGGACCAGGCGACCGGAGCGCTGTTCGACACGCTCCGCGAGAGGGGCGTGCTCGACAACACCATCGTCGTGATCACCGCCGACCACGGCGAGCACCTGGGCGAGCAACACCTGCTCGACCACAAGTACAGCGTGTACAACGCGCTGATCCACGTCCCGCTGGTCATCCGCTACCCGGCGCGCCTCAAGCCCGGGGTGGTGACCCAGGTGGTGTCCAACCTGGGCATCTGGGGCACGGTCGCCGATCTGGCCGGCGCGCCGCCGCCGCCCGCAGGGACGCTGTCGCCCAGCCTGGCCGATCCGTCCAAGCTCAAGCCCGAGGCCTTCTCCGAGCTGGTCGCCGCGACGCCCATGGCGCTCGGTCGGATGGCCAAGGCCGGCGAGCAGTTCGAGTGGGGCCCGTTCCTGCGTACCTACGCGGCGGTGCAGGACAACACGCACAAGTGCATCGTCAGCCACGCCAAGGACGGGACCGACGAGCAGCGCAAGCTGTTCGACCTGGTCGCCGACCCGCTGGAGGCCCGCGACCTACCCGCCGCCAAGGCCAAGGCCGCCGCCGCGCTGTGCGATCGGATCGTGCCGTGGCGCGCGACCTTCACCGCCTACGACCCCGCCACCGGCGAGAAGCCGCCCGCCCGCGCCGCAGACCCCGAGATGGCCGCGCGCCTGCAGGCGCTAGGCTACCTGGACGAGGGCACCAAGCCCGCGGACGCGCCCGCGGGCGACAAGCCCGCCACGGAGGGCAAGTGAGCCGCGCCCGCCGCGCCATCACGCTGATCTGGTTCGGCGCGCTGCTCTCGGCGTGCTGGAGCGAGGCGCCCACGCCCGAGCCCGACGCCGCCCCCAAGGGCCGCAAGGGCGGGCGCGCCGAGCAGCCGGTGGACGCGCTCGCCGTGCCTGAGGGTTCGCGCGGCAACGGGAACGGACCGAACATCCTGTTCATCGTGTGGGACACCGTCCGGGCCGACCACACCAGCATGTACGACTACCCCAAGCCCACCACGCCTCGCACCGCCCTGTGGGCCGCAGAGAGCGGCGTCCGCTACACCCGCGCGGTGAGCCCCGGCGTGTGGACGCTGCCTTCGCACGCCACCCTGTTCACCGGGCTGCCGGTTCGGACCCACGGCGTCGACGCCGACTACACCCACCTCGACGACGACTACACCACGTTCGCCGAGGCGTTCTACAGCGCAGGCTACGACACCTACGCGTTCTCCGCGAACCCCTACATCATGGACTCGACCCACCTCTTCCAGGGCTTCGCCACCATCGAGCACCCTTGGGAGAAGCCGTGGAAGGCCAAGGTGGGCGCGTTCACCCGCGGCAAGCTGATCCCCGAGGACGCCAGCGGCGTGCTCTCGCCCAAGTGGCCCAAGCCCGCGGCCAAGCTGAACAAATATCTGTTCAAGGAGGCCGGCCCGATCGCGAGCGAGGCGCTCTACGCGTGGATCGATCGCCGGGAGGACAAGACGCGCCCCTGGTTCGCGTTCGTGAACATGATGGAGGCGCACATCCCGCGCATCCCGTCGTTGGCCGCCCGCAAGAAGGTGATGACCGACGCGCAGATCGCGCGGTCCTACACGCTCGCTGAGACCACCGAGGACTTCCACCGCTTCATGACCGGCGCGCTCAAGTACACGCCGGAAGACTTGGCCACGATCGCGGCCGTGTATGACGCCGCGCTGGTCGACCTGGACGACGCCACCGGCGTGATGCTCGATGAGCTGCGCACGCGCGGCCTGGACAAGGACACGATCGTGATCCTCGTGTCGGACCACGGCGAGAGCCTGGGCGATCACGATCTGCTGCTGCACAAGTACGCGGTCTACGACTCGCTGAGCCATGTGCCGATGGTCATCTCCTGGGTGGGCCACACGCCCGCGTCGCTGGAGGACCTGCCTGTGAGCACGTCCGAGGCGATCCCGCGCGCCATCGCCATGGCGAACATCCCGCTCGCCAAGGACTTCCTCGACGCGCTGGCCGCGCGCCCGGCGCTCCAGCAGCGCGGCGCCGTCACCGAGTACAACGCGGTCGCCAAGGGCTCGCTGTCCAAGCTGGAGGCTGAGCATGAGGGCGTGGGCTTGGAGCACCTGGAGCGCACCTGGCGGGCGATCGAGATCGACCAGTGGAAGCTCTCGTTGGCGTCCGACGGCACACGCGAGCTCTACGACGTGATCGCCGACCCCAAGGAGGTCCGAAACATCGTGAAGCGCGACCACATCACGGTCGACCGCATCCAGGCGGGCCTGGACGCCTGGTTCGCCGCCGTGCCTGAGGTCGACAAGTCCAAGCGGACCGGCACGTACACGGGCCACACGTCCAGCGAGCAGAAGAGCGCGCTGGAGGCGCTGGGCTACCTGGACAACCACAAGGGCAACTGACGGGCGGTCGTCCGCCCGGGTCAATGGTACCCGAGCGCCTTGAGCTGGTCGCTGACCTCGGCGTTGGTGCCGGACACCGCCACGCCGCCGGGCACCGGCGACCAAGTCAGGTCGACGGACAGCTTCCAGTCGCCGCTCTCCGGGATGGCCTCGCGCCGCCCGCCGTCGTCCGCGCCCGTCACCCCGGTGGACGTCCAGGTGCCGACGGACGGGCCGCCCTCCACGCTCACCGTGAGGCCGGTCGTGTCGTTGGGGTCACCCGCAGGCTGCACGTAGATCACATTGGGCGCGCGCACGCCGGGCGGCAGCAGCAGCGTCATCTTGCCGTCGTGGATCTCGGGCTGGGGGCCCGCGTACAGGCCCTTGGGATCGTAGCCGGTCCAGGCGGCCTTCACGCCCGCCGGGTGCGACACCGTCAGCGTCACCGCCGCCGACGCCGGTCCGGGGCTGCTGGTCAGGCGCCAGACCTGCGGCACCTCGCGCCCCAGCGCCGTGGAGAGGGCCTTGGGGAACGCCGAGCGGTCGGTGGTGGCGGCGACGTCGTGGGCCTCGGTTGGGTCGGTGGCGAGCGCGTAGACGCTCTGCACGCCGTCGCGCGCGATCCACTTGTGCTGCAGCGACACCACGCCCCAGCCGTCCGCGCCGTACAGCGGGCGACCGAACCCGAGCGCGCGCGCTTCCAGGCCCGCGATCGCGGCCGCGTCGCCACGACCCGCGGGCAGCACGGAGCGGCCCGGGGCGTCGTCGGGGAAGGGCAGCTTGAGCAGGTCGAGCACGGTCGGCGTCAGGTCGAGCACGCTGGTCGGCGCCTTCACCACGCCCACCGGCACGCCCGGGCCTCGCACCACCATCGGCACGTGCAGCAACTCTTCGTGGAAGCTGTGGCCGTGCTCAAAGCCCCCGTGGTCCCAGAACTCCTCGCCGTGATCGGAGAAGATCACGGTGATGGCGTCGTCGCCCACGGCGCCAAACAGGCGGGAGACCTCGTCGTCCAGCACGCGGAGGTTCTGGTCGTAGCGCGCGGTGACGTAGTCGCGGACGGCGGGGAAGTCGGGCTCGTCGCCGTGGAACTTCACCAGTTCCACGCGGCTGACGTCCTTGAGGCCTGAAGGCGGGTCGCCGGCGAACAGGCCCTGGTAGGCGCGCGGCTCGCTGTACGGAAGGTGCGCCTCCATGAACTGCACCCAGATCAGCACGTCGCGATCGGGGAGGCGCTCCAGCGTCTCCAGCGCGGCGTCGACCACCTTGTCGGCCGGGCGGAGCATGTCGTACGTGTAGTCGGCGAAGCCGCGGTCCACGTCGAACACGGGAGACAGGTAGGCGTTGGCGACGATGCCGCGCGTGTACAGCCCAGCCTTGGCCGCGCGCGTGGGCAGGGTGTCCACGTCGTAGAAGGACTCGGGCTGGTAGCCGGTGAGCGCGGCGCGGGCAGATGGCAGGGTCCACGGCGCGATCGTGCGCTGCTGGTCCATGCGCAGGCCACCCGCGGCCCAGGCGTCGAGTTTGGGCGTGGTGGGGTGCTTGGTGTAGCCGTACATGCCCAGGTGATCGGGGCGCACGGTGTCGAGGAACGCGACGATCACACGCTTGGGGTGCGCGGACGGCACGTAGATCGTGGGGTCCTCAAAGAAGGCGAGGTCCATGTCCGCGGTGCCGGTGGGATCGCTCACCAGCCGAACCACGACCCGACGCCCGGCGTAGGCCGAAAGGTCGACGCGCAGGTCGCGCCAGTCGCCCAAGGCGACGGCCTGATCGGCGAGCACGGTCACCGCGTCACCGTCCACCACCTCCAGGCGCACGTGCGCGCCATCGGACGGCACGGCGGCGGTCACCGCGGGCGGCAGCAGCGTGGCGCGCGTGGTGAGCACCGCGCCCGCGGGCACGTGCACCGACCACGCGGCGACGCCCGGCGCCGGGAGCAGCACACCCGTGTACGACTCGTCGCCCACGGTCAGCGTGCGCAGCGCGAACGCCGACGGCGTGTGCCCGGACGTGGCGAAGTGGTAGCTGCGCTCCAGCGCCGTGGCCTTGGGCCAGGTGAGCGCGACGTCGGTCGGCGCGGGCGAGCCGGCCTTCAGACCGACCAGCAGGTGCTCGCGATCGTAGCCCCAGCTGTTCGCCCGCGACGCGTTGCGCTGGAAGCGGAGCACGCCGTCCGCCGCGGTCACCGTGAGGCCCACGGGCTCGTAGAAGCCAAACGTACGCGCGCCCACCTGCGGCGACGGGAACAGGTTGGTGTCGATCGGCAGCGGCGCGGCCCACACGTCGACCTCTCCCAGGTGCTGGAACAGGACGAAGGGCGCGGACGGCCCAAAGCTGGCGGGCGCCTCCTCGCCGCTCGGGCGCGTGCTCGCAGGCACCGCGATCGACGCGGAGTCGGGCAGGCGAGCGAGCGCGTAGGCCGTGGCCTCCGGCGTGGGCGGCGGGGGATCCACGGCGGGGGTGGGCATGGGCGCAGGCGCTGAGGTGCACGCAGCGAGCAGGGCCAAGAGCAGCAGCACGGAGGCTCCGGGGACGGCCCCTTGTATCGCGATCAGTCCAGCGACGGGGACGTAGGCGACTCCGCCATGCCGGACGCGTTCAGCGGGATCTCGCCGATCACGGTGGTGCCGCGACCCGGCGCCGACTCGATCGTCACCGTGCCGCGCAGCAGGTTCGCGCGCTCCACCATGCTCATGACGCCCAGGCCGATGCCCACCTCGCGCGTCTTCTGGCGGTCCGGCGCGGCTGGATCGAAGCCCACGCCGTCGTCCTCAATGCGCACCTGGACGCGCTCCGCGTCGATGGTGAGCGTGACGTCGACGCGCTTGGCCTTGGAGTGGCGGGTGACGTTGGTCAGCGCCTCCTGGACGATGCGGTAGGCCGCAAGGCGGATGGTGGCGGACACGGTGCTTTCTCGCTCCACGCCGTACGCGCGCACGTCGACCGCGATCTCGGACGCGTCGCGCGTGTCCGCGGCCAGCCGTCGGACCGCGGCCGCCAGTCCAAGCTCGTCGAGCACGGACGGGTGCAGGCCGCGCGCGAGGCGCCCAATGTCGGCGACGACGGTGCGTAGCTGGTTTCCGAGCTGCGTGACCATGCTCTTCTGGTCTTCGCGCTCCAGCGTGTTTGCGAGGCCGCGCAGGCCCACGAGCAGCGCGGTGAGGCTGCCGCCGGTGTCGTCGTGCAGCTCGCGCGCCAGGTGGCGGCGCTCGTTCTCCTGCACCTCCATGACGGTCTCGATGAAGCGCTCACGCAGGGCAGCGGCGGACTTGCGGATGGTCACATCGGCCGCGATGTGGATGGCGCGGGTGGACTGGCCGCCTTCGCCGACGCCGTACACGCTGTGGCGGATCCAGCGGGTCTCGCCGCCGAACGTGATCCGGTACTCGTGATCGACGCCGTCCGGGCTGCGCGGCACGCGATCGTCGTCCTCCTCCAGCACGCGCTCCAGCCACACCCGGGCATCCGCCTCAAGGCGTGTGCGCGACAGGTGGAAGACCTGCTCAAACCCAACGTTCGCGTAGACGACGCGGTTGGAGCGCAGATCGTGCATCCAGATCGCCTGCCCGATGTGCTCGGCGATCTGGCGGATGTTGAGCTGGCTGGCCCGCAGCGCCTGGTTGGTGTGCTCTAGCTGGCTGTAGGCCTGGAACAGATCGGCCGACACCGCCTGCCGCGTGCGCTCGTAGTAGCGGCCGACGAACGACACAAACGCCAGCACGACGAACTGCGCGTACAGGATGTCGAGCGAGGTCGACGGGTCGGCGTCGAGCGGCTTGGGGAACGCGTGCCCCTTGAGGTCCAGCAGGTAGAATGACGTGAGCGTCAGGCCGACCACCATCGTCGCGGTGGCGGTGCCCGCCGCACCAGACAGGAAGGTGGACAGCAACGGGACGGCCGCCAGCCACCACATCACGGGGCTGTGAAAGCCGCCGCGGATGTACGCGAGCCACGCAAAGAACAGGACCAGCGAGGCCTGCAGGAAGAACGCCGCCGACCGACGCCCGCCGCCCGTGCGGGGCAGGAACGCGATCGACAGGTTCACGACGAGGTGCATCAGCAGCGCGGACACGGCCGGGGCCGGCAGCACCAGCGCGCCCACGTGCGACCACGGCCTCCACGGCACCAACAACAGCGCCAACACATCGACGAACAGCAGCGCCAGCGCCGCGCCGACCACTAGGCGGGTGCGCCGGGCTTCGTCCGGGTCACGCCGCACGGAGTGCGGGATGAACCACTCGAGGAGGTTCTCCAGACGCCAGTCCATCGCGGTGGACGCGCCGCCGGCGCGGGGGTCGCGGTCGTTCATTCCGACATCCTCGCCCGCATCCTAGAACGGCGCGGCCCTTGAAGCGAGTTGGTTTGGGATCGTCCGGCGCAGAACCGCCGCGTTATCGACCGAAGGTGGGCGCGTGGGGGCGGTTTGCAGGTTGTGATCCCGATGGCTGGGTTTGGAGAGCGCTTCCGGCGCGCCGGGTACGACCGGCCCAAGCCCTTGATCGAGGTGCACGGCCGCCCCATGATCGCCTGGGTGCTCGACCTGTTCCCCGGCGTGGACGACGTGATCCTGCTGTGCAACCAGGACCACCTGGACGAGCCCGAGTGGGCCATGCGCGACACGTTGCTCGGCCTGCGCCCGGACGCGCGCGTGGTGGGCGTGCCGTCGCACAACCTGGGCCCCGTGCACACGCTGGCCGAGGGCCTGCACGCGCTGGATCTGGACGACGACGTGCTGGTCTGTGTGTGCGACCTGAACTTTGCCTGGGACTATTCGCATTTTGTCGAGTGGATCCACGCGTCGGGCGCGGACGGCGCGGTGGTGGCCTACCGGGGCTTCCACCCGCACCTGCTGCACTCGGTCCACTACGCGTTCCTGCAAGAGACGGACGGCTGGGCCACGCGCATCCAGGAGAAGCGCGCGTTCACCGACGACCCGATCGGCAACCAGGAGTGGTGCTCGAACGGCGTGTACTGGTTCCGCAGCGCGCGGCGTATGGCCGAGCTGATCGCCGGCGTCCGCCACGACGAGGAGCTGGCGATCGCAGGGGAGCACTACCCGAGCCAGCTCTACCAGCCGGCGATCGACGCGGGCGACCGCATCGCCGTCTACCCGACCGACGCCTACTGCCAGTGGGGCAACCCGCGTGATCTGGCCGAATACAACCACCACGCGACCGGGTTCGACCTGCGCGTCACGCCGGGCTCCGCGCCGCCGCCGCTCGACGGCACGCTGCTGATCCCGCTGGCGGGCCTGGGCGAGCGCTTCAGCCGGGCGGGGATCAACGAGCCCAAGCCGCTGGTCGAGGTCAACGGGCAGCCGATGGTGGTGTCTGCCGCCCACGAGCTGCGCGCCGCTACCCGCTCGGTGTTCGTGCTGCGCCAGGATCTCCCCGGCCTCGACCGCATCCAGGCCGCGATCTCGGGCGCCTTCCCGGACGCGAACCAGGTGGTGCTCGACGGCCCCACGGACGGGCAGGCGCGCACCGTGTCGCTCGGCGTGGCGCTCGGCGGCGTGCCGCTCGAAAAGCCGCTGATCATCGGCACCTGCGACAACGGCTTGCGCTTCGACCCCACGGCCCACGACGTCGCGCTCGCCCACGCGGACCTGCTGGTCTGGACCATGCGCGGCCACCCCGGCGCGGTCCTGAACCCGCAGATGTACGGCTGGGTTGACGCGGACGGGAAGGGCAGGGTGCGCAGCGTGTCGGTGAAGGTGCCGCTGGCGGATCCGTCCCGCGATCCGGCGATCGTGGGCGCCTTCTCGTTCCGGTGCGCATCGGACTTCAACAGGGCCGCGGAGCGCCTGTTCGCCCGCGACGGCCGCGTGAACGGCGAACTCTACATGGACAGCCTGATCGACGACACGCTCGCGCTGGGCATGGACGTCCGCATCTTCGATGTGGCGGCCTACTACGGCTGGGGCACGCCCAACGACTGGCGCACCTTCAACTACTGGCAGGCCTACTTTCACAACTGGTGGGGCCACCCGTACCGCCTGGACCGCGACCCGTCCGTGCCGCCGGGCGCCGTGGCCGACCTCGACGCGCGTTACAGGCCCGCACCGCTGCCGCCGCTAAGGCCGCGCTGATCGGAGGCGAACGTGCCCGCAGTCTCGCTGATCATCCCTTGCTACAATGAGGCCGACAACCTCCCACTCCTGGTCGACCGCTGCGCCGACGTGTTCGCCGGCCGGGACGACGTGGAGGTGATCCTGGTGGACAACGGCTCCACCGATCGCTCGGCGGATCTGCTGCCCGGCCTGATCGCGCCGTACGCGTTCCTGCGCAGCGTGCGGGTGCAGGTCAACGAGGGCTACGGCCACGGCATCCTCACCGGCCTGCGCGCCGCCAAGGGCAAGGTGCTCGCCTGGACCCACGCCGATCTGCAGACCGACCCGGGCGACCTGCTGCGCGGCCTGGACCTGATCCACGCGTCGTCCGACCCAGAGCGCCAGTTCGTGAAGGGCCGCCGCTTTGGCCGCCCCGCGAGCGACGTCGTGTTCACCGTCGGCATGGCGGCGTTCGAGACCGCGCTGCTGCGCGTGCCCATGTGGGACATCAACGCCCAGCCGACGATGTTCCCCAAGTCCTTCTTCGACACCTGGGCTGACCCGCCCAAGGACTTCTCGCTCGACCTGTTCGCGTACTACTCGGCCGTGAAGGCGGGGTTGAAGATCAGCCGGTTCCCGGTCTACTTTGGCAAGCGCGCCCACGGCATCAGCCGCTGGAACGTGAACTGGCAGGCCAAAGCCAAGTTCATCCGCCGCACCTACGACTACAGCCTGAAGATGCACGCGGAGCGGGTGCGATGATCGTCGTCGCGCACCGGCGCAACGCGCTGGAGGCCCTGCGCGCCACGCCGACCGACCTGGGCGTGGAGATGGACGTGCGCCTGCGCGGTGACCGCCTGGTGGTGGCGCACGACCCGTTCGAGGACGGCGCCGATCTGGACGAGTGGCTCGACGCCTACGGCCACGCCCTGATGATCGTGAACGTGAAGGAGGAAGGGCTGGAGCGCCTGATCCTGCCCAAGCTGGCGGCGCGCGGCATCCAGGACTTCTTCTTCCTGGACCAGAGCTTCCCGTTCCTGATGCGCACCCTGCGGTTGGGCGAGCGGCGCTGCGCGGTGCGGGTGAGCGAGCACGAGCACCCCGCCACGGCGCTGTCGCTGGCCGACAAGGCCGACTGGGTCTGGCTCGACGGCTTCTACGGCTTCCCGATTGCGGCCGAGGTCGCCCGATCGCTCAAGGCCGCAGGCTACCGGATCTGCCTAGTCTCGCCGGAGCTGCACGGTCGACCCGAGTCCGAGATCGCCGCGTTCCAGCGGGCCGCCGCGGAGACCGGCGTGGCGTTCGACGCCGTCTGCACGCGCGCTTGGTCGGCGTGGTCCGCCTGAACGCCTAGGAACCCCATGCCCCCGTCCAAGAAGCCCGCGCCGCCCCGCCTGTCTCTCGTCGACGCGCTCTCCGAGCTTGAGGCCGCGGGCTCCGAGCAGACCCGCAAGATCTACCTGCGCCACGGTGCGGTCGAGCCGCTGTTCGGCGTGAGCTTCGCCAAGCTGAAGGCGCTGCTCAAGCGGATCAAGGTCGACCACGCGCTGGCGGTCGGCCTGTGGGAGACAGGCAACCACGATGCGCGGAACCTGGCGGTGAAGGTCGCCGACCCGGCCGCGCTGAGCGCCGACGATCTGGACCACTGGGCGCTCACCGGGGCCGGGCGCCTGTGCACCGACTACGTCGCGCTGCTCGCGCTGGACGGGCCGCACGCGCACGCCAAGCTCGCGTCCTGGCTGGCCGCCGACGACGCGCGTCTGCGCACCGCGGGCTGGCGGCTGCTCGGACACTTGGCGCAGCGCGACGAGGCGCTCGCGGACTCGGAGTTCCTGGGGCGGCTCCACGAGATCCCGTCCGCGATCCACGCGGTGACGGATGCCGAGCGCGAGGCGATGAACGCCGCGGTGATCGCCGTCGGCTGCCGCAGCGAGGGCCTGCGCGCGGCCGCTGTCGAGGCGGCGACGCAGATCGGCAGGGTGGTCGTCGATCACGGCCAGACGGCCTGCAAGACGCCCGAGGTGATGGCCACGCTCGACAAGACCTGGGCCTACGCGACGGGCAAGGGGTTCGCGTCGCCGGCGGCGGCGGAGCGGGAGAGGGAGAGGGAGCCGCTGCGGCTGCGGTGCTGAGCACGGTGGGGCGCGACGGATGCGGTCGCGGCGTCGCATTCGTCGGCGGTGGCGTGGGCGCGGGCGCCGTCCCGCGATCGTGGCTCGCGTCCCACTCGGCCCCCTGGTCGACCCACTGTGACCGCGTGGCGGCGCCCGCCGTCGTCGGCGTCGCTGGCGCAAGCGCGCGCCCCGGGCGACGTGCGGCATCCTCCGTCGAGGCCTGACCCATGGCTGATCCCGCGCTCGTCCGCCGCGCCTGCTTCCTCCGCTGGGGCTTGAGCGTCTACCCGCCGTACCTGGGCGCGGGGATCCGCGTCCTTCACGTGAGCCCTGACTGTCGCCACGCGCGCGTACGGATGGGGCTGAGCTGGTACAACAGGAACTTCGTCGGAACCCAGTTCGGTGGCTCGCTTTACAGCATGGTCGACCCGATGTACATGCTGCTGCTCATGCCGCTGTTGGGTGGAGACTACGTCGTGTGGGACAAGGCCGCGCGCATCGACTTTGTGAGCCCGGGCAAGAGTCCGGTGTTCGCCGAGTTCACCATCACCGACGCGCTCCTCGATGAGATCCGGGAGCGGACGGCGGGCGGCGAGAAGTTCTTGCCGGAGCTGGTGGTCGAGGTCCGGGACGGCGCAGGGGTGTTGGTCGCGACGGTGCACAAGACGCTGTACGTGCGGCTCAACCCCAAGGCGCGGAAGGCGGCCTGAGGGGCGGACGGTGAGCGAGCGTACGGTGGGCACGGTTTCATGAGCGGTCGGGCACAGTCGGCGCTACAATGGCGCTCAAATCCCACGGGTCGGCGCACCAATTGCGCTCTGTTCCCACGGAACGACGGCCCTCAGGAGCTCCCATGCGCGGTTGGATGATGGTGCTCGCGCTGTGCGCGCAGGGGTGCACGACGACTCCGGATGATCAGGGGGCGCCCTATGGTATCGGCGCCCTAGACGCGCCCAGCCTGGCGACGCCCTCCCAGCTCGATGTGCTGACCCAGTCCGCGCAGGCCGAACTGGACGTCCTCTGGGTGATCGACGCCTCCGCCTCCATGGCCGAGGAGCGCCCCAAGCTGCTCGACGCGCTCCCTTCCTTCATGGACGACCTGCTCGACTCGGGCCTCGACTGGCACGTCGGCGTGGTGACCATGGGCGAGGGGCCGACCCGACCGCTGGGCGGGCTCGTCGGCGCGGGCGGCGGGAACTTCCTCACGCCCGAGACGTCCAACCCGCTCGGCGCGCTGACCCAGCTGGTATCCGACGAGGACGACGCGTCTGACCCCGGCGGTCAGGGCTTCCGGGCTGCGCTCGACGCGCTCACGATGCCGACGCCGGAGCTGGCCGCGCGCAACGCGGGCTTCCTGCGCGACTCCGCCGAGCTGCGTGTGATCGTGGTGTCCGACCAGGACGACCAGTCCGCGCCCGCGGTCACCCGCGAGCAGTTCGTCGCCGCGATGCAGGCTCTGAAGCCCGACCCGTCCACGCCCGTGTCCTTCTCGGCGATCGTCGGCGACGCGCCGGGCGGCTGCGACGCGGCGAACCCGGGCGCCGACTACCTGGCCGCAGCGGCGGCGCTCGGCGGCGCAGTGGGGTCGAGCTGTGACGCGGACTGGACCGGGTCGATGCCGCAGGTCCCGCTGCAGGACGGAGACTTCAACGGCGAGTTCTTCCTGACGCAGCTGCCCGTGCCCGGGACGCTCTCGTTCTGGGTGGTCGATGGGGACGTGCGGTTTGACGGCCTAGACGAGGCGGCGCTCGAGGACCGCGGCACCAACATTCCAGAGGCTTGCACGGAGCAGGGCCTGACGAACTGCTTCCCGTACCGGTACGACATTGTACCGAACGTGGTCACCACGGTGAACTTCGCCCCTGGCCCGAACGCGGTGATCCACGCTCGCTACGACCTGCTGTCAGCGTCAGCGTCAGCGTCGGCGCCGGAGTAGGGCGGGGCGGGCCGACGAGGCGCAAGGCGCGCGAGGAAGGACGGCGCGCCCGCATCGTCGTAGCGCGTAGTCGCGCATGGCATGGACAGGCCCGCACCGCCGCAGCGCTCAGGCGAACCGTGCAGCGCCATTCGCTCACCGTGGACCCCACGACGCCCGAGGGCGGCGCGCGCGCCCGCAACCGGCGCTCGCTCACCCGCGCCAGCGCACACCCACACGCCCGTCCGCGTGCGTCGACTCGACCCCCGTTCTCCCACGTGGGTCACGCACAAGCGCCAGCGCGAGCATCCCGTCGTGGACGCGGCGATGGTGGAGCGGGCACAGCGTCACCAGGTTCTGCTCATCGTGTTTCCCTCCCGAGGTGCGCGATCGCAAGTGGTGCACGTCCAACCACAGCCGACACCGGCAGCCCTCGACCGCGCAGCGCGTCCCGTCGCGGTGCAGCACGGCACGACGAATCGCCGGAGGGATCGTGCGCGTCAGGTGTCCGTGACCGGGCCCCGGGCGCAGATCGACGACCTCCGCGTCGCACGCGGCCTGCGCCCCGACCGTCTCGCTGATCTCGGCGTCGGCCGCGTGCGCTTCACCGCAGGTGGGACAGCTCGTCACGATCACCCGGTACCGCTCGGCGATCGGCGCCGCGTCCCCCTCGGCATCGAAGACCACACGCTGCGCCATGGCCGCGAGCGCCGCGCCCTCGTCCATCTCCACGCCATGAAGGCCTGCCTGAGTGCGGAGAATGGCGAGCGCGTCGCGCACCATCGCCGCGTCCGAAGCCTCCATCTCGACGACGAACCGCGTCCTCGCGGACCCACGTGGGTCATCCTTGAGCGCGCGCGGTGCCTCGCCGACCTGCGACTTGGAGACCATCGCCTCAAGGGTGCGGCTGGTGTTCTCGGTGGCTGCGGCGACCCACGCGGCGTCTGTGTCGGGCGTGATGACGCGGATCAACTCGCGCGCCTTGGTCCAGGAGATCGTGCCCGCGGCGAAGGCGGCGTCGAGCGCAGGCAGCGACGGCAACATGCCGCCGATCTGCAAGAGGCCACGAGCCTGTCGTACCGACAGATCGAGCGCCTGCTCGGCGTAGTCGTAGATCGACGCGTAGCCGAGCGCTTGGTGGAGGGACTCGTCGGCGACGAGGCGAAGCAGCCGCGCGGCGGCGTGCTCGGCGGCGCGGCGCTGGCGGAGGGCGGTGAGGAGCTCGGCGTGGATCTGGTGGGCGCGATCGGGGAGGGCGTTCATGGTGGCCTCGGGATGAGACGAGGTATCACCACGAATTTCGACGCTACCGTTGGGCTCTGGCAGCGCAGCGGGCGGCCTCGGACGACGTGCGAGGTGGCAAAGCGCGTATCGGCGCGGCGTGGCGCGCGGCAGCAGGTTCAGGCGTCATCCGAAACGGTCGACGGCGACCGACGCGTCCGCAGCACAGCAAAAGTGTCAAGGTGAGAACTGCCGAAATGACAACGTCGCGGCCAGTAAGAGCGACGGCCCGGCGCTCGTCGTCCGCGGCGTCATGCCGTGCCTTCCTCCGACCCGTGCTGAGACGCGGCCACCACACCCGACTCGTCGTGGCCGAGGCCTCTGCGGCCGCGCCGCGACCCGCCGATCGCTACAACCCCGAACACCACCACACCGCCGGCCCCCCCTCCCGCAGCCGCTCACACCCTCCGCCATCCCCCTGCCGCGGCGCATCCATCGACACCACCAGCGCTTTTGCCCCCGGCCCCGGCCACAGTCATCCGACCGGAACCGCACACCGCGCAGCTCAAAGCAGTCCGTGTCGCCCTCACACGCCGTCGCGGGCGCGTGCGGCCCCCAGCTGTGGCCCACCAGGTAGAAGTGCAGGGTGGTGTGGCTGATTCGCGGCATCAGCCAGACCGGCGCGTCGCCGCGGACGGCGTCGAAGTCGCGCACGTGGTGGGCGAACCAGCCCATCGGGTCGGTCGGCGCCTCTGCCCGTGACCACTTGTCCACGACGCCGACCAGCAGCGGCGGGAAGAGCAGCGCCGACATCACTGGTCTCCACCGTCGCGGGAACACGGACGGGAGCGACGCGACGAGCGGCGCCACGGCGCTCAGCAGGATCACGGCGACGGGGGAGCGAACATGGTGCGCCGTCGCAAAGATCGCCGTCCCGCCGAGCACCCCGACGCTCGCCCCGATCAGACCGCGCTGCAGCCCCCCAAGGCGTCGCCAACACAGCGCCGCGATCGACAAAGCCATGATCACGAACCCTGCGAGGCCCGCGCGCTCCGCATCATGCCAGCCTCACACCAGACCACTGTCGATCATCCAGTCCAACCAGTCGCCAGGCAGCGACAGGTCGAGCGACCCGACCGCGAGCAGGCCCTCTCGCACGTCGCCGCCCTCCGTCGCGCGACTCTCCGACTGACCCCACGCCACCACCGCGATCGGCAGGAACACCAGCCCGGACACCACGAGCCCCGCCAGCAGCGGCCGCGCCGCGCGCACTGTCAGGAGCGCCGCGCCCAGGCCGAGCAGCAGCGGCACCCCCATGTAGTGCAGCTGCGGCAGCAGCACGGCGAGCCCCGTAAAGCCCACGACCGACCCCCGGCGCGACGCGTCCTCGGGCGTGTCCAGCACCGCCCCGGCCGCCGCGAGCATCGCCGCCGTGCACGCGAGCGCCGGCGCGTAGGCGCGGAACTCGGTGCCGGTCTCCACGGCCATGGGCAGGACCGCGGCCATCGCGGCGGCGAACAGGCCCGCCACGTCGCTCCCGCGCGACGCGCGCCTCGCCACCGCGAACAGCCACAAGGGCGTGAGCAGGCCGCAGGCCAGCGACAGGATCCGCCCGGCGATCAGCGTGTCCCGGCACTCAAGCAGCAGGTTCAGCGCGACGCGTAGCAGGGGCGGGTTGACCCCCACCTCCGCGCCGCTGAGGTAGTACCCGAGCGAGCCGTGCTCGACGTCGCTGACCTCCTCGGGCGTCAGGCCGTGGCCGATCGCCCGCAGACGCAGCCACGCGCCAAGCACAACGAGGCACGCCAAGCCTACCCGCGCCCACACGTGCGGGGCGGGGAGGTCAGCGACAGAGTCCCTCGTTGCGGAGGCCACGAATACACCCCAGGCCGCGGTGTATCCAAGGCGCTCCATCGAAGCCTTACCGACTCCGAGTTGAATTGACGGTGAGGGTGGCCTGGTCAGTCTGGCACACAATCCGCGGCGCGCCGCAGATGCCGCCCAAGCCGTCCCGTCTTGGCGGCGCTGACCCGCCTCTCCGCCGCCCGTGTCGGAGGCCGTGCCGACCCGTCGCGCCAAACCACGCGCGTTGGAGCCCGCGCCGACCCGTCGAGCCTAGGGCGCGCCCTCGATCACCACCGGCGCCTCGCCCTGCACCAGCCGGAACCGATGCCCCGCCGGGAGCGTCACCGTCTCCGTCGTCCGGTCCGCGTCCGGCCAGCGCACCGTCACCTTGGCCTCGCACGCCGAACCCAGCCCAAAGGTCTGCACCAGGTCGTGCTGGATCCCATAGTGGCCGTGCCCGCCGCCCACCTCGTGGGTCTGCGTCAGGCCGTTGGCGGTGACCGACACGCGCGCGCCGATCGCCGCGCGGTTGGTGTGCGCGCCGCCGACCAGCTCCACCCACGCGTCGGAGGCGTCCTTGGACGCGTTCGCACCGGGCGACCACGCGGCGCTCGCGGCGCACACCGGGTCGGGCAGGCCGGACGCCTCAGGCGACGGCCAACCCCCAAGCGACAGCAGGAGGAGGGCGGAAAAGCGCATGTCGATCTCTGCCGCGCCCGCCGGTGCCCGTCGAGTCTGGCCTGGCCCTCCCGTCGTTTGCTATGCAAGCTCACTCTGCTCGATCGATGAGGGCAACGCGAGCGAGCGTGGTCACCTCCATCCCGCTCCAACCTGCTGGGGAAGGCCATGAACTCGACACTGATCTCGATGAGTGACGCGACGGCGAGCCGGACCGCACGAGCGGCGGCTGGCAGTGCCCCTCGCGCACCTAGGCCTCCGGCTTTTGTGTGGGACAAGCAGTTCGAGACCGGCGTGCCGCTGATCGACGAGCAGCATCACGCGCTGGTCGATCTTATCAACCGGTTCGGCGACTCGCTGATCGACGACCGCGCCGCGCCTCCCGTCGCCCACCTCCTCGGCGATCTGGAGCGCTACGCGCAGTTCCACTTCGGCGAAGAAGAGGAGCTGATGGCTGCGTCGGGGATCGCCGATCGGCACGTGTCCGATCACCGCAAGGGGCACCAGGACTTCATCGACGAGGTGCGGCGCATGTCATCGGCCGTCGTCGAGAGGCACCTGGCCGCCGAGGCGCTGCTGCGATTCCTGACGTACTGGCTCGCGTACCACATCCTGGGCGCCGACCAAGTCCTGGCGCGACAGATCGCCGCGGTGCGCGCGGGCGACGCCGCGGACCGCGCCTACGCCGAGGCCGCGGCGCCCACGCCTGGCCCCACTCAGCCGCTCCTGCAGTCCCTCAACGGCCTGTTTCAGCTGGTCTCCGTGCGAAACCGCGAGCTGGTCGAGGCCAACCGCACGCTCGAGAGCAAGGTCGAGGAGCGCACCCGGGCGCTCATGGAGGCCAACACCCAGCTGGAGGCGATCGCGCGCACGGACGTGCTCACCGGGCTCCCCAACCGACGGCACGCCCTGGCGCAGCTCGGCGCCACGTGGTCCGACGTCGAGCGCCAGCCGCTGTCATGCATGATGATCGACGCGGACGGCTTCAAGCAGATCAACGACCGCTACGGCCACGACGCTGGCGACGCCGTGCTGCGCGCCCTGGCGACCGCGCTTCGCCACGCGATCCGCACCGACGACATCGTCGCGCGCCTGGGCGGCGACGAGTTCCTGATCATCTGCCCCCGGACCCCGCTGCGTGGCTCGGTGCAGCTCGCGGAGCAGGTGCGTGCGGCCGTCTCTCGCGTGTGCGTGCCGGTGGGCGAGGGCGGCCAGTGGTCCGGTAGCGTCAGCATCGGCGTGGCCGAGCGCACCGCCAGCATCCAGAGCGTCGACGACCTGATCAAGGCCGCGGACATGGCGGTCTACACCGCCAAGCGAAACGGACGCGACCGCGTCGAGACCTGAAGCCAGCGTGGCCCCAGCGTGCGAGCCAAGCGACTCGGGCCTCTTTGCACGTCGTTTGTGTCTACGCCCGCCTGTGGTAGCGTGCCCCACGACCCAAGGGGGCCCCCATGCGCCACATTGCGCGTGCTCTGATCTGTTCGTCCCTTTCCTTTGCCTGCACGCAGGAGATCGCGATCTCGCCGGAGGTCAAGGACCCGGCGACGCCCGCGGACACCGACCTCGCGCTACCTTCGCTCCAGCCCGACATCGAGGTCACGCCCGCGCTGCTCGCGTTCGGTGAGCTGCCGACCGACTGCCCCGCGGCCGACCAGGACGTCACGGTCAAGAACGTGGGCGAGGGCGATCTGGTGATCGACGAGATCACGCTCAAGGGCCCCAACCGCGCGCCCTACACGCTCCGCGCGAGCCCCACCACGCTGGCGCCAGGCGACAGCCTCGTTCTCACCGTGGGCTTCCAGGCGCTCGCGGTGGAGGACTACGGGGACGCGCACATCGAGGTCAGCAGCAACGACCCCGACGAGGCCGTCGCCCGAGTCGAGCTGGACGCGGCCGGATCGATCGCCGCCTTCAAGAAGGACCAGTTCATCCAAGAGGAGGGCGGCGGCGTCGATGTGCTGTTCACCATCGACTACTCGGGCTCGATGTCCGAGGAGCTGCAGGCGCTCCAGAACACCTTCGACGCGTTCATCACCAACTTCATCGCGCTGGGCCTCGACTACCACATCGCCGTCACCACCGCGGACGAGTTCGATGCCACCTTCCGCGGGCCGGTGATCGACCCCACAACCCCCGACCCGGTCGGTGAATTCGTTCGGCAGACCGGCCTGGGCGGCGGCGGCGGCGAGATGCCCTACGCCGCGTCGAAGAACGCGCTCACCGCGCCGCTCGTGACGGCCGAGAACGCGGGCTTCCTGCGCCCCGACGCCACGCTCGCCATCGTGGCGGTGAGCGACGAGATCGGCGACGACACCATGCCCGCGGGCGACTACGTGCGTTGGCTCAAGTCGCTGAAGGCCGATCCGACCATGGTCAGCTTCTCGGGCGTCGTGCCGCCGGAGACGGGCTTTGGGTGCATCGCCGCGCCGCTGCCGTCCAAGAACTACCACACCGCCATTCGACAGACGGGCGGCGTGTGGGGCAACATCTGCAACCTGAACTTCCGGCCGTTCCTGAGCTACCTGTCGTACGTCGCGGCCGGGCTTGAGTTCCGCTTCACGCTGTCCGACACGCCGACCAGCACCAACCCGAGCGCGTTCACCGTGACCGTCGATGGTGTGCCGCTGCCGTTCGACTCGATCGCCGGTTGGACCTACGACGCCGCGACAAACAGCGTGGAGCTGCACGGGGACGGCATCCCGGATCCCGGGTCCGCGGTCGAGGTCCGCTACCCGTACGACCCCGGCTGCTGAGTCGCGCGGTGGCGCCCGCGACACCCTCCGACGTCCTAGCGGGGGCGTCGCGGGTTACGCACCCCAGGCCCGGCGCGCGCGCCGACGGCGGAGGTCCTCGTGCGAAAGCTGGTGATGGTGCTGGTGTGTGTGGTCGTGGCCGGCGTGGCGGTGTGCTACGCGCCAGCAGCGAAGGGTCAGGCGGCGCCGACCGCGGTGTGCACCCACGTGGGCCTGGTGAGCGTGGACGGCGCCGACGCCGCGCGCCGCATCGACGCGGCGATGAACGCGCACTTGATGGCGGGTCGCGAGCGCATCACCGTGCTCACCACCGCCCCCGTGCCGGGCGTCATGGTCTGCGCCTACTAAGTCCGCTGGAGGTTGGATGCGCCCGCTCGTCTTCGCGCTGATCTGGCTCGCGGCGTGCGCGCCCGATGACACCAAGACGCCTGACACCGTCGAGGACGTCTGCGGCCCGCGCCCGTGCGTCCAGATGCCGCTGATCGGATCCGGCGGCGTCGGCTACGGCGTCGGAAACGCGTTCCCCGGCGCCACCGCGCCGCACGGGTTCGTGAAGCTTGGCCCACACACCATGGGCGACTTTGGCGCGCCCGAGTTCCTGCACGAGGCCGGCTACTGGTACGGCGACAACACCGTGCGCGGGTTCGCCCACACGCACCTGCACGGCACGGGCTCAGGCGACTACGGCCTGATCATGGTCATGCCGTCGACCGACTTCGACCCGTCCAACCCGGACCCCATCTCGGTCCGCTCCACGTTCGACAAGGCGAGCGAGGTGGCGGAGCCCGGCATCTACGCGGTCACGTTGGACCGCGGCGGAATCCAGGCTGAGCTGACCGCGACCACGCGCGCGGGCGCGCACCGCTACACCTTCGCCCAAGGCAGCACCGACGGCTGGCTGCTGCTCGACCTGTCCGAAGCGATCGGATCCAGGGTCCCTAGCGTCGAGGTCACGCTCGACCCGGCCACGCACCGCCTGCACGGTGTCCTGCACCACGAGGAGGGCATGGGCGGCACGTACGACCTGTTCTTCGAGGCGCGCACCAAGGACGCGTGGACTGAAGCGCTGGTCTGGAACGACGGCGGCGCAGCCACGCCCGGCACCTCGCTCACCGGTGTCCCGGGCGGCATCGCGCTGCACCTGCCGACGAGCGGCGCGCCGATCGAGCTTCAGGTCGGCCTGTCGATGATCTCCGAGGAGGGCGCGCTCGCCAACCTCGACGCGGAGATGCCCGGCTGGGACTTCGACGGCACACGCGCCGCCACCGCCGCCACCTGGGACGCGCTGCTCGACCGCGTGAAGGTGGAGGGTGGCACCGCCGAGACGCGCCTGATGCTGCGCGCCGCGATGTACCACAGCTTCCTCATGCCCAGCTTCCTGGGCGACGTAGACGGGCGCTGGCGCGGGCACGACGCCCTGGTGCACGACGCCGAGGACTTCACGTTCGTGACCGACCTGTCGCTGTGGGACACCTACCGCACGCTGCACCCGCTCTACGCGGTGATCGCGCCGGACCGCGCGCGCGACTCGGTGATGTCGCTGCACGCCATGGCCAAGGAGTCCGGCCGCTTCCCCAAGTGGCCGCTCGCGCGCGGCGACAGCGGCTCGATGGTCGGATCGGGCGCGGACATCGTGCTCGCCGACGCCTACGCGCGCGGTGTCACCGACTTCGACGCCGAGGGCGCGTGGCAGATCGTGCGCGCCGCCGCGCTCGACGAGGTCAGGCCGCCCGGTGGACGTGGCGGTCGTGACGGCGGCGAAGAGGACTACATGCGCCTGGGCTATGTCAGCGCGGCGCACGGCGGGTCCGTCTCGCTCACCACCGAGTTCGCCACGGACGACGCGGCGCTCGCCGTGTTCGGGCGGATGCTCGGCCACGACGCAGACGCCGACACGCTGCTCGCGCGCTCCAAGGGCTACCGTGCGCTGTTCGACCCGCTCACCGGGTTCCTGTGGCCCAAGGACGGCGCCGGCAACTGGAGCAACGACCACGACGACGCCACCTACTTTGGCGACGAGTTCGTCGAGGGCAACGCGTGGCAGTCCACCTGGATGGCCGCGCACGACATCGACGGGCTGGTCGGCCTGTACGCATCACGCGACGCGTTCGTCGATCAGCTCGACGCTTTCTTCGCCAACGCCAAGGTCGACTGGGAGCTCAACCCGCCCAGCGCGTCGATCGGCGGCGTCGCGCCGCGCCCGTACTACTGGGCCGGCAACGAGCCCGACATCCACGCCGCCTACCTGTTCGCGCAGGCCGGCCGCGCGGACCTCACGCAGCGCTGGCTCAACTGGGCGATGCTCAACCTCTACGGTCCCGGCGCGGACGGCATCCCCGGGAACGACGACGGCGGCGCGATGAGCTCGTGGTGGGTGTTCGGCGCGATCGGGTTCTACCCGCTGCCGGGATCGGACCAGTTCATCGTCGGCGCGCCGTTGTTCCCGAAGGCGACCATCGCGGTGCCGGGCGGGACATTCACGATCGAGGGGCGTGGCGTGTCGAAGGACGCGATCTACGTGCAGTCGGTGACGCTGAACGGGGCGGCGCTGACGCAGGCGACGTTTGCGATGTCGGAGCTGGTGCCGGGCGGGTCGCTGGTGTTTGAGATGGGGGAGGAGCCGGGCGCTTGGGGGGTGACGAAGTAGCGCATGCCCTCCGCGCGTCGCGGGCGGGGTCCGGGTGCGATCGGTTTGACCATCCCCCCGGTCCACGGCACACTGCGGCCGTCGGGTGATCCATGCTCCTCCTCTTCTCCACGCTCAGCCTCGCGCTCGCCGATCCCGACTGCGACGCGCTGCTCGCCGCGCTCGACGCCCACCGCGCGTCCGCGGATCACGCGTGCGGCACGCCTGCGCTGCGCGGCGCCGAGGCGGAAGCGCGCGCGCGCGGCCTCCAAGCCTGTCTGACGACCGGGCTCGCGGCGCGCCACATGCCCGCGCTCCCTGGCGACCTGCACACGCTGCCGGTCCTGCGCGCCGGTGAGGCCAAGCTGCTGCGGGACGGCGTGGCCGTCGCACCCCACGTCTACGAGACCGAGAACTTCGTGGTGAGGTGGGGCAGCGACTGGGGCACCTTCACCGAGGAAGACATCACCGCGGTCGGCGAGGCGCTTGAGCTGGCCTGGCAGCGCGAGGTCGTCGAGATGGGCTACCCGCAGCCGATCGGCACCGACACCTACAAGATGAACGTGTACATCGGCGACAGCGGGCCCGAGGTCCCTTCCGCCGGCGGCGCCGGTGGCTACGCCTACGCGGATGTCGAGGGCGTGCCGTACGTCGTCATGTGGAACCAGATCCAGGACCGCGAGTACACGGCGACCACCGTGTCCCACGAGTTCTTCCACACTATCCAGGACACCATCGGCAGCTACGAGTACATCGGCCAAGGCGCGTGGTACTTCGAGGCGACGGCGGTGTGGATGCAGTCCGTCGTGCAGCCCGACGACACCAGCTACGCCGACTTCCTGTTCGGCTGGGCGTTCATGCCCGAGCTGCCGATCAACTACTTCGACTACTACAACGGCAGCGGCAGCATCACCGAGTACCACCAGTACGCGGCCGGCGTGTTCATCCGCTACCTGAGCGACGAGTACGGCGGCGAGGCGCTAATCGCCGACAGTTGGACGCAGGCGCCGCCGTTCGGCGACCCGCTGGTGGTGCTCGACGGGCTGCTGACGGCGCAAGGATCCAGCGTAAGCCAGGCCTACCAGGAGTTCGCGGCGCGCTCGGCGACCTGGGACTTCCCGGACGGTCTGCTCTACGCCAGCGTGGTCACGCAGATGGGCGGCTGGAACTCGACGGAGTCGTCGCGCCCCACGGGCAGGCTGCTCGCCGCCGACGCCGTCGAGCACGGTCCAGGCGCGGCCGGCCCGGGCACGTTCGGCACCAACTACTGGGCGCTCGGCGACTTCCTCCCAGACCCCGTCACCGTGCGTTTCCAGGGCAGCCCAGGTCCCCAGTGGTCCGTGACCGTCGCCACCCGACGCGGCACCGAGCACGAGGAGATCCCGATGCCCCTGACAGACGGCGCCGGCTTCGTCGAGGTGGCCGACGTCGCGAGCGCGGGCGAGGCGTGGGTGGTCGTGTCCGCCGCGGCGGGTCCGGTCGATGACCTGACGCGCTACCGCTACAAGCTCTCGATCGACAAGGTGCCGCTGCCGACCGTGGTCGAGGAGCCCAAGCGCCGCTGCGGGTGCGCGACCGACGCGCCTGAGGGCGGCGCGCTGGTCACTGTCCTGGTCGGTCTCGTGGGCCTCAGACGGCGGACGAATCGCCGGGCGTCGTGACGCTCAAGGCGCGTCGACCAAGGCGCTGATCCGCCAGAGCGGGCCGCGGTCTACGGGCAGGCCCACTGCGAGCGAACCACCGTCCCGGCGATGTTCGCGAGGCAGTCGTTGTCGTACATCTGCCGGTTCACGCCACACACCGGCATGTACGTGAACGGGCAGAACCCAAACCCGGTGGACCGGTCGTACGGCTCGGAGAACAGGTACCCAGTGCTCGGCGTGTAGGCGACGGCCTGGAAGGTGTAGACGCCGCCGGGCTGCGCGGCGGGGAAGCGGAAAAGGCCGGTCGCCACGCCGGGGCGGTTGGCGCGCGCGGTGGCGACCAGGCTCACCGGGCCCACGATGTCGAGGCAGTCGCCCAGGAAGCGGGCCGGGCAGGGGCCCGCGCCGACGCCGTGGGACGTGGCGAAGACCTGGACGCTCGCGCCCGCCGGAAGATCAGCCCACGTGAAGCGCACGTCCGAGCCGGGCTGGATCTCGCCCACCGCGAATGCGGCCATGCTGGCGGGGACCGGCGGGGGCGGCGGCGCGAAGTCCGCATCGAGCGCGTCGGCGGCGGGGTCGGCGCCGCCGAGGTTGGCGTCGATCGCGTCAGGGGTGCAGGCGGCGAGCAGCAGCGTGGCGAGGAGGGTGGCGTTGAGGCGCATCGCGGGCTCCATCCAGGGGCGGCGGGAAGCGGCGCGGCGCCGTGATCTTCACGCTTTGAGTATCGACTCAATAGACGGGGTTGCGGCGGGTGTCAAGCCGCGCAAAGGTGTGTTTGAGGCAGATCAGATCGTCATGGCCACCCCCCGCAGACCCCGTCGGACGCGCGACCCCGCGCAGGCGCGGGAGGACATCCTCGTCGCGGCCCACGCGCGCTTCTCGCGGTGCGGCTACCGCGGCGCCCGCATCACGGACGTGGCCGACGACGCGGGCTGCTCCGAGGCGCTGGTCTACTTCCACTTCAAGTCCAAGGCCGAGCTGTTCCGCGAGGTCGTCACCGCGATCGACTCCGAGACGCGCTGGTTCGACGACACCACGCGCGAGGGCCTGGTGCAGAGCATGCACGACGGCGAGCTGCACTACCACCGCGACGCCCGCTGGCGCGCGCTCGACCACGTGTGGTCGGAGGCGCTAGGTGGCGAGAAGGACCTGCTCGACCTGATGCGGCCGCAGCTCAAGCACGCCGTCGAGCGCCTCAACGGCGTGCTCGGCAGGTTTGATCCCGCGGACAGCCCCAAGCGCGACCTGATGGCCAAGCTGCTGCTGGCCGTGTCCTACGGAAGCCGCGTGCTGCGCCGCTACGATCCCGACTCGCTGTCGCCCGAGGAGGCGGCCGAGCTGCTCGGCTTCGCCACCGCCACCGCGCTGGACACGCTGCACGCCGCGCCGGTCACGCCCGCCGACGACGCCGGCTGATCGCCAGCAGCGCGAACGCGACGCCAAGCGGCGCGGGGCTGGACTGGCTGGCGCAGCCGCAGGTGGGCGCGTCGAGCACGTCTGAGGCGTCGCCGCCCGCGCAGTCGTCGTCCAGCCCGTTGGCCGGGATCTCCTGCGCGAACGGCCCCACGTCCGGGTTGCCGTCGTCACAGTCGTCGCCGCCCACCTCGGACCCGGTCACGCCGTCCAGATCCTGGTCCGCGTCGTTGTCGTCGCAGTCCTGATCGACGCCGTCGTACCAGACCTCGACGGCGCCAGGGTGACGGTCGGCGTTGAGATCGTCGCAGTCGTCGGGGGAGGGCACGCCGTCCAGATCCTGGTCCGCGTCGTTGCCGTCGCAGTCCTGATCGATCCCGTCGTACCAGACCTCGTCCGCGCCCGGGTAGACCGCGCCGTCGTCCGGCACGCAGTCCACGTCGTCTTCGCTGTGGTCCAGGTCGTGGTCGATGAAGCCCAGGAAGCGCTGGACGCTCGACACCTTGCCGTCGACGATCCCCGGCGCCACGATCATCACGTCGGCCAGGCCGTCGCCGCTGGTGTCACCGAACGCGCCCATCGCGCCGAACGCGCGGTCGTCGCCCGACGCCACGAAGGGCAGGAGGGTGCGGCGCGAGAACCACACGTCCGCCGCGAGGCCGAGCGCGACGCCGCCGGTCGCGTCGGACACGCCGAGCGGATCGACCAGCGTGGGCAGGCCGATCGCGATGTCGTTTACCGCGTCGCCGTCAAAGTCGCCGACGCCGAGCAGGCGAACGTCCTCGCCGCCCGCGTCACGCCACGCCACCTCGGGGTCCGAGAAGCGGAAGCCGTAGTTGGGGTCGCCGTGGTAGGCGAGCAGGCGCGAGGCCTCGCCCGCGACGCGCGGCGTGATCGAGACCAGCACGTCGTCGTGACCGTCGCCGTCCAGATCGCCCGCGGGCATCGTGTGCAAGTCCTGAAGCGAGGTTGTCGGGCCGATCGACATCGCCGACCAGAACGCGTCCTGCGGGCCGAACTCGTTGCCGTGGTAGACGTCGATCTCGCTAACGCGCGTGGTGGGATCAAGCTCCAGCACGGACGTCGCGGCGGTCTCCAGGTAGCCGTCGCCGTCCAGGTCCCCGATGAACTGCAGGTCGGTGCCGAGCAGGCCGGGCCAGTCGAAGGAGCCGGTCCACCCGGCGACCTTCTCCACGCCGGTGGCGTTGCCCAGGTGCACGCTGAACACGATCTGTCCGGCGCGCGTGGAGCCGCCGATCGACTTGAAGATCACGTCGCCGAAGCCGTCGCCGTTCTGGTCCGCGATGCGGCCGATCGGCAGTTTCTTGCCAAAGCCCACGGGGTTGTAGAAGTCGCGGATGGCCAGAGGCTGCGCGTCGCCCGGGCCGCCAGGGCCGCCCCAGCGCACCCACACATCCCGATCGCCCTCGAGCGTGCCCGCGCTCCAGGTGACGAAGTCGTCGTCGCCGTCGCCGTCCAGGTCGCCCCATGCGCCGAGCGCGGAGGTGGCGACGTCGCTGCCCTGGTCGAACACCACGTCGGGCGTGGCAGACATGGTGGCGCCGCCGAAGAAGATCAGCAGGCGGGTGGGGTCATCGAGCTCACGGTGCGCCGGGTCGACGATCGGGTCGGCGACGATCAGATCCTGCACACCATCGCCGTTGGTGTCGGCCAGCAGCACGCTCGGCCACGCCGCGTCACCGCCAGTGTCGGTCCAAGACCAGGACGGCGAGTCGCCGCGAGGATCCGTGCCTGCCCAAGCAGGGGACGACAACGCGAGCAGGACGAGAACGCGGGTGGACATCGGACCCCCAGGGCGGCGTGGGATGACGATATTGAGTCGCTGCTCAATAGTCGGTCAATCACCCTTCGTCCATCACTCTTGGGGTGCGACGGAGGGTGGCGGCGTCGCCGGTGGTCGACGCGTGTCGGCCCGAACCACCAACGCCGCGCGCAGGACCGGAAAGATCGCGGTGGAGCACATGTCCCCGCCGGTGCAGGTCCACCCGATCTGCCCCAGCGCGCCGCCCTCGGCGAAGAATCCGAGGGCGACCCGCGGCGCCACGGCGGCCTCGTAGCCCAGGCTCGACACGCCGCCGACGGTCCACGTCGTGCCCCCGCCGTCCGCGCCGGGCGGCAGCAGCCCCGCGCGGGCCTGCAACCCCCACGAGAATACGCCGGCCTTGCGAGTGGGGAAGCTCAGGCCAAAGCCCGCGTGTACGGGATCCACGATCACCTCGGGCGCTGAGCCGGGCCAGAGGATCGCGCCCGCCTCGGCCTCCAGCACCAACGCCGCCGCCAAGCATGGCCGGTCGGCCACGTTCACCCGCACCGACAGGCCGCCCAAGGGCCAAAGGATCGGCGATCCAAAGCTGTTCCAGGTGAAGCGGACGTAGGGCGCGATCTCGACCCGGTCGCTCGGCGCGAGCCGCGGGCGCAGCTCCGCGTCGGGGTAGCCCACCATGAAGTCGACGCGCGCGCCGCGCTTGACCCGGCCGCCAAGCTGGCCGATGTCCGCCGGGAGCCCCGGGTCGTGGATCGCACACATCATCGCCATGGTGGGATCCGCCCTGGTCTGGTCGGACTGTAGCATGCAGGGTCGTTCGTCGTTCCCCTTTGGCGCCGCGCGCCGTCGCGGCCTGATGTGCGCTGGCAACGCCGCGAGAGTGGACACCGCGGGGTGCGCCGGGGCACGGTGGGGGCGCGGAGGACGGATGCGACGCGCTTGGTGGATTGCCCTGGCCATGGCTGCGGGGTGTGCGGACGCTGACAAGGACGGCATCGGCACGTGGCACGACTGCGACGACGCCAACCCTGCCGTGTTTGCGGGCGCCGCCGAGGTGTGCGACGGCGTCGACAACAACTGCGACGGCCAGGTCGACGAGGACGTGGCGATCGTGGCCTACCAGGACCGTGACGGCGACGGCTTTGGCGACGACGCCCGCGCGCGCCGCGTGTGCACCATGCCGGCCGACGGCGTGGCCGAGGGCGGCGACTGTGATGACCTGGACGCCACCGCGTTCCCAGGCGGGGTCGAGGCCTGTGACGGCGCGGACGACGACTGCGACGGCGTGATCGACCAGGGCGTGACCACCCCGTTCTACGCGGACGGCGACGGCGACGGGCACGGCGTGCCGGGTACGAGCACCGACGCCTGCGTTCTGCCCGATGGCCACTCGCGCCTGGCCGACGACTGCGACGACGGCGACGCGCTCGCCTGGACCGACGCGCCCGAGCTGTGTGACGGCCACGACAACAACTGCGACGGCACGGCGGACGATGGCGCGGTCGATCAGCTGCTGTGGGTGGACGCGGACGGCGACGGCTACGGCGACCCCACGCGGCCCGCGGGCGGCTGCGGCGCCGTGCCCGGCCTGTCCGACGACCCGCGCGACTGCGACGACAGCGACACGACCCTGCACCCCGGCGCCGTGGAGCAGGCCAACGGTCAGGACGACGACTGCGACACGTACGTCGACGAGATCACCGTGCCCGGTGACGCCGCCACCTTCGAAGACGCGCTCGCGCTCGCGGTGGACGGCGACGTCATCCAGTTCGGCGAGGGCTTGTTCGTCGGATCCATCGACGTGTTGGGCCACGCGATCACGGTGGCGGGCGAGGGCTGCGGCCGCACGGTGCTGTGGGGCGACGGCGGCGCCACGATCACCGCTGACCAGGCGACGATCGAGCAGCTCACGATCTCGGGCGGCACCAGCGCCGGCCTGGTGGTCGAGGGCACGGTCAACACCCAGGTCATCGGTCGCAACCTGTGTGTGATCGGCAACTCGCACCACGGGTGGGGCGGCGGCGTCGACCTCAACGGCGGCGTGCTGCGCCTGGAGGACTCGCTGGTCGCGAACAACCGCACCGACTTTGACGGCGGCGGCATCCACGTCGGCGACAACGCCAAGCTCTACGGCTACCGCCTGCAGATCCTCGACAACGAGGCCACGTACACGGGCGGCGGCGTGTCGGTGTGCTCGGGCACGATCGAGATCCACGCGAGCGTGATCGCCGGCAACCGCGCGGTCTACGACGGCGGCGCGGGCATCGTGTGTGAGTCGTCGACCAGCCCCAAGAAGGGCACGATGACGCTCACCAACGTCACGGTCGCTGCCAACGACATGAGCTTTGACCGGACGCACCCGGACAGCGACACGTCGCAGGGCAACGCGTTCATCGTGATGCCCAACGCCAACCTGTACTTGAACAACGTGCTGATCGCGGCGCACGGGCAGCCGGCCGAGGTCGCGATCTACGTCGACACCGACCGCACCTCGTTCACCGCCGCGCACATGGGCTACAGCGGCAACGGCGATCTGGACCTGCGCGACGCGCTCGACGTCACGGCGGTGCGTGGCGACGCGCGCTTTGTGCGGTTTGATCCGGCGGGGGATCCGCTCGAGTGGGACCTGCGTCTGCTCGACATGTCGGCGTACCGCGACGCGGGCGATCCCGCGGTGCTCGACCGGGACGGCACGGTGTCTGACGTCGGCGCCTACGGCGGCCCCGAGGCCGGTGACGGCTGGGACGGCGGACGGGTGGGGGATCTGGACGAGGACACCCTGCCGGACGCGTGGGAGCAGGCGAACGGCCTCGCGCCGTGGCGCGACGATGCCGCGGAGGATCCAGACTCGGACGGCCTCACCAACGCGGACGAATTCACCGCGCAGACCGACCCGTTCGCCGCGGACACGGACGGCGACGGCGCCACCGATGGCGGCGAGCTGGCCGACGGCGCGGACCCCACGGTGGCCGCGGACCACCTGCCGCTGGCGATCTTCCTGGCACCCACGGCCACCCTCCCCGGTGAAGGCGTGGCCCTCGACGCGTCCGCGTCCTTCGACCCGGACGGCGACGCGCTGACCTTCGCGTGGGCGCTGACCTCGCGCCCCGCCGGGTCCAGCGCCACGCCGGCCACGCCAGGCGCCGCCGAGTCCGTGTTTGTGCCGGACGTCGCCGGGGTGTACGGCGTGCGCCTGACGGTGAGCGACGGCCTGCACGCGGTGGTGTCGCTCGGCGTGGTCGAGGCGATCGACGCGATCGTCGTGCCGGACGACCAGCCGGATCTGACGTCCGCGCTCGACGCGGTCGGAGCGTCCGGCGCGATCGCGCTGCGATCGGGGATCTGGACCGGCTCGATCGACGCGAGCGGATCCACCGCGCTGATCGTGTTCGGCGTAGGCGACGACGTGGTGGTGGACGCGGACGGCGCGAGCGCTGCGGCCACGCTCGCGGGCGCGGGCAGCCTGCGCCTGATCCACCTGACCCTCACCGGCGGCGACGCCGATCAGGGCGGTGGCCTGACCTGCGTGGCGGGCGGCGCGGGCTCGACGATCGCCCTCGATCACGTGCGCGTGCTGGGCAACGTCGCCGCGCGCGAAGGCGGCGGCGTCTACCTGGAGTCCTGCGACGCGCAGATCACCGACAGCCTGATCGGCGGCAACCAGGGCCGAATCGGAGGCGGCCTCTTCGCGTCTTCCTCCAACCTCACGATGCTGCGCACCGACGTGGTCGGCAACGACGCGGTGCTGCGGGGCGGCGGCGTCGAGGTGGAGAACGTGAGCGAGCCCCTGTCGATCCGCAACGGCGCGTTCGCCGAGAACCGCGCGCCGGACGGCGCCGCGATCTGGATCGAGGGTTCGGTGACGAACGCGGGCGCGGTGCTCGATCAGCTGGCGCTGGTGGGCAACACGGGCGCAGGCGGCGCGCGCGGCGCGGGCTCGGTGGTGATCGTGTACGACGGCGCCGCGCAGCTCACTAACAGCGCGCTCTCGTTGAACAACATGACGTACGGCTGTGACGCCCCCGTGGGGTCCGCGCTGTTCGCGGTGGGCATCGATCGCTACCAGGACGCGCCGACGGCGTGGCGCGCGCCGGTGGTGGCGCCTTGGGGCCAGCTCGCGGTCAGGCCTGAGTTTGTGGTGTGGACCGGCAACCGCGACGGGGCGGACGATGTGTGGTCCGCGGGGCCCGACTCGGCGCTGCTCGACGCCGGCCACCCGGATCGCCACGACGTGGACGGCACGCGCTCCGACATCGGCCCCGGCGGCGGCCTGGGCGCGTCGCCGTTGGCCCGCCTGGACGCGGTCGACCTGGACCGCGACGGGCTGCCGGACGGCTGGGAGTGGCGCCACGAGCTGGACCGCTCGCGCGACGACGCGGGCGAGGATCCGGACAGCGACGGACGCGACAACCTGGCCGAGCTGGCGGCGGGCACCGACCCGTACGTGGCCGACTAGCGCGCCCCCGCGCTGCACCGCCTCAGCGGCGCGAGGGCGAGTCCCAGCATCCCTCAAGCACGTCGGCGAGCGCGCGGTACACCTGTGGCGCGCGCAGCCGAGTCGCGGGCTGGCCCTGCGACTCCAGCAGGGCTTCCCCCAGCTCGGTGAACGACTCCTCGCCGTTGCGCCTCGACAGCTTGAACTGACCGTCCGTCGCGGCGCGCTCGTCCTTCTCGCTCCCGCTGTGATCGTCGTTCGGCTCGAAGGCCTCGGCGTAGATCCAGCTTCGGCGCGGGGGCGTGGCCGCGTCGCGCAGGTAGGGGAGCAGGCTCACGCTGTCGAGCGTGAGGCCCACGTTCGTGAGATCGACCCCGCCGAGCTCGGCCAAGGTGCGGTAGAGATCCGTGCCCTGCACCAGCGCGTCGACCGCGCGACCGCCGTCGATCACCGCGGGGCCACGCACAATCAGCGGGACTCGCAGCCCGTGCTCGAGCACCGTGGACTTGCCCATCTGGCCCGCGAACTCACCCACGCCGGCCTCGATGGTGGTGCCGTTGTCGCCGACGACGATCACGTTCGTGCGCGCGCGGACCTCGGGCCCCAAGCCTTCGAGGAGCCGCCCGATCTCGGTGTCCATGGCCTGAACCATCACGCGCACCTTCGTGGGGGTGTCCTCCTCGGACACGTCGCCGTACGTCTGGAGATCGGTGGGCGGCGAGTGCCACGGCGTGTGCGCCGAGTGGAAGCCGACCCACAGGAACCACGGCTCTGACGTCACCGAGGTCCAGGCGAGCACGTCATCCACCGTGGCCGACGTGATGTAGCCCTGCTGCCGCTCCAAAACGCCGTCCTGGATGTGCTCCCAGTCGAAGTACGTCTGGTTCTTGCCGTCAAATGCGTGCTTGCGGTCCAGGTTCGCGAGCGTGCCCGAGAAGTGATCGAAGCCCGACTCACGTGGCGCGTCGAGGCCACCGCTGCCGGAGCTCAGGTGCCACTTTCCGATCAGCGCCCGCTGCACGTCCCACGGGGACTCGTCGCGCAGAAGCTCAGCGATCGTCACCTCCTCGGCGGGGAGCATGGTGTCGCCCGTGAAGGGCTCGATCGCGCGGCCGATGCCATACCGGCGTGCATGTCGACCCGTCATCATCATGGCCCGCGAAGGCGAACACCACGGATCCTGCCACGCGTGGGTGAACCGCACCCCCTCCGCCGCGAGCGCGTCGATGTGCGGGGTCGGGGGTGCGTCGGGCTGCACGCCATACGACCCGATCAACTCGGGCCCGACGTCGTCAAGCACGATGAGCAGCACGTTGGAGGGCGTGGTCTCGGGAGGGGCAGCGGCCTCGACGCCTTCAGGCAGAGGTCCGCACCCAGTCTGCACCTCCTGCGCGTTGACGCAGCCGCACAGCCCGATCATCGCGACGGACGAGGCCCCGGACCGTCGCCCCATTGTGCCCCCCAGAGAGCAGGGTAGCGCGATGGGGCGCTCGGTGGCGACGTCCCGAAAAGGTCTATGGAGACTCTGAGAGGTCCATCACGATCTCGCCGCCGTCGCCGAACTTCGACCAGTCGAGCGTCGCGCCGTCGATGGTGTCGCCGTTCACGGTCCAGCCGGTGAGGAAGCGGTGCGTGTCGTCCGCGTTCGGCGCGCGCACCACGACCGTCTTGCCGTCGCCACGATCGATCTCCACGCGCTGCCACAGCGACGGCGACCACGCGTAGGTGGTGGTGCCGGCGATCGGGAACAGGCCAGTGGACGCGCACAGGTACCAGGCCGACAGCGTGCCCGCGTCGTCGTTGCCGTCCAGGCCGTCGTCGTAGTTCACGCCGTACTTGTGGGACAGGATCCAGCGAGACGCGTCGGCGGTGATGTCGGGCATGCCGGCGAGCGCGCCCAAGAAGGCGTAGTGCATGACGGGCTCGTTGCCGTGCCAGTAGTACGTGTCGGGGAAGGTGTTCTCCTCGGCGGCGTAGACCTGATCCCAGAAGTCGCGCGAGCGCTGAACGAACGCGTCGACGTCGCCGCCGTGCTGCAGCTGGATCATGCCGTCGATGTCGAACGGCGCGTACCACAGGTAGTGGTAGGCGTTGCCCTCGACGTAGTCGTCGGTCCACTCGGTCGGGTCGAAGGTGGCGGGGTCGGCGGCGAAGGTGCCGTCGGCGCGGCGGCCGGTGTTGAAGCCCACGGCGGGGTTCCAGACCTCCTTCCAGTTGTCGGCCTGCCCACGGAGCAGTTCCACGTCCGGCTTGCCCAGGCCCTCGGCCCAGCGCATCAGCGCGTCGTCGTTCCAGGCGTACTCGAGCGTGTCGGACACCTGCATCGGGACGTAGCCCTTGGTCTGATAGTCCGAGAGCCCGCCGCGGCCATCGACGGGGACGCTCGTGGTCGCGGTCTCCAGGCTCGCCGCGTACGCCTTCTCCACGTCGAAGTCGCGCACGCCCTTCTGCCAGGACTCAGAGAGGATCTGGATCCCGGGGCTGCCGACCATGCCGCCGGTGTTGCCGTGCGCCAGAGGCCACTTTGGCAAGTAGCCGCCATCGTTCACCATGCGCACGATCGAGCGGTTCACGTCGTTCTGCAGCTCAGGCCACGCGAGCGTGTACCAGGGGTGCAGCGTGCGGAAGGTGTCCCACATCGACAGGTCGCTGTAGTGCGGGCCGTCGGCGGTGTGGATCGCCTGATCGGCGCCGCGGTACTGGCCGTCCACGTCGTCCTGGCGCTGCGGGAAGAACAGCGCGTGGAACATCGCGGTGTGGAAGATGGTGCGCTCGTTGTCGGTGCCACCGCGCACGCGCACGCGGCCCAGGTAGCTGCGCCACGCGTCCTCGGTGTCGGCCAGGCGCGCGTCCAGGTCGGTGTCGGGCAGCTCGGCCGCCAGGTTCGCGCGCGCGCCCTCCGCGTTCACGTAGGAGATGGCGATGCGCACATCGACCACCTTGGTGCCCGCGGGGAAGGTGAGCCAGACGCCCGAGTGGATGCCGTTGACCGACAGCTTGTCCGCCACAGGCGACGCCGGATCCTCCCAGCCGCCGCCGCCGATCGGCGCCGGGTCCATCTTGGCGGCGAAGTACGTCATCAGGCCGCCGAAGCGCTTGGAGTAGGACCCGTTCATGCGCTGGAAGCCGTCCACCATGCCGGCCTCGCGGTCCACCGTGGCGTAGGCGTCGGCCACGTCGGCGTCCGCCAGCACCTTGCCCAGGTCGAACAGCACGACCGGATCGGCGCCGTCCTGGAACGTGAAGCGCGCCTGCCCGCCGCGCATCGTCGCCACGATGTCCGCGTCGATCTTGTCTTCCTGCAGGATCACCCGGTAATGACCGGGCGTGGCCCACTCCTCGTCGTGGGTGAACGCCGCCATCCGCCCCACGGGCGTCGTGTAGCTGGGGTCCCAGCCGTCGCGCGCCATGAACGGCACGGTGCCGTAGTCCACCACGCCCATGCCGTGCGCGTGGGTCATGCTGAAGTTGTCGATGCGGTTGTCTGGGTACCAGTAGCCGCCGTAGTGCAGCGCGGTGATCTGGCCGTACTGCGTGCTGCGCGTGTCCGGGCCGATGGTGGTCATGCCGAGCGGGTACTTGGCCGCGGGCGTGACCTCGGCGATCTCCGCGCCGCCGCCGCCGGTGGCGATGAACGGATCGACGAGCGGGAGCGGGTCGTAGGCCTCGATCGCGGCGGCCGACGGATCGGCGCGGAGATCGGTGTCGTCCGCGTCCGGGTTGGACGCGCACGCGGCGAGGACGAGCAGGGGGATGAAGCGCACGGGGACTCCGAACTGCGGCGACAGGGTAGCACCACGCGGGCGGCGCTGCGTGACGGTGTGAGGGCGCCTAGCGTCCGGACACCGGGGCGGGCACGGCGGACGCGTAGTGGCAGAGCTTTCCGCCAGGGGGCGTCCAGCTGCCGTCGCCGTCGGCGTCCACGTAGATCGGGTTGGTGATCACGCGCGGGACGTCGGCGGGCACGGCCTCCAGGCCCTGCGGGTAAGCCAGATCACCGAACGCCATCACCACGATCGAGCCGTCGATCGGCGTGGCCACGTCGAGCACCTCGTCGAGCTTCACGCCGAGCGTGGAGCCCGTGGCGGGGATGTCGAGCACGGCGTCGCAGTTGTAGAACACGACGACGTGGTCGACCTCGACCTCGGGCATGGCCTCGATGCGCGTGGACAGCGCGACGTGGCCGTCCGTGGCGGTCGCCGTGTCGCCGATGCCCACGCCGTTTGCCGACAGGTGCGCGAACGCGCCGGTGCTGATCTGCGCGTGGCCGTGCTTGATCGCGTCGCCCAGGTAGCTGTCCTGCCAAGCCGAGAGGTTCTCGTCGGGCACGGTGATGTAGGTGCGGGGCGTGCCGGGCGTGTCGACCTCGTGCACGTCGCTGGATCCGACCGCGGTGATGCGGTGGCCCAGGTTGATCCAGTTCGCCCAGTCGTCGAACAGGCCCGACCCGCGGTTGCCCTCGATCGCAAAGATGTACGTGGTGCCGTTGAGCAGCTCGACGCCGTCGAAGTCCCACGACCAAAGCAACTTGTCCGCCGCCAGGCCCAGCACGGTCGGGTCCTTGAGCGTGGGCTCGCCCAGCACGG
Source organism: uncultured Pseudomonadota bacterium (assembly GCA_903861005.1). Lineage (GTDB taxonomy): Bacteria > Myxococcota_A > UBA796 > UBA796 > CAIOSP01. Next base: position 82,831 of record CAIOSP010000146.1, read on the forward strand.
TGTCCCAGCCGATCTGGCAGAGCACGCTGCAGCCCCACTTGGGGTGGTTGAGGACGACGGCCTGCGCGCCGCGCTCACGCATCAGGTCGTAGAGCTCGCCCAGGCTGTGCTCATACCAGCGGACCGGGTTGCCGCGCGGGCCGTCCTCCGGGTTCACGGTGGTGCCGTAGAGCGACAGGTGCTCGGGCGTGGTGGCCGTGACCTCCTCGCCGATCACCGACACCATCTGGCCCGCCCACGGCGACGCCTCCAGCGCGGCCTTGTCGTTGACGATGATCTCGTGCTCGGTGTGCACCGCGACGTCCAAGCCGTCCGCCACCACGTTGGCGAAGCGCGTGTCGAGGGGCGTGTCGCTGTCGGGGCTGGGGCCCGCGTGCACGTGGCCGTCGAACGAGAGCCAGCCGGTCGTGTCCATGGCCTTGCGCAGCGTGACGGTCCAGGTCTGCGGATCGCCCGACGGCACCGGCAGCGCCGACTGCACCGTGGAGAACTCGTAGCCGTGGCTTGCGGCGGCCAGGTAGTCGCCGGGCTCCACGGGGTAGGTCCCGCCCTCGGGCGGCACGAAGAACAGGTACTTGCGTTGCCCGTCGGCGTCGTAGAGCGAGATGCGGCCGGCGATGTCGTGACCGCCGTCGTCGCGCACGTGCACCGTCAGCCCGCCCGCCGGGTCGACCACCACCGCCGGCAGCGGCGACGTGAGGTCGTCGAGCGCGATGGGGGCCGGGTCCGGGCGCCCGTCGACGTGCACGAGCGCGCGCCGCGGGCGGGCGTCGGACGGCACGACGGGGATCAGGCCCGAGAAGTGGCCGCTGGCGTCGGTGCGCAGGCGGTCGAAGGTCGACCAGTCGTTGGTGCCGCGGTCCACCTGCACGTCGACGGTCGCCCCCACGAGCGCGTGGCCGTCCTCGGACGCGGTGACGGTGCCTTCGAGGGGGCGCGTGGTGGCCTCGCGCCCGGCGAAGCTCGGGAACGCTTTCAGGAGCGGGCCGATCGCCGACGCCTCGTCCGTGGCGCCGACGGACAGGAACGCGCGGAAGCTGCGCGACTCGCCGACCGAGTCCGCGGCACCCAGCACAAGCGGGTCGCCGACGAACTGCGTCATGTCCAGGATGGCCTCGACGCCCGACACGTTCGTGCGCGCCATCGACCCGGTCGCAAACGTGAACGCCCACGCCGCGTCGCCCGACGACGCCGCGAACCACGGCACGCCGGTCTGGAGGTTGAAGCCGCCGAAGCCGAAGGTTCCGTCGTTGTGCACCAGCGCGTGGGTCTGGTCCGACGGCCAGGCCGCAGCGCCCAGCACCAGCTGGTTGGAGTTGGGCGTGGTGTTGGTGACGGTGAAGCGCATCTCCAGCACGGGCGAGCCCGGGTGGAGCACGTAGTCCACGGTGATCTGAACCCCGAGCGGGCCGGACAGCGGCCGCACCTTGCCGGAGTTCCACGCCTGCTGGGTGAGCGTGTAGTCGACGAGCCAGAACATGTCGTCGGCGCCCTTCACCCTCACGATCGCGTCGCCGCCGTCCGACCCGTCGGCGATCACCTCGGCGGAGTCGCCGCGGAATTGCCTAAGCGTCGACGACGTGAACTCCGCCGCGTTGAGTCGACCGGGCAGAAAGCCCAGTTCGCCGAACTTCTCCGGGCCCACGGCGTCGCAGCCGTGCAGCGCGACCACGTCGATTGGGATGCCGCCGTAGTGGTAGTAGGTCCGAGGGTTTCCGGGCGCCTGGATGACGAACGCCGCCACGCCGTTCGCCAGGATGAAATCACCCTTGCGCGCGAGCGCGTCCGGTCCCACGAAGGGCGTGTCGCGATCGAGCACGCCGGCGTAGTTGCCGCCCTCCCATTCGCACGCCGGGGCGGTCGGCGTGTCGTCGGACGGGGCGGGGCAGGCGGACAGCAGGAGGAGGGCAGGGATGAGTGTGCGCATCCGGCGGCTTTAGCGCGAACGACGCGCTGGCGTCACAGGATCGACACCTGCCTTACAGGTGCGGTCGAAACGGGATTGGGTGCGATGGGGTGAGCGCGCGGGTAGGGCGTTCGCGCGGCGGAGGCCGACGGAGGCGCTTGACGGTCGCGGTCAGCCGTCAGGCGACCCGGCGCGAAACAGCACGAACTTCTGCCCGACGAAGTTCAGCACCGTCGAGAACCCCGTCGCCACGACAAACGCCACAGGCGCGGGCAGGCCCAGGCCAAGCCCCGCGTGGTTCGCGCCGACGTTCACCAGGAAGGCGAGGCCGTACAGCGCGAGGAAGCCCACCGACTGCCCGCGCCGCTGGGGCGCGTCGGCGAAGGTCCAGAAGCGCGCGAGCCCGTAGGCCACGCCGGTGCCCACCACAAACGAGCAGGCCTTGGCCGGATCATGCTGGCCGGGCAGCACCGTGTGGGTGAGCGCCGTGTAGACGGAGGCGTCAGACGCCGTGGCGAGCACGCCAGACACCGCAAAGCGCAGCACCTGGCGTCGCGTCGACATCAGCCTTCCGGCGGCCCGTGGGGCCGATCAGAGCGTGGGGAGGACCAGCTGCTCGATGGCGACGATGCCGCCGGCGGTGCCGATCTTGCGGCCGACCTCCTTGCCGCCCTTGAACAGGACGAACGTGGGGAGGTTCTGGACGTTGTACTTCTTGGCCGTGGCCATGTTGGCGGAGGCGTCGACCTTCACGACCTTGAGCTTGCCCGTGTGCTTGGCGGCGAGCTGGTCGAGGTGGGGCGCGATGGCCTTGCAGGGGGCGCACCAGGCGGCCCAGAAGTCGACGAGCACGGTGGTGTCGGCCTCGAGGACCTCGCCGGAGAAGTTGGCGTCGGTGGCGTCGGTGGTGTTGCTGGCCATGCTGGGGGAGCTCCGCGGTTTGAGCGCTGATGGTAGGCACTCCGGACCTGTTCGGCAAGCGGATGCGTGTCACGTCCTGCGAGCCGACGCGGGGGCGGTTATCCAGCCCTTCCGGAGGTCTGTTTGCCCTGGCTGATCGCGAATGGGATCGCGCTCGCGCTTTATGCGGCCGCAACTGCGCTTCATCTGCGTCGCGGGCTGCGTGGGCCTGAAGACGCGGCGCACGCACGCTTCTTTGCGGGCGTGGGCGTCGCCATGCACATCAGCGCGCTGGCGGGCGAGGCCGCCACTGGCATCCTGCCCGGCTTTGGTGAAGCGCTTTCGGCCGCGTCGCTCGGCGTGATGCTGGCCTACGTGCTGGTCGGGCGTGACCGCCTGGCCACGCTCGGCGTGTTCCTGCTCCCGGTGTCCACCATCCTTCAGGGCGCGTCGTTCCTGGTGCCTTCGTCCACGGTGTCGTCGCTGACGGCGGCCGGGCACGGCACCTGGTGGCTGCCCATCCACCTTGGCCTGGTCTTTGCTGGTTTCGCTGGCTTCTTCCTGGAGCTTTGTGTGGCGGGCATGCAGACCGTGGTGCGCAACCGACTCAAGCGCAAGCAGTTCAAGGATCTGGCGCGGCTCCCCGCGCTGGAGGCGCTGGAGATGCTCCAGAAGCGCAGCCTGATGTTCGGGCTGGCCTGCCTGGGCCTGGGCGTGGTGATGGGCGCGGTCGGTGCGTCGACGCTGCTCAACCACTCGGCGTGGATTGAAGACCCCAAGGTGATGATCAGCGCGGTCATCTGGTGCTGGTATGCGGGCCTGTTCCAGTTCCGCTCGCGCATGGGCTGGTCCGGTCGCTACGCGCTGACCATGTCCGCCATTGGCTTCGGCACGCTGGTGTTCTCCTTCATGGCGCTCCCGTTCGTGGTGCAGGGGTTTCACGCCTATGGCGGCTGAACCTCTCGGACTGGTCGCGGTCGGCCTGTCCCATCACACCGCGCCGGTGGTCATCCGGGAGCGCTTCGCGCTCGACGAGGCCGGCGTCCGCGCCGAGCTGGACCACCTGCACAGCGCAGGCTTGGTCCGCGAGGCCCTGCTGCTCGCCACCTGCAACCGCGTCGAGCTGTACGCCGTCCCCGGCGCGCGCGGCGTGGAGGCCATCCGCGAGGATCTGCTCCGTCGTCGCTCGGCCCTGATCGGCGAGCCGGCGGACCGCTACCTGTACTGGCGCGACGGCGTCGAGGCCGTGCGCCACCTGTTCCGCGTGGCCTGCTCGCTCGACAGCCTGGTGCTGGGTGAGCCTCAGGTGCTGGGTCAGGTGAAGAACGCCGTCCGCGTGGCGGACGAGGCCGGGTCGCTCGGCACGGTGCTCAACCGCCTGACGCAGCGCGGCCTGTGGGTGGCCAAGCACGTCCGCACGCACACCGAGATCGGGCGCGGCAACGTGGGCGTCGGCAACGCCGGCGTGCACCTGGCGCAGCAGATCTTCTCCACGCTCAACGGCCGCCGCGCGCTGCTCATCGGCACCGGCGAGATGGGGCAGGAGGTCGCCAAGGCCATGGTCGGCACCGGGCTGGACGAGCTGATGGTGACCAGCCGCACCTTCTCCAACGCCGTGGCCGTGGCCGAAGAGTTCGGCGGCACCGCGCTGCCGTTCGAGCGCCTGCAGGAGTACCTACAGCGCGCAGACATCGTGATCTGCGCCACCGGCGCCATCAAGCCCATCCTGGATGGCGCCGCGGTGCGGGCCGCGCTCAAGGCGCGTCGGTACAAGCCACTCTTCCTGGTGGACCTCTCCGTCCCGCGCAACATCGACCCCGAGGTCGAGTCGATCGATCAGGCCTACCTGTTCAACATCGACGATCTCACTCAGGTGATGGAGCGCAACCGCGCCGCCCGCGAGTCCGCCGCCAAGGAGGCCGAGGCGCTGGTCAACCGCGAGGCCGAGCGCTTCGCGTCGCGCTTCTCGGACCTGTCGATCCACGACGGCATCGGCCGCCTGGTGCGCAAGGCCGAGGCGCTGCGCCAAGATGAGCTGTCGCGCACCCACCGCGTGCTCGAGCACCTGACCGACGACGACCGGGCCACGATCGACGCCATGACCAAGGCGTTGGTGAAGAAGCTCCTCCACAGCCCCCTTGAGACCATCCGCGAGGCGAACCGCCGTGGAGATGAGGACACCCTGGCCATTCTGATGCGCGCCTGGCACGTGGAAGGCGAGCCCCTCGACGCCGACCCGACACCGAGCGATACCGACTCGTGATGAACCAGTACTTTCGCGGCTCCCTGATCGGGACGCTCATCGGCCTGATCGCCGGTGCGGCGGTCGGCTACTACTACGGCGATCAGACGCTCTCGGGCGCGCTGAACGGCGTGTTCATCTGCTCCGTGCTGTCGGTGCTTGAGGTGTCGATCTCGTTCGACAACGCGGTCGTCAACGCGACCGTCCTCCGCAAGATGACGCCGCTGTGGGTGGACCGGTTCCTCACGTGGGGCATCCTCATCGCCGTGTTCGGCATGCGCCTGGTGTTCCCGCTGCTGATCGTCGCGTTCGTGACGATGTCGTCCCCTTGGGCCGCGCTGCACCTGGCCGCCACGGATCCGCACCACTACGCGGAGATCATGCACTCAGTGCACCACCAGGTCGCGGCCTTCGGAGGCGCGTTCCTGATGCTGGTGGCGCTGAAGTACTTTGTGGACGCCGAGAAGGACACGCACTGGCTTCGCACAGTTGAAGCACCGCTCGCGGCGGTCGGCCGCCTGGAGGCTGTGCAGGTCGGCATCACGCTGGGCGTGATCCTGATCGTGTCGTCCTTCATCCACGACACGCAGCACAAGCTCGGCTTCATCGTGGCCGGCATCGCGGGCATCCTGTCGCACCTCATGGTGTCGGCGCTGGAGGTCATTCTCCACCGCCCGGGTGAGGGCGAAGACGGTGAGGGGGGCCAGTCTGCCGAGTCGCTGCATCGCGCCAGCCTGGGCATGTTCCTCTACCTTGAGGTCCTGGACGCCAGCTTCTCGTTCGACGGCGTCATCGGCGCGCTGGCCATCACGACCAACCTGTTCCTGATCTCCATCGGCCTGGGCATCGGCGCGTTGTTCGTCCGAAGCCTGACCGTGATGATGGTGGACCGCGGCACGCTCGGCACCTTCCGGTTCCTGGAGCATGGCGCGTTCTACGCGGTGCTGGCGCTGTCGCTCATCATGTTCGTGGGCGTCATCCACCCGGTGCCCGAGATCGTGGCCGGCCTGGTGGGCGCCATCTGCATCGGCGCGTCGATCTACTCGTCCAGCCGCTCGCGACGCGCCTAGAGCCAATGCCGATCAGATAGGGCGCTGAGGATCGGCCAAGCTGAGCTTTCCCGGCTTGGCGGTGTCTTGGCAACCGGCGCCGATCTGGCGGATCATACTCGGGCCACCTCGGAGGTGGTCGATGTCTTCGTCGCTGGCGGAC
>CAIOSP010000147.1 GCA_903861005.1 uncultured Pseudomonadota bacterium
GAACGAGGACGACAGCCAGCCCGTGGCCGCCGTCGCTGTTGGCGCGCTACAGATCACCGAGGTGTCCGACCCAAGCCGGGTCAGCGATTCCGATCCCCTGTGTCTTTAACCAACGTGTCCACGAGATCGGATCAGGGTCAGGCATGATCTCCGACTGCCCACGCTGCGGTCGTGGATTCACCGCCATAGGTGCGACGATCGGCCGGGTGGCTTCCTCCAGGTCGAGGCGCACAGGAATTTTATGCTTTCGACACTCGTACCTAAGGACTACCACGGACAGTCCTCAGCCACGCTCCCCTTCTGCACCCCCTGATCCCGACCCGGTCGGAAGGACCCGGTGGGCCGCCGGCCGCGAGAGATCCTATTGTGACGCAAGTCACACGGGAACTCCCGCGAAGCCCGCGGTGTTGCCGTCGGCATGACCCAGCCCGCCCGAGCGCATGAGCCCGTAGTAGACACGCGTCTCCCGACGGAGGCCGAGACGACGCCGCTGGAGCGGCTGCGCAAGTTCCTCGACACTCACGCATGCGCGTTCGGTTAGTGGGGCGACGTCCGCCTCGCGCGGCACAGCGAGCGCGCTACGTGCCGGAAGGCGCCGCCTCGCCAGGCTCGGCGCGCATCGCATCAGCGAGGCTCGCGGCAAGGTCGTTCCGCCGCCGCTGCGCGTCGTACGCCTCGGCGGTCAGGCCGGACGTGAGCGAGCTCGCGCCGCCTGCGCCGCTGAGCTCGGCGCCGGGAACGAGCTTGGCGCAGCCCGCGGCGATGGCGCCCATGGCGGCGTCGAGCGCCGGCGCGTGCTCGCGAAGCGCGCGGTCGACTCGTTCGGGGAGCGCATCAAGCAGGCCTCGAGCGCGCTCGAGCGCGGCCAGCGCGCGCGAGGCGACGTCTTCGCGCAGCACGGCGAGGTTCCGCACCTCGGCGGCCGGCATGCTCGCCACATCTGGGTGACCGCGCCACCTGCGCCCGTCTCGCAGTCGCCGGGCCGCTTCGTGAATGGTGCCCGAGGACCCGTCGCACACGACCGCCAGCCCGGCCACGGCGCTGGCTCGTACCTGTTCGAGCTGCGCTGCAGTCGGCCCCTCAGCCAGGCTGCTCGCCGCGCCGCCATCGAGCAGGCGCCGCGCGACTTCCTGCGGCGGCGTCGTCGCGGGCAGCTCGCGCAGCAGCGCCGACTTCGCCCCCGTGAGGCCGGCCCGTTGGCACGCCGTGCCGAACGCCGCGTAGGGGGCCCACGAGGCACGAGCCGAGTCCAGGCGGGCGGCGCGCCGCAGCCGCAGAGTGCCGCAGGCCGCTGTGACCGCGGCTTCCAGCGCCGCGCACGCAGTCGCGAGCGCAGCACCCTCCGGCGCAACCGGATCGCTCACGGAGCGGAGAAGCGTCGGCAGCGGCTCAGGCCTCGAACCAAGCGAGGCAAGCAGATCCTCGCGAGAGCCCCCCAATCGACGACGAGCCGCGTCGACCGCATCGAGCGTCCGCGTGGCGCCACCAAGTTCGCTCCGAAGCGGGAGGAGCGCCTGCCGCAGCCGCGAAGCCGCGCAGCCGGAGGCGTCGATGGCGTCGACCAGCACGCCCCCTACGCAAGCCCACCACTCGAGGATCGCGCCGACCGTCAGCCGCGCCGGATCGAAGGGCCCCCAGGAGACGGACCCGTGGGACAGCTCCACCCGGATGGCTCCGCGTGCCCCAGAGCCGCACACCCCGAGCTTCCCCGCGGTAAAGACGGCCACCTCCTCCTCCGCACGAGCGAGCTGTTCGACGCGGAGCTGCACGGCCACGGTCACGGGCGCCGCGACACGCTCCCCGCGCACGCGAGCGCGCCCGGCTCTCGCGCGCAACGCTTCGAGGCCTTCGCCTTGAGAGCTGTCGCCGCGCGACACGCCGCGCGCCCAAGGCGGTACGTGATACGCGGGAGCGCCGTAGGGGCCCTCTCCGCCGTTCGCCCAGCCAATCGGCGGTACGAAGACCGAGTCGTCGGTACAGAAGGCCTGGGGGCGGGACGGCTCCGGCACCTTGAGGAGGGCGTCCCACAAGGTCGCCCGCTCCCCCGCGGTCGGTGACAGCGATCCGAACTCCGTGCCCCGTCGCGTCGACATCAGGAGGTCGACGCGCACACCCGCCCGCGCAAGAACGCGGCGCCAGGCAATCTCGTTGTCGAGGTGAAGAAAGACGACGAGCGTGAGACCCGCAAAGGGCATCCGCGCCAGCGCGGATGTCGCGTGCCAGTCGGCGTCCGCGATGACGTGGCCCGTGGGCCCCATGCGCTCCGTGGCGAGCACGACGGCTTCGTCGGCAGGCAACAGCCGATGTCGGCCCCAGGCGCTCTCGAACGACCAGTCGCGATGAAAGCCGCCCCACGGGACGACTCGCTCACCGAAGCCTCCCAACTCTACGTACCGACCGTGCTCGAGCGCGCCCCTGAGACCCTCGAGCACCTGCGTCGCCCGGTCCGAGACGACGTAGATCAGCGGCTGGCCCCAATAAGTACCGTCGTCACGAGCACGCGACAGAGCCGACCTTTCGAGCGCGACGAGCTCGCCCGCGCCGCCCAGGTTCCAGACGATGAACGGAACGGCCGCTGCGCCGCGCTGCTCGCGAAGGAAGTTGTCGAACACGTCCGCTTGCGTGCCCCCCTCCTTGGGCCCGAGAATCTCGCGAAGTCGCTGGAGCATGACCATCTCTCCCAGTTAATCTGTGCGTCTCGTCTTTGCATCCTGGGCCTGATCCGATCTGGTGGACAGGTTGGTTAGCGTAATTCGTGTCCTCGAAGCATCACCCGGATCGGGTCGTGTGTCTCCATCAGAACAACGCCGGAGGCGCTCTCAGTGAACGGAAGGGCGGGGATCGGGATCCTCACGCGTAGTGACTCGCTTCGAACTCGCGCGGGCTGACGTAGTCCAGCGTCGAGTGGAGGCGCTCGTTGTTGTAGAAGACCTCGATGTAGTCGAACAGTGCGCGGTGCGCGGCCTCGGGACTCGCGAAGTCCTCGCCCAGCTCGGCCTTCAGAGTGCTGTTCCAGCTCTCCATCGCCGCGTTGTCCAGGCAGTTGCCCCTCCGGCTCATGCTGCACGTGATGCCATCGGTCGCGAGCGCGGCCTGGTAGTCCTCGCAGGTGTAGGTCGCGCCGCGATCGCTGTGGTGCACGAGGCCTGCGCCGGGGCGCCGATGGCGCACGGCCATCTCCAAGGCCCTCAGGACGACGTGGCGGTCGTTCATGGCGCCGAGCGACCACCCGACAACGCGACGCGAGTACAGGTCGAGCACGACGGCCAGGTACACGAATCCAGCGGGCGTCCGAAGGTACGTGACGTCGCCCACCCAGCGCTGATTCGGTGCCGTCGCAGTGAAGTCCCGCTCGAGCAGGTTCGGCGCCACAGGCATCGTGTGTGCGCTGTTCGTGGTCGTCACGAACCTGCGGCGGACCCGGCCGCGGAGCTGCTGAGCCTGCATCAGCCGGATCACGCGGTTTCGCCCGACTCGGACGCCGCTCTTCCGAAGCGCGCGGTGCACGCGCGGGCTGCCGTAGGTCTCCCGACTGCGCGCGAACGCGGCCCCGACGAGCACTGCGAGGCGTCGATCTTCGACGGCGTGCGCCGACTCGGGACGCTTCTTCCACGCGTAGAAACCGGACGGCGACACCTTCAGCATGCGACACATCACCCGCACCGGCCATTCGGCCTTCTCCGCCTCGATCCACGCGAACTTCACGTGATCTCCTTCGCGAAGAAGGCCGCGGCTTTTTTTAGGATGTCGCGCTCCATCCTCAACGTTCGGTTCTCGCGGCGCAGCTGCGCGAGCTCCTCCTTCTCGGTCGACGTCAGCGCGCCAGGCCGCCCCTTGCCGGCGTCGGCCTGCGCCTGCAGCACCCAGCCGTTCAACACGCTCGGATGCACGTCCAGGCTCTTGGACACGCTCGAAATCGAGCGCTGCTCGTCGACCACGAGGCGGACCGCCCCAGCTTTGAACTCATCCGTGAACTGGCGCCGCGTGCGCCTGACCTTCGACATCTTGGACTCCATGGATTCTCCCTCGCCGTCGGTACGGTAGGTGTCCACAAAATCGGATCAAGCCCAGTCTGGCACGTTCTGACCATGGCGAGCGCAGCCAACGAGCATCCGAGGACGTCTGCAGGGGATTCCCTACCCCGTCGTCGAATGCCGCCAGCTCCGCATCGTCCAACGCGCCTGCGCCGCGCCCGCGACGCGGGCTTCGATTCACCACGACACGATGGATTCCGCATGACGACCAAGCACCGCGCTCGCCCGCTCCTGACCGCCTGCGCCGCAGTCACCCTCGCGACGGGCTGTGGTCCCGTCCAAGTGAAGGCCGCGTGGGGACAGCCCATGGAGGGCAACCACCTCGCGGACCTGGCGGTCATCAACATCCACGATCTCCGAGGACAGCAGGTGGACGCGTCGCTGAGCACGTCGGTCATCGACATGCCTGACCGCATCGAGACGACCGCCAACAGCTACGGCGGTACGACCTACGCGACGTCCACGTACTACAACAACGACGTGGAAGTCGCCGCCGGCCAGTACATGGGCACGGACGAGGTTCAGGCCGTCCGCTACGAGCTCGCCAAGTTCCTTCGCGAGGGTGGAGCCGGAGCAGCCCCGGCCCTCATCGACCCCAACACCGTCGTGTCGTACGACGACCACGGCTTCGCGCGCCTCGCCCACGACGAGCGCGTCAACTACGTCGCGATCGTCGAGGTGTCGGACTACCAGATGTCGACCGACGCGGGGCGCGACTCCTTGGCGTGGGCATACGTCGGCGCAGGCACGCTGGGTCTCGCCGCGCCATTCATCCCGCTCGAGCGCTGGAACGCCCGCACGGTGTTCACGGGGAACGTATACATCTGGAAGGACGGCGAAGGCTTGGTGGCCCGCCAGCCGCTCAACCTCAAGTTCAGCGCGCGCGGGCCAGGCGTGCCCGGCTACAAACGTGTCGCGAGCGGCGTCGGCAAGTGGGCGGACAGCAAGATCGCCGAGGCCGTGCAGCAGGCGCTGGTGGAGGGCTGTCGGCGCGCAGGGTGCGTGGCGCAGTAGGTCCAACGACCTCGGGCGCCGACGCCTCGGCGCACCCGCCGCGAGCGCCCAACGTCACCCTCGGCCTGCCTTCCACGCAGCCAGGAACTCGGTGAGCTCGTCGGGCAGCGTCGCCCCCGCGCTGCCCATCCACGACGTCGCGCGTGAGGAGCTCACCTGCACGACGTACCGGTCCGCGCGGATGACCGCAGCCTCTACCACCTCGGGGATCACCCACCGCTGCCCGAGCGTGCGAACGTGGACGCCCACCTGCCCGCCCGGCAAGCGGAGCGCCCCCACATGCGCCGGCGCGTCCACGCGTCCCCCCTCCTGCCAGCCCTCCGCGTGCGCTGCGGCCACGCGCTCGAGGACGGAGGCCAGCGCAGCGGCTGCGGCAGGCGAGTCGGTCACCGCGACGTCCAGGCGCACCATCCGCCCCTCCGAAGCACCCGCCGCATGGAGGACGTACCGGGCGCTGCATCGGTAGCCAGCCAGCGCTTGGAACAGCTCCTCACGCGGCGCGTAGAGCATGCCGAGCGACGCCACAGTCGACGCGTCTGAGCCTGCCACCTCCGGCCCGTCCTGCTCACCCCACACACCGCGCGCGGCTTCGGCCAGCCCCACGGGGAGGACACACGCCTTCTGCGAGGCGACCGCGCCGTACCACTCGGGGCGGAACAGCTCGTCGACGCCGCGCGGAGGTCGATCCATGAGGCGCTGCATCCGCTCCGGTTCCCCGTCGGGCATCGACTCGAACAGCTGCCACGCCGCCAGATAGGCGAGCGACGCGAAGCGTCCCTCTGCCAACGCGCTCTGCTCCGCCTCCCATCGAAGCTGGTCGGGGTCGGGTTCGGACACCAGGTCGAGCAGCGCCTCAAAGGCCAGCTCTCGCCCCTGGGCGGCGAGGATGTGGCGCGCCACATACTGCGCGTGCCCCTCGACCAGCGCGCCTCGCACGGGGTCCACGACCGGCACGGCGGGATCCCAAACCCACTCGAGGACGTGGTGCTGCGCCGCGTCCGCGGCGTGGACGAGCTCGTGCAGGACGAGGGCGTCGAGCAGGTCCTCCGCACGCGACGTGGTCATCCCATTCACGCTGAGGTGGCGCAGCGCGCCCTCGCGCTCGACCACGAGCTCGCCGGTCTCGTAGACGTACTTCGCGATCAGCGCCATCCCAGGGGTCGGAGCGACAGGCGCTGCGTCCGGAGGGCGGGAGAAGAAGCCCAGCTGGACCTCTCGTTCTGTGATCTGCCGCAGCTCGTCCGAGGTGACCGCGCGAACACGAACGCCGCGCTCGAGGTGAACCTGCAGCGCCTCTTCGACGCTCGGCCAGAGACGATCCGCGCGGGCCTGAAACAGTGAGTCTTCGAGCAGGTTCGCGGGGTCATCCTTGAACGGACGCGCCTCCGCAGAGCACGCACACAGGGACGCAGCGAACGCGATCGAGGAGGCGGCGTGGCGATGGGGAGAGCGGAGCATGCGGAAGACCTGCAGGGGGAGGAGGAGGATGCGTCATCGGTGAAGGCGACGTCGACGCCAGAGCGCGACCACGGCGCACACCGCGCCATGAGTCAGTGGGACGCGACGAAGCTCGCCTCGATCTTCTGGGCGAACTTCTCGCCGTCGCTCAGAAACCCGGCCAAGCACAGCCGGTCCCACCAGTAGTGCGTCAGCTCGTGCGCGAGGAGCGATCGGTTTCCGGCAGGCGTCGTGTCCGACAACACGATCATCGAGTTGCGGTCAACCGCCAGCGTGGGGTCGTAGTAGCCGAGGAGGTGTTGACTATCCGGGATGTGATTCGCGGTGTAGATGGACTGGAATCGGGCGCGGCTCATCAGCATGGAGGCCGGCACGACGAAGAGGTTCAGGTTGTAGTCCATACGGCAGTCCTGGTCGGAGATCCCTGCGCGGCTCAGGTACGCGCGCAGGATCCGCCAGTGCGCGACGATCTCTCCGGTCACCTCGTCTTTGGGGTACGAGTTCCAAACCTGCAAATCGGCGTGAAGGCGCGACATCTGGATCGTGATCCGTCGTCCGTCCGCGTCGACCACCGTCGGCGACTCGGAGTCAAACGCGAGATCATCGAGCTCCGGCGTCCTGTAGGCCTGCGGGTACGCGAACGCGGCCGACGCGCGCAGCGAGATCACGAGCAGGAGCGCGAGACGGGAGAAGGACATGTGTGGCACCTGGGATGAGGCGCGACGCCGGGGGCGTCCGCGAAGGGTTCGAGTCGCAGCGAGGGGGCCCCTCACGCGACGGGCGCGCGGTCGGAGCGCCCCGCGAATAGATGACGCAGGCGCGCCGGCCACCCGGACGCGGCCCGCCGCTTTTTATGAGGGACGTCTCGTTTCGCTGCGGCGGCGAGACGCTCCCCGACCGCGACGAACTAGACCCCGAGCTCAGGCGGAAGGCGCGTCGCGCAGCGACGGATCCAGGTGCGCATCGTCGCGTACGCCACCTCCTCCTTGCGTGCGCGTTCGCTGGGCTCGTCCGTCGTCATGCCCTCATCCGGGACGCGAAGGATCTTGGCGAGCTCAAACATACAGGGGCGGAGGTCGCCCGCCGCCCCCAGCTCGTGCCGAACCTCGGCCACGCGGGCGATCCAGCTCCCCCCAGGGGGCACCTTCACCGCAGCGCCGGAGCGGTCACACGTCCCGAGCAGCACGCCGGTCTCAGTCGCGCCGCGCACAAGCCCCGCGCCCGCCTGGCCCACCTCGGTGGTCGCACGAACCACGAGGTCATGCGTCACCTCGTCTGGGGCGACGACGAGCAAGGTCGCGAGCGTCTGACATGGGTTGGCACCAAAGTCTGGAGCGCGGAGCGCGTTCACGGTGGCGTCCACCCGACCCAGGCCGCGGACACGGTCGGGCCGATACGCGCCCCCGCCAAAGTCGTCGATGGTGCCGTTGTCCACCAACCGATCGAGCCGAGACGCCTCAAACTGATGGAAGCGACGAAGGACGTCGCGCAAGGCGTTGCGCGTGACCTTGCGCAGGAACCCGACGGGGTTGTCCACCCCGCGCAGCACCGCCGCCGCCACGCCTGGACGGCGAAGGACAGGGTGCTGTTCCGCGGCCAAGGACGACGCCGAACCCGCGCCAGCCCACAGGCCGGCGGGATCGCCCTTCCGAGGGAGTCCAACGACGAGGTAATCGGAGGTCGCGCTCACGACGTCATCCAGGTCGGGCGAGGCGTCGAACAGGGCGACGCGCTGATGAAGGGTGCGCTTCGCGATCGCGACCATGTCTTCAAAGTACTTGGCGACGAGCTTCCATGCGGCCGCTTCAGAGAACACCGCGACGCCGCAACGGTCGATCGACCAGACGGCGGAGAGATCAGAGGCAGTCACGCGAGCGCGAGGGCGGAGAGACATAGACACGGGGGAGGTACGGACAGGCATGAGCAGCTCCTGACATGGTGCGTTGGATAGGCGTATTTTTGCTTCTTGGATGAAGTGCGTTTGGCGCTCCACGTCGCGCTCAGGGCGCAGGCTGAGGTGGTTTAGGGAAGAGGACGTTGAACCCCCGGTGCCTGAACAGGGCGCCGAGGGCTCGGTGGGGCTGGGGTTGGGACGGCAAAGTCGGCCAAGCTCGAAGCTTGGCCGACTCCGTCCGACAGCGGCGCTCGGAGCGTCGCGTGTGTGTCACGCGCGGTGGGCGCCCTTCAGACCGTGAAGGGCGCCGACGCCGCTCGATGGCGCTTCAGGTCAACGCTCGCGGCGACGGCTGGAGCCATCCGGCGCGCTGGCCGCTAGCGCACTCGTCGAACGATAGTGCGACCGCTTGCGGGCCATCTCGCCCAAGTCGCGCCCAAACTCCAAGGCCTCGTGCTGAAGCTCGGACACGAGCGCCTCAAGCTCGAGGTCGCCGGTCGCGTAGCCCTGAATGCGGCGCGCGACAGCCTCCAGCTCGCGCTGCGCTGCGCCGAAGTTGTGCTCGCGGTTGTGCTGCACGGCGCGCTGCCTGGCGGCGGCCGCGTAGAGGTTGGCCACGACACGATCCACCGAGCGATCACGAGCCTGCTGGTCGTTGCGCTCGTGGTCAGCGAACGTCCAGCCCGACTGGGCGCTGGCCATGATGAGGTCGCCAGCCTGGCCCGTACCCGTGAAGGTCGCGTGCAGCGGGACCACCTCACCGTCGTTACCCAAGGGGAGGCGCACGCGCACGACCACCTCGCGCTCCTGGTTCGCCGCGAGATCACCGAGCGACACACGAAGCTCGCCAATGCGCGCGGCAGGGACACCCGCGCTCAGCAGCTCGAACTCTGCGCCAGGCACTCGAAGCGTCACCTCCGCCGCAGAGACGGTCGTCTCGATCGCGTCACCGACGCACTCCATGATGGCCTTCGCGATGTCCTGCGGCGTCGCGGCGAAGCGCGCGGGGCCGCCGCCGGCCTCCGCCATGTCGGAGAGCAGGCGCTCGTCGAAGCCCTCGCCCAAGCCAAGCGTCGCGGTGCTCAGGCCACGCACGCGCAGCTCGTTCGCGTGACGCGCCAGCTCGCGAGGATCAGTGATGCCCTCGTTGGCCTGTCCATCCGTCAGGAGGATGACCCGACGGTTCATCGTGCGAACCGAGGGGGCGCCGACTTGCGCGCACGCCGAGAGCCACCCGTCCGCGAGGTTCGTCCCACCGCGGGCGGAGATGCCGGGCACCGTGCGCTCCGCCATGGGGAGCCCCTCCCGAACCAAGGTCAGCGGGACGGGCGTTTCGACGACGGTGTCGAACGCGACGACGGCCGCTTCGTCGTCGGGGCCAAGCAGACGCATCCCCGCGAGCACGGCCTGACGGGCGCACTCCATCGGCGTCCCGCTCATCGAGCCGGAGCGGTCGATCACGAACCCGATGCGAACGGGCGGGCGCTGCTTGGTCGGATCCCC
>CAIOSP010000148.1 GCA_903861005.1 uncultured Pseudomonadota bacterium
CCGCCGCACGCGCCACCGCGCGCCCCCGACGCCGCGCGCGCGCGGGCGTCGACGTCTCGGACTGGGGCTCGAAGGAGCGCATCGGGGTCTGCGTCAGCTCGTCGGTCCGGTCGGACGCCTCAGGCGGCGCGCCAAGGAGCAGGGACTCGGGCGCGTCGACGTCACGCGGAGCACGAGCGCCCGGCGCAGGACGCTTCGTCGACGGACGACCGGCGCTCGCCGACGGACGAGGCGTCCGGCGCGGCGCGCGCGACCAGCCGCTCACGACGTTCGCCTCTTCGGGGGCGTCGTCAGCCTGCGGCACCACCCACACGAACCCGTCGGGTGAGAGGATGTAGGCCTCGCCGAGCACCCGAAGGACGGTCGCGCCGCGAGCCTGGCCCCAGCGATCCCACGCAGGAAGCGCCGTGCCGAAGCCCTCCATCACGCGCGACAGGAGGCGCGCGCGACGCGGCGACGCACCCGGCGCCCCGCTGTCGTCTCGGCTGCGCGCCCACGCACGCGACGCAGGCCCCTGGAGCGCCGTGCCCAAGCCTCGCGACGCCGCGCGCGCCACGAGCCGCGCAGCGAGCGCAGCTCCGACGTCGTCCAGCGCGGGCGTGGTGTCGGTCACTCGTCGCCATCCGTGACGGTGATGCCTTCATGCGCGAGCTCGATCGTCTCGATCGCCATCGCCGAGCTGCCACCGTCGAGCGCCGGACCGTCCCAGCTGATCGGCCACGCGTTCGTGAAGTGGAAGCGACGAACCACGTTGCCGCCGTCGTCAAGCACCGCGATGGAGCCCGACTTCACGTGATCCTCGTTGAACGGCTCGCGCACGTAGTCGTCGCGCCACTTCTGGAGCGTGCGCTTCTCAGCCAGCGCGCAACGCAGGACGATGTTCTGCCAGGTGGTTCGCCCCGGGCGCTGATGCGCGAACGTGTTGAGGCCGCCCTCCTTGATAGAGATCACCTCGGCTGCGTTCTTCAGGCCGGACGCCTCAACGATCTCAGCGACCTCCTCGCCCGCGATCTCGAGCTTGAAGAAGTGGCTGCCGTAGGGGTCTTTACGAAGGTCGTCGGCCATGGCTCCCTCACCGCCCGAGCTGGAGTTCGATGTCGACGAATTCGGTCGCCGTGACCGGGCGCATGCGCACCGTCACGTGGATCTCGCCGCGGTCGACCACCGCGCGCGGGTTCGTCTCTTCGTCGCACTGCACCGCGTACTCTGCCCCCGCGGTGTCACCCGTCAGCATGCCCGCCGACCAGAAGCCGTCCAGGCGCGAGCGCACCATGCGGGCCGCGACCTGCCAGAGCTCCGGCCGCATGGACTCGAACACGATCCACTCCGCGTCGCGGCGAAGGCGCTCGGTGATCACGGACACGATCCGTCGCGCCGTGACCTGACGCCAGCGCTCGTCCTGTGAGAGGGTGCGCGCGCCCCACACCACCAGCCCGCGCCCGGGAGAGGCCACGATCGGGTTCACGCCGTCTTCCAGCAGCACACCCGCGTCGCGGAAGCCCACGTTGGCCTCGGCGTCGGTCCAGCCGCGCAGGTCCACGTTCGCCGGGGCGACCCTCACGCCCATCGGCGCGTTGGCCAGATCAACCCGCGCGTAGGTGCCGACGATCGCGCCCGAGGGAGGCAGCACGGTGTCCCCCGCGGCGAGCCAGGGCCAGTACAGCGCCGCGAAGGACGCGTCGGCGCCCGCCGAGTTCCGGAAGCGGCGGGCCCACGCGCGCACGTCCGACTCATCCAAGCCGCGCGGCGGGTCGACGATCAGGAAGCGGTGGCCGGACTCGGCGCAGATCGACAGCAGCTCCAGCCACGCG
>CAIOSP010000149.1 GCA_903861005.1 uncultured Pseudomonadota bacterium
GCCTCATCGGCGCTCGCGTTCGTACTGGATCTCCACCTTGAAGGTGGGACCCTTGGTGTCGCGGATCAGCTGGGTGCGCGTGCGACGCTCGCGACCGAACGCGTCCACCACCGCCACCTCGACCTCGTTCTCGCCTTCCTTCAGGGTGACCGGCAGCGAGAAGTGCCCGTCCGCGTCCGCGCGGACGGGACCGGCGATGGACGCCGCGAAGATGCGCACGCTGGCGCCGGGCTCGGTGTGGCCCTCGACCGTGACGTGCTCCACGGCGCCGCGCGGCGGCCACGCCACGTCGAGCAGCACGTCGTTGGGGATGGGGCCGGTGCGGACGGCGCCGCCGGGGAGCACGACCGCCTGCGCGTGCGGGCCGAGCTCGCCCACGCCCTCTACGCCCGAGACCGCGACCTGGCCCTCCTCAGCGGCGACCGCGAAGCCGCCCTCGGCGTCCACGGCGACCGTGAGGTTGGCGTCGGTCGCCAGCACCGCGCGGCCTTCGTTGACCAAGCGCAGCGCGCCGCCGTCGGGCCGCACACGCGCCTTCACTGACCCTCGGACCACGTTCAGCTCGACCAGGCCGTCCTCGACCCGCGCGACGGACACGGTGGTCTCGGAGTCCACGGTGATCGGCGAGCGCCCGCCGCGCGACAAGGTGGCCGTCGACGCGGGCCCGGTGACCAGTCGGTCCCCCGGCTGCACGGCCATGCCAATCGAGGCGTGCGCCGAGAGGTCGCCGCGATCGCGCGCGACGTCACCCTGGACCGACTCGATGGTGAGCGGCGTGGGGCCCTCGTCCGGACCGGCGTAGCGCCACAAGGCGACCGCGGCGGCCACCAGCAGCACCACGGCGAGGCCGGTCAGCGCGCGATCCACGTGCCCCCCGGGAACACCACGCGCCACGCGCGCGACGTCTCGTCCGGCTCTTGCACGGACGCGCCGGCGGCCTCAAGCAGCCCACGCGCGGCCCACAGGCGCATGCCCGCGGCCTTCCAGTCGTCGCTCGCCGCCGACACCGGCGAGTCTGGCGTGAACACCGCCGCCATCTGGCCGTCCGACGCCTGCTCCACTTCAACGCGCAGGTTGTCCCCGTCGCGCAGACCGGCGCCCAGCGCCTCGATCAGCTGCTGCACCGCGCGGCGGGTCATCGCCGGGTCGATGCGCACGCCCACCGGGCCAGACGGCCGGACCACGTCCAGGCCCACCCCGCGGGTGACGATGCCCGGCCGCGCCGCCGCGGACGCCTCCAGGATCACCGGGCCCAGGTCGATCACGGGCGCGTTGCCCACGTCCACCTGCCCCGACGCCAGCCGCATCATGGTGTCGACCACCTCGCGGCAGCGGTCCGCGGACGCCTCCAGGCGCGCCAGCGCCGCGTCGTCATGCCCGCCCTGGGCGCGGAGCAGCTGCACCTGACCCAGGATGGCGGCGAGCGGGTTGTTCAGCTCGTGCGCCAAGCCCGCGCCCATCTCGGCGACCGCCGCGATCTGTCCGCCGCGGACGAGCTGCGCCTGGGCGCGCTCCAGGTCCCGCGTGCGCGCCACCACCCGCGCCGCCAGGTCAGTCTGGTAGGTGGCGATCTCAGCCGCGCTCGTCTCCAGGCGCTGGCTCATGTAGTTCAGCGCCTGCGCCAGATCGCCGATCTCGTCGGCGCGATCGACGTGGTTGCGGAGCGCGTAGTCGCCCTCCGTCACCCGGCCCGCGTGACCGACCAGCTGCAGCACCGACCGGGTCAGCGTGCGCTCGATCACCAGCCCCGCCAGCAGGACGACGGCGAACACCACGACCAGCACCCAGAAGGTGCTCGCCCGAATGGCCCGCGCGGCGCGCTGCGTGGCCGACGGCGGCCCAAAGACCAGGACCTTCCAGTCCGTGTAGGGCACGGCATAGAGCGCGCCCTGACGTGCGTCGTCGCCCTCGCCCACCAGGAAGGTGGTGTTGAGCAGGCCAAGGTCGAGGATCAAGCCTAGATCCTGCCCCTGGAGGAACGGGTGGTCGCCGCCGACGATCGGCTTGCCGAAGCCGTCCAGCAGCACCGCCGCGGCCTCGGACCGACCGGCGAACACCCGGCTGATCGGCGCGAGCGACACCTCGGCCACCATGCGCACGCCGCCCGCGCGCTGGCCCACCGACACCGGCACGACCGGGTTGAGCGCGCCCGGCGGCACGTAGGGCGCGCCGTAGGAGATGCCATCGGAGTCCAGTGTTCGCGGCTGGTTCTTGAGCAGCATGTCCACGCGCTGATCGCTGCCGGCCTCGCGGTCGCCGGTGACCTCGCCGGGGCGCAGGTACTGCGGCGCCACGACCGAGTCGCCGTTGGCGTCGACCAGGGCCACGCTGACCACGTCGTCGATGGCCTTGTAGGTGGCGCGCAGCAGGCCCACCCGGCGGTCCTCGTCGGTGTAGTCCAGGTCCCAGACGCGCTGCCAGCCTGCCAGCGTGCGCGACTGCCCGTCGATCCACATGCCGACGAACGTGGAGAGCGTGCTGGCCTCGCGGGCCATGGCGTCCTCAGGCCCGCGCGTCGCGCTGTCGGTGGTGGCGCGCACGGCCAGAAACCCGACCAGCAGGACCGGCACGAGCGTGAGCGTCGCCATCATCAACGTGAGCCGGAGCCAGATGCGCATGCGCGTCCCTTACGCCGCGGGGAAGCGGACGACGAACGTCGCGCCTTGCCCGACGACGCTCTCGACCCCGACCGACCCGCCGACCTTGGACACCAGACGCCACACGATGTTCAGCCCCAGGCCGGTGCCCTTGCCGGGCGGCTTGGTGGTGAAGAACGGGTCGAAGATCTCGCGCTGGCGGTCTTCCGGGATCCCC
>CAIOSP010000150.1 GCA_903861005.1 uncultured Pseudomonadota bacterium
CGGTTGGATCACGCTGGGCCGCGGCTTCGAGGATCTGCTGGAGCGCGAGTCGGGCTGGCTGGCGGCGGAACGGTGGATGGCGAAGGGGCGGCCGTGAGCCAGGTTCTACGATCGCAATTCGACTTGTGATCGATGCTCAGCCTCCGTGCAGCCTGAATAATTGAGGTACGATTCGAAGCAGGGGGCGGAGTTTCCGACCCCCGTGGCATGGGTCTGGCGACCACGCGGTGGCCAGACCACGCGATCACCTCACGGCCTCGTCCCGGCGCCCGTCCGTCCCCCCACGACTCTGGGCCCGACCATCCAAGAGTTCGCGGCGGACTCAACCCCGGGGGAGCGCGCCTCGCGCCTAGCTCGGGAGACGGGTCATCAGATCGCGCGCAAGAAGGAGGCAGGAGGCGGACAGCTCGTCCGGATCTGCGAGCCCCGCCGTCGCGCGCACGAGCATGGCCAGCCCCTCGCCACGGCGGTCTGCGAACAGCGAGACAAGCATCTCTACGCCGGCCCTGGCCGACGCTCGCGCGCGACGGTCGGCGAGGAGCACGCCGTACCGATCCGCGAGCTCGTTCGTGCCCGTGCCGCGCAGCAGCCGCAGGACGTCGAGCGCGTCTTTGTCTTCGAGTCGGCCGGTCCCTACCCGCTCGGCGATCTTGTGCAGCTTCGCCACGAGAAGCGCGGCCGCTCCCGCCACGCGCACGTCGATCTCACGGGCGTCGTTCGGGTCGAGCGACGTGAGTCGCGCCATGTCCGCGTCCACGAGCGCGCCTTCGAGCCCTCGGACGATACGAGCCGCGCGAACGTCGTGGCCTGGGAGTCGGGCCGCGCGGCGTCCCGTGCCCGGGCTCATCGACGCAGGGACCATGAGGTCGATCTCCACATCGGCGTCGGGACCAAGGATGGTGCGTCGTCGCGTGACCCACGAGCCCACCGACGACGTGGTGCGTGGGAGGAACCCAGCCGCCAGGAGTGAACGCTCCAGAGGCGGGATCTCGGTGAGGATCGACGGGTCGATCACCAAGTCGCCGTCCGTGGTGAACGGGGCGACGGCGAGGTCCGCCTCGCCCACGCGAAGGTACACGGCCTGCGCACCCACGAGCACGACCGCGCCGCGATGCGGACCGAGGGCTTCGAGCGCATCGAGCAGGACACGACGCGCGAGGACGTAGAGCTCATCCACGCCACACCCCCTCGTGCTCGCGCATCCACGTGATCAAGGCCTCGGCCTCCGCGGGACCGCGCCCCGGACTGCCGAGCAGATCGACGACGACCTGGCTGGGCGCTGCGTAGCGAAGGCCCTCGACTTCGGAGGCGCCGACGAACGGCGAGTCGTCAGGAGCCTCGATCAGCATCACGTTCGCGCCGGCGTCCGCGGGGCGCAGTCCGAGCGCCGCGGCGGTGGCGTCTGCGTCCCAGGTCCACAGCGTGGCGAGCCTCGGCGGTGCGACTGGGGCGAGCCGCGACGCAGCCAGCGACGCGGTGATCGCGTAGGGCACCTCGGCGGTGGACAGGCGTTTCGTCAGCGCGCCGAGGCCGCGCGGGTCGAGCCATGTCGTGACGCGACCCCGTGAGGGAACCGGCGCGTCCGACGCCCACCGCCGAAGCAGCGCGGGCCAGTCGACGGTGTCGAGGCGCCCTCGTGCGGCGCGGGTGACGAGCGTCTCCGCGTCCAAGAAGGACAGGACGCGGGAGACGTAGCCGGGGTCGATGCTCGTCGCGGCGGCGAGGTCGCGGACGCCGAGAGGCTTGGCCGCGTCGACCAGCGCTCGGACCAAGCGGCCCGCCTGTGCCCCCCGCAGCGAGCGCGCACCGCGCTCCTGCCGGTTCGGATCCTTGTCCACCCCCTGCGTCTCGATCCAGAGCGCAGGCGAGGACAGGACGAGGCGTACGTTGCCGGTGAGGTCAAGGAAGCCCAGGCCGCGCTCCTTCAGCCGGTCGCGGGTGGAGACGCTCAGGTAGCGGCTGACGATGGCGGTCGGGGTCCCGCTCGCGCGCGCGTCGTCGGCCAGGGCCGCGACGTCACGAGGCTCGACGTTGCCCCGCGCGGCGAGCCGCAGCGGCCCCATGCTCTGGTCCGGTCCCGCGAGGGCAGCGTTCGTCGTGGAGTCGCCACGGTGCGTCGGTGCCGCCGACACAACCCAGCCCGGCGGGAGGCGGCGCCGAAGCTCGCGGAGGCCCTCGTCCAGCAGCTTGTTGTCCAGTTTACTCATGTTGCACGCCCCGCGCAACACACTATCGCAACGCAACAGAGCAGGCCACGTCCCGGCCACCCAGAGGTCTAGGCGTCGCCTTCGCGGTCGGCGACGTGGACGACGTCGAGCGCGTCGGGCGTCGTCCCCACGACCTCGTGCACGCCGTCGATCCATCGGGCCGAGCCCTTCCGGACGGGCTCGCCCGAGCCATCGCTGCGCGTCCAGGTCCACACGCCGTGGTCGCACAGGTGCGCGCGCAGCCCGACCACGCCGAACGCCTGCGGGGCACCAGCGGCGGCGAACGGGAGCGTCACGTGACTCCAGAACGACTGGTGCTTGCCGCGCGTGGAGAGGCCGATGCGCGTTTCGTCTCCCTCGAAGGTGTGCTCGGTGGTGTCGTGCAGAAGCAAGACCACACCCCGTCGGTTGGTCGCGCGACCCCACGACGCCGCAGCATGGCTGGCCAAGATCGGCCCGGCGCGGACCTTGGGGTTGTTCGTGAACCGGTAGTAGGCCTCCAGGTCCGCGTCGGTGTCGAAGATGTGCGGGAAGCTGTCCGTCGGCCGCTGATGGATCGCGGCGGTGATCCTCCCGCGCGCCGGTTCAGACGGGCGTCCCCGAGTTCGATGTCGGCCAGATCGTGGCCGAGGACGGCTTTTCAGGCGGGGCGCAGGTCGGAGTCCGGGTCAGGTGGCACCCGATCGCACGGACTCGACGATCACACCAGCTATTGGCCGTGAGGCGACCTGGGGAAGCGAGGAGATCGGCCTGGATCAGGTCCTGGCGAGATGTGTAGGATCCTCAGCCTCGACAGCTTCGAGGACGTCGTGTGCGCGCGGTGCAGGGAGCTAGACACGCAGCAGAAGTTGATCAGCGGCCTGACGCGCTTCCACTGGTGGCCGGAAGCGGCGGTGTCCTGATGGATCATTCAACCGGATTCGATATGAGGAGCCCACCCTGGACCGGCTGTTTGCGCGACCCGACCGATCCGTGTGCTAGTCGCTCGCCAGCACACCGACCACCTGACCGACACGCAGCAGCGGTTCAGACAGCTGCCACGGCGGCGCGCTCCCGTCCTCGAGCACCTTCACGTGCAGCAGCGCGTCACCGACCATGCCGTCCGGACCTTCTGCTCGCAGCCGCAAGTCTGCGAGCCCTGGCCCCGTCAGATAGGCCGAGCCGATCGTTCGCGAGCGCGCCTTCCGGTCAGCCATCATGCACCACCTGCGCGAAGGCTAACGCGCCGGGCGCGCGGACACTGAAGCCGGGGACGTGGCTGTCGACGGTCTGCGGCAGCGCGCAGCCGCGTTCGCGCGCCGCGGCGCGGGCGGGAGCGGACGCGAGGGCAGGACTAGGTGCTCGGGGTGCAGGCGCTGCGGCGTGGCCAGACGGCGTGTTCACGTTTGCACGATGGCTTTCTCTTTCACGTCCATCGTGAAAAGATAGGCCGCCACGAGCCGATCGATTCGTGTACACGCGATGTCACGTCGGTCGGTGGCTCCCCGTCCCGTTGCGGCGCTGCATGTGGTGGTGGACCTCCGCTGCGTGGCCACCCACGTCGTTGTCCATCACCGTGCTCCACCAGGGCTGTCGCTGGAATGGGACACGTCGAGGTCGACCAGGTTGAGCTAGTCGGTCACCTCGGGGTGCTCCGAGCCGAGCGACTGCGCGTCCGCGCTGTCCTGCGTCCGCGGGAAGCCCGCCGCGCGGTCATGCGTGGCCTCTTGTACGGCACGCGTCCGAGCCTGCGCGAGGACGTCGTCGTGCCTCGTCTCCATCGCGGCGTCGCGCGTCGCCGCGGCGTTCGCGCCTGCGACGCCGGCCTGCGCGTCCACGACGTGCCCACGGTCGTCGCGCAGATCCGCGACGTGCACGATCTCGCCTCGGCTCGCGGACCAGGCCGCCTCTACCTCCTGTACATGTGCCGCTGCGCCTCGCGCGCGAGCGCCGCGCCGGGCCCGTAGATGCTGGACCCGTGCTGGTCTTCGGCGCCGCCAGCGCCGGCGGACTGCCCCCGCGTGCACGTCATCGTGTTCGTGCCTGTGGTCGCGCTCGTGATCCTGCGCTCGCGCCCGGCCCCACGCTAAATAGTATGAACAACCGCCCCACCACCCTTGTGTTGGCAAAGGGCGCCCGCGATGACTGATCGCCGGCCCCCGCTACCCCTGGCGAGGCCGCGCTATTTCGGCTGGGCCCCTGCGTGTCAACATGAGTGAGACACGGCGCCCCTTCGACTTTACTGAGCAGGGCGACGAGAGAACGTACGATGTCGAAGACACCCACTCCAGCCAAGCTGCTGCCTGATCCCGAGGTCGACGCCCGCCCACATCGGCGGACGTTCACCGGGGAGTACAAAGCCAAGATCCTCGCCGAGGTTGATGCCGCCGCCAAGTCGGACGCCAACG
>CAIOSP010000151.1 GCA_903861005.1 uncultured Pseudomonadota bacterium
CGGCGGTCGTGGCGGCGGCTTCGGCGGCGGTCGCGGCGGCGGCGGTCGTGGCGGCTTCGGCGGCGGCGGCAGCGGCGGCTTCGGCGGCGGCGGTGGCGGTGGCGGTGGCGGTGGCGGTGGCGGTGGCGGTGGCTTCGGCAGCGACGACTAGCTCCCCTGCCCTGGGCTCGCGTCCAGGGTGAGGTCTCCAGGGCGCCTGCGGTTCACGCCGCGGGCGCCCTGTTCGCTTTCTGTGCGGCGGACCGCGGCGACCAGCGCGCCCGGACGGGCTCCGCCGGTCGACCGACGTGTCGATGTCCGAGCGGCCGCGCTCCAGAAAGAAGAGAGGGCGCCGAACCGCTTGGTCCGACGCCCTCCACCGACCGCAAACGGCCTGTGCTTACATGGCCTCGCGGATCTGCGACTGCTCGCGGAGGCGGATGAGCGCCTCGCGCTCGATCTGGCGCACGCGCTCGCGGGACAGGCCCATCTCCTTGCCCACCTCAGACAGCGTGCGGAACTCGCCATCCTTGAGGCCGTAGCGGCGGGTCAGCACGAAGCGGTGGCGCTCAGACAGGACCATGTCGAACGCGTCGTGCATCCGGTGGAGCTCCTGGCTGTTGATGGCGTCGCCGTCCGGGCGGACCGCGTCCTCGTCGGACAGGAAGCGCTCCAGGGAGCGCGGGCGGGGGCCGTCGTCCACGGGCTGCTCGAGCGAGATCGTGGAGCCCTGGCTGAGCAGCAGCTCGGCACGCTCCTTGTCGATGCCCACCTCGTCCGCCAGATCCGCCAAGCCGTACTCGACGCCCGCGGCCTCGAAGCGCTTGATGGCCTTGCGCAGGTTGCGGGTCTGCTCGACCGCGCAGCCAGGCAGACGCACCGGGCGGCCCGTGTGGTCGATCGCGCGCGTCATCTGCGCGCGGACCCACCAGCGGGCGTAGGTGGAGAAGCGGATGTCACGGTCCGGATCGAAGCGCTTGGCGGCGCGGAGCAGGCCGATGTAGCCCTCCTGCACCAGATCCTCTTCGTCCATGAACGGGCCGGCCAGCTTGCGGGCCTCGCCGTGGGCGATGCGGCGGCCGGACATGGCCAGCTGCCAGCGCAGGGCCTCTGCCTCGGCCCAAGCGCCCTTGGCGGCGCGCGCGCGGGGCTTGAGGTCGGCGCGGTCCTTGGAGGCCTTCCACACGGCCTCCACCGCCTCTTCAAGGCGGTCCACGGCACCCGCGCGGGTGCGCTCGGCGCGGTCCGGGCGGCGGCTGACGATGGCCATCGCCACGTCCACACCGTCGATCGCGTCGCGGGACTTGTCCTCAGCGACGCGTATCTTCCGGGCGAGGACCTTCTCCTCGTCCGCGGTGAGACGCTCAGACTGCTTCTTGCGGTTGTCGATGAAGCTCATGGAGACACGCTCCGGGGTGCGCTGGCGCGCCGTGGGACCCTCTCCGTACCGGGCGGCACGGGGGCGGGTCTGCGGTCGACCGCGCGAGATTCAAGTCGGATGGGCCGTAGCGGAATTGGAGGCCACCGGCGGCCGCCGAGTGTGCCTCATCACCCCCCCTTCTGTCAACCAGATTCGGGCTCCTGACCGTCTGCCGACGGTCAGGAGATGTCCGACCTGAGCGACCCTGCCGCTAGTATGGCAGCCGGTAGAGGTACTTCCGGTAGTCGAGGTGACCGTTGGACTGGAAAGAGACCTCGTCCGAGTAGCGAACGAGCGACCCAGCCGCGTCCTGGTAGTACAGCGCGCCGTAGGTCGACGAGAAGAACATCTTCTTGTTCGGGAGGCGCTGCGGCAGACCATCGAGCGGTGCGAACGCCGCGCCGCACGTCGTCAGGTTCGAGTAGACGTTTGGGTACACTCGCGGCAGGAGATCCTGACGCGTGTCCATCGCCACCTCGAACCCGAACTCGCAAGACGGACACAGCGAAGCCGTGGCAAGTGGGCGAACCTGATGCACGTTGTACTGGAGGTAACAGTCCACGCTCAGTAGCACTGGAACCCCTTCCCAAGTGAGCACGCTCGCCTGGGTCACCTTTACCACCCGATCCATCGTACCCAGCCACACCGCGTTCGGCGCTACCGTCGCGCGTCCGCGCACCTCGGCCACCTTGAAGAAGTCGGTGTCCACGACCACCGTCACGTCCGTGTCCGCGGTGTCCACCACCGTCTGGGCCAGATTGTCCGTCACGCAGTCGTTGGGCTCGCCGGGCGTGCCTCCCGTGTTCGTTCCGCGGATGCGGACCTTGGCCTGACACCAGTTCGCGGGCGTGTCGTTCGCGGTCGCGTTGATCCGATCCGGCATCAGCTGGAACGCGTGCCCGTTGTCGACGCCGGTCCAGTACAGGGTCCAGTTGACCGTGCTGACGGTGTCGAGGATGGGCCCGCCGGCGCCATCGTCGAGGACGATCGGCTCACCCAGGTACTGCAGGTCCGGGTACGTCCACGCGAAGTCGCTCTGGACGTGGCCGACAAGGCAATTCGAGATGTGCGTGAGCACCGCCTCCTTGCCCGGCGCCACGACGAGCGGCTGATCCACCGCGAACCACGAAGCGCCCACGCCGGACGTGCCGCCCTGCAGTCCGACGCGCAGCCCGTTGAGGTCGAGCGTGTCGCCGGTGGTGTTGGTCACCTCGATGTAGTTCTCGTTGTTGCCGTAGCAGTCGTGCGGCCGGATCATGATCTCGCTGATGACCAGATCACCCGGCGACAGGGACGCCAGGTTCCGCACGAACGCCGGCGAGGCGCAAGCGCCGTTCGTCAAGCCCGGCGAGCCCTTGTCGGCCGTGCCCGCGATGGTGCTCGATTCGAAGCACCAGTTCAGCTCGCTGTCGTTGTCCGTCGCCGTCTCGTGCCCCGTAGTCACCGAGAACGCCTCACCGTTACGCACGGAGAACTTGCTGTAGTCGACCACATCCAGGTTCGAGTGCGAGTTGGTGAGCGCCACCGTGTCGCTCGAGTTGCCGTAGCTGCTCAGGACGAAGTTCGTGATGATGTCCGCGTTGAGGCCGAAGTAGCAGGCACTGCTGCCTCCGACCTTGCGGATCAGCGTCAGCTTGCCGGGCGCCACCTCAAGGTGAGACGACACCACGGTGTCCGTGCCGCCGGTCCGGATGTGCATGCCGAACAGGTCCACCGTGAACGGGTAGGTGTTGCGCAGCTCGATGTACTCTCCGAACAGGTCCGGACACGCGCGCGGGTCCGCCATGAACTCGGTGATCGCGAGCTGGTCCGCGTCCAACTCCTCCACGTTGGCGACGTAGCCCGAGGGGTACGGAGGCAACTGGCCGTTCGGCACGCAGGCGTCGTTCGCCTTGCCGGGCGAGCCCTTGTCACCGAGCGAACCCGAGAAGCGCTGCCAGCCCGTGCACCAGTCCTCCGCGCGATTGTGCAGGTAGACGCTGGAGTAGGTCCGGTTGGCGACCACGGCGGCCGGCGAGTCCCCCGCCGCCGATGACGGCGGCGTCGCCGCGACCTTGGTGGGGTTGAGCGTGTAGGCGTGACCGGGCGCCGGCGCAAACTGGCTGACATCGACCAGATCGATGACCTTGGTCTGGTTGGCGATGAACGCCACCGGACTGGCCTGCCCGAACACCAGCGACGTGTAGCGGAACTTGGTGCGCAGTGTGTAGCACTCGTTCACCGCCGCGCGCCGGGCCAGGTAGTAGTCGCCCGGCTGGATCACGAGGTGGGCCGGGAGCGCGGCGACCGTGTAGGTGCGCGCCCCGTCCGACACCACCAGCCCGTTGAGGTCGATGGGCTGGGTGCCGTTGTTGTAGACCTCGACGTACTCCGCGTTCTCGTCGGAGCAGTCGCGCGGGTCGACCATGATCTCGGTGATCAGCAGCTCGCCGACCTTCACGTCCGCCATCGGCTTCGCCGGATCCAGCGTGGTGGGCTTGAACGTGTCGAACGTGTCGCTCGGCTGGGTGTCCGGATCGTAGGTCGTGATGCACTGCGCGTTGGCGTAGCCAGGCGTGCCGCGGTCAAGCAGGCCGCCGGGGATCACATCCGGGCTCGGGCACCAGTTGCCTCCCACGTCGTTGAGCGAGGCCGTGAACGCCGTGGGGTCCAGGTTCCAGGACGCGCCGGTCGTGCGGACCGGGAACACCGAGGTGTTGACCGTGTCGAACGCGAACGTCGGGCCGGCCACCGTGACGGTGTCGGAGACGTTGGCCAGCTTGAGGCCCGTGTACTCGAAGTCGGACGGCAGGTCGTAGCAGTTGGACACGCCGCCGGGGACGCCGAGCGCGAACCGGTGGGGACCGACAATCACGCTCCGGTTGAGCGTGAACGTACCCGAGGACGTCGTGATCTTCAGGCCGTTGAGATCCACGTCGACGCTGCGGTTGTTGCGCAGCTCGATGTACTCGGCGGCGCCGTCGGTACAGTCGATCGGGTCGACCATCAGCTCGGTGATGACCAGATCCGACGGGCCGAGCTGGCCCAAGGTCAGCGCGGTGCCCGTGTGAACCCAACTGTCGGTGTCCGGGTAGGCGGGATCAACCAGGGTGTCGGCGTCCAGGGGGCCGGGCGGCGGCACGCTGGTGTCGACGATCAGCGACGCGCAGCGCGGGTTGGCCGAGCCGGGCGTGCCGAGGTCGTACTGGGCGCCAGGGATCGGCGTGATCGCCGGACACCAAGCCCACGCCGCGTCGTTGGACGTCGCGGTGAGGTAGTTGCCGGACAGCGACAGCGCCTCGCCGGGCTGCTCATCGGGCCAAGTGCGGTAGTCGACCTGATCGATCAGCGTCGACCCCACGCGCACCTGGACGATGTCGCCCTGGTTGTCGAACAACGGGCGGGAGTAGGTCGCGCTGGCGTTCGCGTTGTAGAGCCGACCACCGGCGTGGAAGCGCGCCAGCACCGCGCGGCGCTTGGACGGCACGTACACGTCGTCATTGATGGTGGACGTGGCGAGCGCGCCGAACCGGTTGGCGATCTCCACGCCGCGCAGGTTCACGGTCTGACCGCTGGCGTTGTAGACCTCGACCCACTCAGTCGCGGGGTCGTTGGGCTTGAGCGCCTCGGCCGAGTTCGCCATGATCTCGGTGATCACCAGATCGCCGGGCACCAGCTCACAGGCGCCCTTGATGTTGGTGTTGGGGTCCGTCGGGCAGACCGGCGGGAGCACCGACGGCGGCGTGCAGGTGTTGACCGCGCCGGGGGTGCCACGGTCGCCCACGCCACCGGGGATGAGCGTGGTCGACGTGCACCACTTGTTGGCCGCGTCATTGCCGGCGGCGGTCAGAGGCAGGCCCGCGCCCAGCTCCCACGACGCGCCGAACGCGGACGGGAAGGTGTTGAAGTCGACGCGGTCGATGATCTGCCCCGCTTCGTCCGTGAGCGTGATGACGTCGCCGTTGTTGTTCAGCACGGCGCCGTCGTACAGCGCGTTGCTCTGCAGGCCGTAGCACTGGTTGGTGCCCGCGTGCGTGTTGAGCAGCACCGCGTAGCCGTGCGACTGCACAACCGCGCTGAACTGCATGGTGGCGAGCCCCTCCTCATCGTTGACCGTGAGGTATCGCAGGCTCAGCGGCTTGAGCGTGGTGTTGTAGACCTCGATGTACTCGGCGGTGGCGTCGGGCGAGCAGTCGCCAGGCTGCGCCATGAACTCGGTGATCACCAGCTCGCCGGGCAGGGGGCGGTCGGGCTCGACCTGGATGTCCGTCTCGATCACGTCGGTGTCGGGCGGCAGGCAACTGCTGTCCGCCGAGTCACAGAGCACCGGGCAGCCGTCGTTCGGGCGGCCAGGCGTGCCGAAGTCGAGCAGGGTCGGGGCCGCCGGCGTCAGGTTGTAGGTGCTGATCGCGGGCGTCGGGCACCAGGCCGCCTCGAAGGTGTTGGCCAGGTAGTTGTACTTGGTCGCGTTGAGTTGCAGCGCCTGCCCCGTGGGCGGGACCACCCAGCCGGCGGTGTTGACGCTGTTGAAGTATACGGTGAACCCGCCCGAGTCCGTGAACGTCAGGTCGTAGCGGTCGCCGATGTCGCGCATCTCCCAGTTGGACGGGTAGCTCGCCGTGGGCTCGTTCACATAGCAGCGCGCCGCGTTCGTGCGGGCGAGCGTCGCGTAGCCGTTGCCAGCGACGACCTGGTGCGTGGTGACCACCGTGGCCGGGCCGAAGGTGTTCACGCGCAGGCGCAGGCCGAACAGGTCGACCGGGCCCGGGAAGTTGTTGTAGACCTCGACGTACTCACCCTTCGAGTCCGCGCAGTGCGGGTTCGTCATGATCTCGGTGATGATCAGCGTGGTCGTGTTGCGCGGGAGCTGGTCGAGCGTGAGCGGCGGCGGCCCCCCATCGTCGGTGTCCGAGACCACGTGATCCCAGCAGTGACCGGCCGTACCGGCGCTGCCAAAGTCAGACGTGGACCCGATGATCGCGACGTCAGAGTCGCACCAGCGGTCCGGAAGGTTGTTCAGCGAGAACGAAGGGTTGACCGTCGGATCGAACTGAAGCGACCGCCCCTGGGTGAAGGTCCAGCCGGTGAAGTCCACCGAGTCGATGTTGCTGATGGTCGAGTTGAACAAGCGGACGCGCGTCGCGTCGAGCGTGGCGCCGCTGAGCTCCCACTGGGGGGCCATCGACGGGAAGCAGAACGCGAACTGCGAGGCCATGGGGATGACGGTGCGCGCGCCGCCGAGCAGATCGTCGGAGCTGCCGGTCTTGAGCAGCGTGCCGGCGGTGTTGCCGCCCACCGCCACCTGCAACCCGTTGAGGTGCATGGTGTAGTTAGTGTTGTTGTAGAGCTCCAGGTACCGGGCCTGGGTCCCGCCGCCGCAGCCCACCGGGTCCATCATGACCTCGGTCAGCAGAAGCTCGCCCTCGTACAACTCCTCGGGCGAGATGCCGTCCGTGAGGTCGCGGGTGGTGTGCGGATCCATCACGAACGTGTCGGGGCCGAGGTCGGTGTCGTCCTGCGGGCCATCCGGGTTGCAGTCGTTCAGCGCCGCGGGCGTGCCGTGATCCAGGCTGCCGAACGGGTTCATCGACGGGCCGTCGACGCACCACAGGGACTGGTCGTCGTTGAACGACGCCAGGTCGTAGTTGGGCGAGAGGACGAGCGGGATCTCGGGCATCAGCTGGCGCGCGATGCCCTTCTGGAAAGACCACCCCGAGAAGTCGACGCGATCGATCTCAGTCTGCTGACCGTTCTGGATCTTGATCGACGACGCCGTGAAGGTCTTGCCGGACGTCGCCAGGTCAAACCGATGGGCGAAGTCATGGCAGTAGGCCTGGAACTGCTTGGGCTGAACCGTGAAGTACTGGCCCGGCGCCACGTCCGTCACGGCCGCGCCGATGGGCTCGATGTCCTCGGCGGCGCCGCTGCTCAGGTCGATCAGCAGGCCGGAGCGCAGGTGCACCGTGTAGCCCGAGGCGTTGTACAGCTCGAGGTACTGCCCCTGCGACGGGCTGCCGCCGCAGTCCTTCGGATCCAGGTGCAGCTCGGTGATCATGAGCTCACCGCGGCAGAGCTCGTCGGGATCCAGGCCGTTGTTGACGTTGCGGCTCAGCGCCGTGAAGCACGGATCCACCGGGGGCAGGTCGGTGTCGGTGTCGGTGCCGCCGCCCGGGGTGCAGGAGTTATTGGGCTCGCTGGGCGTGCCGCGGTCGCGGACGCCGCCGGCGATGTAGTTCTGCTGCGGGCACCACAGCGAGCGCAGCGGGTTGAGGTACGGCGTGGAGATCAGCGCGTCCGGGTCGAAGCCCATCGCGCGGCCGTTCGGGAACACCCAGGTCGACATGTCGACGTCGTCCACGACGACGGCGGGCGAGGCGCCGGCCACGGTGTGCAGCACCACCCGCTTGCCGGTGGGCGACAGCGAGTTGTTCACCGTGAAGCGGTTGCCGTAATTGTAGCAGCCGGTGGACGACGAACGCTGAATCGCGGTGAACTCGCGCGGCCCGAGGAGCCAGTTGCTGCCCGCGCGCTTGCCGATCGACAGGTCCTTGATGGTGCCCCAGTCGATCTTGAAGTCCCGCAGATCCACCGATTTGTCGGTGTTGTTGTAGATCTCGATGTAGCGACCCTCATCCGGATTCGGGCAGCCGAGCGGGTTGAGGTTGACCTCGTTGATGACCAGATCGCCGGGCTTGACCGGCGTGACGGTGTCCGTGTCGACGACGACGTCGGAGTCGTCGGTGTCGATCGGGTTTTCGATCTGGGTGCAGCCGTGCGCCTGGCGGGCAGGCGTGCCGTAGCTCGGGCTCTTCCCGGGGATGTCGATGCCGAGCAGCTCGTCGGCCAGGCACCAGGAGTCCGGGATGTCGTTGGACGACGCGTCCTCCTTGCCCGGGGTCAGGTGCACCGCGTACCCGCGCGTGAACCGCTCCGGGGACGGTCCAAACTGCCAAGTCGAGAAGTTGACGGTGTCGATCGTGATCGTGTCCGGCCGCAGCAGCGACAGCGTGGTGTTGCTGCCCGCGCTCGTGAACACGATGTTCGACGAGTAGGTGAAGTCGGCGTGAAAGCTGGGCAGATAGCCCGCGCAGGCGGCGAAGCTGGGCCGACCGATCGCGTACGCGCCAGGCTGCACCAGCACGTCGGCCGTTACGGTGAAGCTGCGAGCGCCGTAGCGCACCACCACGTAGTGCAAGTTCAGCACTTCGGCGGTCGCGTTCTTCATCTCGATGTACTGGCCGTAGGCCTCGTTCGAGCAGTCGTCGAAGGACGGCGTGACCATGACCTCGCTGAGCACCAGGTCACCGAACAGCATGGTCCTGCCGTCCTTCGGCGGCTTGACGGTGTCGCCGGTGTCGGTGTCCGTGTCGACAGTGTCGCTGTCCGGGTTCACCGTGTCGGAGTCCTGGACGAACGTGTCACCCGTGTCCGTGTCCGCCACGACGTCCGAGTCGCCCGTGTCGGTGTCCGTGGTGTCGACCGTGTCCGTGTCCACCACGTCGGTGTCGGGCTCATCGGTGTCGTCCACGGTGGTGTCGGTGTCCGCGTCGGGATCGTCGGTGTCGCGCCCCGGACAGGTGATGCCGATGCAGGCCGAGTCCGTGTCGTCCGTAGCGCCGCCGTCAGCGCAGGCCTGCAGCCCGCCCACCACCACGACGGCGATCGGCAACCACAGCACGCGCGAGAAGAGATTGGTCTTCAAGATGCACCACCCGAGTCCATTGTGCGCAGTCTACAGCGGGCTCCGCAGACACGCGACCCCCAAATTCGGCACCCCAAGCTACCGTCACGGTCGAAGCCTCAAAACCGTCCATACCGGGCGTCCGCGACCGTCTACACGCCGACGCCGACCCCTCAACCCCGTCGACACCCGCGCCGAGACGGTGCTAGGGTGACAGCAGAGGGAGACCCCCGCATGGCTGTTCGCCGGATCCTGTTCCCCCTGATGCTCCTCGCCGCTGCGTGCACCCAGGAGGCGGCAAAGCCGTTCCCCGTGGACGCGACCATCTCGCCCGAGGACGGCGTCACCATCCCCGTCGCGAACTACACGCAGCCGCCGCAGTACGGGAGCTTCTCGGTCAAGAACAACATGGGGAGCATCCTGTACATTTCCCCGGCCGTGCCCACCGGCGACGCGTCCGACCTGCTGGTGATCAACGTCCCCGCCTACTCCCAGGTCGTCCCCGGCCAGACCAAGCCCGTGCAGGTCACGCTCGACTACCGCCCCTGGCGCTGGAAGACCGGCGACTACACCGCCACGGTGCCGTTCGAGGTCCGCTACTTCTTCTCCGGGCAGGCCGCGGATGAAGCCGAGGACCCCTCGACCACGACCAAGCCCAAGAACGTGGTCGACGTCATCAACCTCACCGTGCACTTCAGCATCAACTGCGATCTGGACGGCGACGGCCAGGACGCGTGGCAGTGCGGCGGGACCGACTGCAACGACTCGCGCGGGGACGTGTACCTGGGCGCCGACGAGGTCTGTGACAACGTCGACCAGGACTGCAACGGCGCCATCGACGACGATCCGCTTGAGCCCCGCAGCTGGTGGCTGGACGGCGACGGTGACGGCTACGGCGACCCCGCCACCCGCATCGACGCCTGCAACAAGCCCACCCAGGACTACGTGAACCGCGGCGACGACTGCGACGACGACTCCCGCGCGGTCAACCCGTTCCAGTTCGAGAACTGCTACAACGGCATCGACGACAACTGCGACGGCCTGACAGACTCCGAAGACCGCCGGACCTGCCCGCTCTAGCGTCGCCGCAGGGGGCGCAGCGCCTCCCCGTCACGCCGCCCGGTCGCCCGTCACATCCCCAGCTCGAGCAGCGCCATCTCCTCGAAGAGCGCCTCGAGCTTGGTCTCGGCGTCGGCGCGCTCCTTCGACAGCTTGGTGACCGCCACGTGGTCGGTCGCCGCCTCGAACATCTCCTCGTCGATCTTGCCGATTCGAACCGAGACCTGATCCGCCTGGGCCATGAGCTTCTCCAACTTGCGGGCGGCCCGGCGGCGCTCCTGGTTGGCAGCGTGGTCGGTCTGGCCCTGGGGCGGAGCCTCGGCGGCGCGGGCCTCGGCCGTGCGACGGCCAGGGGGCGGTCCGGGGAGCAGATCCTCGGGCTTCACGCCCAGGTGGGCGTCGATCGTGCCGTCGACCACACGCGCGACGTGGGTGGCGAGCCGCTCGACCAGCCAGCGATCGTGCGTGACGACAACCAGGCCGCCCTCCCACGCGCAGAGCGCTTCGACCAACACCTCGGCCGTGACCGCGTCCAGGTGGTTGGTGGGCTCGTCGAGCAGCAGGAGATCGGCGGGGCGAAGCGCGAAGGCCGCCAGCACCACCCGCGCTTTTTCGCCGCCTGAGAGCTCCTTGATCGGGCGCATCGCGAGCTGGCCCGACAAGCCGAGCGCGCCCAGCACGGAGCGCCCCTGGGCGGGCGTCGCCCCGGGCACGGACGCGAGGGTCTGCTCCAGCGCCGTGCGCTCGCCCGGGAGGTCCTTCGCCAAGTCCTGGACGTGGTGGCCGACCCGCACCTCACGACCGACCACCCGACGCCCGGCCTGCGGCGCCAGACGCCCCGCCAGCGCCGACAGGAGCGTGGACTTCCCTGCCCCGTTCGGGCCCAGGACCACCCAGCGCTCCCCTCGGCCGATCTCGATGTCCACGCCCTTGAGCACATCCACGCCGTCCCAGCCCAGGGACGCGCCGCGCAGGCTGACGAGCATGGCGCCCGCGCCCGGGGGCGGCGGCAGCCGGAAGCGCGGCTGGCCCTCGCCCTGGGGGGCGTCGATCCGCTCGGCCTCCAGCTTCTCGATCTGCTTGACCCGGCTCTGGGCCTGGCTGGCCTTGGTCGCCTTGGCGCCGAAGCGGTCGACGAAGCGCTCGAGCCGCTCGATCTCCGCGTCCTGACGCTCGCGCGTGACCTCGGCGATGGCGTCGCGACGGGCGCGCTCGTGGATCCAGCCGGTCAGGTTGCCGCTGAAGCTCTCCAGGCGGGCGTGGCGGATCTCGACCGTGCGGTTGCAGACACGGTCCAGCAGGTGGCGGTCGTGGCTGACGACGATCAGCGTCGCCCGGCTGCGGGCGAGGTGTTCGGCGAGCCAGGATCGCGACGCCAGATCGAGGTGGTTGGTGGGCTCGTCGAGGAGGAGCAGATCGGGGTCGGACAAAAGCACCCTTGCGAGCGCAATTCTCATCTGCCATCCGCCGGAGAAAGTTTGGCACGCTCGATGCCAGTCTTCAGTGCGGAACCCGAGTCCGTGAAGCACTTCCCCAACCGCCTCGTCCGCCGCAAAACCGCCAGCCAGACGAAACGCCTCGCGCGCTGTCTCGGCCCGGTTGATCGCGGCGTCCTCACCGCTCGCGGAAGCCACCTCCGCAGCAGCGAGTTGTTCGCCCAGAGCGATCAGATGCACCATGCCACTTCGAGCTTCGTCCCATACGTCGCGGACAGAACCGGAGACGGCTTGCTGGGGGAGCCAGCCGACGCGCACGCCATTGCGCGTCAGCACCGCACCCGACTCGGGTTCCAACTCTCCCAGCATCACCCGCAGCAGCGTGGTCTTGCCCACGCCGTTGCGTCCGACCAAGCCAACCCGGTCGCCCGGGTGCACGTGCAGGTCCCCGCGCTCCAGCAGCGTGCGCGCGCCCGCCGTCACCGTCACGTCATCCAAGCGAAGCAACCGTGCCTCCAGGGGCCGCCCCGACTAACTGCCACAGGCGACCACGACCGCCCCCGACCGGGTGATCGTGCACCTGCGGGGACTGGATGAGCGTGGAGCCGGATCGCTGGGCGCACTTCCGAGGGGCCATGCTCGCCCTCGTGATCGCCGTGAACGGCTGGGTCGCCATCCCGATTGGCCCCCGCGTCACCGAGAAGGATCTCGCTCGCGGCGACGTGAAGGAGCAGGTCGACGAGTGGATGGGCATGCTGTCCAAGGTGGGCGTCACCCGCCCGCAGTTCGAGACCTTCGTGCTGAAGGGCTCTGGCTTCTTCGTCGACCTGGACAACACGGTCTCCAAGCCGATCCACCCGTTCAACCAGCTGCTGCGCACCGGGCAGAACTGGGCCCTGTTCACCGGGGCCGACCGAACGCCGCTGCGCTTCGCGCTGCGCGGCTACACCGAGGACGGCACCATCGTGCCGCTGTTCCGCCGCCTGGACCCCGACGCCACCTTCATGTCGGACATCCTGAACTTCCGGCGCGTGCGCGGGCTGTACGACTTGGACCGCGACGAGATCCCCCGGCGCTACAAGATCTTCTCGCGTTGGGTGGCGACCCGCGCCTTCCAGGCGCACCCCGAGCTGGTCGCGGTCGAGGTGCTCCAGGAGGAGCAGCGCACGCCGCTCCCGGGCCAGAAGCCGGACATGACCGTGAAGCAGCGCTTCAAGTTCAAGGTGACGCGGGAGGACCTGGTCCCCGGCCCCAAGGCGCTGCAGGACCCGTCGACGCCACCGCCGCCGCCCGGTCCGCCCGGCGAGAACCCGCCCGCCAGCCACGGTGGGCAGCTCCCATGACCCAGTACCGTCGCGCCTGGCTCGCCTGGGTGAACGCCTGGAATGACCGCGAAGCCCCGTGGGGGATCGCGCTGGTCCGAATCGGGCTGGCGCTCTGCCTGCTGTGGGATCTGTCGTGGGTCGGCATCGAGCGGCTGGTCGTGCCGCTGTGGGCCCCCATTCAGGCTGGTGGTTGGGGCGACGTCCTCTCCCGCGGCGACGTGCCGTTTGTCTGGCGCGTGCTGCCGCCCA
This sequence comes from uncultured Pseudomonadota bacterium, assembly GCA_903861005.1. GTDB lineage: Bacteria > Myxococcota_A > UBA796 > UBA796 > CAIOSP01. Next base: position 13,129 of record CAIOSP010000151.1, read on the forward strand.
CCGCAGAGTCCGCGTGGGCGATCTGGGGCACGCTGATGGTGTCGATCGCCTTCGTCGGCCTGGGCATCCTGCCGCGGCTGTCGACGATCGTGTTCGTGCTGCTCTACGCGCAGACCGCCAGCATCATGGACGACGCCGACCGCGGCATCGACACCATGATGCGCAACGTGCTGCTGATCCTCTGGTGGTCCCCCGCGTGGGAGGTGCTCTCGCTGCGGGCGTGGTGGCGCTCCGGCTCGTTCCTCGGCGACGGCGCGCACCACCCTGCGTGGGCCCGGCAGCTGCTCGTGCTCCAGCTGGTGGTCATGTACTTCGGCGCGGGCATCACCAAGACGGGCCTGGGTTGGATGCCGTGGGGCGGGTTCACCGCGCTCTACTACATCCTGCACGATCCGGCGGTCGCCAGGTTCGACCTCGGCCGCTCGCTGGATCCGCTCTACTTCCTCACGCAGTTTGGCTCCGCCATCACCATCCTGTGGGAGTACACCAGCCCGTTGATGCTGCTGTTCTTCTGGATCCGCGAGAAGCCGACCGCGCTCGGCCGCTTCCGAGACTTCTGCCTGCGCTGGCACCCCGAGCGCCTCTACGTGGTCGTCGGCGCGGCCTTTCACATCCTGATCGCGGCGGGGCTCAACCTGGGCATCTTCCCCTTCGCGATGCTCGCGATGTACCCCGCTTTTGCGGCGCCTTGGGCATGGAACACCTGGTTCAAGTGGCTGCCTGGAACGCCCAACCCCGCTCCCCAGATCGCCGACGTGGGATAGGATGCGCGCTCCCCTGAGAGGCGCATGACATCTCCCGCGAACGCGACCCTGCCCGTGCTCGTCACCGGCGGCGCCGGCTTCCTCGGCAGTCAGGTGACGTCGGCGCTTGTGGCCGCCGGGCGATCCGTCATCGCGCTCGACGTCCGACACGCGCAGGGCAAGCTGGATCCGTCGCTGCAAGGCGTGGAGCGGGTCGAAGGGGACGTGCGCGACGACGCGCTGGTCGACCGCCTCGTCGCCCGGTCCGAGCGGGTGATCCACCTCGCCGGCATCGCCGGGGTGCACGACTACCTGCAGCGCGCGGCCGAGGTGCTGGACGTGAACCTGATGGGCTCGCGCGCCGTGCTGCACGCCGCCCACCGTCACCACCGCGCCGTGCTGTTCGCTAGCACCAGCGAGGCCTACGGCAAGAACACCGACGACCTCCGCGAGGATGGCGACACCGTGCTCGGGCCGACGTCGAACGCGCGCTGGGTCTACGCGGTCAGCAAGCTCGCCGCCGAGCACCTGGCGTGGGCCCTGACCCGCGAGGGCCTGACCGCCGCCGCCGTGCGCTACTTCAACGCCTACGGCCCCCACATCGACGCCCCCGGCCGCGGCCGCGTGATCAGCCAGTTCCTGGGCGCGGTGCAGGAGGGTCGCCCGCTGGAGTTGGTCGACGGAGGCCACGCCGTGCGCTGCTTCTGCTACGTGGACGACGCGGTCGAGGCCACGGTCGCCTTGGCGCTCGCGCTCAAGCCAGGGCCCCTGGTCGGTCGCCCGTTCAACATCGGCAACCGCGAGCCGGTCACCATGCGCCAGCTCGCCGAGGCGATCATCCGCCTGACCGGGCACCAGGCCGGCATGGTCGACACCTCCGGGCTCGAATTCTTCGGCAAGGGCTTTGAGGACATCCCCCGCCGCGTGCCGAACGTGTCGGCGATCCACGAGGCGGTCGGCTGGACGGCCCGCACCAACCTGGAGGACGGCCTGCGCGCCACGCTCGCCGCGTGGGACCTGCTCAAGGCGGACGCGCCGCGGCCCGCGCCGCCGGTGATCCCGGTGATCCGCCCCTTCTACGACGCCGACAGCGCGCTGTTCGACAAGATCCGCGGCGCCTTCCAGGAGGGTCGCACCACCAACGCCGGGCCCCACGTCACCGCGCTGGAGGCCGAGAGCGCCGCCTGGCTCGGCGTGGACCGCGTGGTGTCGGTCGGCTCCGGCGCGGACGGTCTGGAGGCGTCGCTGCTGGCGCTGGGACTCAAGGGCGCCGCGATCCTCCCGTCCTTCACCTACATCGCCACGCTGAACGCAGTGGAGCGCGCCGGCCTGCGCCCGGTCCTCGCCGACATCGACCCGAACACCTGGACGATCGATCCCGATCACGTCGCGGCCCTGCTCGCCGCCAACCCGGACGTGGCGGTGGTGATCCCGGTGAACGTGTTCGGCGTGCCGCCCGATCTCGACCGGCTGGTCCCGTTGGCCAAGGCCGCCGGCGCGACGCTCCTGCTCGACGCCGCGCACGCCGCGGGCAGCAGCCATGACGGCAAGCGGGTGGATCCGCGGGTCGACCTCACCGTCTTCAGCCTGCACGCCACCAAGGTCTGGCCGTCGATCGAGGGCGGCCTGGTGGTCGCGGGCGATCCGGCGCTGACAGCCCGCGTCGCCACCGTCCGCACGCACGGCCTCGCGCCCGACCTGCGCGACTCGATCGTCGGCTTCAACGGCAAGCTCGACGAGATCTCGGCCGCAACGGCCCGCCACGGGCTCGCCCACCTGGAGCGGACCCTCGAGCGCCGCCGCGCCTACGACGCGCGCCTCCGCGCGGCCCTCGTCCGCGCCGGCTGGACCGTCCAGCAGGTGCCGCACGGGGTCGTGACCAACGGCCAGAACCTGTGCGCCATCGCGCCCGGCACGATGGAGTCCGCCCGCGACACCCTCGCCGCGCACGGCATTGCCACCCGCCGCTACTTCGACCCGCCGCTGCATCAGCTCCGACGCCTCGGCGACGTGCCGGCGCTGCCGGTCACCGACCACGTCTGGTCGCGCAGCCTCTGCCTGCCGCTGCACAGCCACATGGACGACGCCACGCTCTCCCGGATGGAGGTGGCGATCGCCGAGACGGGGCGCGCGCCGTGACCCGAGTGAGCATGGTCGCGCCCGTCCACAACGAGGCGCGCGTGCTGCCGGAGCTGGCCCGACGCGGCCTGGACGCCGTGCGCGCGGTCGATCCCGCAGGCGCGGTCCTGCTGGTCGACGACGCCTCCACCGACGACACCCGCGCGATCCCGCTCCCCAAGGGCGTGTCGCTGCTGACGCTGACGGTGAACCGGGGACAGCTCGGCGCCACCAAGGCCGGGCTGGCCAAGGCGCCCGGCGAGATCGTCGTCGTGCTCGACGGCGACCTGCAAGATCCCCCCGAGACCCTCCCCGACCTGGTCCGCGCGCTCGAGTCCATGCCCGGGATCGACGCCGTGTTCGCGGTGAAGCGCTCTCGGCATGACGCCGCGTGGTTCGTCGCCGCGCGCTCGGTCTACGGCCTGCTCTCCCGCCTGCCCGGCACGCGCGCGATCCCCGCGGGAGCCGGGTCCTACGTCGCGATGCGCGCGCCGCTCGCGCGCCGCGTCGCCGCCACGACGGTCGGCTCGGCCAACCTCGCGGCCATCGTCGTCGCCCTGGGCGCGCGGACCGCCACCGTCGACTACGACAAGGCCGCCCGCGTCGACGGCGCATCGCGTGTGGGCGTCGTCGGGCTCGTGCGCGAGGCGCTCGGATCGCTCCTGCTCACCGGCACCTTCTCCTGGCTCTTCCGCCTGACGGCCTGGCTGCTGCTCGTCGGCTCGTGGATCGCGCAGGTGCGCGCGGAGCTGTTCCCGACGATCGGCGTCGGCATCCTGGTGTCCCTGCTCCTCGCCTCCACGCTCGACCGGCGTCGACGCCGCATGCTCGCGCCCGCCAAGGAGTCCGCATGACCGCCGCCCTCTCGCCCGAGCAGACCGAGGCCTACTGGCGGGACGGCTACGTCAACCGGCTGGTCGCGCTCTCACCCGACGAGGCCCAGGCGCAGCTCGCCGCGTTTGAGGCGATCGAGGCTGAGGCGGTGGCGGCGCACGGCGGCGAGTGGAAGCAGCGCGACTACCGCCCGTGGGAGCACGCGGACCACCCGTTCCGCGAGTGGATCGACGGCCTCGTCCGCCACCCGCGCGTGCTCGACTTCGTCGAGTCCATCCTCGGGCCTGACATCCTGATCCGCAACGCCGACGTGTTCGTGAAGAACCCGGGAATTCGCCGCGGCATCAACTGGCACGTCGACACCGCCGAGAAGGGCCCCGACGCCGACAAGCTCCTCACCGTCTGGCTCGGCCTCACCGAGTCGACCGACGAGAACGGCGGCCTGCACTACGCCGCCACCAGCCATCGGCAGATCATGCCGGACGCGCCAAAAGACAAGTTCAACCTGACCCTGTCCCCCACCGCCGTGGCCGCGCTCGACCGCAGCCAGGAGGTCATCAACGTGATGGAGGCGGGCATGATGTCCATGCACCACTTCAGCCTGGTCCACGCGAGCGGCCCCAACCGCACGCCCCGTCGTCGCGTCGGCTTCGTCGGCCGCTACATGGCGCCCGCGATCCGCCAGGCCACCGCCGAGAGCGGCGTCGCCACCTTGCTCCGCGGACGGGACACCTTCGGCCACTTCGCGCTGAAGGACCGCTTTCCCATGACCTGGACGATGTGATCGGTCGGCGCGCACCCGGGCGCCGCGTCGTGCGGCCCCAGTAGTAGGTACTCAGGCGCCGACGCAGATCACAGCTTGAAGATGACCTCGGTCACGAGCGTGACGGAGTCTCCCTTCTCGGGCGGGTTGGTCCAGGTCCACTTCCAGGTGCGGAGCACGTGGCTCAGCGGGATGCGGAACGGATCGGCGCACTCGTCGACGATCGGCGAGCGGGTGTTGCCGTGCCAGTCGACGGTGAGTTCGACCAAGCAGGAGTCGTCGCCCGCGTTCACCTGACGCGGGTAGCGCGGCATCTTGCCACTCTTGAGCAGCACCGGGCGCGACGGGTTGGCCGTGACCTCTTCGGGGTGCGCGAAGTAGGTGACGCCCGGGTAGTAGCGGTGGTTCACGCGAGCAAAGCCGGTGCGGACCGCGACCGGGAGGCCGCCCTCGGGCACCGCCTCGGTCGGGGCTTCCCAGCGCCAGTGCTGGATGGCGTTGAGCGCCGCCATCTGGAACCCATCCGGGCACTCCAGCAGGCTGACCCGCAGCGGGCGGCCCTTGGCGTCGATCCAGACCTTGCCAGAGCAGCGGATCGCCTGCTCGCCGTAGAGGACCTGGAGCTCGTTCGGGTAGATCGGGATGACCTTCTTGGCGACCGCGACCTCAAACACGTCGGGGACGACCGTCGGGTGCCGGACCTCGTCGACGCTCGTGCCGGCCTCGACGTTGTGCTCGGTGTCCTGCAGCGGCCCGAGCGACATACGATCGATCACCGGGTACTCGGTGCCGACGTCGTCATCCGTAGCGCGCGCCCGGGGCGGGGTGACCACGGACACCGCGGGCGTCGGCGCAGGCGCGGGGGCCGGAGCCGGGGCGGGAGCCGCGACGACAGGCGCGGGCGCGGGAGCCGGGGCCGGGGCGGGAGCCGCGACGACAGGCGCGGGCGCGGGAGCCGGGGCGGGCGCAGGGGCCGCGACAACGGGAGCAGGCGCGGGAGCCTCGACGGCAGGGGCGGGCGCAGGGGCCGGGGCCGCGACGGCAGGGGCGGGCGCAAGTGCCGAGACGACGGGAGCAGGCGTGGGAGCCGGGGCCACAACGACGGGCGCAGGAGCCGGAGCGGGCGCCGCGACGACGGGAGTAGGCGCAGGGGCCAGGGTGGGCGCCGCGACGACGGGAGCAGGCACAGGGGCCAGGGTGGGCGCCGCGACGACGGGAGCAGGCGCAGGGGCGGGCGCAGGCGCCGCGACGACAGGCGCGGGCGTGGCAACGGGCGCCGCGACGACGGCAGCCGGGGCCGGGGCCGGGGCGGGCTCCGCGACGACGGGCGCCGAGGCAGCGACGACGGGACCGGGGGGAGGCGCGTCAGCAGGAGTCGCCGAGGTGGAGGGGGCCGTAGGCGCCGCAGGCGGAGCCTGATCCTCGCTCTTGGTCGTGGTTGGAGAGTCCGTGGGCAAACCCTTCGCCGCCGGGGCGGGTTCAGCGGCGAGCGCCAGCGACGAAACACAGAGGAAACCCAACAGCGAGAGCGACCGGCAGTCCATTCAACCTCCACGAAAACCGTTTGGCCTCTAGCGCACTCGGTGGCCGAGCGCCCACGCACTTTGCGGCCTTCGGGGTGACAGGATCGGCCTGCGCACCTGTCGCTGGACGTGAAAGTTCGTCGCGGATGCGTCGTCCAGTGTGCACATTGGGTCCAGGAAGCTAGATCTGCAGAGCAAAACGTCAGTCCCCCACCGGAGGTCTTCATGCGCTCGTTCCTCTTCGGCATCGCCCTCTTCGCCGCTACCCCCGCTTTCGCCTGCCCCATGGCCGACGCGGCCGCGTTCTCCGACGCCTCCGCCAAGGTCCAGGCCGCGTCCGGCACCAAGCTGACCCTGTCTGTCGAAGGCATGTCCTGCGGTGACTGCGCGAACAAGGTCATGGCCGCGCTCGGCGGCGTGCAGGGCGTCGTGGCCTCGGCCGTCGACTACCAGACTGGCCGCACCGAGGTCGCGTTCGACTCGGCCAAGGTCAAGCCCGAGACGCTGATCGCCGCCATCAAGAAGCTCGGCTACAAGGCCACCGTCTCAACCGACGTCTTCGGCTCCTAGTCAGATCGGTCGACGCTTCGGTCGACCGCACGCGAGCATCCATACGCGCGGCGCGTCCTAACCAGGGCCGCCGCGCGCTCTGCTTTCTGACCCGCGACTACGGCGCTTCAGTGGTCTTGAGCAGGCCCGCTTCCAGCGCGTAGCGGACAAGGTCCACGCGGTTGGTGAAGCCCAGCTTCTCCGCCATGCGGGAGCGGTAGGTCTCGACGCTGCGCATCGACAGGCCCAGGCGCTCGGCCGCCTCACGGTTGGTGTAGCCGTGCGCCAGGAGGACCAGGACCTCCTTCTCGCGCATGGACAGGCTCTCAAGGCCCTTGCCCTCGTCGCTCTCGGCGACAGGCTGGGGGTCGAGCAGGCCGCGGATGACGCCCGAGCCCATGGCCGGGTCAATGTAGACCTGACCGTCGAGCACGGTCTCGATCGCGTCGAGCAGGCGGGTGTCCGCCGAGCGCTTGACGACAAAGCCCGCCGCGCCCGCGCTGAGCACGGCCTTGAGGTAGGCCGGGTCGTCGTGCATGGTCAGCGCGATGACGCGGATGCCCGGGTACAGCTGGACCAGGTCTTCCGTCAGCGTGACGCCGCCGCCGCCCGGCATGCTGATGTCGACGATCGCCACGTCGATCTGCTGCGCGCGGGCCTTGATGATCGCCTCTTCGGCGTCCGAGGCCTGGAGCACGACCTCATAGTTCGCGTGGCTCTGGATGAGCATCGTGAGCCCAGACCGGAGGATCGCATGATCGTCCGCCAGCAGGATCCGAACCTTCGCCATCAGTTCCCTCACATGCGGGCGAATGTGTACCGGAGCACGTGCTCCGCGTCCACTCGTCCAGGAGTCGTTAGCCTTGCCGACGCTCAGCGGCGACGCAGCAACGCGAACTTGAGATAACGCCCCTCGACGTGTCCGACCGCTACGGGATGATCCGGGGGCGCTTCGCTCGTGTGCAACCACGACCAGGGCCCCTCCAAACCCTCCTCCACCGCCTCGCGCCACGTGTCCGGCGTCATCCAGCTCGTGCAGCTCGACGTCGCGAGGAGGCCGTCCCGGCTTATGTTTGCGCCGTGGTGACGGTGAAGCTTGCGGTAGGCCGCGCGCGCCGGCGCCACCGACTGCTTGCCGTGAGCAAGCGAGGGTGGGTCCAGCACCAACAGTCCGACCTTGCCGCGCGGCGACCAGCTGAAGGCGTCCGCCACCTCAAACGCGTGCGCGTCGGGGTCCAGATCATTGAGGCGGAAATTTTCCTTCGCGTCCTCGATCGCGTCGGGCGCTTGGTCGACCGTGGTCACGTAGGCCGCCCCGCCGAGCGCCGCCGCCACCGAAAAGCCCCCGTGGTAGGCGAACAGGTTCGCGACGACCCGACCCCGCGCCCAGGTGCCCACCAGCGCCCGGTGCTCGCGCTGATCCAGGAACATGCCCGTCTTCTGTCCGCGCGCAGGCCTGACCAGCAGGCGCATCGCGCCCTCCTGGACCACGATCACCTCCGCCGCCTCGGGCCCGTGCAGGCGGACGAGGCCCTCCCCGCCGTCTACGCGGTTCACGCCCAGTCGCCGGGACACGCCCGAGACCCAGGCCAGGGGCATCAGCGCCGCGACGATCGCGTCGAGCCAGGGCTCCCAGGCCTTGGCGTACAGGCGGACGATCGCCAGATCGCCGTAGCGATCGATCACCAAGCCGCCCAGGCCGTCGCCCTCGCCGTTCACCAGCCGGTAGGCGTCGGTGCGCGGGTCCATGACGCGGGAGCGGAACCGGTCCGCCCGGCCGATGGTGTCCATCAGGTGCTTGGCCACGTCGGGCTTGTCGGGCGCGTCGGTGCCCAGCACCCGCACGGCGATGTCCCCGTCGTCCGCCAGGCCCCAGCCGATCGGCGCGTCGCCGTCGAGCAAGAGCACCGGCGTACCGGGGGCCAAGCGGGGCACGCCGTCGCGGAACACCCAAGGATGGCCGCGCCGAACCGGCTTCGCCGTCGATGCCGGCACCGGCACCCGCTCCCACTTCTTCACCAAGCCGCCTCCGCGTTCCATCAATTCGTGTGTAGAGGGTTGAATAACTCCGAACAGGCGTCGTCTAGGCATACGTGGACACGGAGGACATCATGACCCGCATCATCGCACTCGCTCTCGGCCTCGCCGCCCTCACGGGCTGCATCTTCGTCGACGGCTCGCCGCCTGTGCACCACGACCCGATCGTGGTGGTGACGAATTCCCCGCCCGTGGTGTTCGACGGCTGGTCGGCCTGCTCCTTCGACGCTGGCTACAACGATGACATCTGGTCGTTTGAGGCGGACGTCGACGACGCGGACGGGGTCTATGACGTCGTGCAGGTCTGGGCCGACGTCTACGACGACAACTCCGGCGAGCTGGTCCAGTCCTTCGAGCTGTACCCGTCCGATGACCCCGTCGTCTGGTACGCGGACTTCGCGGCCAGCAGCACCTACCTGGACTGCTGGTACGGCGGCTACAGCGTGGATCTGGTCGCCTACGACAGCGTCGACGACTACGGCGTGCTGACCATCTTCCCCGACACGTACCGTTAGGTCAGTCGCCCGGGACGCGTGGCCCTGGCGTGACTAGATGCGGCCCAGGAGTCCAAATGGCCAAGGTACGCATCTTCACCACGCCCGCGTGCGGCTACTGCGTCGCCGCCAAGCGCTTCCTCACCACCGTGAAGCACATGGAGTACGAAGAGATCGACGTCGCCTACGACCCAGCCCAGCGGTCGTGGCTGGTCGAGGCCAGCGGCCAGCACACCGTGCCCCAGATCTTCATCGGGGAGCGGTCGATCGGCGGCTACACCGACATGCGCGCGCTCGACGCCCAGGGCCAGCTCGACCCGCTGCTGCAGGGCTAGGGTCGAGCGTTCACCGCGCAGCGCGCTCGCTCTTCTTTGGCAGACGCACGACGCCGACCAGATCGATCACCACGCCGCCGACCACGTGGCCGTGCTCCACCCCCATCTCGCGGTACCAGCCCGCGTAGGGGCGCAGGTACAGCCCGGTCGTCCACAGGCCATGCGTCATGTCCAACCCGATCCGCGCGTCGCCGACGATGCGTTGGTACTTGGACTTGGTGAACGAGTACGCGATGGCCGCGCCCGGCGCGACGATCACCTTCAGCCCGTCCGCGACCGGAATGTGGCCCGCCAGGTGGCAGTCGTAGTCGATGCGCCCGTCCTTGAGGGCGATGGCCGGCTCCACCATCCGAAAGATGTTGAGCGTGGTGTGGAAGGCGACCTTGTCCGTCAGGAAGGAGCGCCACTCGAACGCGGCGGACTCCACCACCAAGTTCGGGAACAGGCCGGTGCTGTCGGTCCCCACGCCCTCTTGCGCGGAGAAGCCGACCTCGTAGTGCATCTTCTTGAACCAAGACTGCTTCTTGGGGGGCGGCGCCGGTGCTGTCGGCGGCGGCCCACCGGCGACATTCTGCTCGGCCGCCTCGTCGAACATGGACGGGAGCGACGGCGCGTCCGTCGGCACTTCGACGCCGGACGGATCCGTCGACTCGGGCTCCCCTGCCATCGCGGCCACCAGCCACCAGACGATCACCCGACCTCCACCCGGCACCCCGTCGCACGGCGCGAAGGACGCGCCCAGCGCGAGCGCGTCACGCGTTGTTGGAACACGGGCGGGGCGCGGGGAAGTCCGAGGTCGCCCCAGGCCCCAGCGGTGACCGTTCGACCGCCACTCTTCCACGAACTCGCCGGATCCACCGCCTCTCCTTGCCGCCATCGGCCGCGTCGTGGTACTCTCGATCCGACCCTGCGCGCCTCCTCCCCCGAGGCGCCCGCCCCTCCTTCGGCACCCCCGCCGAACCCGCGCTCCCCGCGCACGGCTCCAAGCCATGTCCTCCCCTGAAGCGGCCTTTCCGCGGTTGCACTTGCGTGTCCATTACGACGACGGCGTGCCGGTCCTCGTAGTCCCTGACGAGATCGCTCTCGCCGGGATGAAGGACTACGTGCGCGAGCGGATCGCCGACGTGCTGCCGGATCTGGGTGGGCGCGCCGCGCGGATCCACTTGGGTGACCGGGAGATCGCGCTGTTTGATCTCCGTCGTCTGCTGCACATGCTGCGCGACGAGTTCCAGGTGGAGATCACGGGCCTGTACGTGAAGGACCTCTCGGTCCGCCGCTTCGCCGAGCGCGAGTTGAAGCTCAAGCTCTTCGTGCGCGTCGAGAACAAGGCGCCGGGTCAAGAGGCCGTGCCTGGGGACGCTGAGGCGGCCGCCGCGGCTGCGATGCCGGGCATGTCGGACTTGTTGAGCGCGCTGTCCGAGGTGACGGATCCCCAGGACCCGCCCGCGCCGCCGCGCGTCGCCGAGGCGGTTGCGACCACGTTCGAGGTGGATCCGACGGACGCGCCGGATCCGGCGGTCGACGACGCAGTCGAGGTGGAGATCGACGCGGACGACGAGACCACCGCCGAGGAGCCCGTCCCGGAGGCCTTCGATCCGCCGGACGCGCGCCGCCGGGCCATCCCGCTGCCCGAGATGCCGCGCGATCTCGATCCGGACGTCGACGAGATGGGCGGGCGCCGCGTGCTGACGCTGCGCCGCACGTTGCGGTCCGGCACCGCCATCCGCTACGACGGCGACGTCTACGTGTTCGGCGACGTCAACGCCGGGGCCCAGGTGCGCGCGGGTGGCAGCGTGATCGTCTTTGGTAAGCTGCGCGGCCAGGTCCACGCGGGCGCCCAGGGCGAAGAGTCCGCCTTCATCATGGCGTTTGACCTGGCGTCGGCGCAGTTGCGCATCGCCCGCCACATCGCCATCGCCCCGGCGCACGCGCGCGACACTTTCGTGCCGGACATCGCCACCGTGGTGGACGGCCAGATCATCATCGAACCCTACGCCGGTCGCGTCGCCGCACGCGCGGCGCGCCGCTGATCCCTCCAGTCCGCTTCGCAGGAGTCCGCATGTCCCAGTGCATCGTCGTCACGTCTGGAAAAGGTGGCGTCGGAAAGACCACCACGTCGGCCAATCTGGCCGTCGCCCTCGCCCGCATGGGCCAGAAGGTGGTCTGCGTGGACGCGGACATCGGCCTGCGCAACCTCGACGTGGTGCTGGGCCTCGAGAACCGCATCGTCTACGACCTCGTCAACGTGATCGAGGGCGAGTGCCGGCTCAAGCAGGCGCTCATCAAGGACAAGCGCCTCCCCAACCTGTCGCTCCTGCCCGCGGCCCAGACGCGCGACAAGAACGCCGTCACCCCCGACGACATGAAGCGGCTCGTCGAGGATATGAAGAGGGACTTCGACTGGGTGATCATCGACTGCCCCGCGGGCATCGAGCAGGGCTTCAAGAACTCGATCGCGGGTGCGGACCGCGCGATCGTGGTCACGACGCCCGAGGTCAGCGCGATCCGCGACGCCGACCGCATCGTCGGCCTGATCGAGGCGCACGAGCTGCCCGAGCCCGAGCTCATCCTCAACCGCTACCGTCCCGGCATGGTCCACCGCGGCGACATGATGAGCAAGGACGACATCCTGGAGATCCTCGCCATCCCGCTGATCGGCCTGATCCCCGACCATGAGGACATCATCACGTCGACCAACCGCGGCATGCCCGTGGCGTTTGACGACGAGTCCGCGGTGGGCGCCGCCTACCGCCGCATCGCGCGCCGCCTGATGGGCGAGCAGATCGCCGTCCCGGACTTCACCGACAATGCGAGCTTCTGGAACGTCTTCAAGCGCTGGATGGGCATCAAGGGCGCTCAGGAGGTGATCGGATGAACGACCTGATCCGCCGACTCCTCGGCCGTCCGGCCGGCAAGAGCGGCAACGACGCCAAGCAGCGCCTCAAGGTCCTCCTCGTGCACGACGAGATCGACCTTCCGCCCGCCAAGATGGAGATGATGAAGGCCGAGATCCTCCAGGTCGTCGCGCGCTACGTGACCATCGACGAGGACGCGGTCACCTTCCGCCTCCACAAGGACGACAACCGCGGCGTCGCCCTGGTGTCGAACCTTCCTGTCCGTCGTGTGGCCGCACGGGCCTAGCGCGGGTAGGCGCGCTGCATGTTTCGCACGCGCTTGACTGCGTTCTCCCTGCGCCACGCCGAGCTGTGCGCATGCCTCGCCCTGACCTGGTTGGTCGGGCGAGCGCTCCTGCCCGGCGTGCTGTTGAGCGGCGGATCGGCCGTCGCGCTGGTGGTGGCGATCGTCGCGCTCGGCGTCGGCGCGCCGCTGGCGGACCGTCGCCGCGCCAAGCTGTCGCCCAGCCCCGTGCGCGCCGCGTGGACGACGACCGTGGTCCCCGCCGGCGTCGGCGCGGTGCTGGCGGGCGCGCTGGCCGATCTAGGCCACCCAATCGTTGGGTTCAACCCGTGGGTCGCGGGCGTGATCTTGCTCGCGTGGCTGATCAGCTCCACCCGCGCGCCGTCGTTTGGCGCCAGCGCCGCCGGCCTGCTCGCCGTCGCCTGGATCTCGGGCTCGATGGCGCTCGCGGTGTCGGCTGCGATCGTGCCCACGCCGCGCGCGCCGTGGACCGCGCTCAACCCCGGCTGGGGCACCGCCGCCACTTGGCTCCCCGCGGCGATCCTGACGGGCCTCGTCGGCGCGGGCGCGGGCACCGAGCTGTGGTCCAAGTCGTCCCGCGCGCGCGCCGGTCACACCTGGGGGGCCGCGGGCTGGTCGGTCTTGCTCACGTTGGCGCTCGGCGGCGTGCTCGCCCTTGCCCATGAGTCGTGGGTGACGCCCGGAGCGGTGCCAGTGCGGTCGCTGCTGCGCGAAGGCGCAGGCCCTGCCCTGCTCGCGTGCCTCACCGCGCTGTCCTTGCTCCACCTGCTGGCGCCCGCCTCCGCCCGCCGCACCACGTTCGCCGAGGCGATCACCTGGGCCGGGGCGCTGGCGTGGGCCGGGCCCGACGCGCGCGCGTCGATCTGGCAGCAGGCGCTCCCGCTCGCCCTCGCCGCGGCCCTCGCCGACGACGCCCGCCGCCTGGAGGGCAGCGGCCGCGCGCTCGCCGTGCTGGGATCGTTGTTCTCGCTCGCCGCGCTCGCGCTCGGCTGGCCACCCACGCCCGATGACGTCGGCGCCGCCCTGTGCGCCGCCGCCGCGCTGGTCGCGCTGGTATGGATCGGCGGCATGCGCGCCGTCGCCGTGAAGGTGGCCGCATGATCGCGCTGTGGCTCAGCGCCGCGCTCGCCATCGAGCACGCGACGCTCTCGGTGCACGCGTCGGTCGGCGACGAGGTGATCGTCTCCGTCGTCGACGACGATCAGGCGTCCATGCCCGGGCAGACGCTGACGGTCGTCCACCACCCCGGCTCGCCCGACGAGCGCGAGGTGGGCATCGGCATCACCGACTCGCTCGGCCGCGTACGCTGGAAGCCCGACCAAGGCGGAGTCGCTGAGCTGCGTGTCGGCGAGCGCGACGTGCTCCGCTTCGACATCGCAACGCCCTACCCGTCGCCGTCGGCGATCGTGCCCTTGGTGCTGGCGCTGCTCGGCGCGGTCGGTGCGCTGATCCGCGGGCGGCGCAAGTGACCCTGCGTCTGGTCCACGCGACCGACATCCACTTCTACGAGCGGCCCACCTTCGGTCAGTTCAGCCCCAAGCGGATCCTCGGCGGCGCGAACCTTTACGTGCGCGGGCGCGTCACCCACTTCAACCGCCAGGTGCAGGCCCAGCTCGTCGACGCCATGCTCGCCGCCAAGCCCGACGCGGTGGTGATCACCGGCGACCTCACCGCCGAGGCGCTCCCGTCCGAGTTCGCGGCCGCGCGCGCGGCGCTGGCCCCGCTGCTCGAGCAGATCCCCACGCTCGTGCAGTCTGGCAACCACGACGTCTACACCTACGGTGCCTCCCGCGCGCGGCGGATCGAGACGCTGTTCGCGCCCTGGATGCACCTCGGCGAGGGCGGCCTCGCGCGGTTCGCCCGGCCCGGCCTGTACATCGTGGGCCTCGACCCCACCCGACCCCATGTGCTCGCGTCGGGGCGCGTGCCCGAGGCCCAGCTCGCCGCCCTCCCGGACGCGCTCGCCGCGGCGCCCGACGACGCGTTCGTCGTCCTCGGCCTGCACTACCCGATCCTCGACCGCGACGGCCGCGTGTACGAGGGCCTGAGCCACGGGCTGCTCAACGCGCGCGCGCTGATCGACGTGCTCGCCGCCGCGCCCCGCAAGCCCGACCTGATCCTGCACGGGCACATCCACCACGGCTTCACCGTGCCGCTGACGCTGGGCGACGTGACCGTGCCCATCTGCAACCCGGGCAGCGGCGGCTACGCCGACATGCCCGCGCGGCACCGCTCGGCCAGCTTCAACGTGTACGTGCTCGATGGCCCCAAGCTGCTGTCGATCGAGCGCTACAAGCACGGCCCCGACGGGTTCACGCTGGAGCCGGGCGGCGCCTACGCGAGCGGCCGCTAGCGGGCGGCCCAGCTCGACCCGTCAGAAGCGCCGAAGCGCGGCACGCCGGCCGGAGCGCGGCGCGCCGGCCGGAGCGTCCGTCACCGCCGACGCCGCCGCAGCGCCGCCAGCACCCAGAGCGCCGGCCACGCGGTGAGCCCTTCACCCGCGTCACACCCGTGGCAGGCCAGCTTGCCGGGCTCGTCGCTGGAGTCGGTGTCCGACGCGTCCGTGTCCTCGATCACCACGCTGACGTCCGCGTCCTCGCCGTCGCAGTCCTGATCGATGTCGTCGTTCGGGACGTCGGTGGCGCCCGGGAAGATGTCGTTGTTCTTGTCGTTGCAGTCCTTGCCGCCGCCCTCGAACGCGTCGACGCCGTCCTCGTCGCGGTCGTAGTCCGACAGGTGATCGCAGTTGGTGATGATCCCGTCGTACCAGTCGTCGCCTGCGCCCGGGTAGGCCTCGCTGTTGTAGTCATCGCAGTCTTCGCAGGCGGGGAAGCCGTCGCTGTCGTTGTCGTCCTGACCGAACGCGCCGTCGCAGTTCAGGTCGCGGCCCGGGTCACAGGGCTCGACCGCCAGCGGGTGAACGTCGCGGTCCAGGTCGTCACAGTCGCCCGCGCGGTTCACGAAGCCGTTCGACGGGTGGCAGGCCTCGACCGTGCGGCCGTCCGGGTCGCCCCATCCGTCGCCGTCCTCGTCCTTCCAGAACGTGATGCCGGACACAGGCTGGTTGTCGACCTTGCCGTCGCAGTCCTCGTCCACGCCGTCGCAGTGCTCGGGCGCCAAGGGTGCGACGTTGGCGTTGCCGTCATCGCAGTCGTCGTCGTTGGCGACGGTGCCGGGGGGCGCCTCGCAGCCCTCGGTGGGGTTGCCGCCGGGGCGGCCGTAGCCGTCGCCGTCGCGATCCGGGTACCATCGGGGCAGATCGCCCACGTCCGCGCCGTCGATCAGATCGTCGCAGTCGTTGTCGATGCCGTCGCAGAACTCGGGGCTGCCGGGGAACACGGCGGCGTTGTTGTCCTTGCAGTCGTCACCGACCGACGCGTAGCCAGGCGGCTGATCGCAGGCCTGGATCGCGCTGCTCGCCAGGCCATGGCCGTCGCCGTCGCCGTCGTAGAACCACGTGGCCGCAGACGCCGGCGCCGGGCCGTCGATCACGCCGTCACAGTCCTGGTCGACGCCGTCGCACACCTCGGGCACGCCAGGGTGGATCTGCGGGTTGGTGTCGTCGCAGTCGCGGCCCTGCGTGTAGCCGTCGCCGTCGTCGTCGGACGTCTGCGGCGCGTCGGGGCCGCCGGTCGCGCCGATGTCGGAGCGGCTGCCGTCCAGATCGAGGATCGCCGGGTCCCCGGTGTTGATCGCGGGCGAGCCGACGCCAAGGTCAAAGCTGTCGTTCGAGCAGTCGCCGTCGTTCACCCAGCCCGTCAGGCGCGGGTCGGCCGCGAGCTGATCATGCGCGCCGCGCGTGCGGCCTGACGTGTCGGCGCCGTTGCTGAACCACAAGTTGTAGTCGAAGCCGCCGGTACCGCCCGAGAACGCGTACTGCTGGTTCCGCGCGAACAGGTTGTTCTTCACCGCGGCCGAGCAGCTGCCAAGCGCCACCGTCGCCAGCGAGCTGCCCGGCACGTTCGCGAGGAAGTCGTTGTTGAGGATCTTACCGCCGCTGGCCGCAGCACCCGTGCCGTCCGTCGCCGTGTTGCACTGGACGGCAGCGCCGTCGTAGCCGGCGTTGCTTTCGAACACGTTGTCGAGGAGCAGCCAGCTTCGGGCCCGCGCGCTGATCGTGACGCCGCCACCCTCGGAGGTGGCCACGTTGCTGCACACCAGGTTGCGGACGAAGCGCACCGCGCCGGGCGTCGCGAAGTACACGGCGCCGCCCTGCCCCGTCGCCGTGTTGCCGTGGAAGTCGTTGTCCTCGATCGTGAGCGAGGGGCAGCTCACGTCGCAGTACGCGTAGATCGCGCCGCCCGATCCCGTCGCCAGCAGCGATCCGATCTCGGCCTGGTTGCCGTCGAACGTGCTGCCGGTGACGACCGTCTGCCCGTCGAGTTCGAGCGCGCCGCCGTTGCCCAGCGACGAGTTGTTCCGGAACACGCTGTCGCGGATCTCGGTGGTGGTCCCGAGCTCCGTGAAGATGGCGCCACCCTCGTAGCCCGAGCCCGCGACGTTGCTGGTGAACGTGGAGCCCTGCACCGTCAGCGTGCCCGCGAGCAGCGCGATCGCGCCGCCGTACTCGCCCTTGCATCCGCTCACGGTCGTCGACTCGATCGTGACGTCTCCGCCGTTGAGGTAGAGGCAGCCGCCGTAGGTGGGCGTCAGGAAGGTGCCGCCGCGCGCCGTGTTGTCGTGGATCGACGACGACCGGATCGTGAGGTTGGCGGGCCCGTCCACCTGGAGCGCCGCGCCCAGCGTGTTGTTGGCGTTGTTGTTGCCGGTGATCTCGATCGTGTCGAGCGTGACGACGCCGCCGCTGACCCGCACCGCACGCCCGCCGGAGGGCATGAACTTGATGCCCTGCACGGTGACCGTGCCTGCCGTGACGCGCAGGATCTCGTTGCCTGCGGCCGTCAGCACGGGTGTGCCGCCGGACCCTCGGATGGTGAGGCTCTTGCCGACGCTCACCACGGCGCCGACCGCCAGCGTGCCCGGCACCACCAGGATGGTGTCGCCTGCGTTGGCCGCCGTGACCGCCGCCTGCAGCCCGGGGTACTGCTGGCCCGCGCCCACCGTGAGCGTGCCCGCGTACGCACTGACCGGAAACAAAGCTGCCGCCACGATCATCGCCAAAGGACGCATCGGAGACCTCACGATGCGCGCGAGCTTACCACGGCTGAGGGGACGCCGCCGACCCCCATGAAGGTCACCAATTCTGGCCCACCCCGGGCCGCCCCACTAGTCTCCCGGCTGACCCGAACCGCCGCCCCCGGACCCGACATGCTCCTATTCTTCGACACCGAGACCACCGGGATCCCCCGCGACTATCGCGCGCCCGCGTCCGACTTGAGCAACTGGCCCCGGCTGGTGCAGATCGCCTGGCTGGAGGTCGACGAGGACGGCCGCGAGCTGGCCGGTGCCGAGCACATCGTCCGGCCAGACGGCTTCGTGATCCCCGACGCCGCCGCGGCGATCCACGGCATCAGCACCGAGCGAGCCCTGACTGAGGGCGTCGCGCTCGCCGAGGTGCTCGACGCGCTCGCGCCGCGCATCCTGGCCGCGGACACGCTGTTCGCCCACAACATCGCGTTCGACGAGAAGATCGTGGGTGCGGAGCTGCTGCGCACGGGCCGCGACAACGTCGTCGAGGTGCGCCCCCGCCGCTGCACCATGCTCGAGTCCACGCGCTACTGCGCGCTCCCCGGCCGGTACGGCCCCAAGTGGCCGACGCTCGCCGAGCTTCACCAAAAGCTGTTCGGCGAGGGGTTTGACGGCGCCCACCGCGCGCTGGCCGACGTCCGAGCGACCGCCCGCTGCTACGCCGAGCTCAAGCGGCTGCGGGTCATGCGCTAGCGACGACAGGCGCCCGGCCAACTTGCGGCCCGCGGCGCGTCGTCACTCGGTGATTGTTGAGGCTTGGGGGCGGCGAGACTCGAACTCGCACGCCTTTGTGGGCACCGGATTTTGAGTCCGGGGCGTCTACCATTCCGCCACGCCCCCAAGGGGTCTCAACAATGTGCCAGGCCTCTATCGCCCGCGGAGCGGCCTCGTCCACCGACCGGCGGAGTGCTTCACGTCGCCGCGCTCGGCCATGGTCTCAAGAACCTTGCGGATCTCGTGGCCCTGCATGTCAGGGTAAAGCTCGCGGGCGCGGTGCTGTAGGCCCGCGAACAGCACGGCCTCCAGCAGGCCCCGCTCGGACGCCGGCTGCAGTCGATCGAGCGCCGTGGCGCGGATCCACGCGACGCGCTCCTTGTCGACCTCGACCACCACGCGCGTGCGCTCGGGGCGGGCCTCGACCGCGCGACGCTCGCGCGGGCGCTGGGCCTCACGGGGAGCGGCGGCCGCCGTCATCTTCTTGGGGATCATCTTGGGCGCCGCGAACGAGAAGGGCTCGGGCTCGAACGACGCCCACGCCTCCATCAACGCGGTGGCGGCGGCGCACTCGGGGATGCCGCGCTTGGGCGCCTCGATCTCGGCGGCGACCACCGCGCGCAGCGTGTACGGCACGCGCGACGCGGGCAGCTCGGCCAGCCCTTCGATCCAGTCGAGGAACGGGCTGCCGTTCGGGAGATCCTCCACCTGACGGGTGAGGCGCTCGTCCACGCCACGCAGGCGCACACGCAGACCGGGGGGCAGGTCCTCCTTGGCGGAGATGGCGAACAGGTCAGCCACGTTCTCAGGCGCGATCTGTCCCAGCGGCTTGGCCGCCAGTCCGTTCACCTCGATCTCGACACCGACAGGATCCGCTCCACGGAGGCTTCGCACAGGCACACGACGACGCAACGGGACCTCCGCGGCCTTTCGACCGACGTGGCGCCGTGCTAACGCCGCGTGGCTCGTGCGGCACGTTCCGCGCGTGGAGGCATCATGCGGATCACGCGCGTCTACACCCGCACTGGGGACAAGGGAACGACCCACCTCGTGGGTGGATCTGAGGTGTCCAAGGACGACATCCGCATCGAGTCGTATGGCACGGTGGATGAGCTCAACGCCGTGATCGGGCTGGTGCGGACTTTCCTCGCCAACGAGGCCTTCTCAGACGTCGATCGGGCGCGCATGGACGCCCCGCTCGCAGAGATCCAGAATGATCTCTTCGACCTGGGCGCGGACCTCGCCACGCCGGCCGCGGACCGCTGGCCCACCATGCAGCGACTCGGCCCGGGCGACGCCACGCGCATGGAGAATTGGATCGACTCGTTCAACGACGAGCTGCCGCCGCTCAAGGAGTTTGTGCTCCCGGGCGGCGGCGTGGTCGGCAGCTTCCTGCACCAGGCGCGCACGGTGTGCCGCCGCGCGGAGCGCATCGTCGTGACGCTGCGTCTGCACGCGGACGACGTGGGCGACGGCGGCCTGATCTACCTCAACCGCCTGTCGGACCTGCTGTTCGTCCTGGGCCGCTGGGCCGCCAAGGCGGGCAATGTGCCCGAGGTCCTGTGGACCAAGCGAACGCCGTCGTGAACGCGACACCCTACCCGCACCTGCTCTCGCCGCTGCAGGTCGGTCACCTCACGCTGAAGAACCGCACGCTCATGGGGTCGATGCACGTCGGCCTGGAGGAGCAGGTCGGCCCGCTCACCAACCTGGGCGCGTACTTCCGGCGACGCGCCGAGGGCGGCGTGGGCTTGATCGTCACCGGCGGCTTCGCGCCGAACGCCGAGGGCTGGGTCAAGCCGCTCGCCGGGCGCCTGTCCAACCGCTGGGAGGCCTACAAGCACCGCGCCGTGACCGACCCCGTGCACGAGGCCGACGGCCGGATCCTGCTGCAGATCCTGCACGCGGGCCGCTACGGCTACCACCCGCTGTGTGTGTCGGCGTCCGACATCAAGTCGCCGATCTCCATGTTCCGCCCGCGCGCGCTGTCCGACGCAGGCGTCGAGCGCACCATCCGCGACTTCGCGACCTGCGCCCAGATGGCCAAGGTCGCAGGCTACGACGGCGTCGAGATCATGGGCAGCGAGGGCTACCTGATCCACCAGTTCGTCGCCGCGCGCACCAACCACCGCACCGACCGCTGGGGTGGCACGTTTGAGCAGCGCATCCGCTTCCCGCTCGCGATCGTGCGCGCCGTCCGCGAGGCGGTCGGCAGCGACTTCGTGATCCTCTACCGCCTGTCGCTGCTCGACCTGGTCGAGAACGGCTCCACCTGGGACGAGGTCGTCCACCTGGCCAAGGAGCTGGAGAAGGCCGGCGTGTCGATGATCAACACCGGCATCGGCTGGCACGAGGCGCGGGTCCCCACCATCGCCACGTCGGTGCCGCGCGCCGCGTTCACCTGGGTCACGGCCAAGCTGCGCCCGCACGTCAGCGTGCCGCTGGTCACGTCCAACCGCATCAACGAGCCGGTCACCGCGGAGCGCGTGCTCGCGGAGGGCCACGCCGACATGGTGTCGATGGCCCGCCCATTCCTGGCCGACCCGGACTGGGTGAACAAGTCGGCGTCGGGCCGCGAGGACGAGATCGACACCTGCATCGGCTGCAACCAGGCCTGCCTCGACCACGTGTTCGAGAACAAGCACGCGAGCTGCCTGGTGAACCCCTACGCCTGCCACGAGGCGGAGATGGTGCTCACGACGGCCGCCACGCCCAAGAAGGTCGCGGTCGTCGGCGCGGGGCCCGCCGGCCTCGCCGCCTCCACCACGCTCGCGGAGCGCGGCCACCACGTCACGCTGTTCGAGGCGTCCGACGAGGTGGGCGGTCAGTTCAACCTGGCCAAGCGCATCCCCGGCAAGGAGGAGTTCCACGAGACGCTGCGCTACTTCCGCCGCAAGCTGGAAGTGACCGGCGTCGACGTCCGACTGAACACGCGCGCCACGGCCGACACGCTCGCGGGCTTTGACCACGTGCTGCTCGCCACCGGCGTTCACGCGCGCCGGGTGCGCTTCCCGGGCTCCGAGCGCGCCAACGTCCTGATGTACGCCGACGTCATCCGCGATCCGTCGCAGGTCGGCAAGCGCGTCGCCGTGATCGGCGCCGGCGGCATCGGGTTCGACGTGGCCGAGCTGCTCGTCCACTCGGGCGGTCAGGAGACCTTCGAGAGCTTCGCCAAGACCTGGGGCATCGACACCACCGCCGAGTCGCGCGGCGGCCTGGTCGAGCCCGTGGACGCCCCGCCGGCTCGCGACGTGGTGATCTGCCAGCGCACGCGCGGTCGCGTGGGCGCACGCTTGGGCAAGACCACCGGCTGGATCCACCGCGCGTCGGTGCAGAAGGCTGGGGTCGGATTCCTCGACGACGTCGCCTACGACCGCGTGGACGACGCCGGCCTGCACGTGCGCGTCTCCGGCCAGCCGCGCGTGCTCGACGTCGACACCATCGTCGTGTGCGCAGGCCAGGAGCCCAACCGGGACCTGGAGGAGTCGCTCAAGGCCGCGGGCTTGGCCGTGACGCGCATCGGCGGGGCCGACGAGGCGTCGGAGCTGGACGCCAAGCGCGCGATCAACCAGGCGACGCGGGTCGCGCTGGCGCTGTAGCGCACCGCGCCGGTCGCGCGACGCGTCGCCGCTACGTGACGCCGCACGACCCCGCGGTCGAGGCGACCACCCTCACGCCGCCCAGAGCGCCTGGGCGGCCGGGCTGAGCACCTCGTCCACGCCGGACACGATCACGCGCTCAAACCAAGCCTCGTCGATCCCCGACCGCAGCGCGATCGAGCTTGTGTCCATGCGGTCGACCGGGGCCACCAGCGCGTCGTAGACGGCGCGCCGCACCTCCTCGCCGCCCACCGACATGGCCCACGCCACCACGCGCCAGGAGAGCACGGCGTGGCGGGCCTCGTCGTCGGCGATGCTGGCCAGCAGCGCCGCCAAGTCGGCGTCCTCACAGGCGCCCGCCGCCACGGCCGCGACGTGCGCGCCCAGCGTCTCCACCAGGCAGCCCTCGCGCACCGCGTCGACCGCGATGTCGACCAGGCTGCGCGCCGGGGTGACGGGCGCCCGGAACGGGAACGAGCCCATCCGCGCCCCCACCGCGCCCATCCGGCGCGCGACGCTCAGGCACAGCTCCGTGTGCTCGACCTCGTCGAGCGCAGCGGCGTGCGCGTCGCGCAACAGGTCCATCGGCGCGCCGTGGGCCATCAGCTCCATCGACAGCCGCGCGAAGGCCGCGACCGACGCGTGCTCGCCGCTCGCCGCCGCGATCCACGCTTGCGCCACGCGATCGAGCGCGCCCCCTTCATGCACCACCTCAGCGTGCAGGTCGCCGTCGAACGGGCGACCGATCACGCACTGCGAGGTGGGGTCCTTCTGGTAGGCGAGCACCGTGTAGCAGCACGCCGGCGTCTGCATGTCCGGGAGGTAGCCGATCGAGGTCAGCTCCCCCTCGGTGGTGATCTTGGTGACCACCTGCTCGTTGCAGTCGCCCGGGTCGAACAGGTCAGCCTTGGCCACGTCCGCCGCCGCCGGGCAGGACTGGGCGTCCGTGTCCACCGTGATGCACATCGTCTTCTCGGACCCGCAGGCCGACAGCGCGGACACGATGGCCAGCAGCAAGGGGGACGGACGCATGAGCACCTCCAAACCGAAGCATGCATCATCCAGGCCGATCCCCGCAAGCGCCGCGCTCCGCTGCGGGGCCGATCGCGCTATGGCGGCGGCGGTCGCGCCCGTCTTGGAGGTGGCTCGCGTGCTCCCCGACCTTGCCACCCTGCCCCCACACCTGACGCTGGAGTCGCGAGACGGACGCCTGTGCCTGGTCGACGCCCGACCCGGCGCCCCGCGGCCGCTGTGCGTCGACTTCACCGCCCCTGAGACCTGGCGCCGCGCCACCAGCACCACCCTGCGCGACCTGCTGCCGCGCGCGCTCGGCCTCAAGCCCACGGGCGCCACGATCGTGGACGCCACCGCCGGCTTGGGCACCGACAGCCTCGCGTTGGCGCGCCTCGGGTGCACCGTGATTTGCGTCGAGCGAAGCAAGATCATCCACGCTTTGCTTGAGGATGGACTGCAACGATCGCGCGCCGCCGGCCCGCCCTTCGCCGACGTCGCCGCGCGCTTGAGCCTTCGCCACGCCGACAGCGCTCAGGTGCTGGATGAGCTGTCGTCCGAGGGCCACGCGATCGACGCGATCCTCATCGATCCGATGTTCGGCGACGACGGCAAGAAGGCGGCCTCGCGCGCGCAGATGCAGTTCCTGGCGCAGCTCGCCGACCCAGACGAGGCCGCCCTGCCCACCTTGCTGGCCAGCGCGCTCCGCGCCGCCCCGCGGGTGGCGATCAAGCGCCCGCACCGCGCCGCCGTGCTCGGCAAGCCCCGCCATCAGTTCGAAGGAAAGGCGGTCCGCTTCGACGTGTACTTCGCGGCGGACCTTCGCCCGGCCGCCTAGAACGCGACGATCGACACGATGACGAACAGCGGGATCAAGATCCCCACCGAGTACGCCATGTAGCCGAAGAAGCTCGGCGTCTTCACGCCTGCGCTGTCCGCGATGGCCTTCACCATGAAGTTCGGGCCGTTGCCGATGTAGCTGTTGGCCCCCATGAACACCGAGCCCAACGAGATGGCGCGGAGCATGGCGGGGCCGTCGGGCGTGGCGAGCAGCGTGGAGAGGTCCTGCGC
>CAIOSP010000152.1 GCA_903861005.1 uncultured Pseudomonadota bacterium
CAGGCAGCACGGGTCGGAGGTGGGGAGCACCGCCGCGAACCCGCCGCTCTGCGTGCGCATGTTCGTGGTCTGGCCCTGGTAGAGCCGCGCGAAGAACAGCTGCACCTGGCCGCGGTAGGCGATCGCCCGCACGTCGAACTTCAGCGGCGTCCGCACGCCGTCGATCGTCACGTGGCGCTCCGGCGGAGGGATGAGCGCCTGCGCGACGTAGGCGCAGCGGCCGTCCGGGTCGACGGAGTCCCAGATCTCCCGCCACTTGCCTTGGGTCAGCTTGTCGCCACGGTAGGCGGCGCGGCTCCCAAACCCGGCGACGGGCTTGAAGAACCATGCGCGGCGGTCCGACCACAGCGCGGGCTGCTGCGCGGGGAGCAGGCAGCGCGTGCGCGGCACCACCTTGGCGAGCACGGCGCGGTCCTCGGGCGTGGCCCCCAGCGCGGCCAGCGCATCGTCATCCGACAGCGTCACCAGGCGCCGCTTGTTCGCCAGCCGCGCGTGCAGGTGCGGGTTGGGCGTGAACACCGCGGCGCCGCTGGCGTACGCGTCGCGCAGGGCGGCGCTCTCTGGCGTGTGCAGGCCAAAGTCGGTGGAGCGCAGGTAGACCAGATCGATCGCCTCGTCGCCCAGGCGCAGCGCGCCGTCGTCGAACCGGAACGCCTCGGGGCCGGCGATCACCGCCTTCCAGCCGACCCGCTCGAACAGCGCCTGGTACAGCAGGAACTCCGGGTAGAGGAACTGCTCGGTCGGGGCGGCGTCGACGATCGCCACCGTCCGGGGCTCGCCGGCACCGCGCTGTGACCTCCACTCCTCGCGGAAGGTGTCGACCAGCGCCTCCTCAAACTGCGTGTGCTGCGGGGGTAGGGTGACCGCCCCCTCCAGCGCCCCGATCATCCGCGCCGCCAGCAGGGCCCCGCCCGCGTTGGTGTTGATCTCGATGAGCTTGGGCCCGTCGGCGGACAGATGGAAGTCGTAGCCCATGAGCGCGCCGTGGGGGCCGTGGTCCTCGCGGGCGAGCGGGTCGAGCTCGTCGTCCGGGACGAAGCCAGGGAGGGCGGCGACCCGGTCCAGCACCGCCACCGCCCTGCGCATCGCGTCCAGGTTGGCGTCGTCGATGAACAGGGGGAGCGGCGCGAACAGGTGGGGCCGCGTCGCTAGGATCGCGTCGAGCGAGGCGGGGCCCACCGGGTCGAACGCGCCTGCCAGTCCGGAGGCGTCCGTCTTGATGCAATCGCAGGTCGCGTTGAGCGTCTTCGCGTCGGGGTGGGTCATGTCGTCCCTGTAGGACCCGATGGGGGTCATGCCAAGGAGGCGTCACGTCGGGCGGCTGATGGTGCAGCGTTCGGTTGCGGTGGTGCGTATCGGACAAACCCACGTTTTCGCTAGTGAAAGCGGTTTTTTGTGGGGTAGACGACGGCGATGAGGGGTGGGACCGGGTCGCGCGGGCACGGCGCGCGCTCATACGTGGCTCGGGTTGAACGAGGTCGTGGATCTCCATGTCGCATTCTGACGGCTCGCACCCCGAAGGGGCGCGCCCGCTGTGGCCGCTCGCGCTCGCCGCGCTGGGTGTGGTTTACGGCGACATCGGTACGTCGCCGCTCTACACCTGGAACGAGTCGGTGCATCACGTGGGCCACGCGGACATCCACGTGCTCGGCATCGCGTCGATCATCGTCTGGTCGCTGCTGCTGCTCGTCACGCTGAAGTACGTCGGCCTGGTGCTCAACGCCGACAACCAGGGCGAGGGCGGCGTGTTCGCGCTGTTCGGGATCATCAAGAAGGCGCGCGGTGCCAAGACGCTCGGCCTCGCGCTGATCCTCGCCGCCGGCTTCCTCTACGGCGACGGCGTCATCACGCCGGCCATCTCCGTCATGTCGGCGATCGAGGGCCTCACCGTCATCGCGCCCAGCATGGAGGCCTTCGTCGTCCCGCTGACGCTGATCGTGCTCACCGTGCTGTTCTCGGTCCAATGGCGAGGCACGGCGGCCGTCGGGCGCATCTTCGGCGTCGTCATGGTGGTCTGGTTTGTGACCATCTCCTCGATCGGCGCGCTCCGCATCGCCCAGTATCCGGAGGTCCTCTGGGCCTTGTCTCCGACGTACGCGGCGCGCCTGGTGATGTCGCTGAAGTGGGACCACCTCGCGGGCCTGCTCGGCGCGGTCGTCCTGGCCATCACCGGCGGTGAGGCCCTCTACGCGGACCTCGGTCACTTCGGCAGCAAGCCCATTCGGGTGAGCTGGCTCTTCTTCGTGCTCCCGTGCCTGGTGCTGTCCTATCTGGGTCAGGGCGCGTTCCTGCTCAACGGCGGCAAGGTGATCGCGGGCAACGTGTTCTACAGCTCGGTGCCCGAGATGATCCGCCCGGCCATGGTGCCGCTCGCCACCGCGGCCACCATCATCGCCTCTCAGGCGTTGATCACCGGCGCGTTCAGCCTGACTGTCCAGGGCGTCAACTTGGGCCTGTTCCCGCGTCATCGCGTGGTCCACACCTCGTCCGAGATGGAGGGCCAGATCTACCTGCCCGTCATCAACTGGATGCTCTGGGCCGGCTGCTGCACGCTGGTGCTCATGTTCCAGCGCTCGTCCAACCTGGCCGCCGCCTACGGCATGGCCGTGACCACCGTCATGGTCGTGACCAGCTTGGCGATGATCGTGGTGTCTCGCCACGTGTGGCGCTGGTCGATGTGGCTGGTGGCCCTGGTCTGGGTGCCGCTGCTCCTCCTCGACCTGTCCTACTTCACCGCCAACTTCGTGAAGATCCTCCACGGCGGCATCGTGCCGGTCGTGATCGGCGTCGGCCTGTTCTTCTCGATGCAGGTGTGGCAGTGGGGCCGCGCGCAAGTGCAGCAGGCCTACCGGGCCGCGCGTCGCATGCGCATCGGCGAGCTGGTGGAGGTCCGTGACCGCCTGCTCTTGGTGCCCCGCACCATCGTCTACATGACCAGCCAGACGGTGGACCTCGACGGGTTCGTGCCCGTCACGCTGGAGACCTTCCTGCGCAAGTGGGGCGTCGTCCCCAAGGACGTCGTGCTCTTCACCGTCGAGACGTCGTCCAAGCCCTACTGGGTGGGCCGCCGCGCGCAGGTGTTGGAGCTCGCGCCCGGCATCCGCAGCATCGTCGCCACCTTCGGCTACATGGAGGCGCCCAACGTCCCTGCCGCGCTCGAGTCCGCCGGCATCAAGGACGTCGACGGCGTCGTGGTCGGCCAGGAGGAGCTGCACTGGGGCAACGCCACCGGCTGGCGTCGCAGCTGGGCGTTCGGCTTCTCGTGGTTGGCTCGCCTGGCGACCCAGGCGCACATGTACTTTGGTCTCGGCGGCCTCGGCGCCAAGGTGACTAAGGTCGTGGTGCACGTGGAGAACTTCGGGTCCGAGAACCCGCGGGTCAACATGCCCGAGGACATGATCTCGGTCGACCTGCCGGTCTGACCGGGACTGCGGTGGCTGCGTCGGGGTTCGGAGTATATACCTGAGGGTATAGACGTTCTGGAGCCCCGACCGTGTCCACCGCGAAGCTGTTCAAGAACGGCCAGAGCCAGGCGGTGCGCCTGCCTCGCGAGTTCGCCATGCCGGGCACCGAGGTGTTCGTTCGGCACGTTGGGCGCTGCGTCCTGCTTGTGCCCAAGGACGACCCGTGGGCGGCGGTGGAGGAAGCCCTGGGCCTCTTCTCGGACGACTTCATGTCGGACCGGGTACAGCCGCCGGAGACCGGACGGGAATCGCTCTGATGTGGCTGCTGGACACGAACATCTGCATCTACCTCATCAAACAGCGGCCACGTCAGGTGCTCGACCGCCTCCGCGCCGTCGACATCGCCTCCGTTGGCATCTCCACCATCACGGTGTCCGAGCTGGAGTACGGCGTCGCCAAGAGCGCCCATCCGGTGACCAACGGCCACGCGCTGGCGGCCCTCCTTGCGCCCCTGACCGTGCTGCCGTTTGATGAGTCCGCGGCGGCCGCCTACGGTCCGCTCCGCGCCGACCTCGAACGCCGGGGCGCCGTGATCGGCGGCCTGGACATGCTGATCGCCGCGCACGCGCTCGCGCTCGATCGCACGGTCGTGACGAACAACGAGCGCGAGTTTCGGCGGGTGTCCGGGTTGAGGGTCGAGAACTGGGCCTAGCGCCGGGTCTCGCGCCGAGCGCCCGACCGTCCGATACGTCCCGACAACCGTGCGCTCGCAGCGCCACGTGTTCGACCTCGTGACGGTGACGATCGCGCCGCGCTGAGGCTCGACCTACGCGATGACGCCCAGCTCCCGCCCGACCTCGGTGAACGCGGCGACCGCCCGCTCCAGGTGCGCGCGCGTGTGCGCCGCCGACACCTGCACGCGGATCCGCGCCTTGCCCATCGGCACCACCGGGTACGAGAACCCGATCACGTAGATCCCGCGCTGGAGCAGCGCGTCGGCCATCTTGGACGCGAGCGCCGCGTCGCCCAGCATCACCGGCGCGATCGGGTGCACGCCGGGGCGGATGTCGAAGCCCGCGTCGGTCATGGCCTTGCGGAAGTACGCGGTGTTCTCGGCCAGCCGCTGGCGCAGGTCGTCGCTGGTGCTCAGCCGCTCCAGCACGGCGAGCGCGGCGCCCACAATCACCGGCGGTAGCGTGTTGCTGAACAGGTACGGGCGGCTGCGCTGGCGCAGGATCGCGACGATCTCGGCGCGGCCGGTGGTGAAGCCGCCCGCGCTTCCGCCGAGCGCCTTGCCGATCGTCGACGTGATCACGTCCACGCGGTCCAGCACGCCCTTGTGCTCGCAGGCGCCGCGGCCCGTGGGGCCGAAGAAGCCGGTGGCGTGGCACTCGTCGACGTGCACCATCGCGCCGAACTCGTCGGCGAGCGCGCACACCACGTCCAGCTGCGCGATGTCGCCGTCCATGCTGAACACGCCGTCGGTCGAGATCAGGATGCGCCGCGCGCCGCCCGCGCGGGCCTCCACCAGCTTGGCGCGTAGGTCGGCCATGTCGTCGTGCGCGTAGCGAAAGCGGGCGGCCTTGCACAGGCGAATGCCGTCGATGATCGATGCGTGGTTGAGCGAGTCCGACACGATCGCGTCGCGCTCGTCCAGCAGCGGCTCGAACAGGCCGCCGTTCGCGTCAAAGCAGGCGGCGTAGAGGATCGTGTCCTCCTTTCTGTGGAACTGGCTGATCGAGGCCTCCAGCTCCTTGTGCAAGTCGAGCGTGCCGCAGATGAAGCGCACCGACGCCATGCCCAGCGCGTAGCGGTCAAGCGTCTCGTGCGCGGCCTGCACCAAGCCCGCGTCGTTCGCCAAGCCCAGGTAGTTGTTCGCGCAGAAGTTGATCACGTGGTCGCCGTTCGCGACCGAGATGTCGGCGGACTGCGGCGACGTGATGACGCGCTCGGCCTTGAAGGTTCCGGCGGCGCGCATGGCGTCGAGTTCAGCGCGGAGCGAGGAGCGGACGTCGTCGTGGTACAAGGGGCCTCCCGGATGGGGCCGACGTAGCACGTCGACCAGGCCGGGCGGGATACGCAGCGCGACATGGACGAACGCTCCGCCGAACGCCAGGATCGTGTGCTGACGCTCGTCGCCGTGCTGGGCTGCGGCGCGCTGGCTTTGGCGCTGCGCCTGCCCTGGCTGGCGCACGGCTACAGCTCCGACGAGGTCGGCCTGCTCGTCCCCGGCGACTTCGTCCGGCAGTTCCTCGACCCCGAGACCGGCGTGAACCCGCCGATGTACCGCTGGCTGCTCCTGGCCTTTCCGCGCGCCGCGGCGATGGTCGGCGGGCGGTGGATCTCGCTGCTCGCGAACGTGGGCGCGGTGATGGGGGTCGCGGCGGTGGGGCGCGTCGTGGCCGGTCGCTGGTGGGGCGTCTTGCTCGCGGGCCTTCTGCTGGCGGTCCACCCGCCGTCCATCGACGCGTCGACCAGCGCGCGCGCGTATGGCTTGTGGTCCCTCGCGATCGCGGCGCACCTGGGCGCGCTCGTGGCTTGGGCCCGGTCCCGTTCGCGGTCGGCGGCGGTCGCGGTGGCGCTGACCGCGCTGATCCTGCCTTGGATCCACTACTTCAGCGTGCCGTGGATGTGGGTGGTCGGCCTGGGCGTGGCGGCCTCCGTGCCGGAGCTCCGGGCGCTGCCGCTGCTCTACGCGCCGGCGGCGCTGGGCTTCCTCCCGCTGCTTCAGCGCATCCTGACCCAGACCATCCGGCGCGAGCCGCCCGCGTGGCCGGTGGGCCGGGTGCTCGATCTGGTCGTGGGCATGGGGCTGTCCTCGCGCGCGCTCCCGCAGCTTCACGACGGCGAGCCCACGCTGCCCACCAACCCGAGCATGCCCGCGCTGGTCATCGTGGTAGCGGGCTTGCTCTGCCTCGCCTCTTGGCGACGCCTACCGCCTGCGTCTCGGGTGTTGACCTGGGCGATGCTCGCGGTGCCGGTGGCCGTGGCGGTGCTCGCGACCCGTCAGGCGGTCCGCCCCCCCACGGCGATGATGATGGCGACGCTGTCGGCGTCGTGGCTGGCCGCGGTGGTGGCGATCCCGTCCAAGCCTTGGCTGCGCGGGCTCCTCGCGCTCACGCTGGCGGCCCCGCTCGCCTGGGCGACCCTCGACCGGCTGGGCCAGTCCCAGGGTGAGGTCCACGAGCGCGACGCCGTGCGCGAGGTCGCGATGCGCCTGTCCGACGGACGCTTCCCGCCGGGTGCCCTGAGCATCAACCCGGCGTCGGACGCGCTGCCGATGTTCTACTACCTGACCGGGCGCTACATCTCGGAGGCGGCCCACGGCGGGCCGTGCGGGTCGGACCCGAGCTGCTTCTCGGTGGGGGATCGGGCTGTGCGGGTGCGCGACGTGCTCGCGCCGGGCGAGACGCCCTGGCTGGTGGTGTTTGGCCCCAAGCCCAAGGGTCCGGCCGCCTGCGCAGAGGTGGAGCGCCTGCCTGGGGCGGTGATCATGCAGTGCGGGACGCATCCCTGACGATCGATCCACGCGGATCCGGGCTCGCCTGTGCTACGACGAGCCGTTCTGACGAGGTCCTTCATGCGCGCCCTGACCCTCCCGCTCCTGCTGGCCCTCGCTGGCTGCTCCGAAGTGGGCATCCTCACTGAGGTGCCGATCCCGCCGCTGACGCTGTCGCTGGAGCAGCCGATCTATGGCGAGTTCACCGGCAACGGCCCCATGACGGTGATCGGCCACGTGTCGCCCTCCGAGGCGGTGGTCACGGTCGAGGGCCAGGTGGTCGCGGTCGGGTCGGACGGCACCTTCACGGTCGACGTGCCCTACGAGAAGCCGTACCGCATCCTCGACGTCACCGCGGACGCCTACGAGCAGCACGAGGAGATCCGCATCCCAGCCTTCGCGGGCACGGATCCGCTGCTCTCTTGGCCCGGCGCGATCACCGCGCGCCTGACTCCGTCTGGCCTGGACGGCCTGGCCGACATCCTGGGCGGCGTGGTCGACGGTCTGATCAGCGACCAGGCGATCATGAACGCCATCCCGCAGATCGGCGGCGGCGCCTTCACCATCGAGGTGACCGCCGTGTCGCGCCAGCCGATCGCGGTGGATCTGACCCCGGCTGACGACGGCATCCACGCGCACTTCCAGATCACGGACGTGCGCCTCGACATCATGACGACCGCCGACCTGTTCGGCTTGGTCATCGAAGTCCCCGGCGCGCTGACCTTCCCCAAGATCGGCCTCGACGCGCTCGTCGACGCCCACCTCGACGACACCACCGGCGGCATCGTCGTCGGGCTGCTCGACCCCAAGACCGCGTTCGACATCCCCGTCGTCGAGCTGTTCGGCTTTGGCCTCGACTGGCTCTCGCAGCTCATCCAGCAGTTCTTCGACGTCAGCACGCTGCTCGACCAGCTGCTGTCCGGTGTGATCGGCAACCTCCAGTCCATCCCGCTCGGCGGCCCCATCCAGTTCGACACCAACCTGCTCGGCACCCGCATCGCGGTGGCCCTGCAGGACCTGTCGACCGATCACCTGGGCGTCGGCCTGTCGCTCGGCGTCGGCCTGAACGGCCCCGTCCCGGGCAACGCCGGTGACGTGCCCATCCCCGACGGCGTGATGGCGTCCAACCCGGACCTCGAGGTCCTGCTGCACGACGGCGTCCTCCAGCTCCTGCTCGACTCCAGCCTGCTCGACCTGCTCAACCAGAACCTGGTCCTGCCGGGTTTCTTGGGCTTCGTGCTCGACCCGCTCATCGGCGGCCTGCCGGGCGGCGACCAGCTCCCCGACCACTCGGGCTGGTGCATCGCGCTCACCCCCGGCACCGCGCGCGCGGCCCGGTTCGGCGTCGGCGACGCGCCGCTCGGCGGCATCTACCTGCCCGACGCCAACGTCACGTTCGGCTACCAGCAGCCGGGCAGCCAGGACTGCACCGACTGGCTCGTCGCCTCGCTCGCGATCGAGATGTACCTGAACCTGGCCGAGGGCACGAAGATCGGCATCGGCCTGGAAGTGCCGGAAGGCAAGGTGCTCACCTACGGCGCCACCATCACCGACGACACCGAGGTCATCGCGCAGCTCGGCGGCGTCATCTCGTCGCTGCTCGACCTGCTGGGCGGCGCGCTCAACATCGACCTCGGCCAGCTGCTCGGCGGTCTGGGCGGCGCCACCGGTCTCCCCACCGACGCGCTCAACATCTCCATCGGCGAGCGCATCCCGGCGACGGCCGCGGACGGCACCCCCATCGACGGCGGCATCTTCTTGGGCATGAACCTGTTCGGCCCGACCGAGACGCCCGCGGCCAACCCCTAGTGCGCGTCGTTCAGACCGAGGAGTTGCCCTGGGAGCCTGCGTCGGCGCCCGAGGGCTGGGGCGCCGATCGCAAGCGCCTCGCCGCCGCGTCCGGCGGACGTGAGCTGGGCGCGAGCTTGTACCGCCTGCCCGCGGGTCGCACGTCCTTCCCGCTGCACTTCCACCACGGCAACGAAGAGGCGATCTTCGTGATGTCCGGGGTGGGCACCCTGCGTCTGGGTGACGCCGAGCAGGAGGTCCGCGCGGGCGCCTGGATCTCGCTGCCGCGCGGCGCCGAGCACGCGCATCAGCTCACCGCCGACAAGGGCGAGGAGGTGGTCTACCTGTGCGTGTCGACCATGCACTCACCCGACATCACCGAGTACCCGGACAGCGGGAAGCTCGGCCTGTTCGCGGGGAGCGCGCCCGGCGGCTCAGTCGCGGATCGCACGCGGGTCGGGTTCTACCGAATCGACGACGCGACCTCGTACTGGCAGGGCGAAGAGGTCTTGCCCCGCAAGTGAGCGTCAGCCTGCGAACCGGATGAGCGTCTTGGGGTTGCCCTTGATCGTCTCTTCGAACGCGTTGCGCTCCCACGACTCGATCGGCACCATGGTGCCCTCGCCGCGGCGCAGGATGGTGTTCCAGATCGCGTCCTGGATCCCGTTGTCGCGCGACTCCAGCAGCGCCCGCGTCTGGTGCCAGGTCTGGAAGATGCGCCGACCGACCACGCCGTGGATCGTCAGGCCGTTCATGATCACGCGATGCGCGTCCTCGATGACCGCGTCGCCGTTCTTCACGCCGAACAGCACCACGTGACCGCCGCGGCGGGTGACCCGCACCGCGTTGTTCAGCGAGCTGTGCACGCCGGCCATCTCCATCGCCACGTCCACGCCGTCGCCGTCGGTCAGGTCGAGGATGGCCTCGCGCAGGGCGGGGTCGGACTTCCACGGTGCGTCGGCGGGCGGCATCGCGGGGGTGAGCACCACGTCGCAGCCGAGCTGCCGCGCGATCTCGGCGTGGTGAGGGTCCAGCTCGACACCGATCACCTTGCGCGCGCCCATGCCTCGCGCGATCAGCACCGCGAACAGGCCGATCGTGCCGCAGCCGAGCACGGCGACGTTCTTGCCGCGCAGGTCGGTCACCTGGCAGGCGTGGACGCCGTTGCCGAAAGGCTCCTGAATGGCCGCGACCTCAGGGCGGATGCGGTCGATGTCGGTGCGCCACAGCGACTTGGCGGGCAGCTTCACGTACTCGGCGAAGCAGCCGTCCGTGGAGATGCCGATGATGCGCTCTTTGGCGCATACGTGGAGCTCGCCCAGGCGGCACTGGGTGCAGGTGCCGCACACGATGTGCGACTCGGTCGTGACGATGTCGCCCGGCTTGTAGCCGTACTTGTCCTGCACGCGGGAGCCGACCTCGACGATCTCGCCCAACAGCTCGTGCCCGAAGATGCGCTTGTCCTGGCCGTCGTGGGTGAGCGACGAGTCGACCATGTCGCCGAACGACTTGCGCCACCAGATGCCGCGGTCTGACCCGCAGAAGCCCGCGTAGCGAACCTTGATGATCACCTGAGACTGGTCGCGCTTGTCCGGACCCGACTCGTCGAGCACGGGCATCGGCACCTGCTCCTTCACCATGCCGGTGGAGGTCTCCCAGCGTTCACGAGTGCGGTCGAAGGTCAGTGCCCACATCGGGTGCTCCGGGAAGGGCTGGCGGTAACGTGGAAACGTCGTCTGTGCCGCGCTCGTGCGTCCCTGTTCGTCTCGGTGTCCTTTCCGCGGGGAATGCGGTGCGCAGGCTTGGACCCTCGGCTTCCACTTGGAGTCTGCCATGTCCACGCGGACCTTCTCCTGCCCGTCCTGCGGCCGCCTGAACCGTGTCCCCGCTGGCCGTGTGGGCCAGGCGCCCCGTTGCGGGCGTTGCCAGACCGCGCTCGACGTCGCCGGGCACCCGGTCGTGGTCGACGATGATGCGCTGGCGCGGCTGATCCGGTCGTCGCCGGTGCCGGTGCTCGTGGACTTCTGGGCGCCGTGGTGCGGCCCGTGCCGCACGGTCGCCCCCCACCTGGAAGCGCTCGGCAAGAAGCACTCCGGCAAGCTGATCATCGCCAAGATCAACGTCGACGAGCACAAGCAGACCGCAGGCACGCTGGGCGTGCAGAGCATCCCGACGCTCGCGGTGTGGTCGGGCGGCCAGCTCAAGGTCAAGGAGGCTGGCGCGCGAACGGGACCGGCCCTTGAGGCGTTCGTGGCACCCTACCTGCGCTGACTGGACCCGCTCGTGTGCGCGCGCTCTGGGTTGCGCGGGATAGGCGCCACCTTGTGAGGCGCGACCGTGTGGTTCCTGTGGGTGTCGATCGCGATGGCGGGCCAGCCCGTGTTCCTCGGCTTCTCGCCGTCCGGCCGATTCGCCGCCGTCGCTGAGGTCGACGCGAACGGGTCCAGCACGCACGCCGAGCTGCGCTCGATCGACGTGGACGCGGGCGCGTGGAGCCACTGGCCGGCATCTGGCGTGGGCGCGGACGCGGCGCGCGCGGTGAGCGCGGCAGAGCGTGCGGCCGGCAAGCCCTACGTCGCGCAGCACATCGACCCGAACATGCTCGGGCAGTCTTTGACCTTCTGGCTCGAAGGCGATCACAGCGCCGCGGTGTGGCCGCGCACCATGGACGCGCGCGTCCGCACGACCGCGGGCACCGGTGTGCTCTCTCTCACGGAGACACCCACCGGGACCGACTGCAGCGGCTCGTTCGCCGTGACGCCGACGTGGGTGTGGCGCGGGCCAGACGGGCACGCCGTCGACCTGCTCAGGCTGCGCGGGCCGCGTCGCTGGCCCACCTGCACCACGTCGTTCGCGCTCGATGAGGTGCGTGAAGGCCCCGCGGGCGCGCTCGTGTTCCTCATCCGCGCGACCGAGCTCGTGGACGGCGACGTGCGCATGCACACCGTGCTGGCGGCGACCCGCCTGGGCGCGCGCTGAGATGGCGGTCGTGCGCACGCTCGCGGCGCCGGTGCGCGTGGAGCTGCCGCGCGTGCAGGGCTCGCGCTTCATCGCCGACGCGTCACCGGTGGCCGACGAGACCAGCGCGCGCGCCTTCATCGCGCAGGTCGCCGACGAGTTCCCGGACGCCACGCACCACTGCTGGGCCTGGCGGCTCGACGACGGCCGCACGCGCGCCTACGACGCGGGCGAGCCTGCGGGTACGGCGGGTGAGCCGATCCTGCGTCGGCTGGTGGGCGCAGACCTGCACAGCGTGGTGATCGTCGTGTCGCGCTGGTTCGGCGGCACCAAGCTGGGCACCGGCGGGCTGGTGCGCGCCTACGGCGAGTCCGCCGCGACCGTGTTGTCCACCTCCACGATCATCGAGACGCGCGTGTGCCGACCGCTCTCGCTCACGTTCGCCTACGACTGGTCGGGGCCGATCCAGGGCGTGTTCACCGCGTACGCGCTCGCGCCTAGCTCGTCCGAATACGGCGAGGACGTGCGACTGGTGGTGCAAGTTCCGGTGGAGATCGCCGACGCATTCATTCACGATCTGCGCGAGCGCACGGCGGGACGCATCGTCGTCGACGTGGTGGCGCCCACCTAGAGCAGGCGGACCACCGGGGTCGCGTCCATCAGCGTCTTGCCCGTGCGCAGGTCCTTCACCGTCGCGATGAGCCAGCGGTCCACGTCCACGCCAAAGCACACGTCCAGGCGCGCGGTGCGGTCGTCGGGCGCGTGCGGCGGGTCGAGCGTGCCCAAGGTCGGCGCGCCCTCGTTGAGCGGCACGATCAGTCGCTTCTCGCCGCCCTTGAGCGTGTGCACGCGGCCCTGCGCGTCCCAGCCGAACATGCGCTCGTCCTCCGCGGTGCCGCCCACCTCGCAGATCACCAGCTTGAAGACGCGCTCCGGTTCGCCGAGCGAGCACGTCGGCACCAGCTGCTTGTGCCAGTGATCCGGGCGGGTGGGGAAGCGCGCCCCGCGCTCGACGATCGGCACGTGCACCACGTCGCCGGTGGCCGGATCGTAGGTGAGGATCGCGTAGTCGTGCACGATGAAGTCGGACTCGGTCAGCGCGCCCGCGGCGAGCGCGGCGCCTCCCCACGCGACCGCCTCGAACGGTCGCCACGCGCGCACCTTGTCGCGGCCAAAGCGGGCCTCGAAGAACGGGTACACGCCGGGCAGCAGCGTGCTGCCGCCGACCATCAGCACGTCCTCCAGGTCCGACTCGGTCACGCCGTGCGTGCGTGCCTGCGTCATCACCTCGTCGACGCACTCGCCGAGCATCTTGAACACCTCGTGCTGCTCCAGCACGCCGCGCACAAAGTCCTGATCGACGACCAGCTCCGGCGGGCGCAGGCGGCCTCGCTGCACGTCGTCGAGCTTGTCGGGCGGGATCAAGCGGAACGCCTCTTGTCCGCGCGCGTAGCTCAGCTCCTTCACGCGGCGCGCCTCGTCCACCAGCTGACGCCGCCAGAACTTGTCGTCATTCGCGCGCGACGAACCGAGCGCGTCCAGGATCGCGTCGAGCAGCCAGCTGTCGACGTGGTCGCCGCCGATGGTCCGCCCGGTCTTGGCGAGCACCTCGGCGCGTCCCTGCTCGGTGTCGCGCGCGCGCAGCTCCACCAGCGCCAGGTTGAAGGTGCCCGCGCCAAAGTCGGCGACGAGCGCGCGCCGCCTCGCCGACAAGCCCAGGCCGTAGCCGACCGCCGCCGCGACAGGCTCGTCGGCGAAGCGGACCTTGTCCACGCCCAGCCCATGCAGGATCGACGCGAGCTCTGCGCGGTAGGACTCGAAGGTGTCGACGGGCACGGTGACGAGCAGGTCGCGGATGCGCTCGCCGGTCACGCGCTCCACCTCGGCGATCAGCTCGCGCAGGAACACTCGCGCCACGTCGCGCGCCGACCACGCCTGACCGCGCACCCGCGCGAGGGGCGCGTGGCTCGCGCGGCCCAGCCATCCCTTGAACGTGGGGACGAACGCGGCGGTCGGGGCGGCGAGGTTCTTCTCGATCGCCTGCTGGCCGATCCACCCCTGCCGACCCCACAGCACCCGCCGCGAGATCCAGGGCGCCGCGCCGAGGCGCGTCCAGAAGTCGGAGTCGGCCCGCAGATGGGTCGCGGTGGGGATCATCCGCGGCGCCAGCAGCGCGTCATCCCCGTCGGGGACCCGGCAGATGGCGGGGAGTGCCACGAACTCGGGCTTGCCCGTCGCTTCATCCCACCGGCAGACCCCGGTGTTGCACGTGCCGAGATCCAACGACCAGCGCCCCACGAGCCCGCCTCCCCGGGGCGGCGCATATTCCGTTTCACATCGCCTTGACCGTGGTTAGAATGAAGGGGGGAGAACGCCACACTCCCCGGAGGAGCGGGCCATGGGCCCCGATGACAACCACACCGACTCGCCGGACGACGAAGACACAGCTGGTGCCCAAGTGACGCCGGGCGATGGTGGCGCGTCGGACGAGGGCTCCGGGCTTCGGTCAGGCATGGACGCGCTGCGCCGCGTGGCCGAGGCCGCGATCATCGGTGTGGGTCTCGCGATCGCGGTGTCGGACGACGAAGGCCCGGGCGAGGCGGTCGCTGAGCCTACGGTGGAGCCCGTCTCCGCGACCATCGAGCCGATCGTGGTGCGTATGTCGCTCCCCAAGTCCATCCCGGCGCATCGTTGGGGTGTCGAGGCCGTCGGCCATGTCGCCGCCTTGCTGGAGTCCGGCCTCGCGGACCTGCAAGGTGTGATCGCCGAGGTCGACGGCGTCCCGCGCTCGCCGGGCTTGGTGGGCACGCTCCCCGCCAACGGGGCGCCCTGGACCATCGAGCTGTCGGTCGACGTCACGGATGCCTCGGTGGTGATGGAGGCCTTGGTCTGCGACCCGGGCCACGTGTGCACGCGCCACAGCGCCAAGGGGCCGCGCACCGCGCCCAACGACGCGGTCACCCGGCTGCTCGCGCAAGTGTCCGAGCGCTTGGACCGTGCCAGCCTCTCGGATCGGGCCGCGGCGGCGCGCCCTGAGACCGCCGACGACTACGCGGCGCTCGTCATCGGCCGCGCCTCGGCGACGGCGCTCGGCCTCCGCGAGCCCACGCCAGAAGCGCTGCGCGGAGACAACAAGCGCGACCCGATCGCGCGCGCGGTGTTCCTCGACCCGAATTCGTCGCTGGGCTGGTCGCTCGCGGGCCGCACGACGACCGATCCGCAGGCCCGCGTGGCCGCGTTCTCTCGCGCCGCCGAGCTTCGCCCGGACAGCCTGATCCGCCTGACGGATCTGGCGTCGTCGCTGTCCGACGCGGGCTTCCCGGCGCGCGCGTGGGAGGAGTGGCAGCACGTCGCCGAGCGGGCGCCGGGCGATCTGCGCTTCGTGCTCCCGCGCGCACACGCCGCGCTCGCCGTGGGCGACCCTCGCAAGGCCCGCGCGATCCTGGGCGAGCTGCACGGCCGCTACGACGACGTCGGCGTGGTGGTCGAGAGTCAGGTGGCGGTGGCAGACGCCACCGGCGGCGCGTCCGATGAGCTGCTGGCGCACTGGCAGGACGTCGACCCGACCAACGCCGAGCCCGTGCGCCGTCGCATCCGCGGCAAGGTAGACGCGGGCCTGCGCGAGGAGGCGCTCGCGCTGACCACGGAGCTGTCGCACCGCGGCGTGGGCGACGAGTCGCGCGCGCTGACGCTGGCGCTCGCGTCCGAGCTCGGGCGTTGGGACGTCGCGCAAGACGCGGCCGCGTCGATGGGCCAGGACGACGTCGCGTCACGCCTGCAGGCGGCGACCGGCGGTCAAGACGCGCTCACCCGCGCCCACCTGCTCGACACCGCCAAGGCGCCTGAGGCTCGCCTCGCGCGGGCGTCGGCCCTGCACGAGGCTGGCCTCGACGACGACGCGTTGGTCGAGGTGGGCGCGCTGCTGCTCAAGGACCCGTGGTGGCCCGAGGCGCTGGATCTGCAGAGCCGCCTGCTCACCGCCACGGGAGACACCGCGGGCGCCGCCGCCGCGCGCGAGAAGCTTCTGCACGCCGACCCGCTGTACTTTGAGGACGGCCGATGATCGCTGCGGTGCTCTGGCTCGGCCTGGGCCTGGCGGCGGACGACACCCTCCTCGCGCCCACGCTCGCGGACTTCGACCGCAGCTTGGCGCGCGCCGAGCGGCTGATCGAGGCGTCGCACGACGAGGGCGTGCGCCTGGGCCTCGCGCAGTCGGCGTGGATCGACGTGGGCTGCCTCACCGGCCCGTGCGATCCGACCCGCGCGGCCGCGGTCGCCGTGCAGGTCCAAGAGGCGGGTCACCACGATCGCGAGCTGATCCAGGGGGCGCGCGCGGAGCTGCTGCGGCTGCGTCGCATCTCGGTCGAGCAGACCGTCGCCCCGCTGGTCGACTCCACGCGTCGCGCGCGAATGGCGGCGGTGCAGGCGCGGGCCACCGTCGCCGCGAACACGTGGTCGGTGCGCGTCGCCTGGTACCAGCGCTTCATCGCGCCGTGGGTGGCCGGGCATTCGAGTGCGGTCGCGGCGGCCTGTGTGCCTCCCAAGGCCGCGCCGTGAGGTGGACGCTCCTGCTGGTCGTCGTGCTGCTGGGCGTCGTCCCTCCGTTGGAGGAGCGGTACCGGCACGTCCTGCTCCCGATGCTCGACCAGGAGCTGATGGGCATCGACACCTGGCGTCCGCCCACGGTGGTGAAGGTGCTGGACCACGACGGGTTGGCGGTCGACGAGTTCGCGCTCGTGCGGCGGGACTGGGTGGACCTCGATGATCTTCCTCCGCTCGTCTGGCAGGCGCTGGTGTCGGCGGAAGATCGCCGGTACTTCCTGCACCGCGGGGTGGACTTCCAGGGCATCGCGCGCGCCATGGTGGTCAACCTGCAAGCGGGCGAGCTTAGGCAGGGCGGCTCCACGCTCACGCAGCAGCTGGTGAAGAACATCGTCGTTGGGTCTGAGCGCAGCCTGGAGCGCAAGATCCACGAGGCGGCCCTTGCATGGCGGCTGGAGCAGAAGCTCGACAAGCGGCGCATCCTGGAGCTGTACCTGAACTTCGTGTACCTGGGCTCGGGCAACTACGGCGTCGAGGCCGCCGCTCAGGACTACTTTGGCAAACACGCCCGCGACCTGGACGCCGGCGAGGCGGCGATGCTCGCGGGCTTGGTGCCTGCCCCCACGGCCTACTCGCCGCGGCGCAGCCCTGAGACCGCCCGCGAGCGCCGTCGCATCGTGCTCGACGCGATGGTGGAGATGGGCTTCGTCGACGTGCTGGACGCGCAGATCGCCAAACATGCGCCGGTCGATCCGCCGCGGCGCGGTGAGGATGGCGGAACCGGCTCCGCGTACTTCACCCAGGTGCGTCGTGAGGTGCGCCGCCTGCTGGGGGACCGCGTCCCGTTCGAGCAGGGGCTGCGGGTGTTCACCCCCTACGACCGGCACGTCCAGGAGACGGCCGAAGCCGCCATCCGCGACGCCGCGATGGCGGTCGAGAAGCGCCAGGGCAACCACGGCGCGCGACGCACCCTGGCTGCGGAAGAGATCGACGTCTTCCTCAACCCAGACGACCCGGTCGCGGCGCCGCGCGCGGTGGGCGACTGCCTCGACGTGGTGTTCCTGGGCGAACGCACGGTCGGCGCCGGGGCGAGCCGCTGGCGCTTCGACGACGCGGCTTGGTCCCGTCGCATCTGGAACCCGGACCCGGAGGCCCCCGCGCGGACGCTTCAGCAGGTCGCGCGACGGGGTGACGTGTACTCGGTGTGCGTCGGCCCAAGGGCCACAGTCGGCCTCCAGGAGACGCCGTGGGTGGAGGGCGCCGCGGCGGTCGTGGAGAACGCGACCGGTCGCGTCGTGGCGCTGGTCGGCGGGCGTGACATGCCCATCGAAGGCTTCAACCGGGCGACGCAGGCGCTCCGGCAGGCGGGCAGCAGCTTCAAGCCCTACGTCTACGCGACCGCGATCGAGCAGCGTCACACGGAGATCGACACCGTGTACGACGGCCCGATCTCGCTCGCGGCGGGCGGCGGGCACACCTGGAGCCCGGAGAACTACGACGGTTCCTACCATGGCAACCTGCCGCTTCGGACCGCGTTTGCGCTGAGCCTCAACACCGTCGCGGTGCGCCTCGCTCTGGAGACCGGCGTCCCGTCGATCGCGGCGACGGCGCACGCGGCCGGCATCCACTCCGTGCTCCGTGAGGACCTCACGCTCGCGCTGGGGTCGAGCGAGGTGGCGGTGCTCGACCAGGCGATGGGGATCTCGACCTTCCTCCGGATGGGCCGCTCCGCGACGCCGATCTACCTGGATCGCCTGGTGGACGTGCGCGGCATCGAGGTGGGGCAGGCGGGTCAGCCGGTTCGCATCGCCGACACCGACGTCCTTCTCCCCGGCGGACTCGGGGCCGCGGCTGTCTCACCCGCCACGGCCTGGCAGATGCTCGACCTGATGCGCGGCGTGGTGGAGGAGGGGACCGCCCGCTCCGCCTACGTGAAGGGTGAGATCCGCGGCGGCAAGACCGGGACCACCAGCGGCTTCGTCGACGCGTGGTTCGTCGGCTGGGTGCCTGCCTACACGGTCGTGGTGTGGATCGGCCAGGACGACCGCCGCGCGCTCGGCATGGGAGAGACCGGAGGCAAGGCCGCGCTCCCGGCCTGGAAGTCGATCGTCGCCTCGCTCCCCAAGCGTGAGGACGTCACGCTCACGCCTCCGCCGGACACGGTCTTGCTCCCGTGGAACGACAAGTGGGTGGGCCTGCAGGCAGACCGGGTCCCGCAGGCGCTGCTGGCCTGGAAGACCCCTGGCGAAGAGCCGCTCTCCGACTTTCCCTCGACTCGGCCGGCACCGTGTCCGGCCGGGGAGGTCAGGCCGTGAGGTTGCCCGTGAGGCAGCGGCGGTAGAGGCTCTCGAACGCCGCGGCGTCCATCGGCAGCGGGTTGGATCCCGTGGACGGGTCATCGACCGAGGCCGCGGCGAACGAGGTGACGTGCGCCTCGGTGACGCCGACCGCGTCGAGCGTGTGCGGGGTGTGGGTCGCTGCCCGCAGCTCGAGCACCCAGGCCAGGAACGCCTCGAACGTGGGCTCCAGGCCCATGGAGCGCGCGAGCACGACGATTCGGGGCTCAATGGCCGACCGGTTGTGCACCAGCACGTACGGCATGACGATCGCGTTCAGCAGGCCGTGGTGGGCGTGCAGCTGCGCGCCGACGACGTGGGCGATGCTGTGCATGGCGCCCAAGCCCTTCTGGAACGCCGTGGCGCCCATGAGCGAGGCGGCCATCATCTTGCTGCGCGCGTCGATGTTCGTGCCGTCCTTGTAGGCGGCCCGCAGCGACTCCTGGATCAGGATGATGCCCTGCTGGGCGATGCCGTCCGCCTGCGGGTGGAAGCCCGGAGCGCACCACGCCTCAAGGTTGTGCGACAGCGCGTCGATGCCGGTGGCGGCCGTCAGGAAGGCCGGCAGTCCCACCGTGAGCGCCGGGTCACAGATCACGCGGGCCGGGAGCATCTTGGGGTGGAAGATGATCTTCTTGACCGAGACGGCCTCGTCGAGGATGACCGACGCGCGGCCGACCTCAGAGCCCGTGCCCGACGTGGTGGGGACGGCGACGACCGGCACCATGCCGTTCGGGTCGATGCGCGTCCACCAGTCGGCGCGGTCCTCGAAGTCCCACAGAGGACGCGTCTGACCGGCCATCAGGGCGATCGCCTTGGCGGCGTCGAGCGCGGAGCCGCCGCCGAACGCGATGACGCCGTCGTGCTTGCCGTCACGGAGCACCGCGAGGCCGTTGTTCACGTCGGCGCCCGTGGGGTTGGGGTGCACGTCGGAGAAGACGGCGGCGGGGAGGCCGGCCGCGGCGAGCAGCGCCACGGTGTCGGCCACGATCGGCAGGTTGGCCAGGCCGCGGTCCGTGACGAGCAGCGGGCGGGTCATGCCGAGGTCGCGGCAGTGCTGCGGCAGCTCGGAGATCCGACCGGCGCCGAAGCGGACGGTCGTCGGGTAATTCCAGTTTCCGACGAG
The DNA here is from genome assembly GCA_903861005.1 of uncultured Pseudomonadota bacterium. Lineage (GTDB taxonomy): Bacteria > Myxococcota_A > UBA796 > UBA796 > CAIOSP01. The sequence goes on from CAIOSP010000152.1 coordinate 19,654, forward strand.
GTTGCTCATTTGGTCTCCGGGGGCAGGCGGAAGTGGAAGGACTTGGGACGGGTGAGGCTCTCGTAGCCGACCGACGACAGCGTGCAGCCGCGGCCCGAGTCCTTGACGCCGACCCACGCGAGCTCGGGGTCGAGGTAGTCGCAGCGGTTGAGGAAGACGGTGCCCGTCTCGAGGCGGTCGCCCAGCGCGGACGCGGCCTCGATGTCGCGCGAGTAGATCGCGGCGGTCAGGCCGTAGCGGCTGTCGTTCATCAGGCGGAGCGCCTCGTCGTCACCCGACACCGGCATGATGCCGACGACCGGGCCAAACGTCTCCTCCTGCATGACGGTCATCGTGTGATCCACGCCGATCAGCACCTGCGGCGCCAGGTAGGGCAGGCCGCGCCGGCCGGCCTCAGGGAACAGCTTAGGGTCGATGAGCGCGCGGGCGCCGCGGGCGATCGCGTCATCCACCTGGGCCTGGATGCCCGCCGCGTTGCGCGCGCGGACGACGGGGCCCAAGGTGGTCTCCTGCTTGGTCGGGTCATCGAGCGTGTACTTCTCGACCATGGCGACCGCGCCCTCGACGAAGCGATCGTACAGGTCGCGGTGCACGTAGATGCGCTCGATGCCGCAGCAGGATTGGCCCGAGTTGAAGAACGCGCCGTCGACCAAGCCGTCGATCGCGGCGTCCAGATCTGCGTCGGCGCGGACGTAGCCAGGGTCCTTGCCGCCCAGCTCCAGGCCCACGGCCTTGAAGCGGCCCGCGGCCGCCTGATGGACGGCGCGGCCGCCCTCGACCGAGCCGGTGAACGCGACGTAGGCGACGCGGCTGTCCGCGACGACGCCCGCGGTGGACTCGTGGCTCATGTGGATGTGCTGGAAGACACCCTCGGGGATGCCGGCGGCCAGGGCGGCCTCGGACAGGCGCTCGGCGACGAGCGGCGTCTGGTCCGAGTGCTTCAGCAGCACCGTGTTGCCGGCCATCAGCGCGGGCACGATCGCGTTGACCGCCGTGAGCCACGGGTAGTTCCAGGGTGCCAGCACCACCACCACACCCACCGGCTCACGGCGGATGGAGCGGAGGAAGCCATCCTTGGCCGGCGGCACGATCGGCGCGAGCGCGGAGGTGGCGAGGCGAATCATGGTGTGGCCGCGATCGGCGAAGCCGTTGATCTCGCCGGCGCTGTAGCGGATGGGGCGGCCCATCTGCTGGGTCAGCTCCACGGCGAGCACGTCCTTCTGCGCGGTGACCGCGTTCACCCACGCCGTGCACAGCGCGGCGCGCTGCTCCAGCGGGACGCGACGCCAGGACTCGTAGGCCTTGGACGCGACGTGCAGGGCACGGTCCACGGCGGCAGGGGTGGCGAGCGGGCGCTCGACGAACACGGTGCCATCGATGGGCGACACCGTGCGCTGGATCTGGACCATGGGGCCTCCGCGCGGGGCGCGCTCGTTAACCCGGCGCGGTCCCGAGGGGAGCGCTCAGTCGTCGGAGTCTGTCGAGCTGTTCGAAGGGTCGGATGGGGGCGCGCCATCTTGGTATCCAAGGGTCGCGAGCTCGGCCCTCACGCGCTCGTCGGTCGTGGGCTGGCTGGGCAGCGGCTTGGCGGAGAGCCGCCACGCGGTGAGCTCGCGATGAAGGCCGTCGGCGACGTCCGGGTGCTGCGCGGCGACGTCGTTGGACTCGCCGGGGTCGACGTCGAGCGCGTAGAGCGCGCTCAGCTTGGCGCGAGGCGTCTGGATGAAGGCCCAGGTGTCGGTCCGGTTGAGCTTCTGTGTGGCGTCGTTGAACCACGGCTGGCCGTCCGGGATGTGCGGCTTGGAGCCCTCCGCGAACACGTTCGGCCGCCCCGCGGGGATCAGATCCCCACGCACCTGACCGAGCCACGAGCGGCCCTCGACCGCGGGCCCCGAGACGCCGACCAACTCCAGGACGGACGGGAAGAGGTCGACCGAGCTCACCAGCCCGGATGCCACCGCGCCGCCGTGCCAACCGCCTGGCAGCCGCACGATCAGCGGGACGTGCACGGTGTCGTCGTACACGGTCTCGCCATGGTCCCACAGCTCCTCGTGGGCGCCAAACGCCTCGCCGTGGTCGGACGTGAGGATCACCACGGCGTCGTCGAGCACGCCGCGCGTCCGCAGGCCGTCGAGCAGCCGCCCGACCTGCGCGTCCACCCAGCTCACGCCGCCCTGGTAGAGCGCCACCAGGCTGTCCTCGTGCGCCTTGGCCGCGGGGTCGTGGTTGCGGATCATCATGCGCGTGCGCTGGATGTGGTTGCTGCTCCCCGCGTCCTCGTCGGGCACGGTCGGGTGGTACATCGACCGGTAGGGTTCGGGCGGACGGTAGGGTGCGTGCACGTCGTAGTAGTGCACGAACAGGAACATGGGCGCCGCGGCGTCGCGGGTGTCCAGCCAGCCGAGCACCGCGTCCGTCACGGCGTCCGCAGGGCGCATCGTCTGCTCGACGTGATCCTGGCGACGGATCAACGTGAACCGATCGTCCACCTTGGTGAACCCCTGCGTGAAGCCAGACGGACTGCCAAGCGGCATGGCGCCCAGGAAGGCCGCCGTGTCGAAGCCCGCGTCCCGCAGGATCTCGGCGAGCATGACGTTGTCGGGGTTCACGAGGTGGTCGTTCTGCGGCACGCCGTGGGTGTGCGGCGCGTTGCCAGTGAACATCGACGTGTGACCCGCGAGCGTGGACGGCACCGCGGCGATGTCCCACGCGAACCGCACCGACTCCGCCGCGAGCGCGTCGATCGCGGGTGTCGTCACGACGGGGTTGCCGTAGGCGCCGACCTGATCGGCGCGCAGCGTGTCGATGGAGATCACGATGACGTGTCGCGGCGTGGGCGGGGTGTGCGCCCACACCCACGCGCCCGAGAGGGCGGCGACCAGGAGCCCCCCAGCGATGGGTCGACGGTACCGCATGGCGCGGTCGGTAACCCGGTCGGCCGTGCGTCGATGCGCCGCGCCCGTCGGCCCCGCACACGGCGCCGCGCTAGGGGGCTGACCTGGAGGTGCCCTTGGCACGCCTTCGCTCGTCGGTTGTCCTCACGGTGCTCTTTGCGGTGGGTGGCCAGGCCCTCGCCGCCGACCCCGCGCCCGCCCCGGCCCCTGCGCCTGCCCCCGCGGCGGCACCCGCGCCCGTCGCGTACCCGCCCGGCTACCCGCCCGGCTACCCGGTCTACACGTACCCTCCTGGCTACGGGCAGGTCCCCCAGGGCTACCCCCAGGCCGTGCCCTACGTCGCGGCGCCTGCGCCCGCGCCGGCAGAGGCCGCTCCGACCCCGCTGCCGCCTACCTGCAAGGCGGTGGTCTTCGGCACGCCGAAGGAGGTCGAGAAGGTGATGGGCGAGCTCTACGCCACCGGCCGCACCCAGTTCGCGTTCTTCGGAAACGGCGTGGTGTGCGGGTGGAAGTGAGCGAGGTTCGGGCGTGACGACCAAGGCCGCGCTGCGCGAACGCTTTCGACTTCCGCGCGTGGGCGCGGCCCGGCCCTTTTCGGGCCTTCGGCGGCTCCTGCGCGAGCTGCCGCCCGGCGACGTGCTGCTGTTCGCGCCGAGCGCGGACGAGCCCGACGTGTGGCCGCTGGCCGCTGAACTCGCCGCCCAGGGGCGCCTTCTGCTCCCGAGGATCGAGGGGCCGACGCTGACGATCCATCGCGTCGCCGATCTGGAGCGTGACGTCGCGTCGGGCAGCTTTGGGCTGCGCGAGCCGGTCACGCCGCTGGACAGCGGGCTCGGGGTCGCGTCGGTGGTCGTGCCGGGGCTGGCCTTTGACGCCGGCGGCGGACGGCTCGGGCGTGGCAAGGGCTACTACGACCGCCTGCTTGCGCAGCTCCCGCGCGCCCGCCGGGTCGCCGTCACCTTCGACGAGCGCGTGCTCGACGTGGTTCCGATGGAGGCGCACGACGTCCGCATGCACGTCGTCGTCACCGACTCACGCACTCTCCGGACGCCATGGACGGGCGGCACGCTCTCGCGGGTGCTGGGTCGCGCGGCGGACGTCGACGGGGTCACGGTGTTTGATTTGGACAGCACGCTGTTCTCGACCGGCGTCCGGCACCTGGGCATCCTCCGTGAGTTCGCCGCCGGGTGGCCCGACCCGCGCGTCTCGGCGATCGCCGACGCCACCACGCCGGACGACTTTGACTGGGATGTGGACGAGCCGCTCAAGCGCGCCGGTCTCACGGACCCCGCGATCGTGGGCGCGCTGAACCGGCACTGGGCGCGGGCCTTCTTCTCGGACGCGTGGGCGGACGCCGATCACCCCGTCGCGGGCGCGGTGGCCTTTGTGCAGGCGCTGGCCGCGCGGCCGGGCCGCATCGTGTACCTGACCGGTCGCGCTGAGTCGCAGATGGGCCCCGGAACCCGACGCCTGTTGGCGCGCTGGGGCATGCCCCTCGACGACGCGCGCCAGCGGCTCTGGATGAAGCCGAGCGAGGCATTGGCCGACGCGTCTTGGAAGCAGATGGCGCACGCGCAGCTCCGCGACCTCGGGAGGGTGGTCGCCACCTTCGAGAACGAGCCGGGGCACGCCAACGCGTTCCTCCGAGCGTTCCCCGGCGGGGAGCATGTGCTGGTGGGCAACGCGCACTCGCACGGCGCGCCGAACCCGGACCCTGGCCTGCGCTGGGTGGCGGACTTCGACGAGCCGTGAGGCGTTCGGCTCACGCTTCCAAGGCTGCCTTGAACGATCCGTCGGCCAGCGCGGCCTCCAGGTCGGCCGCGCCGCCCACCAAAGCGCCCTTCACGAACACCTGCGGAAAGGTGGGCCAGCCAGACCACATCTTGATCGCCAGGCGGGGCTTCCAGCCTCCCGCGTAGGAGCCGTACTCCAGGTAGTGGTACGCGATGCCCGCGGCGTCGAGCGCCTTGCGGGCCTTGGGGACGTGCGGGTTCCACTTCATGCCGACCACCACCACGGCGTGCGCGGCGACCGCCGCCTGCACCTCGGCGACGGTGCTGGCGTGGAAGCGCTCCATCTTCTCGTTGGCTCGGGGCGTGGCTTGGTCGAGCAGCGGACGGGTCATGCGGGGTTCTCCAAGGCGCGGCATGTAGCGTGTCGCGCCGGACGCGCCCGTCACACCTCGTCGGAGACCAGCTCGCCCACGTACGGTAGGTTCCGGTAGGCGCCGTCCAGGTCCAGGCCGTACCCCACGACAAAGCGGTCCTCGATCTCAAACCCGACCCAGTCCGGCGTGAACGGGACGCGGCGGCGGCTCGGCTTGTCGAGCAGTGTCACCACCCGCAGCGACCGGGGCCGGCGCGCGAGCAGGGCCTCGCGGATCCGCGTGAGCGTGAGGCCCGTGTCGACGATGTCCTCCACCAGCACAACGTGTCGGTGCGCGATGGGAGAGGCCAGATCCTGCGTGATGTGGACGGTGCCCGTGGACTCGGTGCCCGCGTACGACCGCGCCGCCAGGAACTCGATCTCCATGGGCTGATCGGGCATGGCGCGGATGAGATCCGCCAGGAACACGACGCCGCCGGTGAGCACACCGACCATCAGCACGGGCTCTCCGGCCAGCTCGGCGGCGAGCGCGCGCCCCAGCTCGCCGACGCGCGTCGCGATCGCGTCCGCCGGGATCAGCGTGTGCAGCTTCATTCGACCGTGACCTGGAAGACCAGCGGCAGGTGATCGCTCACCTGGAGCGACTGCACCACCGACGCCTCGCCCACGGTGACGTCGCGGGAGGTGAACGCGTAGTCCAGCGTGCGGTCTGGCTTGGCCGCGCCGAACGGCAGGTAGGTCCGCCAGCGCTCCGGATCGGCGCCGTAGACCTGCGCGGGCACGATGGACGCGTAGCGGTCGAACAGGCGCTTCACGGGGCTCACGGGCTCCGGGTACTCGTGCGCGTAGGGGCCGAGTCGCGTCGCGTCGTCACCTGGGGGCAGCGAGTTCAGGTCGCCGCCGATCACGAACGCGTCGCCAGCGAGCGCGGTGCGGGTGAGCACGCTGTCGAGCACCGCGACCTGCCGCTCGAGCGTGCCGTCACCGTTGCTGAACGCCGACAGATGCGTGTTGAACACGTGGAAGCGCCCGCCCCCCGCCAGAGGCAGGTCGACGTCGAGCAGCGCGCGGCGGATGTTGAACACCTGGCGCCACCAGGGCTCCACCAACAGCGGCAGCTGCGTGCGCGTCGCGGCGTCGATGCGGTAACGGCTGAACACGGACAGGTGCATGTTCACCAGGCCCATGTGCTCGAACGCGGGGTGCGGCACGTAGGCCACCTGGTGGTACGGCGTGCTGGTGGAGCAGGGGTAGGCCAGGCGGGACAGCAGCTCTGCGTGCTCGTCGATGCGGGCGGTGCGGTCGCTGCCGCGGTCGATCTCCTGCAGCAGCACGATGTCGGGGTCCTGCTCGCGGATCACGGCGGCGATGGCGTCGAGCGTGGCGAGGACGTCGGCCTCGGGGACGTGGACCTGCTTGCCGCCGTCGTAGAAGAACTCGTACTTTCGACTGCCCGCGAACTGCACGTTCCAGACGAGCACCTTCACCGTCTGCCCGCGCGGCAGCGACGGGGCCTCGGCGGCGCACACCACCGGCGCGGGGCGGACGTCGTTGGGCTCCCAGAGCTGCGTGCGCAACCACGCCACGACGCCGGTCGCCAGCGCGCCGACCAACGCTGCAGCCGCGCCCAAATGCCGCGCCCAACCCATGGAGCCTCCCGCGGGGCGCTCGTACCGCGCGGGCCCTGGTGGCACCATCCCGGTTGATTTCGGTCCGGTGCCGTCTCGGCGCCTTTACGCGGAACGGCGCTGAGGGCAGGTTGCACGGGGGGGCCGCTCTTGCTCCTGTTTCGCTGGCGTGGTGTGCCCGTCGTCGCCGACCGGTTGTTCGTGCTGCTCGCCACGGGCTGGCTGGGCATGCAGGCGTGGCGTGACGGCGCGGTCGGGCTGGTCAGCGGGCTCGCCGGGGTGGCGCTGCTGTTTGGGTCGGTGCTCGCGCACGAGTTTGGGCACGCGATGGTCGCGCAACGCTTTCGGGTTCGCGTTCGCCAGATCACGCTGAACGTCTTTGGCGGCGTCACTCTGTTTGAGCGGGCGGGCTTGACCCCACGCGTGGACCTCTTCGTGTCGCTCGGAGGACCGATCGCGTCCCTGGTTCTGTCGGGACTGTGCGCGATCCTGGCCGCGGTCACGGGCTCGACGCTGCTCGCGCTGGTCGCAGCTGCCAACCTCGCGCTCGGCGTCTTCAACATGGTGCCCGCCTTCCCACTCGACGGCGGCCGAGTGCTACGGGCGCTCCTGGAGCTGCGGCTGGGCGTGCTACGGGGCAGCTTGATCGCGCTGCGCGTGGGCACGGTGCTCGCGTGGGTGATGCTGGCGGGGGCGGTGGTGATGCGAGAGCCGGGGCTGGGCGTCGTGGCCGTGCTGCTCTTGATGATGCAGCGCCAGGAGCGCGCGCGGCTCGCGTCCATGGTGGAGGTCGCGTGGCGCTAAGCGCGCTGGTCCTCGCGCTGTCTGTCGCCCGCGCGCAGGAGCTCTCGGGCTGGGTTGAGCTGCGCAACAGCTGGCAAGTCGGGGCGGACGGCAAGCCGTGGCAGCTCATCGGCGACGTCCGCCCGACGTTCGACCTGCCGATCGGCAAGCGCGTGTCGTTCTCGATCACGCCGGAGCTTACGCTGCTCGGCGGTCGCGACACGTCGGTGGAGCTGCGGCGTACGCTGGAGGCGAGCGACTTCGGTCCGCTGCTCGACGCCGCAGGCTGCACCTGGCCCGACGGGACCACCTACCAGACCGGTATCGACGCCATCGAGACCCACCTGTCGGTCGAGCGGCTGTACGTCGATGCGTACCTGCCCAAGATCGATCTGCGCGTGGGCCGTCAGCCGCTTCAGTGGGGATCGGGCCTGATGATCCACCCCACGGATCCGTTCGACGAGGTGCTGTTCACCGAGCCGTGGAAGCAGCGCCGCGGCGTGAACGCGATCCGCGCCACCATCCCCCTGGGCGAGGTCGAGCAGATCCAAGGCATCGTGTCCCTGGACGACACCTTCCACAAGGTCCGCGCCGCGGTGCGCGCCACCGCCAACGCGGGCGGCTTTGACGTGTCGGTGGTGGGTGCCTACCGCCAAGACGACAAGCAGGGGCTGGTCGGCCTGGACATCAAGGGCACGGCGGGCGTCGGCTTGTGGTTCGAAGGCGCGCTCAAGCTCGGTGGCGACGATCCCTTCAAGATGAAGTGGTCGGAGTCGCTGGTCGCAGGCCTGGACTACAGCTTCCCGGTGCTCGAGCGCATCTATCTGGCTGGCCAGTACGTGCGTCAGGGCGACGGTACGCTGAACACCGACGATCCGGCGGCGCTGGCCGGGCGGATGAGCGCGGGCGGCACGGCGACGCTGCCAGACTGCGGCGACGTGCCGGTGGGGGACTTGTTCGGCGCGGGCACCTCGACCTCAGAGCCCGCGACCAGCTCGTTCGCGTCACCCTTTGCGGGGCGCGACTACCTGCTCCTGACCACCAGCTTCGGCTTCATTCCGGAGCTGAGCCTGAACCTGGTCGGCCTGCAGAACCTGGACGACGGCACGGGTGTGTTCGTGCCGACGCTGAGCAGCAGCCCCACGGGTTGGCTGAACCTGTCGGTGTCGGCTCAGGTCCCGTACAAGATGTGGGGCGACGGCGGCGAGTTCAAGCCGTCCGCGTCGACCACCACGATCTCCGCGACGCCCATCCCCGGGCTGCCTGCGTTGAAGGCGGACCTCGGCGGCTTGGTGCCCGACGCGCAGCTCTCCGTGTGGGCGCGCGCCAACTTCTAGGCTTCGGCTCAGCGCGCGCTGGTGATCGCGCGCGCGTGCTTGAACCTCAGCGCGCTTCGGTGATCGCGCGCGCGTGCTTGAACAGGTACTCGCGCAGCACGCCGACGTCGGCGGGCAGCACGACGTAGCGCTCCTCGCGCTCGAACAGGTCCGCGAGGTGGGCGGGCAGGGGCGGGTGCTGCCCCGTCGCCTGACGCACGGCGTCGGGGAACTTCGCGGCGTGCGCGGTGGAGAGCACGACGACCTGCGAGCCCGGCGCGTGCTGCGTGTGTTCGGCCACGTACACGCCGACCGCGGTGTGCGGATCGAGCAGGACGCCCTGGCTCGTCCAGGTCTGGGCGATGGTCGCGAGCGTCTGCGCGTCGTCGGCGCGACCGGCCTTGAACACGTCACGCAGCGCCGCCCAGCTGCCGTCATCGAGGGTGAACGAGCCGGTACGTCCGAGCTCCTCCATCCAGCCCCGCACGCGCGCCGCGTCGCGCCTCGAAGCCTCGAACAGCGCGCGCTCGAAGTTCGACGAGATCTGGATGTCCATGCTCGGCGACAGCGTGGGGCTCACGCCCTCCATCGAGTAGCGGCCCGTGCTCAGCGTGCGCGAGAGGATGTCGTTCGTGTTGGTGGCGATCACCAGCGACGCGATCGGCAGGCCCATCTGCCGGGCGCACCAGCCGGCGAACACGTCGCCGAAGTTGCCGGTGGGGACGACGAACGTGGGCGCCACGTCGGACGCAGGCAGCGAGAGCCAGGCCGTCACGTAGTACACGATCTGCGCGAGCACGCGGGCCCAGTTGATCGAGTTCACGGCGCCCAGGTGCAGCGCGTCACGCGTCGCCGCGTCCCGGAACAGCACCTTCACCATGTCCTGGCAGTCGTCGAAGGTGCCCTCGATGGCGATGTTGAACACGTTCGGGTCCTGCACCGTCGTCATCTGGCGCCGCTGCACGTCGGAGGTCCGTCCGTGCGGGTGCAGGATGAAGATGTCGAGCGCGTCGCGGCCGCGGCAGCCCTCGATCGCCGCGGAGCCGGTGTCGCCGGAGGTCGCGCCCACCACGGTCAGCCGCGCGCCCCGCCGCGCGAGCACCTCGTCGAACAGCCGCCCGAGCAGCTGCAGCGCGACGTCCTTGAACGCCAGCGTGGGGCCGTGGAACAGCTCGAGCAGCCAGGTGTCCGCACCGAGAGGCCGCAGCGGCGCGACCGCCGGATCGGCGAAGGTCGCGTACGAGGCTTGCACCAGCTCGGCGAGCCGCGCGCGATCGATCGTGGGCGCGACGAACGGCGCCATCACCTCGACGGCGACGTCCGCGTAGGGCCGGCCGCGGAGCGACGCGAGCGTCTCGGGCGAGAGCTGCGGCCACGTCTCGGGCAGGTAGAGCCCGCCGTCCGGGGCGAGCCCCGCCAACAGCACGCCTTCGAAGTCGAGCGACGACGCCTCGCCGCGAGTGCTCAAGTACCGCACGCCCACCTCCGAGAAGGCCGCCCGGATAACCCGACCGGCGGCGCGTCGTGTGCGTCCTGGACCGCCACGGCGCCCGGCGCGAGCCAACGCTGGTCCAAGGCGCCCAAGGGGCTGGGCGCCGCCGTCGTGAATTTCTGACGCGCGCCCGGCTTCGGATCGGGTGACTGTGGCCAATCCTGGAGGCTTGGATGTCCTGGTTCGGCACGCAGAAGCTGCTCGCGCTCCCCACCGCCGCCGAGGCGCTCCCTGGCCGCTCGGTCGCCATGGCCGTGGCCCCGACCCACGTCGTGCTCGGCAGCCCGATGAAGGGGCCGTGGCCCGGCACCGAGCTCGCCATGTTCGGCATGGGCTGCTTCTGGGGCGTGGAGCGCAAGTTCTGGAAGGTGCCCGGCGTGGTCGCCACCGCCACCGGCTACGCGGCCGGCCACACGGCCAATCCCACCTACGAGGAGGTCTGCACGGGCCGCACTGGCCACAACGAGGTCGTGCAGATCGCGTTCGACCCGGGCCAGGTCAGCTACGCCGACCTGCTCAAGGTGTTCTGGGAGAGCCACGATCCGACCCAGGGCATGCGGCAGGGTGGGGACACCGGCACGCAGTACCGGTCGGGGATCTACGCGTTCAACGCGGCGCAGAAGGCCGCCGCCGAGGCCACGCGTGAGGCGTATCAGAAGCGGCTCACGGAGTCAGGTTTTGGCGTGGTGACGACGGAGATCTTGGACGCGCCGGTGTTTTACTACGCTGAGGATTACCACCAGCAGTACCTCTGGAAGAA
>CAIOSP010000153.1 GCA_903861005.1 uncultured Pseudomonadota bacterium
CCGCACTGCGGGCACGCGCCACCCTGCGACGGCGCGTGGGGCGACACCGTGCTGCATCGGTCGCACAGCGCCCACACCTCACCGGGGCTGCACGGGTCGGGGGCCCGGAGCGTCAGCTTCTCGCCGTCGAGCGACCCGTGGGCGTCCACTAGGTGCGGGCGCAGCGCCGCGTAGAGGGCAGGCGCCAAAAATGCGGGCAAGCCCCGTTGGAGTTGGAGACTGAGCCCTGGGGCCCCGCCGCCGTTCAGGTGATCCGGTAGCGTCTTGACGACGTCTGACCCCCAAGCCTTTACCTCGCACCCGGTCCTGGCGATCCCTCGCGCGGAGGCCACAACGTGGAGCCAGCGCGCGAGCACCGCGTCCCGGCACGAGGCGCAGCACGCGGGGTCGTGCGGGCACGGGTGCGCGGGGACCGCGGCGCGGCACGCCTCCAATTTTTCCGCAGCCGGGGCGAGCAGCGCGAGGGCGAGGCTGGTCAGGTTCTGGCTTCGGTTGAGCTGCCGCGCGGACGGCTTGGCCGGCTTGGTCTCGCCGCTCGGGGTCACCTTGAGCCCGCCGCCCGCGGCCGTCGCGTACACGATGGCCGACCAGCCCGATGGGCAGTCCTTGTCCACGCACCGGCCGCTCCACGTCATCACGTCGTCGCGATCCAGCTCCTCAGCTCCTCGCAGCGCGCGCCAACCGTCTCGAAGGTCGTCGACCCCTCGCTCGTCCTCGCCCGCGCCGAGCGGCACGCGCACGCGCGAGCCGAGGCGAGCCTCGCCGACGACGAACGCGGCCTTCAGGAGCTGGAGGTTCATCTTCGTTTCGGTCCGGGTCTTCGCGAGCTCGCTCCACCCCGTGAGCAGCACGGCGCGCGCGGCGTCGCGCGCGGCGAAGCCGTTCAGATCGATCGAGAGCTGCGCGGCGCGCTGACGAGAGTCTGAGAACGCCAAGACCTTGCGGCCCTCAAGCGGGGCGAAGCGCAAGCGCCGGGCGCGCTCGTCAGGCGCCTCGTCGCGGGTCGCCTGCGCGCGCTGGATGCCCAGCTGCCGCTGGACGAGCGCGGCGAAGGGCTGGACCCCCTTGGTGACGTGGTCCTGCACGGTGGACCGGAGCCCGGCGCCTTCGCAGCACGGGCAGGGATAGAACTGCCCCGGCTTTACGCTCCGCGGCCGATGCTGCCCATCATCGTCGTGGCCAGGCTGGGTGGGCGGCGCCTTCGGCTGCCCCATGATCACGACGCGCCGCCCGCGCGGGGCCTCTGCTTCGCGGAGGCGCCCGTCCGTCGTCAGCCACGCCACGACGCCTGGCGGCTGGGCATCCGGGGGCCTGGGATCCGTGTCGCCGTCCCAGAGCAGCAGGTCGACCGGCTGGAGCGGCCTCGCGCCGTCGTCATCGTCGTCTACAGCACCTCGACGCTCGCCCGGCTCGGACCACAGGTAGCCCCCGCTCGCCCCCATCACGGCGCTCGCGACGCCCAGCTCGAGCGTCTCAGCCTGCGCGCTCGTGTACGCGCGCGCAAAGGCGGCGCCGCAGTCCCGGCACGTGTGGAGCGGGAACACGCGCGCGCCACAGCGGCACGTGGGGCCCGGGTCCACGCCGTGCAGCCGCGCCTCGCAGGCCGGGTCGACGCAGATCCACAGCCCGGGCAGGCCGCGGAAGTAGGCGTGCGCGCGCGTGGGCAGCAGGGCCTCTCCACCCTTGCGGGCCGCGGAGGCGAGCGCGAGGAGGGCCGAGAGCGCGCGCTCGCGCGCCTCCTCGTCGGGCCCCGGCGCGACCGCGTCCACGAGGGTGGGGCCCGGGTACTCTCCGACCACCTCCCGAAGCGGCCGCGGGCGCGGTGACGTCCCGTCATCCCTGCCGCCGACGCTCGCCGCGGCCTCCGAAGGCGCCCCATACGTCGCGGTCGCGCGCAGGCGTCGGATGATCGGGCACGCGCAGAGCGCCACGTAGAGCGCCGCCTCGAGCGCCCCATCCGTCAGCTCCCACTCGGCGACCCTGGACGCGAAGCGCGCGTCATCCGCGAGCGCCGGGTCGGCGTGCGCGAGCGCCGGCCGCGCGGCCTGCGCGCGCGCGATGGTCCCCTTCGAGAGATTCTCGAACGTCGCCTGATCTACGCCCTTGAGCGCCTCGACCCAAGCCTCCACCGCGCGGTCCTCGTCCGGCGCCGCAGGCTGGAGGTCGAACGTGGACGAGATGGCCTCAAAGTCCTCCACCGGCTTCCCTGTCAGCTCAGCGCCGAAGGCCTTCGCCGCCTCACCGGAGCTGAAGCTGGCGCTGGTCAGGATGACCTGAACCCGATCCGCCGTGAGACCGAGCCGACGCTGGAGCCGCCGGATCAGCAGCGCGACCTCCGCCCCGCTCGTGCCGCGGTAGAGGTGGGCCTCGTCGACGATGAGCAGCAGCTTCTCATGCGCGTGCTTGTCGTAATACTGGCGGGTCTGCTCGAAGATTTGCCGTTCGATGGGCCTCATCAGCATGTACTCAAGCATCGAATAGTTGGTGATGAGGACGTCCGGCGGCTCACGGTGCACCTCGTGGCGGCTGTAGAGCTCGCTGTCGCGCTCCAGGCGCTTCGCGCGGTTAGGTTCGTCTTCCGAGCCATCCGGCGCCGCGCCCTGCGTGAACCAGCGGCCGGAACCGAGCCACGTGGAGAGGCTCGGCTTCGCGGGCCACTTCCCGAGCTTACGTAGCTCGCGCACCAGGCGCAGCGACCGAGCTTGGTCCTCGGGCGGGGTGGTCTTCTGGGAAAGGTTTAGCCAAGCGGCCCTCGCCCGCTCCTCATGCGCCACGTAGAACGACTTGAAGGACTTGATCCGCGCCGCGGCCTGCCCTTTCAGGCTTGGAGAGTAGAACGCGCCATCGCGGAGGGTGAACAGGATCCGCCCGTTCGAGCCGCGGAGCGGCTGCCCGTCCGGCCCGAACCCCTTGACCTTGCGCCGCAGGCCCGCGTACGGGCTGCGGCCGGTGTAGCGCGCGAACGTGATCGGGCGGACGCGCCACTCGTCCAAGAGCAAGCGGACGAGCCGCTGGTCGCCCAGCCAGCCCCGCATGCGCCCCAGCTGATCATTGACGAGCGCGTTCATCGGGTACAGCACGATCGCGCGGACCGCGCGTTGCCCCCACTTCCCTTCGGGTCCGCCCTTCGCGTCGAACGCCTGCTGCGCGAGCGTGGCGAGCAGCGGGATCAGGAAGCACTCGGTCTTTCCTGACCCTGTGCCGGTCGTCACCACCAGGCTGCGTCGCTGCCCGGGCTTCGACGGGTGTGTGCCCATCGCGTAACGGACCGCCGTGAGCTGGTGCTTGTACGGCGGGTTGAACACCCGTCGCTTCAAGGCGGTGCCGAGGTCGTCCTCGCCGTCCTTGCAGAGCAGGTCTAACGCGCGGCGGGCGCCCTCCGGGAGCGGCGCGCTGTCCCCGCCCTCAAGCAGATCGCCCTCCTTCACGTACTGTGGGGTGACCTCGACGAACGGCACCTGGGCGATGATCCCATCCTGCTCGAGCAGCGTGCGGCGAGCCTTGAGCAGGCCGTCGTCGCGGATGTGGTAGGTCGCCTCAATGTAGGCGATCAGCTCAGCGCGGAGCTGGTTCAGCGACTCGGGGAGCGTGGACATTGTGGTCTCTCGTTCAATTTGGGCTGAGCAACGCGGCGGCGAGCGCCGCCTCTATGGACGCGCGGGAGCTCGCCGCGGCGACCCACCCTCGCGCGCCATCACGGGCGCCGCGGAGGTCAAGGCTGCGGGCGAGCCAGGGCGGCGGGAGCGCGGTCAGGGTCAGGCGGAGGCGGTCGTCGGGGAGGGGCTGCCAGCTCCACCCGCACGGAGCCCCCTGCTGCTGCGAGAGCGCGAGGTGCAGCGTGGCAGCCTGCCCGTGGGCCGAGTCCGCGGCAGGGAGCGCTGGGTGCGGGAGGGGCAGCGCTCCGCCCGCGATCCCGCCCTGTGTAAAAGATACGAGGTACCAGCGG
>CAIOSP010000154.1 GCA_903861005.1 uncultured Pseudomonadota bacterium
CGCGCTGACCATCAACGCGCTGCTCGACAAGACCAGCCCGCGCGACGTCGCCCAGATGGTGCGCGTGGGGCTGGCGGACGCCGGCGTGTCGCGCAATCACCCCGTGCTCAACCTCGCGCAGCAGCTCGCCGACACGTCGGATGGCGTGAACCAGGCCCGCTACCTCCTGTCCTCACCGCAGCCGGGCAGCACCGCGCGCTCGGTGCTCCAGATCTACGGCGTGGGCGACACCTACAGCCCGGACAGCACGCAGTACGCGCTGACCCGCGCGCTGGGCCTCGGCCAGGTCGCGAATGGGAGCACGCCGCTGCAGTACATCACGCAGGAGTCCTTCCCGGTGTCGTCCAACCTGGCGGGCGGCTTGACTGGCGTGGCGGTCCTGTACGCCAAGCCCCCCACGACCGACGCGCACTTCGTGCTGTTCGCGCGGCCGGAGGCGCAGGCCACCGTGCGCGACTTCCTGAGCTCGGCGGCGGTCGACGGCGTGCCCACCGCGCAGTGACGTAGGCCGCGCCGACCGCTCAGCGCGGGTTGCCATACCAGGCGGCCAAGCGCTCGGCGGGCACGCCTGCGCGCCACAGCACCGGCAGCACGTTCATCCACACGACCGCGCGCAGCGGGCCGCGCGTGAAGCGGCGACCCGACACCGTGACCTCGGCGGGCACCGTGACCAAGCGGCCCTGGCGGCGAAGCGCGAGCGAGAGCGCCAAGTCCTCGAACAGCGCGAGCTCGGGCACACCACCGGCGCGCTCGAGCGCGTCCCGACGGCAGAAGATCGCCTGATCGCCGTAGGGTGCGTGGGTGTAGCGGCTGCGCACGTCGGCGAGACGGACGATCGGCCCGAGCGGCGCGCCGTCACCCTCATCCACGGTGCGCAGCAGGAACGCACCGCCCACCACGCCCGGGCGTGCGAGCGCGACCCGGATCTGCGCGACGGCGTCCACGGGCGGCGTGGCGTCGGCGTGCACGAACCACAGCACGTCGCCGGTCGCGATCTTCGCCCCCGCGGCGAGCTGACGCCCCCGACCGCGCGGCGCGTCCGCGATCACCCGGACCCCGCGCGCGGAGGCCACCACCGCCGTGCCGTCCGGGCTGGAGGCGTCGGCGACGATCACCTCGTGCAGCGGCATCCAACGCAGCGCGTCGAGCAGCGCGGGCAGCCGATCCGCCTCGTTCAGCGTGGGGATGATCACGCTCACCCGCATCAGGCGGTCCCGAGCCAGAGGCGGATCCATCGCCGGATCCAGGCCGCGACCGTGGGCGTCAGGCGGGTGCGGTTGTGCATGTCGGCCAGGCGCTTCCAAGCCTCGGCGCGCGTCGGGTACGCGTGGATCGTCGCGCCGATCTGTCCCAGCGTCAGGCCTTGGGTCATGGCCAGCGTCACCTCAGCGATCGACTCACCGGCGCCCGCGCCCACCGCCGTCGCCGCGACGATCCGCCCGCGACGATCGACGTGGACGCGCGCGAACCCGCGGGTGTCGCCGTCGGTGATCGCGCGGTCGAGTCCGGCGAACGGCGCCGTGTAGGTCGTCAGGCCGGGCATGCGCGCCAGCGCCGGGAAGGCTGGCCCGACGTGCGCCAGCTCCGGGTCGGTGTAGGTCACCCACGGGATCACCAGGCCGCTGACCCGCTTGGTCAGGACGAAGAGCGCGTTCTGTACGACCACCCGCGCCATCGCGTCCGCGGCGTGCGTGAAGGCCGCGCCGCCGATCACGTCGCCCGCGGCGAACACGTGCGGGTTGGTGGTCCGGAGGAAGTCGTCCACGATCACGCCGCGCTCGCCGGTCCGGATCCCGGCAGCCTCCAGCCCGAGGCCCTCGACGTTTGGCGCCCGACCCGCCGCCACCAACACACGTTCAGCCCGTACGGCGATCGGCCCATCTTCGCCCGTCGCGCGCACCTCAACCCCGTCGTCGCGAAGGACCTGGGTGACGGTGGCGCCAAAGTGCAGCGTCACCGCGTCGCGCCGCAGCGACGCTGCCACCACCGCGGCGGCCTCCGGATCGTCCTTGGGGAGCAGCGAGGGGCTCGACGCGAACAGGGTGACGTGCGAGCCCAGGCGCGCGAAGGCCTGCGCCAGCTCGACACCCACCGGTCCGCCGCCGATCACCACCACCGACGCGGGGCGCTCCGTCAGCGAGAACACGGAGTGCGAGGTCAGCGGCGAGACCTCCGCCAGCCCAAGGATCGGCGGCAGGACGGGGCGGGCGCCCGTCGCGATCAGCGCCCGCGCGAAGCGAAGCACGGCCCCTTCCACCTCCAGGCTGTCGCGGCCCGTGAAGCGCGCGTCGCCCAGGAACACGTCGATCCCGGCGGCCTCCAGGCGCGCCACCGAGTCGTGCGGGGCGATGTCCGCCCGCAGCCCGCGCATTCGCGCCATCACCGCCGCAAAGTCGACCTCGACCGGCCCCGCGCCGACCCCGAGCCCGCCCGCCTCACGCGCTGCACCCGCTGCGTGCGCCGACGCCAGGAGCGCCTTGCTGGGCACGCAGCCGGTCACCAGACAGTCGCCGCCGAGCAGGCCGCGCTCGACGATCGCCACCTTGGCGCCAAGGCCCGCCGCACCGAACGCCGCCACCAGCCCGGCAGGCCCGCCGCCCACCACGACGAGGTGGTAGCGCGGCGCGGGGGGCGGGTTGCGTCGCCCGACCGGGTGCGTGTGGGCGACGAGCCGGTCATCGTGCGGATCGGCAGGCAGCACCGGCAGGTCGTGGCTCACGGCCTGCACCCCGTGGCCATGTGCTCGTCCAGGGCCCGCCGCGCAGCGCGGGTCAGCAGGATGGTGGCCGCGAGGGTCGCTACGAGGCCCACCCAGAACATCGGCCCGACGCCCTGCCCGTCCGTTGGCCGACCGCTCGCCAGCGAAGACAGGCTGTCCACGGTGGAGCCAAAGTACACGTACAGCAGCGTGCCTGGCAGGATCCCGACCGCGGTGGACCACAGGTAGGGAACCCAGCCGATCGAGGTGACGCCCAAGCCAAAGTTCGTCAGGTTGAACGGCATGGCTGGCGAGAGCCGCAGGAGCATGGCGAGGCGCCCACCCTCTTCGTGGACCGCGGCGTCGATCGCCCGGAACCGCGGATCCTTGGCCACGCGCGCCGCCACCACGTCGCGCAGGAGCGTTCGGGTCAGCGCAAACGCCCCCATCGCGCCGATCACCGCGCCCGGCCAGACCAGGAGCGCGCCCTTCCAGGGCCCCCACGCGAACCCCGCCGCCAGGGTGAGGAAGGTGGCGGGGACACCCACGACCGTGCTGATCGCGTACACGACCACAAACGCGGCCATGCCCAGGGGGCCGGCGTCGCGGGCGGCGGTGACCCAGGCGCCGACCAGCCCGGACTCCTGACGGATCCAGACGGCGCTCCCCACCATGACGACCGCCAGCGCCGGCACCGCGACCCACCGGAGCGGGTGCATCTGCGTGGGGACCTGGGGGGCCCCGCCCCGATTGGCGCCGCTCACCGGACGACCAGCGCCACGGACTCGACCCGTCGCTCGGCCCAACGCAGCTTGTACTCCATCTCGGAGCCCAGATCGTAGTGGGCGATCCCTTCGTCGCACAGCGCGCGGATGGTCGCCCACTGCATGAGGTTGCCCACCGAGAGCTCCGCGTACGTGGCGTCAAAGCTGAACTGCAGGCCACGGTAGCTGTCGCCGAACACGCCGCCGAGCACGTAGCCCACCTTCACGCCCTCCACCGTGGCCCAGGTCACGCGCAGCCGCCCGGCGGCCGCCAAGCGCGGGATCATCTCACCATAGAACACACGCATGGGCCCGTCCGTGATGCCCACGCCCTCGCGGCCCTTCCAGCTCAACGCCTCGATCGCCAAGATGGCGGCGTAGATCTCGGCTGCGCGGGCGGGGCCCACGTTGCGCTCCACCAGGAACGCGATCCGCCCGTCGTTCGCGCGCTCAGCCTGCCGCAGCGACTTGCGGAACTTGGGCGAGCGCCGCGCCAGGAACCCGTCCGCGCCGCCGTCCAGCGAGGCCACGCACCGAGCTGAGGGCGACGAGGCGCCGAGCCGGAACCGACCGTGCAGGCGCCGGACCAGCCCCTGAAAGGCCGCGCCGTGCCGGGCCAGCCCCGACAAGAAGAGCGCGTCCCAGTCGGCGCGGCGGGCCAACAGCTCGTCCACCACGTCGCCGGCGAGGCGGTCCATGTCCGCGCCCACCATCGCCGAGGTCAGGCCCCAGCTCGCCTCCCAGGGCGCCACCCACCGCAGGCTGCCCGCGCGCAGCGCGAGCGGCGCAAACCCCGAGTCCGTCTGGATCACGAACGGGAGGGCGTTCGGCGCGAACGCGGTCAGGGCAGCGTCGATCCACGGCAGCGACGAGCAGTAGGTGTCGACCACGCCGCCGGCCGCGACGGATGCCTCGTAGGCGTCCGCGCTCAAGACAAGCTGCTCTCGCGTGATCACGCCCATGCCAAAGCGGCCTACACGCGCGCCCCGCGTGCGTCCAACCCTCCGCCCCTAGTGGGGACGGTTGGCGACGTCGCCCGCGCGGGCCCGATGCGGGGCGCACGCCGCCACGACCGCGCGCACGACGGCGTCTGCCTCGGCGAACGCGCCCGACGCGCGCAGGGCCGCCGCGATCGACAGCGCCTCGTCCACGTCGGTGTCCTCCCACAGCAACTGCACGCGGGCCCCGGAGATCTGCTCCCGGGACACGCCGATCAAGCTGGCGGCGTCTTCTCCGCCGGTCACCACGCGGTCCAAAAGGGTCGTCGCGTCGAGCAAGGCCAACATCCAATCCTCCTGGCGCTCGGTCAAACCGACCCGCGGGTCAAATGAGTGTACGGGAGGCGAGCCCCCGACACAAGGGGGGAATCGGTCAAGGCGGGGCGAAATGCGAGGCTGTCACACGGGGGAGGCATGACCGGGCCGTATTCTGTGGTACAACTCATGCGTAGCCGCTTCCCAGAGGACGCCAATGCCGGGGTACGCCCAAATCCTGCCCTGCTCCATTCCGGGCGCCCTGCCCTTGTTGGCCGCGCACCCGCTGTTCTCGGTGGGCATGTCGAGCGTTGCGCTGGGGTTGGCGTTCGTGCTCCTGATGGCGGCCGCCGGCTTCGTGCTTGGCCGCTTCATGGGCAGCCAAGAGCGGCTCATCGACCAGGTCAACGCCGGTCGTCAGGCCGCGAGCAACGAATCGCGTGACTTCGTCCAGGGCGTGATCGCCGCCATCGCCACCGGCGGCACGAGCGACGACGTCTCGGAGGTCCTCAAGGCCCTGGTTGGCCCGTCGTCCGTGGACGACGTCGTTGGCGAAGAAGCGTTCTCCAGCCTGCTTAGCGCGGTCTCCACCCTGCGCAGCGGCGACGAGGCCGCCCGCATGAACCGCGAGCAGGTCCTTCGCGTGCTCGCCCGCATCGCGGTGATCGGGTCGGACAACACGCGCATGCGCGTGCTCGGCGCCATGGTGCGCGCCCTCCCCCGCAACCGCCACGTCACGCCCTTCCTGATCGAGATCTGCAAGCGCGTCCCGGAAGCCTGGAACGACGTGCAGCCCGCCCTGGAAGAGGCGCTCGCCTCCGACCCGTCCGTCGCCAAGTACATGCGCGATGCGGCCGGTCCTAAGGAGCCCTTCGTACGTCAGGCCACCGAGCTGTACATGACGTCGATGGTCCGCTTCCGTCGCCTGTGCGAGGATCGCGCGGCCGGCAGCGCCGTGGACTCCGAGCTCGCGCCCATCCTGGAGCGTGAGTTCACCTTCCTGCACTTGGCAGGGACGGTGTCGCGCCGCTTCGTGTGGCTGTCGGCGCAGGCGCGTCGCTTCCACCCGATGATCGACGACGAGCGCGTGGACATCCTGCTGGGCGAGGCCGCCTCCGGCCAGTCCGAGGTGCACGCCCTGCTTGGCCAACTGGCGCTGACCTGGGCGCTCGAAGGCCTGCACGAGGCCCGCGTCCGCCGCATCCTGTCGGGCCTGGAAGACGCCGCCAAGCACCACCCGTCCGCGGGTGACGCCCTACTCGACGTGTTCCTGGGCCTGAAGTCCAACGACGTCGGCAACACGCGCCCGGACCGCGAGTCCGTTCGTCGCCGCGCCTACTTCGCGCTCATCGCCGCCGCAGACCACAGCTTCGAAGTGATCAAGCTGCTGGGCACGCACGGCATCCCGCGTGACCTGTACCAGGGCGGCCGCGACAGCGTCCTCTAGTCGTCGGGCGCTGGATCCTCGGCGCGGGCGCGCGTCGACAGACGCGGACGCCCCCGCGCGACGAGCGACCGCGCCGGCTACTCGATCGGGATCCAGGGCGGGATCGTCGTGCTCACCACGCCCGGGCGGGCGACCACGCGGGTGGGGCCCACGTCCACCTTGGCGTCCAACTCCACCTTGGCCAGACGGCCGGTGTGGAAGAAGAGCGGGTCCGTGCGACCCTGCGCAAGCCAGGATCCGGCCGTGGTGTAGCCGTGCATGGCCCAGACGCGCTCCGTCATGATGCCAGCCTCGTCATAGATGGCGACGCCGTCGAAGCGGACCTTGAAGTCGCTCCGCATGTCCTCGGTGGCGGTCTCCTCGCCGATCTCGATGGTGCCCTCGCCCAGGCTCTGCACGACGTTGTGGCCCTGGTAGCGGTCCAACTGGTGGATGATGTAGGAACCACCCATCGAATTCACGATGACCGGGGCGCGGCCGTCCTGCTGGCCGTCGGCGCCCTGCACGGCGGGGATCTCGAACAACGTGGAGTTGTACTCGACCCACTGACCCTTGCGGATGCTGCCGTCAGGCGGGAGGCGCATGTGGAAGCCGGCCATGGCGCGGACGAGCAGCATACGGGCCTGCTCATGGATGGCGCGCTGGCGGATGCTGTCGTTCTCCACGCCCTCCAGGTCGATGTTCGTCAGGCGGCCGTCGTCGGCGACCAGCAGCTGGAGCCTGGCGTGCGTCAAGCGCGCGTCCAGCTCGTCCAAGATCTCCGGCGCGTGCTCGTCCTTGGGGCGCCAGCCCGCCGCTTGCAGGCCGATGTCCTGGATCTCGCAGCTGACCTCGAAGCGCTTCGGGCCGCGGCGCCAGGTCTTCTCGCACGCGATGGTCGTGCGGATCTGCATGGCGATTGGCTCGAACTCGTAGTTCTTCTCGGCGTACAGCAGGTACGGGATCGGCATGCCGATCTGGGTCTGGAGGAACCAGCGGGTGCCGTCCCAGCGGGCGAAGTGGTCACCGATGACCGTGATCGTGGTGGGCTCGCCCGGATCGGTCGCGATCGTGTCCGCGTCACCGCCGATCGCGGGCGCGAACGGCCAGAGAGACGCAAGCAAGCAAGCAGTGGCGACACGCCGCATAGAGACCTCGACACGGCGCGCGATATCGCCCGGGACCCGCTCCCCGCACGCGCCAAACACCGGAAGTGACAGGGATCCTACCGGAAACCCGGGTCCTGCCAGTCCGCGGCGAGGAACGCACGCGACGCGTCCACGTAGTGCCGCGCCGAGTCGATCACGTCGGCCAGTTCGGCCTCAGTGAGCTTTCGAACGGCCTTGGCAGGGCTGCCGAGGATCAGGCTGTCCGCTTCAAACTCGCGCCCCGTCGTCAGCAGCGCGCCCGCCCCGATCAGGCAGCGAGGGCCGACCTTCACGCCGTTCATCAGGATGGCGCCCATGCCCACCAGCGTCTGAGCGCCAATCTGCGACCCGTGCACGATGGCGCGGTGCCCGATGGTGACGTCGTCGCCGATCCACGAGGGGAACCCGGGGTCCGCGTGCACGACCGCGCCGTCCTGGATGTTGGAACGCGCGCCCACCCGGATCGACTCGGTGTCGCCTCGGACCACCGCCGAGAACCAGACGCTGGCCTGCTCGCCGACAACCACGTCGCCCACGACCACCGCGCCGCGCGCGACAAAGGCCGAAGCCGCCACAACCGTCGGATGACTCTTCAGTCGAAACTCTTCTGACACGAATCAACCCCCTTCAGGCCAGCGGATCGCCCCGCTGTCCGATACCCTGGCCCCGCCGAGTCCTCCAAGGGAGCGCGCCATGTTCGTCGCCGTCTGGTTCCTGTCTTCGCTCGCCGCGACGCCTGTGAGCGCGCCCGTCAGCTTGCCCGACGCCGCCGACACCGCGTCGTTCGACGCGCTCCCCGTGGTCGAGGGCCCCGCGCCGGTCGTGAACGGCAAGCCGGTCCCCGCCGATCGCTGGCCGGACGCCGCGTTTGTGTTCGGCAATTCCGGCCAATGCTCCGGCACGCTAATCGCGCCCAAGTGGGTGGTCACGGCGGCGCATTGCGTCCCGGGCATGAGCTACGTGCTGCTCAACACCAACTCGAACACCATGGCCTACGGCCCCGACAGCCGCCTGGGCGACGCCGAGCGCATCGAGGTGGTGAGTGAGCACTACCAGCGCTCCAACTCGTACGACGGCTACGACTACGACATCGCGCTGCTCGAGCTCGCCCGCCCGGCCAAGCTCGCCCAGCCGCGCGTCATCGCGCAGGACTGCGTCCTCGACGACTTCCTCAAGAAGGGCGCCACGGTGGACATCGTCGGCTGGGGCGCCACCCGCGAGGACGGCAACGGCTACACGGACGTGCTGCTCCAGGGCAAGACCTTCGTGGAGACGCCCGACTGCTCGGCGAACGTCGTGAAGGGCATGTCGTCGGGCTGCAACCCGTCCATCAACCCCGGTGGGGAGATCGGCGCGGGCGGCAACGGCGTGGACGCCTGCTTCGGCGACTCAGGCGGGCCGCTCTACCTGCCGACCCCGCGCGGCACGTTCCTGATCGGCGTGACCAGCCGCAGCTATGACGGCGCCAACCCGTCCTACCCGTGCCGTGATGGCGGCATCTATTCGCGCCCCGACGCCAGCATCGTGTGGATGGAGAAGGTGATCGGCGCGCCGCTGGAGCATCCGCAGTGCGGCGAGCCCCCCGCGCCCTTGGCCGATCCGATCCACGCGACGTCGTCGGGCGGCCACTCGTCGATCGACGCGAACGACCCGGACGGCGGCAAGCACACTTACGAGATCGTCGACGGCCCCGCGCACGGCACCGCCACCGTCGATGCCGACGGCAAGGTCGAGTACACGCCGGGTGCGGACTACGTCGGTGCCGACACGGTCACGGTCCGCGTCACGGACAATGGCACGCCCAAGTACCCCAAGTCCGCGCCGTCCTCGGCCACGGTCGAGATCCCGATCGACGTCACCGCCTGCGGCTGCAGCACCACCAGCAGCGCCTCGTCCGCCTGGAGCATGGCGCTCGTCCTCGCGATGCTGCGCCGCCGTCGCGCGTAGCGCGTCGGGCGCGGCGCGCGTGCCCGTCTGCGCGTCGTGGGGGACGCGCGAGGCTCAAAGAGCGCGCGAGGCGCGAGCGCACGTCTGACGTGAAGCGCGCGCGGCGCGAAGAGCGCGCAAGGCGCCATTCGTCGCGCCGCGTCACGTGTTCATCACCGTCGCGCACCGTCCGTCGCGGTTCGTCACCACGCTTGCCCGTGCGGAGCGTGTGCCTAGATTCTGGGCGTGGCGACGACCGGGCATACTTCTCGATCCCTCTGGATCGAAGGGGCGATCCACGCCTGCGGCTCACGGTCGTCCAGAGGTGATCATGTCCGACACCAACCCCTCGTTTGACCTCCCCTCGCCCATCCCCCGCGAGCTACCGGTGATGGCCCTCCTCCGTGGTGTGCTCTTTCCTGGATCGGTCGCGTCCTACCATGTGGGCCGCGCCGCCTCTCTGTCTGCGGTCGACGCCGCGCGCGATGGCCTGATCCTCGTCGTGCCGCAGATCGACGCGACGCGCGAGCCGTCGCCGTCGGACCTCCTCGGCATCGGCACCTTGGCGCGGGTGCTCCGCGATGAGCGCCGCAACGGCGGTCGCCAGGTCGTCGTGCAGGGGCTCGCCCGCGTACACGTCGACGCGATCCCCAGCGGGTCTCCGCACTTCGTCGCCCATTTCACGCCGATCGTCGAGGTCTGGTCCGACGCCCCCGATGCGGTCGCCGCGCGTGAGGTGTTCATCGAGACCGTGAAGGAGACCAGTGAGGCGCTCGGCGAGCAGGGCCGCGCCCGCGCGCTGATCGGCGCGCTCGGGGATCGGCCCATCCTGGTCGACGCCGTGGCCGCCGCGCTCGAGCTGACCGAACAGGAGCAGCGCAACCTGCTGTTCACCACCGACTCACTCGCCCGCGCCGAGCGCGTGCTCGAGTTCGTGCACCGCGCACGCGACGTGATCGACGCCAAGAGCAAGCTCAAGGATCGCCTGCAGTCCGACACGCGCGGCAAGCAGCGCGAGATGTTCCTGCGTCAGCAGCTCGACGCGATCAAGAAGGAGCTCGGCGAGTCGGGCGACGACGATCTAAACGTGCTTCGGGCGCGTCTAAGCGAGCGCGAGCTTCCGCCCGAGGCCCGCGAGGCCGTGGACAAGGAGCTGTCGCGCCTGGACCGCATCTCCGAGCAGTCGCCGGAGCGCGGCGCGTCGGTCGACTGGCTCACGCGCCTGGCCGACCTGCCGTGGGGCACCTACAGCGCCACGGACCTCGACTTCGACAAGCTCGAGGCCACGCTCGACGACTCTCACTTTGGGCTGGTCGACGTGAAGCGTCAGGTGCTGGAGCACCTGTCGGTCCGTAAGCTGGCGGGCTCCGGTCGCGCCGACGTGCTCTTGCTCGTCGGCCCCCCCGGCGTCGGCAAGACCAGCATCGGCACGGCGATCGCCGAGGCCACCGGCCGCAAGCTGGTGCGCGTGGCGCTCGGCGGCGTGCGTGACGAGGCCGAGCTGCGCGGTCACCGTCGCACGTACATCGGGTCGCGGCCGGGCCGAATCATCGAGGGCTTCCGCCGCGCGGGCACCGCTGACCCGGTCGTGCTGCTCGACGAGATCGACAAGCTCAACCGTGGCGTCCTGGGTGACCCTGCTGCGGCGCTGCTCGAGATCCTGGATCCCGAGCAGAACCACACCTTCGTCGACCACTACCTTGAGGTCCCCTTCGACCTGTCGCGAGCGCTGTTCATCGCTACCGCGAACGACCTGTCGGAGATCCCCGCGGCGCTCCGCGACCGCATGGAGGTGATCGAGATCGCCGGGTACACGCCCGCCGAGAAGCGCACGATCGCGCGTCGTCACCTGCTGTCGAAGGCCGCGGAGAACGCGGGCATCTCCACCGCCGACGTCGAGGTGGAGGACAAGGCGATCGAGTCGATCATCGACGGGTGGACACGGGAGGCCGGCGTGCGCCAGCTGCAGCGCGAGCTGGGTCGTCTGTACCGCGCCGCGGCGGTCGAGAAGGCGCGCGGTCGGCTCAACGAGCCGCTGCACATCGGCGAGGCAGACCTGACGCGCTTCCTCAAGCGTCGTCCGTTCCGCGAGCACGCCCACGTCGCACCCTCGCGGCCGGGCATCGCGGTCGGACTCGCCTGGACCCCGGTGGGCGGCGACGTGCTGCACGTCGAGGCCTCCACGCTCCCTGGCCGCGGCGCGCTCGTGCTCACCGGTCAGCTCGGCGACGTCATGAAGGAGTCCGCCCGCGCGGCGCTCACCTACGTGCTGTCGCACCGCGAGCTGCTCGGCGGGGCCGCCGACCTGGGCGACCGTGACGTGCACATCCACGTCCCGGCGGGTGGCATCCCCAAGGACGGACCGTCCGCGGGCGTGACCATGTTCACCGCGCTGGCCTCGCTTCTGTCGAACCGCGCCGTGCGCGCCGACACCGCGATGACCGGTGAGGCCACGCTCTCGGGCCGCGTGCTGCCGGTCGGCGGCATCAAGTCCAAGGTGCTCGCCGCCGATCGCCTGGGCCTGACGCGCATCCTGCTCCCCAAGGGCAACGCGTCGGATTTGGAGGAGCTGCCGCAGGACGTCCGTGACCGCGTCGAGTTCATCCTCGTCGATCACATGGACGAGGTGCTCCGCGAGGCGCTGGTCGATCTGGTCGATCTGGTCGACGACCCGATCGTCACCCAGGTCGTGGCGCCGACGGCCACGGTCGTGCTCGACAGCTGACCGGCGCCCGGGGCGCCCACAACACGGGGGCTGTCCGCGGTCGGCGGTCGGCGGGCGGCCCCTCGTCGCGTCCTACTCCTGCTCCCACGCCATGTCCGACGTCCCCGTCAGCCACGCCCGGTCCTCCTCGCGACCGAGCAGGTTGACGCGGATGTGGGCCAGGGTCCGAGAGTCGACCAGCTCGCGGACGCGCAGGGTGTCCATGTAGCCGCCAGCCGTGCCTGCGCAGTCGTCGAACGGAATCAGGTCGCACATGTTGGAGAAGCCCCAGTGTCCGGCGCCGTCCAGGCTGCCGAAGGACTTGGGCGCGCCGAGCGCGGCGTAGGTGCCGACAGCCTCCGCCTCGTACGGCATGTCGGAGTCTCTGGTCCCGCCGAGCACAAGCGGCGTCCGAACGCCCGCCAGTCCGGACCCGTCTGGCGAGAACGCGTACCAGGCGCCGGGCGCCAGCATGACCGTCACCGTGGCCCGGACGTCCGGCTTGGCGTAGCGTGCGGCGTCCTCCAGGTTGAAATGCTGGCCCTCGAAGAACGCACACGCGGCGTGGTGCTCGGTGGCGCACACCTGCTCGAACCCGGCCCCGTCGATCAGACCGCCGCCCACCGCGAGCGCGGTCCAGGCGCCAAAGCTGTGCCCCACCACGGCGAACGGGTCGGCGTCGGCCTTCAGCCCGTCGATCACCCCGTCCCGTACAGCGTCTACCGCGTCGGAGATGTCGCGCGGCCGACGGACCGCCACGTCGGCCGTATGGTCGACGTCCAGGTCCATCAGCGTGCTCCCCTTGTGGTCGGGCGCCACGACGACGAGGCCGTGCGAGGCGAGGAACTCAGTGAGATACGAAGATTGGAAGCGAATTCCGCCGAAGCCGTGCGAGAACGCGACCAGCGGGTATGGCCCCCCTCGGTCGTCCACGGGCGCGTCGCGGAAGGCGCCGGACTCCAGTTGCAGCACGCCCTCCTGGTAGGGGTCCGTTGTGTCGTCTGCCGCCGGCGCGGCCGGGTACCAGACCTCCATCACCAGATTACCGAGGTCTGCCCGAGGGATTGTGACGGTAGCGAAGCCGACGGTGTACGGCCCGACCTCGTCCGGAGTCCGGGTAGCAGGGGGTTCCGGGTTTTGAGAGTCGACCGTGCCGTCAGGGACGACGGGTTCGGTACATGCACCGCCGAGTCCAGCGAGGAACGACAGCGAAACGCCGAGGCGAATACGGGAACGGCCCGATCTCCGCGAAAAGACTTTCCACAGGCTGCTTCGCCTTGTAGAGTGCAGCTGCATCATGTCCGGCCCTTACCGGACCCGATCCGATCTCCAAGCATCCTGTCCTCTCTTGTCCTTGCCCATTCGGGGGTTCCATGCGCTTGAACGGCCTTCGCCTCGTCCCTATCCTCGTTGTC
Source organism: uncultured Pseudomonadota bacterium (assembly GCA_903861005.1). GTDB lineage: Bacteria > Myxococcota_A > UBA796 > UBA796 > CAIOSP01. Next base: position 13,335 of record CAIOSP010000154.1, read on the forward strand.
GTCGCCGCTGGGTGCAACAACGGCGGCAAGTCGGACGACACCGACCTCGACACCGACATCACGAACGTCGACGACTCCGACACCGTCGACACCGACATCTCGCAGGACACGGATGACTCGGACACTCTCGGCGACACCGACACCGGCCTCGCGCCGCTGACCGTGGCCGACCTCGGCGTCGGTGACCTGGTCATCACCGAGTTCATGGCCGATCCCCTCGCCTGCGCCGACCCGAACGGCGAGTACGTCGAGGTCTACTACAAGGGCACCCGCGCGGTGGACCTCAAGGGCCTCGTGCTGACCAACGCCGCCGGCAACACGGTCACCAACCCGAACACCACGATCGTGCAGCCGGAGTCGTACGCCCTCCTGGTCCGGCAGACCGCCGCCGCCAACTGCTACGGGCTGACCGGCGACTGGACCTACCCGACGCTGTCGATCGTCGAGGGTGGTGACGACATCAAGATCAGCTACGGCGCAACCACGTTCGACGAGGTTGACTTCCGCGGTGGAGATTGGCCCGAGCGCATCCCCGGCTACTCGCTCGGCTTCGGGTACGCCCCCGACGCCGCGCTCAACGACGACCCCAACACCTGGTGCCCCTCCAGCGAGACGGACCTGCTCGGCGCCACGTCAGACTACGGCCATCCTCGCGAGCCCACGAGCTGCCGCCTCGAGGGGTCGGACACGGCCGCCACGGAGGCGCCGGTCGACCTGATGCTCACCGAGGTCATGGACTACGGCCCTGACGACGGCATCCGCTACGTCGAGATCTACAACCCCAACAACACCGCGGTGTCGTTGGACCACTGGCAGATCATCGTCTACAACGACGGCAACCCCACCCGTCACGTCATCCCGCTCACCGCGTCGGGCCTCCTCCAGCCCGACCACACCTGGGTCCTCGCGGCGACGTCCATGACCTCGCCGGTGCTCGGCGGCGCCGCCTCCGCCCCGATCGACCCGCTGCTCGTCAGCGACGGCTGCAGCGCCGATCAGTACGACGTGGCGATCAACGGTGACGGCAACGACGCCATCGTCTTGGCTTACAACGGCTTCGCGGTCGACGCCTACGGCGTGCCGGGCACCCAAGACACCACGGGCTGGGAGTACACGGACAAGGTCGCCTACCGCCACGACAACCTACGCTCGCCCAGCGCCGTGTGGAGCGCCGCTGAGTGGACCGTCGTCGGCACCGGCCATTGGAACGAGGCCTCAATTTGCCGCTTCGACGAGCCCTACGTGCCGCCGGCGACGACGGACACCGGGGACAGCTTCCATGACTCGACGCCGCTGTTCACCGGCGACACGTTCGACACGTCCTCGCCGGGCGACACCGACCTCCCCATCGTCTACGACTCGCTGACCACGCTCTCCCCCGGCGAGCTGATCATCAACGAGGTCATGATCGCCCCGACCTGCGGCGACGAGAGCCAGTACATCGAGGTCACGCTGCTCGCGAACCACAACGTCTCGCTCAACGGGCTCACCCTCCTGATCGACGCGTCCAGCTTCACGTTCAGCGACCTGATCGGCCTCCGCCCCGGGGAGAGCACGCTCCTGTGGCGCACGCCCAACGCGCAGCCCTTCGCCAACTGCTACTTCGGCGCCCTGACTGACGGGCTGAAGTACAGCGGCCTCAACATCCTTCACTCCGGCAGCCTGATCAAGATCAAGAGCGGCGCTGTCATCCTGGACTCGGTCAACACAACCGGCCTGACCGACACCATGGGCGTGTCCTGGCAGTTCAATCCTGACTTCATCGACGCCAACCTCACGATCGACCCGCCCGGCACGGTGAACAACGACATCGTCAACTGGTGCCTGTCGGCCGACCCGATCGCCGGCACCAACGACCTCGGCACCCCGCTCGCGTCCAACAGCTGCGCGCCCATCGTCATCGACACCGACCTGCCGCCGGACACCGACGTCGTCCCGGACACGGACGTGCCGCCTCCGCCGAAGAACGTCACCGACCTCGTGGTGGGCGACCTCGTCATCACCGAGTTCATGGTCGATCCGTCCGCGCCGTGCGCCGACGAGAACGGTGAGTACATCGAAGTGCTGAACCACTCGGCGTTCCAGGTCGACCTGCAGGGTCTGGTCGTCGCTTCGGGCTCGGGCTCGGGCACCATCGGCTCGTCGCTCGTCCTCAACTCGGGCGGCTACGCCATGCTGCGCCGCACCCCTGCGGCCACCCAGTGCTTCGGCAACGGCTCGGCCGTCCCCACGGCGAACTACCCGGCGACCGTCGCGCTCGCGCAGGCTGGCGACTTCGTCAGCATCGGCAACGGCCTGACCACGCTCGACCTCGTCGACTTCACCGGCTGGAGCCCCATCTCCTTCACCGGTGAGGCGTGGAGCCTCGCGCTGGGCAATGTCACGCCGACCAGCAACGACACGCAGGCCAACTGGTGCCACTCGGGTACGACCATCGGCTCGGGCAACCAGGGCTCGCCGGGCCTGCAGCTCTACTGCACGCCGTAGCCTCCGATGCGCCGCACGCTGTTCTCCGACGAGCATGAGGCGGTCCGCGACGCCGTGCGCACCTGGGTGCGCGCGGAGGTCGCTCCGCACGGTGAGCGCTGGCGCCAGCAGGGCTGCGTGGACCGTTCGGCTTGGCTCTCCGCGGGCGCGCACGGGTTCCTCTGCCCGTGGATGTCTCCCGAGTGGGGCGGCCCGGGTGGCGACTTCATCCACTCGGTGATCGTCACCGAGGAGCTCGCCCGAGCCTACGAGTCGGGCTTCGCCGCCCCGCTCCACTCCGACATCGTCGTCCCCTACCTGCACGACTTCGGGCCCGACGCGCTCAAGCGCATCTGGCTTCCGCGGTGCGCCTCCGGCGAGGCGATCGGCGCGCTCGCCATGACCGAGCCGGACACCGGCAGCGATCTGGCCGCCATCCGCACCCGCGCCGTCCGTGACGGCGATGACTGGGTGATCGACGGCACCAAGATGTTCATCTCGAACGGGCTGTCCTGCGACTTCGTGATCGTCGCCGCGCGCACCGGAGGTCCGGACGACCCCCCGCACGCGAGCCTGTCGCTGTTCCTGGTCGAGGCCGATCGCCCCGGCTTCCAGCGCGGCCGCCGCCTGGACAAGATCGGCATGTCCTCGCAGGACACCTCCGAGTTGATCTTCGAGGGCTGCCGCGTGCCGTCCGCGAACATCCTCGGCGGCCCTGGCGCCGGCTTCCTGATGCTCATGCAGAAACTCCAGCAGGAGCGTCTCGTGGTGGCGATCGGCTCCCAGGCCAGCGCCGAGCAGGTGCTGGAAGACGCCGTCGCCTACACCAAGCAGCGTCACGCCTTTGGACGCTCCATCGCGCGCTTCCAGAACACCCAGTTCGTGCTCGCGCAGTGCGCGACGGAGGTCGAGGTCGGCCGCGCGTTCCTCGATCGGGTCGTCGCCGAGCACGTCGCCGGCGAGTACCTGGTCAAGGAGTGCTCCATGGCCAAGCTGTGGCAGACCGAGATGCTCCAGCGGGTGGTCGACGCCTGCCTGCAGCTCTACGGCGGCTACGGCTACATGAACGAGTACCCGATCAGCCGCGCGTTCGTGGACGCCCGCGTCCAGCGCATCTATGCGGGCACCAGCGAGATCATGAAGCTGATCATCGCGCGCCAGATGGGCCTGTCGGAGTGATTGGCGGCGCGGTGCGCGCACGTGGAGCGACCCAGCCTTGAGTGAGCCCCAGGATCCACGCCCGTCGGCGACGTCGCTGCGCGACGGGGACAAGGTCGGCGCCTACGTGCTGGAGCGCCGGGTCGGCGGCGGCACGTTCGCGGATGTGTGGCTCGGTCGCCACGCCGTCTTGCGCAGCCGCCACGCCATCAAGCTCCTCGACCCTCAGTGGGTCGCGCACCCCATGATGCGCGAGCGCTTCCTGTCCGAGGGGCGCATCCTCGCGCAGCTTCGGCACCCCGCGCTGGTCGCCGTGACCGACGTCCTGGACGTCCCGCCCGACCGCATCGGGCTGGTCATGGAGTTCGTCGAGGGAGGCACGCTCGCCGATCGGATCGCGCGCGGCGCGCTGCCGCTGCCGCTCGCCCTGGCGCTCGCCACCGACGTGCTCGACGGCATGCAGCACGCGCACGAGGCTGGCGTCATCCACCGCGACCTCAAGCCCGAGAACATCCTGATCGTCGACCGCACGGATCGCGCGCACGCGATCGTCGTGGACTTTGGGATCGCCAAGGTGGTCGCTGGCGCCGAGGTCGACGCGTCCCTGTCGGTCGGCACCCGCGCGCAGACCCGCATGGGCACACCCCGCTACATGAGCCCGGAGCAGATCGAGTCGAGCCACGCGGTCGATCCGCGCAGCGACGTGTTCTCGATCGGGGCCATCCTCTACGAGATGCTGCTCGGCCGCGTCGCGTTCCCCGGCGAGACCGCGACCGACGTGATGTACCACGTGACCCGCGGCAACATGAACCCCGCGCCTGAGCTGTCCGCGCCGCTGCGCGCGGTGGTCGAGCGCGCGCTGGCCGTGTCGCCCGCGGCCCGGTTCGAGAGCGCCGCCGCCTTACGCGACGCGCTCGCCGCCGTCGAGAAGGACGCCGTGCTCGCGCCGCCGCCGGTGGTGGCCGCGAGCACCGCCGTCCCCACCACACGCCCAGGCACCGAGCCGACGTTCACGTCGCGCCAGGACCCGACCATGGCCACGCCGGGCACGGCTCTTCCCGCCTCCGCGCCTCCCGACCCGCCGCGCTCCCGCCCCACCAGCCTGGCTTGGATCTTGATCCCCCTCGGCTTGGCAGGCCTCGTCGGGGCCGCCGGGCTCGCGTTGGGGCTGTCCTTCCTTCGCAGCGAGATCGGCGCCGACGGCGGCACCCCGCTGTCGCGCGACGAGATCGTGCCGATCGCGCCGACGCCGACTCCGGTCGCGCCGGTGGTCGCGCCGCCCCAGACCACGACGGCGACGACGCCCGCTCCGGCTGACCCCGCCGCGGCGCCGTCGTCGCACGAGCCCGCCCCGACGCCCGACAGGCTGCCGGCCCCTGGCACGCCGTCCGCCGCCACGACTCACGGGGCCGCGCTCACGCCTGCGCACGCCCCCAACGCCCCCACGGCGCGCGCCAAGCCGGGCCCAACCGACGCCCAGCGCATCGACGGCGCCTGGGCCAAGTCCCGCGGCGCGGCCACCACCTGCACCCGCGGCGCCAAGACCGTGTGGAAGCTCTCGGTCGGGTTCGCGGCCAGCGGCGAGCCCACCAAGGTCGCCGCCAACGCCAGCCCGCGTGACGCCACGGTCGCCACCTGCCTGGAGGGCGTCGGCCGTAAGCTGCGCGCGGGCAAGCTCGACGACGCGGGAACGCGGGTCTTCACGCTCGCCCCCTGAGGTCCCGACATGGACGTCCATCACGCGCTGCTCACCCGGCGCACCATCCACAGCTTCCTGCCTGATGCCGTCGATCAGACCGTGCTGGACCGCGCCGTCGAGGCCGCGCACCACGCGCCGAGCCACCGCATGGTCTGGCCCTGGCGTTTCACCCAGCTGGGCCCGGTCGCCCGCGAGGCGATCGCCGCGCGCGCCGTGACGATCAAGTCCAAGGGCAGCGCGCTCCCCGCCGAAGAGGTCGCCGCGATCCGCCAGAAGTTCTTCGACGTGCCGGAGCTCTGGGTCGTGAGCCAGGTCGTCCACCAGGACCCCGCGCGCCTGCTTGAGGACTATGCGGCCGTCTCCTGCGCGATCGAGAACCTGTCCCTCTCACTGCACGCGGACGGGATCGGTTCGAAGTGGTCGACGGGCGTCATCACCACCGACGGCGTGACCTACACGGCGGCGGGCATCGACCCGACCGTGGAGCGCATCGTCGGGTTTGTCTGGATCGGCCGCGCGCGCGAGACCCCGCAGGTCAAGCGTCCGGCTTGGTCCACCGTGCTTCGCACCACCGCCTGATCAGGCCGTCAGCGTCGACTTCAACTCGTCGTCGGTCCCGCGAAAGCCCACCTGCACCGGCGCGCCATCGCGCTCGATCACCGGACGCTTGATCAGCATGGGGTCGACGGTGAACGCGTCGATCCAGCGCGCCGCGTCCCAGGCATCCTTTTCGGCCGGGAGCGCCCGGTAAGACCCGCCGCTGGTGTTGCGCATGGCGCGGTCGCCAAAGGCCGCGACCCAGGCGCTGACCTGCGCGCGCGTAGGCGGCGTCGCGCGAAAGTCGACGAACTCGGCGGGGACACGCTGCGCCTCCAGCCAGACCAGGGCCTTCTTGACCGTCCCGCAGCTAGGGATCCCGTAGACTCGCAGCGCCACGCACACCTCCGCAGACCTCTTCACCAATCCGTAGGCCTCGGTCCACTCCAAGGGGCCTGCAGCGCCTCGCTCCACAAGGCCACAAGGGATCGACAGGGACGGCTCGTTGCGGGTACAATCGGCCCGACACCAGACCGGGGTCCTATGGTCGACGAGAGCCTCAAGCCGACCCGCCCCGAGGGGCCGTCGCGACGAAGTTGGAGACTGCGCGGTCTCTGGGCTTTCCTCGTGCACCCGTTCGCGCTCAGCGTGGTGCTCCTCACGGTCGTCGCGCAGACCACCGGCGCGCTGGAGCCGCTCGATCGCATCGTCTGGCGGGCGATCCTCGCGTCCCGCGGTCCGCTCTCGCGTTCGCTTGCGCCCACCGTACTCGCGGTCGACTCCGCCACCCTGGATCGGCTGGGTCCGCCGCCATGGAGCCCCGAGACCTGGCTGACGGTGACGGACGCGCTGCACCGGCAGCACCTCGATCACGTCGTGCTCGCCGACCCGTGGACGCGGCTGATCGCGCCGGGTCCTGCTCCCACTCGCGTGCCGGCGGTGTCGCTCTCTGCCCCCACCATCACCTGGAACGGCCAGCACACCCCCACCCTCCCTGCGTCGGTGCGCGGTCTGGTCTCCATGCTCCCGTCGCGCCTGGACGTGCCCGATCTGGCGCGCGTGGAGAGCGTGCCGGTGGTGTCGGACGGCTTGCCGCACCTCGGCTGCGTCGCACCCGCACGCTGCCCCGCACGCGGCGCCATCGCCCTGCCCGAGGTCGACATCCCGGTGGTGTCGCTCTCCACGCTGCTCGACGCGCCGGATGGCTTCCTGACGATCGGCTCGCAGGGCGCGCTGCTGGGCCTCACGGCGCCTCCATTCTCGGACGGCGTCCGCACCGCCATCCACCCCGCCAGCCAGCCGTACGTGCTGGTCGAGGCCGCGTCGCTCGCCGCCGCGCATGGCGAGGTGTTCATCCAGGGGCTGCCGCCCGGGCCCGCCGCCGTGTGGCTGCTCGCGATCCACCTGATGGTCACGAGCGCGCTGCTCTCCCGCTCCTGGCGGCGCTGGATCGTGCTCGGACCGCTGGTCGGCGCCACGGCCGCGCTGGTCGCCTGGGACGCGTCCATGCTGGAGGCGCCGCTCCTCGGCGGTGTGCTGGTGGGCGCCGCCGCCCCGCTCGGTCGCGCGGTAGCGGTGTCGTCGACCGCGCTGTCCACCGTACAGCGGCTTGGCCTGCTGATCGTCCGCGCATCGTCTCGCGCAGGCACGCTGCGTCGCCGGATCTCCTCCGCGGATGAGCTGCTGTCGGTGTGCGCCGACGTCACCCGCGGCCACGCCGAGGGCGCCGACGTGGTGCTCCTCACCGGCAGCAGCCGCCGACGCGCGCTGCGCTTCCACGGCGGGTTCGGCCTGACCGGCGCCGACGTGCCTGAGGAGACGCTCAAGGCACGCCACCGCGCCATCCGCGCCGCGTGGGACACCTGGCAGCCCGTGACCGCGACGGGCGTGCTGGCGGACCACGGTCGTGAGGTCCTCATCCTCCCGCTGGTGCAGGCCGGTCACGTCGTCGCGCTCTGGATCATCGCGCCCAAGAACCGCGAGCCGGCGCCGTCAAGCCGCCGCATGGCGCCGATCGCGCGCTGGATCGGCGAGCGCCTGGCGCTGCCCCAGGTGTCCGGCGCCCCCAGCCGCTTGGCCGACGTGATGCCCGCCGACCTCGACGACGAGGCCCTCGACACCATGTTCGTCGCCGCGGACGAGGAGCGTCGCCGCTGGGTGCTCGCGGTGCGCGGCCTCGGTCACCCGGTGTTGGTCGCGGACACCAGCGGCGCCGTCAGCCTGATCAACCCGGAGATGGAGCGTCGCCTGGACGCCGCGGGGCTGCCTCGCGCGCGTTCGGTACGCGAGATCGTGTTCCGCTTGGGCGGCGAGTCTGCGCTTCGCGGCCGTATGGCGTCACTCTTCGCCGACGGTCGCCCGCTGGTACTCCCTTGGCCCAACCGGCCCAACGCCCGCCTCGTGATCCGTCCGATCGGAGGCGGCTCAAGCGCGATGGGAGACGAGCCGATACTCGGCTTCCTGGGTTGGATCGAAGAGCGGTACGTCTCCGCTTTCAGCGTCGACGACACAGGGCTGATCCCAGAGGATCTACTCGACCCCGGCACCGACGACGAGACGCAGAAGGTGGACGCCTCCTAGACCATGCTGCCCATCTTCCCCGAGCACGTCCTCGACAACTCGCTTCACACGGCCATCCTCGTTGGTCTGATCGTGACGTGGGGCATGTTCGAGCTGTTCGGGTGGGTGTTCGCGGGCTTCGTGGTGTCCGGCTACCTCGCGGCCCTCGCCATGGTCTCGCCCACCACGCTCGTGGTGGTGCTCGTCGAGGCGATCCTCTGCTACGGCTTGGTGTGGATCCTGGCGACCGGCCTGTCCGCCGCGGGGATCTACAGCCGCGTGTTCGGGCGCGAGCGCTTCATGCTCTTTGTCCTGGCGGCGATCCCCATCCGCCTGGCCGTGACCGGCGCCGCGATGCCGCGCCTGGAGTCGCGGCTGATCACCTGGGGCTGGGAGCCCGAGCAGCTGGGCCTCGGCCTGTTCGCGATCGGCGTCGTCCTGGTGCCGCTGACGGCCAACACCTTCTACAAGACCGGCTTGTCGCGCGGGCTGATCCAGCTCTCGGTCAACGCCACGCTCACCTGGGTCGTCATCAGCCAGGTCCTGGCGCGGCTCACCAACTTCGGCTTCGGTGACCTGACCCACACGTTCGACGCGATGGCGATCAACGCGTCCGAGTCGTCGCGCGTCGTGCTGGTCCTGGTGTGCACCGTGTTCATCGCCGCGCACAACAACCTCAAGTATGGCTGGGACTTCGGCGGCATCTTGGTGCCCGGCCTGCTGGCGATGCTGATCTTCACGCCCATGAAGATGCTGGCCACCGTCGCGGAGATGGTCATCCTCTTCTACGTGTACCGCACCGTGATGCGCATGCGCTTCGTCGCCTCGCTGGACCTGGAAGGCCCGCGCCGCATCGTGAGCATCTTCGCCGTCGCGTGGCTGTGGAAGTTCTGCATCGCCTGGATCGTGGACCTGTTGGACCTGCGCGTGTCCGTGTCGGACCTCTACGGGTTCGGCTACCTGCTGACGAGCTTGGTGGTGTCGCGCTGCCTCAAGCAGGGCGGCGTCGTTCGCACCCTGGTCCCGCTGCTCGCGACCTCCTTCCAAGGGATTGCGCTCGCGCTGCCGTTGGCGGCCGCGCTGGCGTGGTGGCCGCACCCCGAGGACGCCCAGGACGCGCCGCGCGAGGCCCCCGCGCAGATCGCGGCCGCTGTGCCCGCGATCGCCTCCGCGTCCGACACCTCCGCGAGCGACCCGCTCGGCGAGTGGAGCCCGTGGACCGCGGTCGGCACGGCCGACGGCCGCGTCACCACCCTCCAGCGCGAGGGCGGCACGGCGTGCACCATGCCCACGCCCGGCCCGGTCCACGGCGAGGACGACCTGATCCAGATCGACTGCGGCGGCGACGGTCCGGTCCTCGTGGTCAGCTCCCCGCTCGGCGACCCGGACTCCGCGTGGATCGTCGGCTGGATGGCGACGCACGGGCGCCCCTCCACCGTGCTCCTCGCGCGCGTCGACCCGTCCCGGCACCCCACGCGGCAGACCAAGGCGCCCGAGGTCGAGCGCGCCGTCGTCCGCGCCGCGATCGCCGCCGCAGGAGATCGCCCGATCCTCGTCGTTCGAACTGAGGAGCGCGCGACCGGCACGCGGCTGCACCTGCGCGACGCCACGGACGTGGATACGCTCGTCAACAGCCTCGGACTGAGTCTGGTCACGCTCGACACCGGCCCTCTGCCTGTCGGCGCCGACGCGATCTGGTCCGAGCTCCGCCCCAGCGACGGCGTGATCGTCACCTCGCGCGACCTCGTACCCCCAGGCGCGCCGGCCCCCGTCCTGCCCCTCGACGACGCCGTGGACGCCCCCGTCACCGCCGCGCCCGTTGAGCCCGATTTGCTCGTCGACACCGTGCTGCCCGCGGTAGTCCGCGCGCTGGAGGCCGGCGCGACAGGACCGTCCCCAGCCTGGCTGCACCACTTCGCCGCGTTGGTCGGCGCCGAGGTGCGCGACAGCGTCGACCCCGAGACCGGAGCGCCGCTGTGGGTGCTCGTGCGCCGGGCCGACGGCGCCGACGCGGTCGACCGCTGGATCTTCCGTCCCGGCGGCGCGCCCTGGCTGGTCGCGACCGGCGCTGCCTGGCGCTGGCCCGGCGTGGAGGACTTGGCGCTCCACCACGGGCTCGCGCTGCGCGCTCGCGTCACCTGGATCGGCGCGTACCCGCCGCACGCTCAGGTGCGCGTCCGCCTGCTGGGCGACCCTCGCCGCGCCTTCCTCGATCGCATGATGCGCGCCCTGCTCCGGCCGACCGAAAGCTGGCGAGCCCAGGATCTGACCGCGCCGCCCACGCGCCTGCTGCTGCTCGAGACGGCCGCGGGAGACGGCGGCCCGGTGCGCCTGTCGCGCGGCGACGAGGGCAACGCCGCGGACGTGGACGCGCCGCTCGACGCGTCCGTGCTGGACGCCTTCTCGCCGTGGCCGGGCACGCGCGACGTGGTCCCAGGCAGCCTGGAGGCCTCCTGGCAGCCGACGCTGCCCTACGCGGTGAACTACGCGACGTCGATGAACCCGAACGGCGTGGTGATCGCGTGGTACCCGACCGACCTCCTCCGCGAGACGCCCCGGGCCCCTGAGCGCGCCGCGCGGCTGGGTTGGTACCAGGCGCACCGCGTGCCGGTGCTGCCAGGCCAGGATCCAAACAGCACGCCGGGCAGCGGCGGGCTGTGCGACCAAGCGCTCGCCCACGCCAACTCCCCGACCGATCTGTCGCTCGCGGCGGCGCGCGCGGGTGGCGTGCAGATCACCGTGCTCGCCACGCCGCTGCGCCTTGGCGTCCTCGCCAACCGCGGACTCGATCACTGCGCGGCGTGGGCGGCCGAGACCGCGCCGGTGTCGCCATGAACGTACGCGTCGACGTGCTGGGGACGCTGGTATGGCTGGCCGTGGTGCTCGGCGTCGGGGCGCTCCTGTGGGTGCCACCGCCCTTCGAGTCGGACGACCGGCGTCCGCTCCAGACCTTCGTCGTGCGGCCCGACGCGCCGGTCGAATTTGTCCTCCCGCCCGCCACGCACCTGATCAAGCTGGTGACGATCGCCGAGGCCCCGTGCGGGCCCCAGGTCGACGCCACGCTCGACCAGGCCTACTCCGTCGACGTCAGCTGGCTCGACGCCAACGGCGCGCCGGTGAAGGTCGACCACCTCGACCTGGACAGCAGCGTCACCGTGTCCAACGACGAGGATGATGGCGGTGAGGTCGCGCTCCCGGTGCTCGCCCCGCGTACCACCCGCCTGGCCGTGCCCGACGAGGGCGGCGACGTACGCACCGTTCGGGTCACCGTGCCGAAGGACGGCGCGGTCCGGGTCCGCATGTACCGTGCCGAGCCCGCGCCCTTGGGTAGGCCCGAGCTCGCGCTGCTCAAGACGAACGAGCGCGACGCGGCCTCTCTCGCGCACCAGATCGGCCTCGCGAGCTGGGACGAGGTGACGCTCGACGAGGCGCTGGCGCTGGCTGAGGTGCGCTGGCGAGGCCTCAACGCGGTGCGCGGCACGGTCTCCAAGGAGAACACCACCGTCACGCTGCTGCCGAACGCGCCGCTGCCCGAGTCGATCCGCCGCGCGACCGGCGTGGCGATCGAGCCGAGCCGCGCGGTCGCGTGGACGCTGAACGGCCCGATCGACGTCACCCTCGTGGGAGACGGCGACCTGGGCGGCCTCGCCCTGGACGCGATCACCGAGGACCTTGGCCGCGTGGACGTGCGCGCGGAGGTGGTCACTGCGCCCGAGTGGCGCGTAGGCGCTCGCGCGCTGCGCATCCGCACGGACTTCGCAGGCGAGACCACGCTGCACGTCCGCAACGACGGTCTGGAGCCCGTGCTCGGCGCGTTGGCGCTGCTCAACACCGACGCGCGCCCGGCGGTCCCCGCGGGTGTCGAGGCCTTCCCCGTCGCCTCGTTCCTGCGCGATCAGGCTGACCCCAACCTGCTCTCGGTCGCGCCGCCGCGCGCCGAGTACCACTTCGGCCGAACGCGGCCGGAGCGCCCGATCCGGTTCGCGCTCCCCGCGGCGCCCTCGTCGGGCGTCGTCCGCGTCGCGCTCCGCGCTTTGTCGCCCACCGCACCCGTCGCCTCGCTCGACGTGGATCTGGTCGTGACCTACGCGGATCACGAGGCGGTGTTCCCGGTGCACGCCGACGCCACGTGGAGCGCCTACGAGCGCGTGCGACCTGACCCGGGCTCGCTCGACGTCGCCGTGGGCGAGGTCCGCGTCGCCGAGCCGATCGAGCGCTACCTGCCCGTGGGCGCCGGCGCGAACGCGATCGAGATCCGCACCACCACCGGCTGGCCTGATCCGGCGGACGCCAAGGCCGTCGGCGTGCTGGTCAGCGCCGCGCTGCTCGGCCCCACGCGCGGCGCCGTGCCTGCGTCCGACCTCCTCGGCCGCACCACCGTTCGCTACGTGCGCGAGGGATTCAGCCGCTGGACGCCGCTCGACGCCAGCGTGGAGGGCACGCCCGGCCTGCCCGAGCCCACCTGGCTGCTCCGGGCGAACCCGCGCCGCGAGCTCACCGGCGAGAGCTGGGGCAGCGACGACGACGAGGGCGCTGATCTCACGCGCCACTACACCTTCCTGGACCCGGTGCGCTCAGCGGCGGGCCTGGCAGGCGAGTCTTGGCTCTTCCCACGGGTGCCCGGCGCGCCGAACGACGGCCTGGTCTGGTGCGGCTACGACGCGGGCGAGAGCGACGCCTCGCTGCCCTGGTCACCCGCCGCCACGATGCACCTGGACGGCACCCTGTCCGCGGTGGTGTGGGCCCCAGGCGCCGCGTCGCGCCCCACGCTCGGCGACACGTGGTCGCTCGAGGTCGACGGCGCCGCGTGGGCCACCCAGCGCTTCCAGAGCGGCGTCGCCGGCTTCAGTGGCCGACATGACCCAGCCTCCCGCGTGTCCTTCGTGGCCCCCGCCGGCGCGCGCGCGTGGCTCCGCGGCTTCCTGCGCGGCGCCGACTGCCCAGACTCGCGCTGGCAGCGCAGGCTCGTGATGCTCCAGCCCGGCGCGTCGATGACGTGGCGCGTGCACCGCGACGGCAGCCCGCAGCGCGTGCTGATCGGCGGCGCGGCCTCCAACCCCGCGCAGCTGTGGGTGTCGCTCACCTCACCCGCGCCCGATCACCTGCTGGACGCGTGGACCACGCGCGACCGCGTCGTGTCGCTGCCGCAGCTCGCCGCCACCGCCATCGCGCTGGAGTCGCCGTGGATGCGCGACACGGCCCTCGACTCCACGTCGATCACCCTGCACGACGATCTCGCGTCCGCGGTCGACGTGACGGTGAGCAACGTCGGAGCCGAAGCGGTGCGCGTGTTCCTTGGCGTCGAGGTGCTGGAAGCGCGTGAGCGCGATCGCGCGCCGCTGCGGATGCCCCAATGATCGCGTGGGCCATCAGCGCTGCGCTCGCCGCGGGGCCCGGTGAGGACGCCGCCGCCCTCGACGCGTGGCTCGCGCGTCGCCACCGTGACGTGGTGTCGGACAGCGCCTGGGTCAGCCCGACCGAGCCCGAGCGCGCCGCCTCCGCCGTGGGAGCGGCTGCGTTGATCGCGGCCCTGCCCGCCTGTGATTCCGCCGAGATCGCCCGCGCCTCCGCCCTGCTCGCGGCCGCCGGATGGGGCGTGGACGCGGCGCCCGACGGCGGCGGCGGCGTGGTGCTCGTGGTGACTGAGCACACGCCCCACGGCGGCGGCATGAGCGCATGGCGCTGCGGTGACGCGCCCGAGATCGTCGCCTTGGCCCCGCACGCCGACTACGACCTCGGCACCGACGACATCGTCCGGCACGCGTTCACCGACGGTCACCTGCGCGGCGTGATGTGGAGCACCACGCGCCGCTACCGCGCGCTGCCCGGCGAGCAGGAGGTCGATCCGATCCACCCTGGAGACGTCGCGCATCAAGCGGCCAGCTTGTTCCAGACGTGGTCGCTCGCGGCGCTTGTCGCCAACCCGCGCGCGCGCCTCGTCCAGATCCACGGCTTCGCGGCGGGGACCGTCGACGCCGACGCGGTGATCTCGTCGGGTCAGGTCGACCACCCGCCCATCCCCCTGCTCAAGCCGACCGCCGCGGTCCTCGGTCCGGAGGCCCCCAAGATCAAGCTGTTCGGGATCGACGCCGACGTGCTCGGCGCCACGACGAACGTCACGTCGCGCGCCGTCGATGGGCTCGACAGCCCCCGGTTCGTGCACATCGATTTGTCCCCGCGCGCCCGCGCGCTGCTGACTGACGACCCCGCGCGCGCCACGCGCCTGCTGCTCGCGCTCGGAGGGACCCCATGGTCCTTCTGATGCTCGCCGCGGCCCTGGGCGCTGAGCCCGCGTTTGAGGCGAGCTGGGAGCGCGCCGAGGTGATCGGCGACAGCGTGAGCGCCGACGGCGCAACCTGGCGCATCGTCGACGTCGGCGGACACCGCATGGTGCGGGCGCGCTGCGAGGACACGCTGACCCCGCCCGCGGTGCAAGCGCTCGTCGACGACGGCGACGCGGCGATCCGTGTGGTCAGCGCGTGGCCCGCACCCACCCAGGACGGCAACGCCTGGCTCTACGATCTGACCGGCAGCGACGCGCGCTGGTGGGCGTTTCAGGGCGACTGCACGTTCGAGCGACGCAGCGTGTCGACCGCGCCGACCTGGCTCGACCGCGCGGAGCGCCTCGCCGACGATCCCGCCGATCTCCGCGCGCGCCTGATCGCCTCCGCCGCGATGACTGAGCGCGTCGACCTGCGCGACCTGCTCGCCACCGCGCCCGACGACGCGACGTGGTGGTCGACCTGGGTCGCGGTGCGGCCGATCGGCGGCCTGGTGTCCACGCGCACGCTGCTGCGAACGCACGCGACGCCGCGCAGCCGCGATCCCGATGTCGACGCGCCGTGGCCTCTCCGTGTCGACGACGCGTTGAAGATCCACGGCCCTGCACGAGTGCACCTCGTCGCGCGCTCCACCAACCCCGGCCTCGATCTGTGCGCGCTCGTGGACGACGTCGAGGTCTGCCAGGGCACGCGCGTCGACCGTGCGCCTGTGGTGCTGGCCGATGGCGCGCTGCGCTTCACCACGCTGGATTGCGCGCAGAGCCCCGAGTCCTGCCTCGACGGCGCAGCGCTCTCGGCCCCTGTCCGCTGGGAGGTCTACGTCCCGCGCGGGGTGCACACGCTGCGCTTCGATCAAGACGTCACGCTCGGCGGCCGCGTCGCCGACCCGCCGTCCATGCGCACCGTCGCGCCGCTCCCCACCACCGTGACGCTGATCTCCGCGAGTGGCGCCGATCCGCAGACGCTCTCCCGCGTGCTGGCCGTGCCCGATCGAACGGACGCGCCCGAGCGGCTGCTCTTTGGTCCGGCGCAGCGCGCGCCCGTCCGCGCGAATGAGGCGAGCTGGATCGCGCCCGGCGACTTTGCCGCCACTGGCCTCGCGCGCTGGTGGGACGAGGACGGCACCGGGCAGCTGCGCGTGCTCGCCGGCGACGGCACCTGCCGCCTGGGCTTCGACGACGACACGGCGTGGGTGTCGCGCGGCGTGTCCGGCCTGATGCGCCTGGAGCGCTTCGGCGACAACCCAAGCTGGACCGCGGGCCCCCAGGTCGAGGGCTGCGACGTGCGCCTGCGCGTGGTCGGCACGTTCGCCGACGAGACCATCCCCCGCGAGGTGGCGCGCCCGTTCACCGTGGTCCACGGCGAGCAGTGGACGGGCTTTGGTTGGCCTTCGACACCGGACGACGCGTCCACGCTGCGGATGGCGTTCGCGTCTGGCGCTCCGCTGGTCGCGCGCGTGAAGACCACCGACGGCGTCGATCACCGCTGGACGCTCAGCGCCGACGACGCCACCGGCGGCTGGGCCAGCGCCGACGGCCGCGAGCGCGTGCACACCATCGACCTGCCGCTCGACGGCGTGCGCGGTCCGTTCACCGTGTGGCTCTCGCGGGAGGCCTACGTCAGCGCGTCCGCGCCTGGCACACCCGCCGACGCCGCGCCGCCTGCGCAGGCCGGATCCGACGATCCGACCGACGCCCGCGCGCTCGCCGCGGCGGTGCGCGACGCCCCGGACGACGCGGCCCGCGCGAAGGCGCTGGACGCGCTCGCCGCGCGCTGGGCCAGCGTGGGCGACGTCCGCGCCGCCGCGCGGGACCGTGTGCTCGCGGATCCGCTTGGCCCGGGAGACCCCGCGCTGCAGCGGGCGCTGATCGACGACATCCTCGGCGCGTGGGTGGAGGGCGCACGCTGGGTGCCGCTCGGTGCGTCGTGGGTGCCCGTGGTGAAGGGCCTCGACGAGGCGGCCCTGGAGCAGGCCGCGGTGGACGCGCAGCGCGGTGACGCCGTGGCCGTGGCCCGCGCGCTCGCGACACACCCCGAGGCCATCCCATGGTGGATCCTGGCGGCGCGCACCCAGATCCTCGACGAGCCGACCGCGCTGCGCGCGTGGCTCGCGACCTCCGCCACGCCGACGCCGTCTGCGGCCACCGGCCCCGTGCGCGCATGGAGCCGTTGGGTGGGCGTGCGCAGCGCGCGCGGCACGGAAGGATGGCGCGCCCCGTGGCCGACCGCCCCGTCGACGGACACCGATCCCTTCCCCGACGCGTGGCCCGACGGAGCGCGCGCGCGCGTGGGCGATGGCTGGGTCGTCCGCCTGCCACCCAACGGACGCGGCGCGACGCTGCCGGTGCGGTGCCGCGCCCTGAGCGCGCACGCGGCCGAGGTCGGCTGCACCTTCACCCGTGTGTCGGCGACCGGCGTCGAGCTGGCGCGGTGGGAGGTCGCCCCGTGGGGCGGCGTCGTCACGCTCACCCTCGATCCCTCAGGCCTCGCCAGCTTCCTGCAGCTTGAGGACTCCGGCGACGCCTGGGCCGAGGTCCGCCTGCCCGCGCGCACCGGCTCCGACGCGGCGCTGCGTGACGTGCGGCGCGTCACCGACCGCGACGGCGCCACCCTGGATCTGCTCGGCCCCACCGGCCTCCGCGTCGACGCGTGGTCGCCCACCGAAGGCACCCTCACGATCGAGGCCCGCGACGCCAGCGGCGCGCGGATCGCGACCGACAGCGCCCCAATCGGCGCCACCCCGATCACGCGCATCCTCGCGGTCGACCACGACGGCGTGGTTCAGGTGACCGTGCGCGCCCCCGTCGGCGCGATGCTGCGTATGGCCACCCGCGCCGCCACGCAGGCCAGCCTGGAGCCTCCGACCCACCGCGCGCTCATCGCCGCGCTGCGCAAGCCATGGACGGCGCCGCTGCCCACGGAGGACGAGGGTCGCCTGCCATCACGCCTCGCGACCGTGCTCCCGCAGCGCGATGGCCGCCCGATCAGCGTGCTCACGTCGCTGCGCGGCGGCGTCACCCACGCGACCGACACCACCATCCGCGTCATCCCCTCCGTGACCGCGCTCAGCCGCCCCACCGCCAAGCCCTGGTGGTTCAGCGCCGGGATGGCCGTGTACGGCGAGTCCCGCACCGCGCCGGTGATCGAGGGCCACGTCTCCGCCGAGGGCTGGATGATCCGTCAGCCCCTGCGCGGCTGGGTGCGCATCGACGGCAACGTGCGCGGCGCCACCGACCCCGAGGAGCCGGCGGCGCTGCGGGGCTTGGTCGAGTTTGGCGGCGTCTGGCGTCCGCGCAGCGTCGTCGAGGCGCGCCTGTCGATCGCCGCGCTCGGCGCCGTGGTGATGGGCGAGTGGCCATCCCCCGCCGCGGACACCACGTCGAGCGTGCTCTGGTCCGACTACCGCCACAGCCACCGACTGGGCGTCGACACCCGCGCGGAGCTTCGCGTGTTCCCCTCGCCGTGGGTGCTCACGCGCCTGTGGGGCGATGCTCGGACCAACCGTCCCGGCGATTTGGCCATGTTCGACAGCCTCTCCACCGGCCTCGACGCGCGCTTCTCCATTCCCGGCGCGCGGTTCCTCGTGGGCGTCGCCGTCGAGCACAAGCCCGCCGATCTGGACCGCGACACGCCGTGGACCTCACCTGTCGCACAGCTCACGGTCGACGGCATGCTGTGGGGCGGGCCGCGGCTGGGCGTCATGCTCGGCAGCCGCGTCAGCTACGTCGTGGCCGACCGACGCGTGGCCGCGGAACTCACGCTGAGCGTGCTGTGGTCGGGCCGACCCGCGCTGCGCGACCTGCCGCCGAGCGCCATGGACGCGCGTCAGGCGCTAGATTGGAACGAGCCGGGGCGGTACATCACCCCTTGAGGCCGCCGACGCGTGCGACCCAGGATGCTGCCGTGCGATCGATCCACGCCCTGACCGCGCTGCTGCTCACCGCCTGTAGGACCGGGGAGCCCGATCAGGCGTGCCCGACCCCTGACATGACCGACGGGTCCCCGCGCCCGCTGTGGCACTTCACGCCTCCGGACGGCTGGATGAATGATCCGGCGGGTCTGGTCTGGCTGGACGACACGTTCCACCTGTTCTATCAGCGGGACCCGCACGACGTGTTCGTCGCCGACACCCGCTGGGGCCACGCCACCAGCCACGACCTCCTTGGCTGGGGAGACCAACCTGAGGCGCTCGTCGCAGACCCCGTGCTCGGCGTGCCGTTCACCGGGAGCGCGGTGGTGGATGACTCCGGCCAGCTGTGCGCGCCGGGAAAGGACTGCCTCGTCCTGATCTTCACGCACGCGTTGGGTGAGGACGGCGCGCAGAAGCAGAGCGTCGCGTGGAGCGAGGACAGCGGCCAGACCTTCACGCCCTACCCCGGCAACCCGGTGCTCCCGCCGATCGACGCGGCGGACTTTCGCGATCCCAACGTGCGCTGGCACGCAGCGCTGTCGCGATGGGTGATGACCGTGGGCGTGCGTGACGCCGTGCGCTTCTACACCTCTCAAGACCTGCGCACGTGGACCCAGACCGGCGCCTTCACGCCCACGGGGGTGACGCCAGGCGCCTATGAGTGCCCCGACCTGTTCAGCCTGCCCGCGCCCGACGGCGCCGCCCGCTGGGTGCTCAAGCTGGACGTGAACCCGGGCCTGCTTCAGGCCGGCCCCAGCCGCTATTGGGTCGGAGACTTCGACGGCGCAAGCTTCGTGCCCCAGACCGCGGCCGACGGGCTGTGGGCGGACGGACCCGATCTCTACGCCACTCAGACCTTCGCGAACGTGCCAGACGGGCGGACGATCTGGCTCGGCTGGATGAGCGCGTGGTCCTACGCCAACGCGACGCCCACGCACGGCTACCGCGGACAGCAGAGCGCCCCCCGCGAGCTGTCGCTGGTCGACACCGCCGACGGCCTCCGCCTGGCCCAGCGGCCCGCGCGGGAGCTCGAACACGCCGTGGACCCCTGCCCGTTGATTGAGCGTGCGCGGGTGGAGGTAGACGATCTCACGCCGCTCCTCGACGACGCAGGCCCCGCCTACCTGCTCACCGCGACCGTGGCTCCCGGTCCGCAGGGCGTCGCCGGGTTTGAGCTGGTGCGTGGCGCGAACGAACGAACCGCCGTCGGGTTCGACGCCGCGCGCGGCGTGATCTTCCTCGACCGGAGCGCGTCTGGCGCGGTCGACTTCTCGAGCGCGTTCGCGGGTCGCTTTGAGCAACCGGTGCCCGGCGCGGGGGCGAGCGTATGGCTGACCGTGCTCGTCGATCGCACGTCGGTCGAGGTGTTCGCGGACGACGGCGTCGCCGTGATCTCAGCGTCGATCTACCCGACAGAGACCGTGCACGGGCTGGCCGCGTTTGCAGAGCGCGGCCCCGCGACCCTCCAGGACCTCCGCGTCCAACCGATGGGCCGCGCGCTGCGCGGATCGAGCCCTTGAGCGGTCGCCGACGCCACGAATCAGTGCGCGCCGAGCAGCTCGACGTCGAACTTGAGCGTGGCGTTGGGCGGGATCACGCCGCCCGCGCCGCGAGGGCCGTAGCCGAGCGCCGCCGGGATGATCAGCGTGCGCTTGCCGCCGATCTTCATGCCCGCCACGCCCTCGTCCCAGCCGCGAATGACCATGCCCGCGCCAAGGTTGAACTCAAAGGGACGGCCGCGATCCACGCTGGAGTCAAACTTCTTGCCCTGGACGCCATCATTGTACAGCCAGCCCGTGTAGTGAACATGCACGTGCTGCCCCACCTTTGCTTCGTCGCCCACGCCCACGTTGGTGTCTTCGTACTGTAGGCCGGACGCGGTGCTGATCATCGAGGGCTCCTGGTGACGCCGGGTTGTGCGCTTGGCGCCTGTGGCCCACCATTATTGCATGTCGCGGGCAAGCGCACGCTCTAACCCCCACAACAATCCGACTGATCGAGGTTGTCTCCACCGCAGACGTTGGTGCTGCACACGCAGCCCGTGGAATCGCAGTTCAAGGGGTGTCCTTCGCCGCTCGCGTTCACCACCGGAGACACGCACTCGCTGCGGGAGATCCTGGCCCCCACGTGGCTCCCGCCGCTCGGATCGCTGTCGCGGAACAGGCTCCACACCGTCTCGCCGTCGCTCGCGAGCGCGGTCGAGACCTGGCTGTCGATCCCCTGGAGATCGTAGACCGCGAAGAAGGCCTCGTGCGCCTCAAAGGCCGCCACCACGCACGCGTCGACCCCGCCTGAGTCCGCGCCCAACCCGACCGTGCCGCAGTCCGTCGCGCCCGCACCGGCCAGCGCCGACAGCTCGACGGGAAGAACACAAGGTGGTGCTGGGCAGCCGGCTAGAGCGCAGAGACAGAACAAGGCGATGAGTCTTACATGCATGGGGAGATCCTCTCAAGATCCAGTGTCGCCGCTTCGCAATGGCTCTGTCAACTGCCGTTCCTGGCAGGATGAGGGTGGGCGCAACCGCGGCCGGACGCCTCCCACGGATCCGCTACGGATCGATCGGTCCTGGGAAGTGGAACACGATTCACTGCTCGCCGTCGGCGAGGCCGTCGACCTGCCATCCGTTCACGGGAACCAGGATGCACTCTGCGAGCTGCGCATCGCCCGTCGTGTCTCCGGAGAGGTAGGCCGAATCCACGCACCCGCACGCGGATCACCACGCTCCCCTGGGTGCGCGCGTCTCGTTGAAGCGCCCCTCGTTCACATGACCCAATCGCCGGCGCGTCCGCCTCGCGCGCCGCCGCCAGCGCAGCGGGTGGCTCACCTTCCTCCGGCCGCTCCTTTGCAGGCGGAACCCGAGCCTCAATGCTTCTCCCCGTCCACCAGGTGCTTCGCCTCCTCGTTCGCACGCGCCAGCCCAACGCGGTGCAGCGACAGATCCCGGTAGAGTCGATCCGCCTTGCGCCGCCGCTGGACGCTGCCGACGAGATCCGCGGAGCGCACCAGCGCCAGCACGCGGTCGAACGCGGTCACGGTCTTGCCGGTGCCTGCGGCGGCCTTGGCCTGACACGCGGCCCGCGCGGACTCCACGGACGCCAACGTGGTCTCCAGATCTTCCTCGATCCCAAGACGGATCGCGCCGCCCGCCTCGCGCACGTCGCGCAGGGTCTTGGCGGCAAGCTGGGCGTCGAACACCCCCCACCCTTCGTATGCGGTGAGCTTGCTGAGGGCGTCTCGCGCGGTGGCGGCGTCGTCACCCTTCAACGTCGCGAGCCAGCCCATCACGCGCTCGGAGGACACCCAACGGTACACGTAATCCAGGCCCGTGCCCTTGATGTTCTCAGCGCCCAGCACCAGGCAGGTCGACGTGCGCGGGATCAGCTCCGCCATCTTCGCCATGATCTGATCGCCTGACATCGCGGTGTCCTCGAACGGGACGATCCGACGCGCCAGGAAGCGGACGCAGCCGTCCACCGCCTCGTCGATCGACCACGCCTCCTGGTCCTCCACCTGCTTGAGCCACAGGACCTCTTCGCGCCATGCGGCGGCGATCGGATCCCACTCCGCGGCGTCCACGTCCGCGGGCCAGTGCTTCGCGATCACCGCGTCGGCCTGCTCGGCGCTCATCGGGTCCCGCCGCAGCCGTCGACGGAAGGTCGCGAACAGCTTGGCGCGTCCATCCGTGCCGTGGCCAATCTCGCGCAGCAGCGGGCCCAGCTCCTTCTGGAACGCCGTCTTGATCTGATCCGCCATGGGCACGACGTTGGTGCCGATGATCACGGTCCGCTCCGCGCTCACGTCCTCGGCGGTGATCTTGGCGAAGATCGCCTGCCGCGCCAGGCGGTCCGCGCGGTTGTTGAGCACGACCATCAGCCAGTCGGTCAGCCCGCTCTCGGGGTGGTAGTCGCTCAGGTTCGCGCGGTCCCAGTTGGACAGAAAGGACGCGCGGTCATTGGCCGAGTTGCCGCACAGAAACGACATCTGGGTGCCGCGCACGTCCAGCGGGCCGTAGCGCTTGTAGGCGCCCAGATCGACGAGCACGTGGTCCGCCATCGTGCGGATCGCCACATCACGGGCGATGCCAAGCCCCACGCCGACCGACACCACCAACGCGACGTTTCGATCGTAGGCCTGATCCGGGAAACGCAGCAGCAGGTCACGCGGGAGCAGATCCCAGTGCTCGGCGCGGCACGCGTGGAACGCGGTGCCGTTGGCGGCGGCCTTGCGCTGGACGACCGGCGTCATCTGCTGCTCCGAGGTGAACACCCGACCGCGTGTCGGCACGAACACGCTGATTACGTCCGCGACGTCGCGTCCGGACGGGCCCTGGATGTCCTCGTGATCCGGGTAGGTGTTCGTGATCGTGGTCAGGTCGTCGCGCATCCACTCATGCTGCAGCAGCTGCGTGTACATCGGGTTGAGCGCCATGCACTCGTAGAGCGTGACCTGCGCCTTCATCGTCGACGCGATGCGCATGATGTTCTGCTGCTCGACGATCGTGGCCTTGTCGCGCGCCCGGTACAGGAAGACCTCAGTCGCCTCCACGCCCGGCATGCCGACGAGGATCATCGCCTCGCAGCCGGTCGACTTGCACAGCACGGTGTAGCCAAGCCCATGAAACATCGCGGCCTTGAGCCGCTCGACGCTCGACTTTCCGCGGGAGCCCCAGCCGCCGACGACCAGCGGAAGCGCGCGACGCCAGCGCCGCGTCTGCACCTCGCGCACCACCTTGGTGGCGCCCCACCACGCGAACGCGCCGATCGAGATCGCGGTCAGCTCCGCGGTGCTGTGCGCGTCGGACACACCCGCGCTCGACAGCCACGCGCCCAGCGCACCCAGCGACCCGACCCACGACGCGCGCCGGGTCACCGAGAAGCCGGCCTCGGCCAGCTTCTCGTCGTACACCGGCTCTGCCTCAGCGCGTGGGAGCGCACCCAGGCGTGTGCGCAGCCCTGCGAGCGCCACATAGCGACGGTTCGCGCGCCAGCCCGCCCACGCGCGCTCGGCCGTCAGCGTGATCACGCTGTCGGGCGTGCGCAGGTGGACCATGCGGTGCTTGGCGGCGACCAGCAGGTTCGCAGGCAGCGGCAGGTGCTCGTCCCAGGCCACGCTGACGGGCGTGGACACACGGCGCCCCGGCACCTCGGTCGCCACCACCTCGGTCATGCGGCCCGACCAGGCGATCAGCTCACCGGGCGGCAGCTCGTCGACGGTGTGGGCGTGCGCCTGTCGCTTGTCGTTCCGCGGGTGGGCCGCCTCGTGCCAGATGCGCCACGGCGTGCGCACCTTCTGAAGGCCCAGGAACACGGTCCAGCCGCGCCGCGGCGCGCGCTCCAGCAGGTCGGCGGCGCCGCGCTCCCTGATTGGGCTGGCCGACAGGTCCAGCTCCTCGTGAGACAACACGAACAGCACGTCGAGCAGCGCGCGGCCCGTGAGCGACGCGACCGGGCCTGACGAGAAGCGCTTGCGCGCGCCCTCCGCGCTCGACGCGACCCACGCCTCCAGCGCGTCGAGCGCGGCCGACTCCGGACCACCCACGAGGCGCGCCCAGGCCTGAAGCACCAGCGCCAGGCGTCGGGTGTCCGCGTGCGCGCCATCGGCCGTCGACCAGCGCGCGAACACAGGCGCCCACGCGGCCGCAATGGCCTCCCCGTGCACGCGCAGCCGCGCACGCCGAGCCCACGCGGCGTCCAGCAGCACCAGCACCACCTCACGCGCGGGGTTCGCGGTCAGCGCCGTCGCCAGAAGGTCCAGGCAGCCGGTGTCGCCGTCACAGGCGCGGTCCAGCAGCACGACCGCGCCCGCGCCCGCCACGCGCCAACCGTCCGGGTGCACGGCGTCGCCGAGGCGCTCCACGACGCACGCCATGTCTTCGGGCTCACGGCTGCGGGCCAACGCGCACAGCCACGCCATGCGCACGTGCTCGCTCGGCTCGTGCGCGGCGATGAGGGCACGCAGCAGCTCCCACCGCTCCAGATCGGCGCACAGCCCCATCATGCGCGCGCGGGCGAACAGGTGATCGCGGTGCTTTCGCGTCGAGGCCGACGGCCACAGCGCCGCCTGCAGGGGGTCGCTTCGGGAGCTCACCCGCGCCGCCACCACCTTGAGCGCGGCCGCTTGGACCCACGGGTCATCGGCCGCGTCCAGCGCCACCTTCTCCAGCGCGACCCGCACCTCACCCACGCCCGGGTCCGGCAGCGTGGGGTGGACCAACGCGCCGAGGAGCTGGGCCGCCGCCACGCGGACCGGCCAGCGCGTGGTGCGATCGGTCAGCACATCCTTGGCGTTGCGACGCAGGGCCTCGCGGTGCGTGACGTCCACGCCGTCCAAGCGCAGCGTCGAGAGCGCCGCGGCCAGCAGCTCCCAGCGCTGATCCACCTCGGCGCGCTGCAGGACCATCCGGTCCTCGATCGCCGACGCGTCCAGCCAGCGCCCCAGCGCGGCCTGATCGGCGCGGCTCACCCCGCCCGACCCCGTGCGCCTGAGCAGGTCCTGGACCGCGCGGCCGGACTGCCCGGTCGCCGCCGCCGCGCGCAACACCGCCGCTTCTCCGTCGGTTCTCCGCCGGACGTGGCTTCGTTCCTGACCCAGCGCCACCAGCACCGCCGACATGCCGGTCGCGGGATCTGCGCCGGGGCCCGCCACCGCCGCCACACGCGCCGCGATCTCCGCCAAGCGATCGCGGCCCGCCAGCCGGGCCAGCTCCGGGAGCGCGCCGTGCAGGATCTCGAGGACGTCAGCAGGTCGGGTCATACGCCTTGTGGGTGCAAGAAGGCGGCGCAAGGATACACCACCCCGGCCCTTTTGTCCGGGAGCGCTTGATGTCGCACGAACACCCCGCCAGCGTGGGTACGGTGCAGGAGCGGATCGACTACGCCTCGATCGTCGCCAGCCTCGCAGCGGTCGATGAAGACGTCACTCCTGACGAGCTGGAGGCCATCCACGACCTCTGTCGCTTCCTCGACCTGCCGCCGCACACCACCCAAGTGGTCCAGCAATTCGCGATGGAGCCCGATCACATCGCCGTGCGTGAGGCGCTGATCCGCCTGCGCGACTCCTCGCTGCGCTTCACGCTCGTGATGGACATGGTCTCGCTCGCCTACGCCGACGGTCGCTACGACCTCGACGAGCGCCGTCAGGTTCGCGGCCTCGCCGCCGTCATGCTTGTCACGGAGCGTGAGGTCGAGGAGGCCGAAGATCGCGTGCGCGCCTACAACGCCGAGGTCGCCGACGAGGACGCCGGACCGCCGATCGCGGACTCGTCCGTCGAGACGATCGCGCAGGTGGTGGCCGCCGGCGTGCCCACCGCCACCGTGCTGGCGCTCGGCGCCGCTCAGGGCGGCTCCATGGTGACCGCTGGCTTCAGCGCGCTGGCCTTCGGCGCGGGCACCGTGCCCGGGATCGGCGTGGCGGTGGGCTTGGGCTTGGGCACCTACTACGGCGTGCACTACCTCTTCCGCCGCGTGGTCGAGGGGAGCGACAGCTGACCTCCCCCGCTCCCGCACCGGCGCGCGTGCTCACGCTGCTGCCGCCGATGACGCAGCTCAACGGCAGCTACCCGTCTACCGCATACCTCACCGGGTTCCTGCGGTCGGTCGGCGTGGACGCGCAGCAGGACGACCTGTCCATCCGCCTGGCGCTTCGGCTGTTCTCGCGCGACGGCATCACGGAGATCGGACAGGTCGCGGGGCTCGACCTGTCGCGACACGCGTCGGTGGTCGACGCCGCGGTGCGCTTCCTTCAAGGCCGAGACCCGAGCCTCGCCTACCGGATCGTCGGCCGTGAATTGCTGCCTGAGGGCAAGCGCTTCGCCATCCTCGAAGAGTTCGTCGCCGAGGAAGGCGCCGACCCGCTCGCGTGGGCGTTCGGCGGCCTGGGCCTCACCGATCGCGCGCGTTGGCTCGCCACCTTGTTCCTCGAAGATCTGGCGGACGTCGTGCGCGAACACGTGGATCCGCGCTTTGAGCTGGTGCGCTACGGCGAGTCGCTCGCGGCCAGCCAGCCCTCCTTCGACCCCATCGCCGACGCGCTCGCCGCGCCGCCCACCTGCCTGGACCGCTGGCTCGACGAGCTCGTCGTCGCAGCACTCGAACGCCACCGCCCCGCGTTTGTCGGCGTGAGCGCGCCGTTTGCGGGTAACGTGTACGGTGCGTTCCGCGTCGCGCGAGCGGTGCGCGCCTACGACCCGACGATCCGCCTGGCGCTGGGCGGCGGCTACCCGTCGACTGAGCTGCGCGAGCTGTCGGAGCCGCGCGTCTTCGACCTGTTCGACGCCGTGATGCTGGACGACGGCGAGCTGCCCTTCCTGCGCTGGATCACCGGCGGCTCGCCCGTGCGCACGTTCCGCCGGGTCGACGGCGTCGTGGTCTACGAGGACGACAAGGCCGCCGTCCCGCCCACCTTCGACGCCCTGCCCGCGCCCATGTGGGAGGGCATCCCGGTCGGCCTCCACTTGGGCGTGCTCGACACGCTCAACCCGATGCACCGCGTGTGGTCCGACACCCGCTGGAACAAGCTCACCGTGGCGCACGGCTGCTACTGGAAGCGCTGCACGTTCTGCGACACGTCGCTCGACTACATCGCCCGCTACGAGCCCGCCGCGGCCCGCACGCTGGTCGACCGGATGGAGGCGCAGATCGCCCAGACCGGGCAGACCGGCTTTCACCTGGTCGACGAGGCCGCCCCGCCGCGCGCGCTGCGGGCGCTCTCCGAGGAGATCCTGGCGCGAGGGCTGATGGTCACCTGGTGGGGCAACATCCGCTTCGAGAAGGCCTTCACGCCCGAGCTGTGCGCGCTGATGGCCAAGGCCGGCTGCGTGGCGGTCACCGGCGGCCTGGAGGTGGGCCACGACCGGGTGCTCACGCTGATCGACAAGGGCGTGACGGTGGAGCAGGTCGCGCGGGTCACCCAGGCCTTCAGCGGCGCCGGCGTGATGGTCCACGCGTACCTAATGTACGGCTTCCCCACGCAGACGGTGCAGGAGACGGTCGACGCGCTGGAGTGCGTTCGGCAGCTCTTCACGGCGGGCTGTCTGCAGTCGGCGTTCTGGCACCGCTTCAGCGCCACCGCGCACAGCGCCGTCGGCCAGGATCCGGCGCGCTTTGGGATCGAGCTCGTGCCCGACACCCACACCGGCCCGCGGTTCGCGCGCAACGATCTCGCCTTCGTCGACCCCACCGGCGTGGACCACGAGGTGCTCGGTGAGGGCCTGCGCAAGGCGGTCTACAACTACATGCTCGGCATCGGCCTGGACCAGGACGTGCGCGGCTGGTTCCCCTTCCGCGCGCCGCGCTCCCGCACCCGGCCCGACCGCGTCGATCGCGCGCTGGGTCTGACCTAGGGCGCAGGCTTCAGGCTGTCGCACTCGAGGGCGCCCGTGACGACGCCGACCGCGCCCACCCACCTCGACCCGTCTGCCATGGCGGACCAGCGGTCCTGGCTCAGGTCGCAGGTGAACGCCCCACCTTTGGGGTCGGTCAGCGCGACGACATTGTGCTCGGTGCGCGCGCCCTCGCGGCCGCAGCCCAGGCAGGCGCCCGGCTGCGGGATGGCGGCGGCGGGCCAGCTGGGCGCCAGATCCGCGCCCTTGGCCACGGCGGCGTCGATCTCGTGCCAGCGGGGCACCTGGTAGGTGCACTTGGTGTCGTAGACGGGCTCGCTGCGGGTGCGTGGAGTGCACTCCTGCTGCACCGAGAACGTGCCGTCGCCCTTGTCGACGCGCTTGTCGTGGCAGTCCTCACCGTCTGGCACCGAGCGCGTGCTGCGCTGCTCCTCGTGGCAGGTCACCATGGTCGCGTCGGCGGGGACGCTGTCGCGCCACGCTGAGTCCGACGTCATCTCCAGCCGCTCGATGCCGATCCGGCGCTCCCAGGTGTGCCCGGTGACGGACAGCGCAGACTCCTGCTTCCAGAACAGCAGGCTCAAGAGCCCGCCGCAGATCACCAGCACGAGGGCCACGCCCACAAACCACGGCCAGCGCGCCGGGGACGCGGCTTCCTGCGCCTTCAACCCGGCCGCCGTCGCCGCGGCCAAGGACCGCGACGCCTCGTCCGCGGACTTGCGCTCGGTCGCCTCTCGCGCCGCCACGCTGGCGTCGTCCGTCGCGAAGCCCGCGGCCCCCGCGTGCTGCTCGGCGCGCACCGTCACCGCCTTGGCTCCGTCCAGCACGGAGCCGCAGCCAGTGCAGAACGTGCAGGCCGCGCTGTTGGGCGTGTCGCACGCCGGACAGACCTTGTCGGCGCCCTGGTAAGGGCTGTCCTCGACGGCCACCTCCGCCCCGGCCTCCGGGTAGTACCGGCGCTTGGGGTCCTGGGCGGCGCCGCAGGTCGGGCAGTGCCGGTGCGTCAGCCCGAGCAGGCCCTTGGTGCCGCACTGCCCACAGTCCCAGAGCATCTGGTAGCGTTCCATGGTGGCTCCTCCCGACAGGGTGCCCGCCTGCTCTCTCACGCCTGCGACGCCCGCGCCACGAGGGGCAGGCCGCGCCGACCGTGCTAACGTCGGCGTCCACGGGGGCCTGGAATGGAGCACAAGCGCGGCTGGATCACGACGATCGAGCGGATCGGGAACCGCCTGCCGGACCCGGCGACGCTCTTCCTGCTCGCATGTGTTGCAGTGGTGGCGATCTCTTCCGTGGTCGCGGGCGCCGGGCTGTCCGTCGCCGACCCGCGAACACCGGGCGCCATCGCGCACGCCACGTCGCTCACCGATCCGGGGCAGCTCACGTGGATCGCCACCCACCTGGTCCGAAACTTCCTCGACTTCCAGCCGCTCGGCGTGGTCCTCGTCGCCATGCTGGGCATCGGCGTCGCCGAGCGCGTCGGGTTGTTCGCGGCGGTCATGCGTACGCTCGTGCTCGCCACCCCTGCGCGCCTGCTCACGCCCGCGGTGGTGTTCGCGGGTGTGTCCGCCAGCATCGCCGCGGACGCGGGCTACGTGGTGCTCCCGCCGCTGGTCGGCGGCATGTACGCGCGCGCGGGGCGCTCGCCGCTCGTCGGCATCGCCGCCGTGACGTTCGGGATCGCCGGTGGGTTCAGCGCGAACGTGCTAATCACGGCGCTCGATCCGCTGCTCGCGGGCATGACCGAGCAGGCCGCGCGGCTGACCGATCCGGCGGCGATCGTCCCGCCCACCTGCAACTGGGCGTTCATGGCGTCGTCGGCGCTGGTGCTCACGCTCGTCGGCTGGTTCATCACCGAGCGCGTCGTCGAGCCGCAGGTGGCGGTGTCCGACGCCGCCGCTACCGCGGTCCCCGAGCACGTGCCGGGCGAGCGTCGCGCGCTGGTCGCGGCCGCGATCGTGGGCGCGCTGGTGCTGGCCGCCTACGCCGCGATGGTGATGGTGCCGGGCGCGCTGCTGGCAGGCACCGTCGAGCGCACGCCGGGTCACCCCGTGCCCGCGTGGAGCGAGGCGATCGTGCCGCTGCTGCTGGCGGTCTTCCTGCTCCCCGCGCTCGTCTTCGGCGGCATGACCGGCTCCATTCGCAGCGACAAGGACGTGGCCCGGGCCATGGGCGAGGCCATGTCCGGGATGGGCTCGTACCTGGTGCTCGCGTTCTTCGCGGGGCAGTTCATCGCGCTCTTCCAGCGCAGCGATCTCGCCGTGCTGATGGCGGTGTCGGGCGGCGACGCGATCGGCCACCTCGGGCTGGCGAAGCCGGTGCTGCTCGTGGCGATCGTGCTCGCGACGGCGGCGCTCAACCTGCTGATCGTCAGCGCGAGCGCGAAGTGGGCGCTGCTGGCGCCCGTCATGGTGCCGCTGTTTGGACAGCTCGGCCTGGCGCCGGATCTGGTGCAGGCGGCCTACCGGGTGGGCGACTCAGTCACCAACCCCATCTCGCCGCTCAATCCGTACCTCATCGTGGTGCTGGTCACGATCCGCAAGCACCAGCCCGACGCCGGCCTCGGCACCGTGCTCGCGCTGCTGCTCCCGTACAGCGTCGCGGCGCTCGTCGTGTGGACGATCTGGCTGCTTGTGTGGGTAGGCTCTGGCCTTCCGCTCGGTACTTTCTGAGCCTGTTTTCGGCGCGCCGTGGCACGCCCGGTGCTTCCTTCAGAGCAGGAGGTACACGATGAACACAGCAGACACGATGGTCGTAGTCGCCGACGGTAGCCGGGCGCGCTTCTTCACCACGGACGCGGAGATGGTGGAGTTGGTGGAGCTGCCTGAGATGCACAACAAGCAGCACACGATCCACCGCCACAAGGCGACGGGCGCGGGAGACTCGGGGCACCACTCGGAGGAGGCCAAGTTCGCCACTGAGATCGCGACACACCTGGGCGTCCAGGGCGGCAAGCACGCGTTCCGCGATCTGGTGCTCGTCGCGCCGCCGCACATGCTCGGTGATCTGCGCAGCGCCCTCCCCAAGCAGGTCGCGCTGCAGGTGACGGCCACGGTCCCCAAGGACCTCGTCGGAGACGAACGGCACACGCTGGCCAAGCACCTACGCACGTTGCTGACCAGCAAGCCGCTGCCGCCGTAGCGGCCGTCGGCGCGAAGGGCACGGTCGCCCGGGGCTCACCGCCGCCGGGCGACGCTTCTTTTGCACGTCGAAAAGGGACGTTGCGGTCTGATTTCCTGAAAGTTGGGGAATACCCCTACACGCGCCGCCTCGTTTCGCCGATTGCCGGGTGTACCTTGCGGGTACCGCGCGTGGGCCCACGCGTGCGCGTTCGGAGTGACGATGAACCTGCGCCTGGCGACTGCCCTGCTCTCCCTGACCGTGGTGGGCTGCGCTCCCGTAGACGGCGATCCGTCGCAGCCGCTCCCCGACAGCGCGTCCTCGGATCTGGGGTCCTCTGCCCCCGCGTCCACGGAGGCGTCGCTGGCGGACTCCGTCGACGGCGTGGCGAACCAGGCGGTGGACGACACCGTCATCTACGAGCGCGACTGCGGCACCTACATCCGTCAGGACGAGGTCGACGCCGTCGAGGCGATCAACCAGCAGCTCCTTCAGACGGAAGATCCCGAGGGCCAGGACCTTGAGACGTCGTTCGTCGGAGGCGTGATCAACGTCTACTTCCACTCGATCCAGAACGGCACCGCCGGCGCGATCTCCGACGCTCAGGTCCGCAGCCAGATTGCGGCGCTCAACACCGCCTACGGCCCGGGCGGCTGGACCTTCGTGCTCGCCGCGACCGACCGCACGAACAACTCGTCGTGGTACCGCGCCGGTGACGGCACCACCGCCGAGCGCTCGATGAAGTCCACGCTGCGCCGCGGCACGGCCGACGACCTCAACCTGTACGCGATCAACTGCCCAAACAGCCTGCTCGGCTGGTCGACCTTCCCGTGGGACTACCGCACGGATCCGGTCGACGACGGCGTGGTGTTCCTCTACTCCAGCGTGCCTGGCGGATCGGCCGCGCCCTACAATCTGGGCCAGACGGCGGTGCACGAGGTCGGGCACTGGCTCGGCCTGTACCACACGTTCCAGGGCGGCTGCTACGGCAGCGGCGACTACGTGAACGACACGCCCGCCGAGGCGTCTGCGGCCTACGGCTGCCCCACCAACCGCAACACCTGCTCGTCCACGGGCAAGGATCCGGTGTGGAACTACATGGACTACTCGGACGACTCTTGCATGATCACGTTCACCACGGGTCAGGGCAACCGCATGGACTCGATCTGGGCCACCTACCGGTACGGCAAGTAGCCCACACCGGCGGCGCGCCCCTTGGCGGCGCGCCTTCGCCTCAGCCTTCGCGCACCGCGACCACGAACACGTCGCGCCGGTTCGACGGCAGCTGAGTCGCGCGCACGACGCCGAAGCCGAGCCCGCGCACCTGCTCCAGCAGCCGCGGCAGCGCGGCGACCGTCTCCTCGTCGTTGAGGTTGAAGGTCAGCAGCATGCCGCGGACGGTGCGGCGCCAGCGCGGGAGCAGCCGACGCAGCCCGCGGATCATCGCTGCGGGCGGCACGTTGGCATCACAGGCGATCCACGTTGCGTCCACCGGGAGCGCGTCGGGCGACACCTCGCCCAGCGTCGAGCGCACCCAGGACACGGACGGATTGCTCGCGAGCGACTCGGTCAGTGGGCGCGGATCGACCGCCACCACGCGCAAGCCCAGGTCGACCAGAGCGCGCGTGCTGCCGCTCGACATCGACCCGATCTCGATCACGGTCTGGCCCGGACGCAGCGGTATCTTGGACCACGCGATCCCCTCCCGCATCTTCACCCAAGCGCGAGACGGCGCGTCGGCCGGCGCGACGATCTCAAGCCGACCGCAGGCGGTCAGGTGTCGGGTGAGCGCGTGCGTGTGCCAGCCAACGGCGCTCGTCTCCCCGGGTGCGGTGACCACGTCCAGCACGACCGCGCCGGGCACCACGCCGCCGTTCACGCGGAGCCCACGCGCGGTCAGTGCGGCGCCAACCTCGGCCGCATGCACAGCGGCCGCCTGGAGCACCGGGTCCGGCGCCTCGCCGAACTGCCCGACGTCTCGCGGACCGACCCACGCGTCGCGCGCGCCCACCCGCGTAGCGACCTCGAGCACCGCGTCCACGTCCACGCAGGGGCCCGCCGAGCAGGCCCACATGCGCGCGAACACGGACGAGACCACCTCGTCGGCCCGAAACGGCGCCTCCGTGGCCTTGAACGACACCAGGCCTGGGCGCTGGAAGCCAGGGTGCAGGTCCGGGCGCTTGCGAGCGACCTCGGCCTTGAGCCAACGTTCGGCCCCCACATGACACACGGCGAGCGCGAATGAACTGTCTGGCGTGACCACCGTGCCTCCAAGGCGCGGCCCTCTATTCCGGCGCGGGCTCAGGGGTGGGGTCATCCTGCGAAGGGGGCGCCGCGGGGGCGTCCGGCGTCGCCTGTCCGTCGCCCGCAGCCGGGTTCTGAATGCGGGTCGGCTCGTCCACCAGGCACTCTTCGGTGGACGCCTGACCGTCCGAGGACTCCGCGGCGTCGATCGCCGCGTCGACAGGATCCTCGGGCGGCGCGGGCGGGCCGTCCTTCGCCGCGTCCGCCGGGGTCTTGGCGTTGGGCGCGGGAGCGGGCGGGAGCGGATCGTCCTGCAGCCCAAACTTCATGCCGTCCAGGTAGGCGTCACGCACCTCAGACGGCAGGCCGGTGGCGGCGAGCATGTCGGCCATGCGCTCTTGGAGGCTGTCGTAGACCTCGGGCGTCTGGAGCCGGACCGCCTCACCGGCCGCGCCCGACATCCCACCCGACAGCCCCTTCATGCGGTCCGCGAAGAAGCCCACAAGCTCGGAGCTGGGCGGCGACGCGACCGACGCCCACTCGGCCAGCGAGGCCTCCGCGTCCAGGTCGGAGGTGAGCTGCTTGGCCAGGGTCGCCGCGCCCATCAGGTCCTGAAGGTAGGGCCCAAAGCCCAGCGCATCGGAGGCGTTGTACGACGCCAGCCGCGCCTCCACCCCCTGCTGGATCGCCTCGACGTCGAGCGTGGCGGGTGCTCCGTCCGGGCCGGGCGGCACGTCCGGCAGCGCCGCCGCCATGTCCTTGCCGTCCTGGTCCGACAGGCCCTTGTCCTGGGTCGCGAAGCAGTCCCAGACCTCGTCGACGTGGCTGGCCAGATCCGGCGAGCTGCCCGTGCGGCGAAGGACAGCCGCGCTCGCCGACGCGCAGTCGCCGCGGGCCAGGCTCTCGCGGGTGTCACGCACGGCGGGCGGCTCGGCCGCGGGCAGCGGCGGCATATCCGGCGGCGCCTTGGCGAGGTCCTTGAGGCCGTCGACCTTCTCGCTCAGCTCCTTGGCGGCCTGGACGACGCTGATCCCCGCGCCAGACCCTTGCTGGGTCTCCGGGGCGAACTCGCGGACCTCCTCGATGAGCGTCGAGGCGTTCTCGGTCTCGGGCAGCACGTCCGGCGCGCGCAGCGTCTTCACCATCACGGTGAGGCCGCCCCACAGCACCCCCACAAAGACCAGCAAGGCCACGACCACGATGGTCGACAGCACGCTCCGTGCGTTCATGGACTTCCCCCGGCCGATCGCTAACGACCTAGAGGGGATCAGCCATCAGTCCGGATTCGCGGACTTACACACCGCCCATCGGTCCGCTTAGGACCGGATGAACCACTCGCTCGCCATGAAGGTGCGGACCTTCCAGATGCGCGTGAACGCCGTCACCGCCGCCAGGATCTGCAGGCTGTTCCACACCATGGTGACCGGGTTGGACGCCCCGTAGAACAAGAACGGGTTGGAGACGTGCTTGGGCGACGGCCAGCACTCCTCGACGATCGCGGCCCACGGGGGCGCGTCCGGCGTGACCGCACGGACCACGCGGTTGCGGACGTAGCGGGTGCGCGGCTGGATCCGCTCGCTGACCGGCGACATGCGCCCGTGCCAGCGCTTCATCCACTCCTCGTAGGACAGCCCCGGGTGCTGCTCGATGAGCGACACCGCCGTCACCCCGCGCGAGCGGACGCCGTCCGGCCAGTCGCGGGGCGCTGCGTGCCGGTTGTCGCCGTAGGTGGTGGGCACGGTCTCGTCGACCTCGTAGGCGGCGACCTTGAAGCCGGCCTCGGCCACGCGCGCGACCAGCGCGTCCGGCCCGCCGTCCGTCCAGACGTTGACCAGCGCGACGGGCAGGCCCTTGGTGACGAACGGGTTCGGACCCGGCACATCGGCCGCCTCGTCGGCGACGGTGACGGTCAGACGGACCGCACCCAGCGCCAGCAGCGCGGGTGACACCTGCTCGATCAGCGCCACGCGGCGCGTCGCGCGATCGTCGGGCCCGCCGTGCAGCACCATCACGAACTTGGTCATGCGCCCGCCTTGCGCGCGTCGACGTAGGCCTTGTAGTCAGCCAGGTGCGCCGCGATGCCCTCGGGGCTGGTCCACAGCGGTCGCCAGCCAAGCACGCTGCGCGCGCGCGACACGCTTACGCTGCTGGTGCGGATCAGCTTGAGGATGCCGATGCGCGTGAGCGTGGGCTCAGGCACGCCCAGCAGCGTGGACACCTCGGCCATCCAGGCGATCGCGTACATCAGCTTGCCGGGCAGGCGCACCGTGGGCCAGCGGTAGCCCAGCCCGTCCACGATCGGCTTGAACCACACGATGCCGTTGAGGCGCTCGTCGTCGGTGATGAAGAAGGCCTCTCCGGCCACGCCCTCGGGCGACTCCAGCAGCCGTCGGGCGGCGAGCAGCTCGCCGAACACCAGCGTGTCGACGTGGGTGTTGTCGACCACCGCCTTGCCGTCGCCGATGGTGGCGACGAAGCGCCCTGCCGCGAGCTGATCGAGGAAGGCGCGGATCATGAACCCGCCTTCGCCCGGGCCCCAGATGCCGCCGGGCCGGATGACCGCGGTGCGGAGCTGCCCGATGCCGTTGGCCAGCCGCACGTGCTTCTCAGCCTGCACCTTGGTCTTGCCATAGATGTCGACGAAGGTGGTGGCGAACGGCGCCGACTCGTCCTCGTCGGTGACCTCACGGTCGAGCACCACGTTGGCGCTGCTGGTGCTGACCAGCGCGCGCACGCCGCCCTGCACGCACGCCTCGACCACGCGCTCGGTGGCGGTGACGTTGATGCTCCACACCAGGTCGTGCACCTTCTTGGGCGCGATGCCGAGCAGGCTGACGATGGCCGCGGTGTGAAAGACCACATCGCAGCCCTCCACCGCGCGCGCGACCAACGCCGCGTCGCGCAGGTCGCCCGTGATGACCTCCAGGCCCTCCACGTCGCGCGGCGTCACCACGTCGATGACGCGCACCGTGGCGCCCAGGTGCCGCAGCGCCTTGGTGAGGTGGCGGCCCAGGTAGCCCGCACCGCCCGTCACCAGGACCTTGCGGCCCGTCCAATCTCCAAGCTCGTCCCAAGGCATCCGCATGGTCATCCCTCGTACATCAGGCGGGTCTGCTTGCTGATGAAGCGCACGGCCCAGCGGCGCGGCATGCGGCTCATCACACCAAAGACCATCCGGTTCATCCGTCCAGGCACGAAGGTCGGGCCCTGCTTTCCGAGGGCGTCGAGGCCCTCCCACGCGACGTCGGCGGGCACCATCGGGTAGGCGCCCGCGCGCTTGGACTCGGGCGTGATGCCCTCGAAGTTGGGCGTCAGCGTGGCGCCGGCGGCGACGACCAGGACGTCCACGCCCTTGGGGCCCAGCTCCTCCCACAACGTCTCGCCGAGCACGATGTCGAAGGCCTTGGTCGACGCGTACACGCCGACCATCGCCGAGCCCTGGAAGGCCGACATGCTGCTCACGATCAGGATGCCGCCGCGACCGCGCGCGACCATCCGCGGCGCCCAGGCGTCCGCCATCATCAGCGGGCCGCGCGCGTTCACGTCGAGCGTGCGCAGCTTGTCCTCGAGCGACACGTCCATGAAGGCGCCGACCACCGAGTGGCAGGCGTTGTAGATCACCAGGCCCACGTCGAGGCCGTCGACCGCGGCGGCGAGCGTGATCTGCGCGTCGGGGCGCACCAGATCCAGCGACAGGGTGCGGACCTGCCGACCGAGGCCACGCAGCTCCACCGCCAGCTCCTCCAGCTTCTCTGCGCGGCGGGCGACCAGCACCACGTCCACGCCGCGCCGGGCGAGCTCACGGCTCCACGCCGCGCCCAGCCCCTCGCTCGCCCCCAGCACCACCGCCCACGGCCCGTAGCGTCCGACGAAGTCCAACCTAGCCTCCACTCACCAAACGAACGGCACCAGCGCGCGGCGAGAGGCCGGGTAGTCCGAGAAGGTCGACTTGTACCATGCGTGCGTGGCCGCGGCGCGCGGGACGAGGTTTCCGAGGGTGACGCACAGCACGAACAGGCCGCCCGGCGCGCCGGTCGCCACCATCAGTCCGAGCCAGGCCAGGATCTCGCCCAGGTAGTGCGGCGAGCTGACCCAGCGAAAGCCGCCGCCTTGGGGGATGTGGTAGCGCGTGTCGCCCGGCGGGCGCAGGTTGCGCAGGATCGACTCGCTCGACGTGATCAGCGCAAACCCGAGCGCCCAGGTCACAGCCCCCAGCACAAAGCCCGGCGTCGCCAGGCTGGCCCAGGTCACGTCCGGCGCGAGCCGTCCCAGCCAGCTGGCGTAGAGCCACGCGTGCACGGTCGCCACGCCGCTGCCCATGCCCGCCACCATCACCGCCATGCGCCCATCGGGGCGCGCGCGCATGGTGAGCGGAAAGTAGAGCGCTCGGTTCAGGTAGTGGATCGTCCAGATCACGCCGCCGGCGATCGCTAGCGGTGACGCGAGGTGCGGGCTCACCCCGAGCGTGCCCCAGAACGCCGGCAGCGCGGGCGCCTCCATCACCAGCCAGCCCTGGCGGATCGGCATGCTGGGGCCCCAGGTGGTCGACGCGAAGCGGCCATAGGGCGTCTTCACCAGCGAGGACCCGATCACCGTGAACAGCGCGAACAGCAGCCCGCCGATCAGCGTGCGGTCGTAGGAGGGGTCGCCAGTGAGGTGCAGCGGCGTCAGGGCGCCTCCCGTGATGGAGTTCGCCCCTACCCCGCCCGCGTCACGCGCACCCTACGCGCGACGCAGCATCCACAGCGCGACGCCCACGCCGTAGGTGATGACCGCGGCGCGCATCACGACCGGCGGCAAGCGTCGGGCGACGGACGCCCCCACCCAGCCGCCCGCGAGCGACGCCACCGCCATCAGCGCCGCCTCAGGCACGCGCACCGCGCCCGACATCAGGAACCACAGCGCGGCGATCCCGTTGACCAGCAGCGCCGTCAGCACCTTGAGCGCGTTCGCCGCCTGCAGGTTGAACGGCATGAACACCCCCAGCGCGGCCAGCGTGAGGATCCCCTGCCCCGCACCAAAGTACCCGCCGTAGACCGCGATCAAGAGCTGCGCGACCCACATGCCCACCGGCACGCGCCCCGTGGGCGCCCCGCCACGCGCCGCCACCCAGGCCGCCACGCGCGTCTGGAGCGCGAGCATGGCGCACGCGAACAGGATCAGCCACGGCACGATCGCGTCGAAGACCCGCTGCGACGTGGCCAGCAGGATCACGCTCCCCGCCAGCCCGCCGGCCAGGGCAGGCACTGCCAGCACGCTCGCCGTCTTCTTCTGGGCGCCCACCTCGCGACGGTAGGCCCACAGCGCGGACACCGTGCCCGGCCAGACCGCGACGGTGTTCGTGGCGTTGGCGATCACCGACGGCAGCCCGGCCCACACCAGCGCCGGGAACGACACCAGCGAGCCGCCGCCGGCGATCGCGTTGATCACGCCGGCGGCGAAGGCGGCCGCGGCGAGCACGGCGATGTGGGTGAGGTCCATGCGCGCTCCTAGCGCGACGGGCGCGGTCCGCGCGAGGTCGAACGGCCGCGCGACCGCAAGCCCGCGCCGACGCTACGGGGTCGCCGAGTCAGGCGGCGTCGCCGAGTCAGGCGGCGTGCTCGTGTCCGGCGGCGGCGTGGCACCGGGTGGGAGCTGGTCGTCGGGGCTCCCGGTGCAGGTGTACTGGTACCGCACCTCAAGAGACCCGCCGACGATCAGCTCGGCGCTGGGGACGATCACGCTCTCTGAGCCCGCGTCATAGCTGCCCGAGCTGACCAGATCCGTCCGGTGGCCCTGTGCGTCGATCGCCGTGAGGTCGAGGTTGGTCGCCGGACGCCCCAGCGCGAAGTGCCACGGCAGGCCGACGGCGTCCGCCGCGAACGCGGTCATCGTCGAGTCGAGCGGGCCCGCGCACGCGGACCGGTAGGTGCCGCGCACGCGCTTGAGGATGGAATCGAACGCACCTGGCACGTCAAACGCGCACCAGCTGGTCGGGGCACCAAACATCAACAGGCGCCCGTCGATGTCGGAGCGGCTCCACCGCTGCTCAAGCGGAGTGACGATGTTGGAGGCGTTGTAGTACGACGACACCGACGGCGGGCTGACCCACAGGAACACGACGCGGTCCCCGGCGCGGAAGAAGCCTGCGTTGTCCGTGGACGCGAGCGGCTCGGCGACCGCCTTCAGCACAACGCCCAACGTGTCTTGGGACGTGCCGCGCACGCCCACCTGAACCAACGCGGCCAAGGTGAGCACGGCGTCGGTCGTCTGGCGATCGACGTAAGGGAGGCCCGCCGGCGTGCGCGCCAAGCGGCCGCCCGACGACGCGGGCAGCACGCCTACACGGTAGTCGACGTTTGCCTGGTCCAGCGCGTTGAGCAGGCTGGGGACCGCGTCGGCGAGCAGCGGCTGCACATCCGCCATGCTCGTGCGATCGTCGATCACGATCAGCAGCTCGGTCGGGCCCGGCCCGGTGACCGGGAAAGTCTCCACCCCGGCACCATTGCCAACGGTGACCGACGCGACGCCAGGCGTGCTGGTCAGCGCCCCAGACGTGGAGGTGTAGGTGCACGTCCAGACGTCGCCGGACTCCACCGCCCAGGCGGGCACCGCACCGAACATGGTCATGGGGCCATCCCACACGACGCCGTTGCGCCGCCACACCCTCTCGGTCTGCACGTCGGTGCCGTCAGGGTCCACGGATGGGACGACGTCGTCGCAGACCAAGTTGTCGCACGGCTGGGGACGCGACGGCGTGATGGTCACCAGCGCCTGCGTGGGAGGCAGGTCTTCAATGTGGACCGGGTTGGACGCCGTCGGCCCGGAGCTTGTCGTGCCGTCGGTCGCGGTGATCTCCGCGGTCCACGTGTCGCCGAGCGCGGTCGCGGCGGGCAGCAACACAGGGTCGGTGCCCGTTCGGTAGAGCGTGCCGTTCTGGAAGAAGGACCAGGTCGTGGTGACGGCGTCACCGTCCGCGTCCACCACGTCGGCGTAGGCGGTGAGCGTCTGTTTGTCCCCCGCGGGCGACGGAGACAGCCGCACGTTCGTGATCGTCGGCGCGCTGTTGAGGATGGTCGCGTCGAGCGCGGCGGTGCTCACGCCATCGTGGCCGTCGTCCGCGGTGACCACCACGTGCCAGATCTGCCCTGGGGCGAGCACCAACGCGCTCACGGTGTCGGTCGCCTCGGCGAAGGGTACGCCGTCCA
>CAIOSP010000155.1 GCA_903861005.1 uncultured Pseudomonadota bacterium
GACGCCAACCTGCAGACGCTCGACTGCAAGTACTGCCACGGCCCCACGCTCGCGGGCGTGGGCCTGACCCCCGGCTGCGACAGCTGCCACACCAGCAGCGGCAACCCCGGCTGGCGCTCGGACTGCACGTTCTGCCACGGCGGCACCAACGGCGACACCGCGGGCGCGCCGCCCGAGGACATCGACAACAACACGACGCCGACCACGCTCGCGTTCAAGGCGCACCGCTCGCACGGCGCCACGGGCGATCATCCGCCGTACACCTGCGACACCTGCCATGTGACGCCGCTCAACGTGCTGTCGGTCGGCCACGCGTTCGACACCACCGCTGGCCGCGGCGAGGTGGACTTCTCCGGGAGCGACAGCCCGGACACCGTCTGGAACGGCACCACCTGCACGAACAACTACTGTCACGGTGACGGTCGCTCCAACGGCACCGCGACGGACAGCGCGTCCCAGCTCACCTGTGACGGCTGCCACGGGACGACCGACGCGGCGCGGCTGTCGGTCCTGCATCCGCAGCACCTGCTGCGCGGCGTCGGCATCACCTGCGCCGACTGCCACGCGGGCATGGTCAACGCCGCGCAGCTCATCGTCACGCCGGGCCTGCATGTCGATGGCTTCATCGACATGGACTACGGCGCCAACCCAATCACCACCACGCCGGGCGCGTTGGACTGCACGGGCAGCTGCCACGGCGTCCAGCACTACAATGGTCAGGGCGGCCACCCCGCGGGCTACGACGCGGCCGACGTGCACGGCGTCGACGCGAACCTCCAGTTCCAGGACTGCCGCACCTGCCACGGCGCCACGCTCAACGGCGGCGCGTTCGCACCCGGCTGCGACTCCTGCCACACGACCGCAGGCGCGCCGGGTTGGCGCACGGACTGCACGTTCTGCCACGGCGGCTCGGGCGGCGACACCGCGGGCGCCCCGCCTGAGGACCTCGACAACACCATCACGGACACGCTGCTGCAATTCCGCGCGCACCGCGCCCACCAGGACCCGACGCGGCACCCGAACTACGCGTGCTCGCAGTGCCACGGCTCCGCGGCCAACACGTACAACAACGCCACGAGCGACCTGAACCACTGGTTCGACAGCACGGCGGGCAGGTCCGAGGTCGTGTTCAGCGCGGGCATCGCCAAGGTGACCACCTGGAACGGCACCACCTGCGCCACCAACTACTGCCACGGCAACGGCCGCACGACGGCCAGCATCGCCGACGGCCACCGCACGTTCGACTGCAACGACTGCCACGCCGACATCAACAGCAGCGCCACGCTGTGGCGTCAGATGTCCGGCGAGCATCAGCGTCACCTGAGCACGCGGGCCAAGTGCTCCGAGTGCCACTTCAACGTGACCAACGCGAGCCAGGTGATCACCGCGCCCACCAAGCACGTCGACGGCGTGAAGGACGTCATGATGGACCCGGGCAACAGCATCACGCGCGCGACGAACGGTCGCTGCACCGGCCGCTGCCACGGCGTCGAGCACGACCACCAGGGCGACAGCTGGTAGGGGACATCCCCCATGCGGGTCCCGCCACCGCACGGTAGCCTTGGAGTGAGGATCGCCCGATGCGCTCACTGCTGCTGTTCCCCGTCGCCCTGACCGTCGCCTGCTCGGCGCCGGTCGATCCCGGCTCACCCGCGGCCAACCCGGACACCAAGGTGCTGATCGTCGGCGCGGGCGTGGCGGGGCTGACGGCCGCGCGCGTGCTGCACGACGCTGGCGTGGACGTGACGGTGATCGAGGCGCGGGATCGCGTGGGCGGTCGCACTTGGACCAACCCGGTCGGCGACGCCACGGTGGACATGGGCGCGGCGTGGCTGCATGGCACCGTGCAGAACCCCGTGGCGGACTTCGCGGACGCGCACGGCGTCGACGTGGTGCCCGACAACATGCCGTGGGACCACGTGTACGACGAGGCGTCCGGTCAGTCGTTCGGTGACGCCGCGTGGACCGCGATGGAGGACGCGGTCGACAAGTTCACGTCGGCGCTGCCTGACCTGCGCGCGGCGCTCGGGCCAAACGCGTCGGTGGCCGATGGCCGCGACCGCTGGATCGCCGACGAAGGCCTCGCCGGTAAGGACGCCCGGTTCGCGGCCTACGGGATCGACCAGTACCTGGTGGAGTTGGAGTACGCGGGGCCCGTGGACCTGACCTCTCTCGCCTGGGTGTGGCGCGAGGAGTCGCTCAAGGGCGGCGATGCCTTCCCGGTCGGCGGCTATGCAGGCGTGGTCGACGCGCTCGCGGACGGCCTGGACATCGTGCTCGAACACCCCGTCACCGTGGTGCGCCAGGACGCCGACGGCGTGGAGATCGAGGCCGCGGGCGAGACCTTCACCGGCTCTCAGGTGCTGGTCACCGTGCCGGTGGGTGTGCTCAAGGCGGGCACCCTCACCTTCGACCCGCCGCTGTCC
This sequence comes from uncultured Pseudomonadota bacterium, assembly GCA_903861005.1. Classification (GTDB taxonomy): domain Bacteria; phylum Myxococcota_A; class UBA796; order UBA796; genus CAIOSP01. Next base: position 2,427 of record CAIOSP010000155.1, read on the forward strand.
GACGCGCGCCAGGCGGCGATCGACCGGCTCGACACCGCCAACCTGGAGAAGGTGGTGTTGACCTGGGACACGCGCTGGTGGGACGGCAGCCTCACCTTCGTCGACAAGGACGGCGACGGGACCTTCCCCGAGTTCTACGACGTCAGCTCGCTCGCGGGCGCGCCCACGCTGGTGGGCCTCTACGGCGGCCGCTTCGCGCGCAAGGTGCAGGCGGACTGGACCGACGCACAGATCGTGCAGGGCGCCGTCGACACGCTCTCCGCCGCGTTCGACCGCGCGGTGCCCGCGCCCACCGCCAGCTTCGTCACCCACTGGACCAACGACCCGTTCGCGCGCGGCAGCTACGTCTACCTGCCGGTGGGCGCCACGCGCGCCGACATCGACGCGCTCGCCGAGCCCGACGGACGCGTGGGCTTTGCGGGCGAGGGGACGCTGTTTGACTACTACGGAAACGTACACGCCGCGTCGCTCTCAGGCCTGCGCGAGGCGCATCGTCTGGGCGTCGGGAACCCGAGCACGCCGGGCCTGAAGGGCTGGTGAGCTCGCGCGCGGCGCGCCGTCGTGCGATCGTGTGCGGCTGGAGCTCCCCATGAAGCGACGCGCGCCGTACCTGCTGCTGTGGATCGCCCTGGTCGCGATGGCCGCGCTTGAGGCGCCTGCGACCCGAGCGGACTCGGGCGCGTGGGTGATGCGCGTGATGCGCGGCGAGTGGGACGGCGAGAACGTCGCCGTGCTCGCGCTGTTCAACGTGATGGGCGTGTGGCCGTGGCTGCTCGCGGCGCGCCTTAAGGACGAGCTGTTCGCGCGCAAGCTGCCGGCGTGGCCGTTCGTGCTGCTGGCCAACGTCGGCGGCGCGTTCGTGCTGCTGCTCTACTTTGTGCTCCGGCCCGCGGTCGTGCAGACGCGCCCGCTGCCGTGGGCGCTGCGCTGGATCGGCCACCCCGTGTTCGCCGCGCTCTTGGGTCTGGTCGGCGCGGGCCTGGGCCTTTGGGCGCTCACCGGTGACGCGGCGGGGTTCGCCCAGACCTTCCGCACGGAGGGCTTCGTCCACATCATGACCTTCGACTTCATGGCCTGCTACGCGATCTTTGTGCTTGCGACGGCCGAGCGTGGTCCCGTCACGTGGGCCTGGCTGCCGGTGGTGGGGAGCGCGGCGCAGCTGTGGGTGGAGCGCGGCGTGAAGCCTGCGGGGGATGAGGTCGGCGCGCCGTGACGCGCGGGCCTGTGACGCCGTTGGCCGTTGAGATCGCCGCGCCCTGACCCGCGGGCCTGTGACGCCGTCGGGGTGTCGGATCGCGCGCAGGTGCGCTACCATGTGCGAGACGTCGGCCGTCCGCACTGGGGACGGGCCGTAGAACGCCCTTTCTGGAGACGCGCATGTCCATCCCCAAGCACGACTTCCACCGCCGCCTGACCGCCGCCTTGGCGCTGATCGCCGGCTGCACGAGCGGCCCGACCACGGGGGACAAGGGGAACCCGGACGACCACGCCGACACCGACCTCGCCGCAGACACCGACCGCGTCGACACGGACATCGCGGGCGACTCCGGCGACACCTCGCAGATCGACGACACCGCCATCGAAGCGGACACGGACACCGTGGACACGGACGTCACCGCCGACACGGACGAGACCGGCGACACGGGCGTGGTGCAGCCCACCACCCAGCCCAACGCGAACGACCTGGCGCTGCTCGCGACGTGCGCGAACCCGGTGGTGGGATGGATGCCCACGTGGCCGGGCGGGCACTTGATCGAGGTGTCCGACTGCATCGTGGTCGCGTCGACGGACGCCTGCCCCGACTACACCGCGCCGCTGCCGTGGACGCCCGAGTCCCCCGGCAACTTCTGCGCGACCGAGGGCACGACCTGCGTGACCGGCTTTACGGGTCGCAACGACATCCTCCGCGACACGGGCTGGGACAGCGGCCTCCCGGACAGCGTGAACTTCGACGCGTGCTGCTACACCTATGTCGGCCCGCAGCCGCCGTACGCGTGCGGTCGCCCGTGGATGATCGACGGCGTGAACTCCGCCGCGCCGTGCGTGGCGGGTGAGGGCTGGTCCAAGCCCGTCTCCAGCGCCCTCCCCCTGAACCCCGCGGACCGCGAGGCGGCGCTCGCCCGCTGGGTGGCCGACGCCCGCTCCGAGCACGCCTCCGTCGCCGCCTTCGCGCGCCTGACGCTCGACCTGCTCGCGCACGCCGCACCCGCGTCGCTGATCGCCGACGTCAGCACCGCGATGATGGACGAGGTCCGCCACGCGACCGACGCCTTCGCGATCGCCTCGGCGCTGGCGGGCGAGCCGCTGACCGCGGGCCCGCTCCCGCTCCGCACCGACGCGTCGCCGACCCTCGTCGAGCTCGCCGTCGCCACGGCGCTCGAGGGTGGTGTGGGTGAGACGATCGCCGCGGCCACCGCCGCAGCGCGACTGGCCGTCGCGACCGATCCGACCGTGCGCGCGGCGCTGGCCCGCGTGGTGGAGGAGGAGACCGCGCACGCCGCGCTCGCGTGGCGCATCGTCGACTGGGCGATCGCGCAGGGCGGCGAGTCGGTGCGCGACGCGGTCGACGCGGCGGTGGCGGCCAAGGTCGCGTCGCTGCCGATGCCGGATGAGGAGCGGATCGTGGCGAGCCACGGGCTGTGCGGGGCGGACGCGCTGCGCGCGGCCCACGCGGCGGTGTTCGCGGACGTGTACGGGCTGGCGATCGCGGCTTGAGCGGGCTGGGTCGAGTCGGGAGCGACTCGTCCACGGACCTCCCAATGTCTCTAGGATAGAGACATTAGGACATCGGCGGCGCGGAGCCTCCCTGGTTCCCGGGCGCGCCGCGGCTGCGCGCAGACCCCGGCGCCCTCGGCGAGCGCGTGCCCCGCAGGCTGCGCCCGAGGGGACCGGAGCAGGGGAGTGGTCGCCGTCCCGCGACACCGCTACGGCCCGGGTGCGTTCGCGCCGGAACCCGGCGGACCACGGCGCGAGCCGCCAGACCCCCAAGGATCCTCATGCAACCAAACCCTCTGCCCTGGCGCCAAGCCCTCCTCGCGGCAGGCCTCGTCGCCGCCTGCCATGGCGAGGGTCCGACCGAGGGGCCGATCGTGGACGGCCACGCACGCTTCACCGTGCTCACGCCGACGCTGATCCGCATGGAGTACGCCGAGGACGACGTGTTCGAGGACCACGCCACGCAGACGGTCGGCGTGCGGTCGGCGCCCGACGTCCCCTTCACCACCGAGGTGGTCGACGGCGAGCGCGTGGTGCGGACGGACGGGTTGGTCTTGCACTACCGGCGTGACTCCGGTCCGTTCACCGCCGAGAACGTGACCGTCGAGCTGCTACGCGAGCCGGGCGCGGCGGACGTCCATCCCGACTGGAGCGCGGACGCCGACCCCGACAACCTCGGCGGCTGGCGACGCAGCCTCGACAACAAGGCGGTCCGTCAGGAGCTGCACCCCGGCCTGCTGTCGCGCCGCGGGTGGTCGCTGGTCGACGACTCGGACACCGTCCTGCTCTCGGACGACGGGACCACGTTCTCCCAGCGCCCCGCCCACCCGGGCGCGTACCAGGACGGCACCTTCTTCGGCTATGGCCACGACTACCGCGGCGCCCTCGGCGACCTGCGCGTGCTGACCGGTGCGGCCCCGCTCCTGCCGAAGAAGGCGCTGGGCGTTTGGTTCTCACGCTACTGGAGCTACTCCGCCGACGAGTGGCACGACCTCGTGGCGTCGTTTCGCGACGGCGGCGTCCCGCTCGACGTGATCTCGGTCGACACCGACTGGAAGGAGATGCGCAACGCCGCCTTCTGCGACCTCGTCAACCGCTTCAGCGGCGCGCGCCCCGGCGACCCGTGCTCATGGAACGGCTGGGCGTGGAACACCGACCTCTACCCCGACCCGGCCGCGTTCCTGAGCTGGGCGCACGGCGAGGGGCTGGACGTCGGGCTCAACATCCACCCCTCGATCAACGAGGTGGACCCGTTCTACGCCGACGTCCAGACCTCGACCGGGCCGCTGCTGCCCGACGCCGCCGTCCCGTCGTGCAGTCTGCTGCAGGCCGATCCTGGCCACGGCTGCATGGTGTTCGACTGGACCCAGCCTGCCCAGGTGGAGGCGTACTTCGCCCTGCACCGCCCGATCGCCGCGGCCGGCGTCGACTTCTGGTGGCTCGACTGGTGCTGCGACGGCTCGTCGGCCATCGCGCCCGGCTTGGCCGCCGACCCTTGGATCAACGCCGCCTACGCGCGCGAGCACCGCCAGATGGGCTCGCGCTGGCCCGCCTTCTCGCGCATCGGCGGCTCGTACCAGGGGGGCTCGGACGGCGCCGACCACGGACTGCTGGGCGCGCTCGCGGAGCGCCGGTCCACGCTGCACTTCACGGCCGACACCTGCGCCACCTGGGAGATCCTCGGGTTCACCGCCGAGCTGACGGTCGCCGAGGGGGCGGTCGGCCTGCCCTACGTCTCCCACGACATTGGCAGCTTCAATGGCCCGCGCGCGCCCGGCGAGGTGTGCGACGGGTCCAGCATCCGCGCGCCCCACCTGCCCGACGACCTCTACGTGCGCTGGGTGCAGCTCGGCACCTTCCAGCCGCTCGACCGCCTCCACTCCAACCACGGCGACCGCCTGCCGTGGGACTAC
>CAIOSP010000156.1 GCA_903861005.1 uncultured Pseudomonadota bacterium
CGCGAGAGCCGAGCACGAACGCACGCGGCGCTCGACGAGGCGATCGATGCGGCGGCACGGAACATCCGAACGAGCCAGGCGGCCGCTTGGGTCAAGCACTGCGGCTACAAGGTTCGGCCAGCGTGATCGGCGCTATGAGGCCTCCAATTGGATGATCGGAACGCAATGGCGAGGACGCCGTGGGGCGAGAGCCGCCGTCGGGCGTACGAAGTACCACGGAAGATCCGCCTCTACGACGTCCGATGAAGGACCAGACGCATTCGACCGCCGCAGCCCCGGGCAGGGCCTGCGGTAGACCGTATGATGCGGCGAAACGCGGTCAAAATGCCTGTGCTCCGTGGTAGATCGATAGAAAGACGCTTCAATTACGGGTTTCGCCCTGTCCGCAGGCCGCATGTTCCTCCTGATCGGGACGATCCACGCTGGACCCTGAGCTGGCAGCACCCATGAGCCGTGGAACGCACAGTTCGTGGACGTGCGGCACACCTCGTGGATGCGGGCCTGGGCGAAGCCGTGATCTCTTGCCGACGCCCTGTCCATGTTCGGCAGGGCGTGCGCGCGGACACGCGGTCTGTTCGCCGCCGCTGACGGCCTCTCAACCAGTCCGCCAGGAGACGGGGAACCCTCGAGCGCCAAGACACGGGTGACACCCGCGTGCACCTCCCACCCCCCGACGATACGCCGCGCCGCCCGAGGTTCGCCGTGCCCGACGCCGCCGCTGACGCCTCCGTCGCGCACGACCACACCGACCGCACTGGCTGGCTGCTCGCCGTCGCCTGCGTCGCCATGTTCTCCATCGCCACGCCCATGTCCAAGTGGGCGATCGTGTCCGGCGTGGACCCCGTCGCGCTGCTGCCCGTGCGCATGTGGATCGGATCGGCGCTGATCGCCGGCTGGCTGCTCCTCACCGCGCCGCAGCGGCTCCGCATGAAGCCGCGACACGCCGCGCTCGCCTTCCTCGCGGGCGCGTCCAACGGCGTAGGCATGCTCGGCTACTTCTACGCGCTGACGCGGATCGACGGCAGCATCGCCACCATGATCTTCGCCACCAGCCCGCTGTGTACGCTCGGGCTGCTCGCGCTGCGCGGCGAGCGCGTCACGCGACTCTCCATGGCGCGCATCGCGCTCGGCCTGCTCGGCGTGTGGTTGATCGTCGGCCCCAACGGGCGCGTGGACCTGTGGGGCGCCGCGGGCGTGCTGCTGTCCGCGATCACGTTCGCCTGGCAGCTCGCGATTCTGCAGTGGAACCTGAGCGAGGCCGACGGCGCCGCCACCACCTTGATGATCGTCGTCGGCATGGCCTCCGTGGGGACCGTCGCCTTCCTCGGCGTGCACGGCCTGGTCTGGCAGCCCATCGGCGCCGTCGGCTGGGTCACCTGCATCGTCCTCGCAATCATCAGCACGTGGCTCTCGCGCCTGGCGCTCTTCGCCGCGGTCAAGCGCATCGGCAGCGGGCAGGTGTCCATGGTGCTGCCGATCGAGACGCCGCTCGCGGTCACGTGGTCGGTGCTGTTTCGCGGCGAGCGCCTCAACGCGCTCGAGGTCGCGGGCGGCGTGCTGATCCTGAGCAGCGCGCTGCTGCGGGTCAGAAAGTCCGCGTGAGCGGGGTCCGTGGTGCTAGCTTGATGGTTGAGGAGACCCCTATGCACACCCGACTCGCCCTTGTTGTACTGACCGCTCTGGTGGTCGCCGGCTGTGACGACGCGCCGATCGTGTGCACGGAGATCGCGGTCGGCTCAGTGAACGTCACCGTTCACGACGAGTCCGGCGACGTCGTGGAGGGCGTCGCGCTCACCTACACCGTGGACGGCGGAGACTCGACCGCGTGCCAGGACGTCGGGCTCGAGCCTGGCGCGACCTTCGTCTGCGGCTTTGAGGCCGACGGGGAGATCACCGTCACCGCGACCGCCGTCGGGTTCGACGACGCAACCGACACCGTCACCATCGTGAAGACCGACGACGGCTGCCACGTGATCGGCCAGACCATGACGCTCACCATGACCCCCACCGCCACGCCGTAGGCCACCGCGATCACGCTCAACCGCGGCCACACCTACGTCGAGCTCGTGCCCGCCCCCGACGAGGGCGCGACGCTGCTGGCGTGGCTGACGCGGCGTCACGACCACAGCGACGCCGACGCGTGGGCCGCGCGCCTGGCCGCCGGAGAGCTCGCGATCGACGACGTGCTCACCCACGACGACGCCCGCCTGCGCCGCAACCAGCGCGTCACCTGGGCCCGCCCGCCCTGGCATGAGCCCGACGTCCCGCGCGACGTGACCATCTGCCTGCACGACGACGACGTGGTGGTGGTGAACAAGCCGAGCGGCCTGCCGACCATGCCCGCGGGCGGCTTCCTCGACCACACGCTGCTGGTGATCGTGCGCGAGCGCTGGCCCGACGCGTCGCCCATGCACCGGCTGGGGCGCGGCACGTCGGGGCTGGTGCTGTTCGCGCGCACGCCGCGGGCGCGCTCTGCGCTGCAGGCCGCGTTTCGCGAGGGCGGCGTCGACAAGCGCTACCTGACGCGCGTGACCGGCTCGCCCACGTGGGACACCCTCACCATCGACACGCCGATCGGACCGGTGGAGCACCCGCTCCTGGGCACGTTGCACGCGGCCAAGCCGGACGGGCGCGCGTCGCGTTCGCACGCCACGGTGCTGTCGCGCCGCGCGGACGACGCCGTGGTGCAGGTGGGGATCGACACCGGCCGCCCGCACCAGATCCGCATCCACATGGCGTCGGTCGGCCACCCGCTCGTGGGCGACCCGCTCTACGGCGTCGGCGGCACGCCGCGCACCGACGCGCTGCCCGGCGACCTGGGGTACGACCTGCAGGCCGCCACGCTCACCTTCCCGCACCCGCGCGACGGCGCGCGCGTCACCGTGCACGCGCCGCCGCCGGACTGGCTGCGGGACTAGGACGCTCAGAGCGTGAGCAGGTAGGCTTCCAGCGCGTCCAGCTGCGCGGCGTCCAGGCCCGACGTCACGCCGTGCGTGTCGTCCGGGTTGCGGGTGACCAACACCGCGCGCAGCGTCGGCGCGGACCCGTCGTGCAGGTAGGGCGCGGTGGACCACAGGCCGTGCAGGCTCGGGATGTCCACGCCGGGCAGCGGCGCGGGGTCGTTCAGGCGGTGGCCGGACAGCGGCGTGAGCGTGCCCACGTCGCGCAGGTCCGGCAGCCCCGGCGACAGCCAGCTGGAGATCGACCCGCCGTCCGGGTGGCAGGTCGCGCAGCCCACGACGGGGTTGTTGAAGATGGCGCGGCCCTGGGCCTCCAGGCCATCGTACGGCAGGTCCAGGTCACCCAGCGAGTTCACGTAGGCGGCCAGCGCGTCCAGATCGACCGACAGGCCCGCCTTGGGCGCGGCCAGCGTGCCGTGCGCGTCGCCCGCCCACTGCGCGTCCGTCAGGAAGCCCAAGCCCGCCTGCGGGCCGCGGATGTCGGCCTCAAAGTCCTGCACCTCGTCGAAGTTGCCGGACCAGTGGATGGGCGTCCCAATGCGGTCGGCCATTCCGCGCAGCGAGATGGTGTTGCGCACGCCCTCGCCGCGGTCGGTGAAGTCCCAGGTGCGGCCGTCGTCGTCGCCCTCCAGGTGGCACGACGCGCACGACGCGTAGCCAAAGCGGCTCATGCGCTGGTCGGCGGAGTTCGCGAACACCTGCTTGCCGCGCAGCACCGCCGCGTCGAGCACCTCCACGCCGCCCGGGCGCAGGTCGATCGTCGCCAGGTTGGCGAACGGGGGCGCGGCGTCGATCACCATCAGCGTGCGCTCGGCGCTCGCGTCGACCAGCAGCGCGCCGCCGTCGAGCGTGGTCGCGATGCCCGCGGGTGCGATGCCCAGGTCGAGCACCATGCCGGACTGACGCAGGTCGTACGCGTCGAGCACCTGGATGGTGCGCGTGCCGTACGTCATCGCGTACAGCCAGTCGCCCAGCGGCGAGTAGACGACGCCCGAGAACAGGTCGAGGTTGTCCAGGCGCGGGCGGCCCAGCTCCTTGCCCACCGGGCCCTCGTCCAGCACCAGCGACAGCTGCCGCAGGTCCGAGCGCACCGTGGTCTCGTCGTCCATCGGCAAGCCGTCGCGCACCAAGCCGCGCTGGATGTTGTCCTTCAAGCCCGCCACCGTGACCGTGCGACCGTCCGGGCGGATCGCCACCGCCGCCAGGTAGTTGGGCACGCCGCGCGCGTCGGTGTCGCTGTCGGGCCCGGGCGACAGGCCGATCGTGTGAATTGTCTTGGCGTGGGTCGTCGTGTCGACGATCCAGAACTGCCCGCCGCCGTCCGGGCTGCGAAAGCGCGACACCACCAGCGTGGTGCCCTGGATGGCCAGCCCGCGCAGGTCGGTGCCCAGCGACACCACGTTGAGCACGTCGCCCACCGGGTCCATGTGCATGAGCGTGCCGACGACGTCGGTCCGGCTGATCATCGGCACCCACGCGGTGCCGTCGTCCGCGAGCACCACGCCCGTCGGCGCGCGCCCCGACCCGGTCAGGTCCAGCTCGCCCACCTGCGACACGGCGTCGCCGTCGATCGCGAAGAACTGCACGCCCGGCCCCACCTCGCGGCAGGCCACCGCGAGCAGCCCGCGCGTGTCGGGCGCCGTGGGGTCCGGCAGGAACGACAGCCAGCGCGGGTGCGGGCAGGTGTCGATGTGCGACGACAGGGACCAGCCGTCCTGCGCGACCACCGCCACCTTGTCGAAGTCCTCCAGGGCGACGAACACCTTGCCCGCGCCCACCGCCACCGACGACGACGAGCGCGACGCGCCCTCCGCCAACGGCCAGGTGATCGTGACGTTGACCGTGTCGGTCACCACCGCGTCGTCCGCGCCCGTCACCTGCACGCCCGCCACGTAGTGACCGGGCTTGTTGTAGGCGTGGGTCACGCGCGTGTCGGGGCCCGCGTCCGCGCCGCTGCCGTCGCCAAAGTCCCAGCGCACGCTCACCGCGCCGCTCACCGTGGTGGCCTCAAAGCTCACCACCTCGTCGACCAGGCCCACGATCGCGCCGTCGAGCGTCACGCTGGCCGATCCGGTCGGCGCCGTGTCGGTGTCGGTGACGTCCCCGTCCTTGGCGGTGCACGCGACCGCCAGCCACAGCACAAGCGGCAGCAGCCGCAGCGAGGAGGTCGAGGTCATGGCGTCTCCGTGACCGGGGCCGAGCCCACGGTGGTGAACGAGAACGACACGTCTGCGGCCAGCGCATTCCCCGAGTAGTCCACGAGCCCGCCCGCCTTCAGCGTCACCGTGTATTTGGAGCCGGGGAGCAGCGGCTCGTCCGGCGAGAAGTTCACGATGTTCTCCTGCACGTTGTACACACCGGGCACCGGCTGACCATCCGGGTCCGCCACGCGGAAGCTCCCGGTGAACGCGCTGCGCGGCTCGATCATCTCGTCGAACACCACGCCCACGCGGCTGGTGAGCGCCTGGCCCTTGGCGCCGTCCTCGGGGCTGGTCATGCCGGCCATGGGCGCGGTGGTGTCCAGCTCAGTCGACCACGGGAACACGCCGGTGGCCTGGCCAGGGTTCCCCTTCTCGTCCACGCTGACGAACGCGACGTTGCCCAGCGGCGTCACGGTGTCCAGATCGCCCTTCATGAAGATGCGGCCGATCTCAGTCGGCGCGGTGGGGTCTGCGAAGTCGTACACGCTGCCGAAGTTGCTGTCGCCCTGGAACAGGAAGTCGTTGTGCTGGAAGATGTAGCCGCCGTCTCCGCCCTCGGTCGTGACGTTGGACACAAACGTCGGCGGCGACATGTTCGTCAGGTCGTAGACGACAGGCCCCCCGCCGCGCGTGCTGCGCGCGAACAGCCCGTAGTTCACGCCCACGTTCGAGAAGTAGAACGCGGTGAGCGCGCCCGCGGAGTCGTAGGTGTTGAAGTCGCCGCCGAGGATGGGCTGAGGCACCAGCGGGTCCGACGTGTCGAGCAGCACCACGCGGCTCACACCCGCCGAGGACGCCATCGCGCGGTTGCCCCACATGTGGAACATGCCCACCGTCATCGGACCGTCGAACAGGATGTTCCCCGCGATGGTCGGGTGGAGCGGATCGGCGGCGTCCACCACCGCCACGCCCAGCACCGACGTGGGCGCGTAGACGTAGCGGCCCTGCCAGAAGTTGCTCAGGGTCAGGCGGGTGTAGCTGTCCGGGTACTTGTGGTTGGGCACCGCCACCTGGCTGGCCCAGAACGGGGCCGCGCGATCGGTGATGTCCCAGAAGCCGACGCCGCCGGTGCCGTCCAGGTCCAGGTAGTCCACCGCCATGTAGTCGCAGCCATCGACCGTCTCAAAGCCCATCGCGTGGGTCTCCCGCATCCAGGGCGACCACGCCTCACCCACCTTCACCGGCGAGCACGGGTCGGAGATGTCGTAGAGCGTGATGCCGCCACCGTAGATGCCGTCCGGGAGCGGCTCCTCACCCGGCGCAAACGGGGACGGCAGCGGCGCGCCCTCGGTGCGGGGCATGCGGAAGGGGCCGTCCTCGGGCGCCCAGGGCATCACCAGGTAGCCGTCGTACATCACCACCAGGTTGTGGTGGTCGCTCTCGTGCGCGGCGTCGCCTTGAAGCCAGCCGCACGACGTGAACAGCTCGGCCTCGGTGAACGTGCGCGTGGGGCCGCCCGGTCCGGTGGTCGGACCCCAGGCGTCCGCCGCCGGGAACGGATCGGCGGGCGGCGCGTCCTCCTCCGGCTTGCAGGCGGAGAGCAGCAAGAACAAAGCGACAGTCGAACGCACGGCGCACCCCAGGTCGCCATCGTCGCCGAATTGCCCCTCGTTGGCAACCACCGTTTGGTCGACCTCTCGTCGAGAAACGCAGCCCGCGCCGAGCGCCGGACCCCCGCCGATCAGGCCCGCGCCGGCGTCTCCCGGGCCAGCAAGACCCGCTGCACGATCGCGCCGACCACCACGACGGCGCTGCCGAGCAGCATGCCGCGGATCACGGGGTCATCGGCGTCGGTGCCCGCCTTCAGCCCGTGGAGCATCGCCAGCAGGAACACGCCGAACGACATCCCGTGCACCGCGCGCCACACGCCCGGGGGGAGCTTCTTCATCTGGTTCGTCGCCGCGTAAACCCCGCCCAGGCCGAGCAGCGCGAAGGTCCCAAGCGCGACACCCTGGGTGCGGATCGGCGACGCCATCGGGATCACCGCCGCCCACGGCCCGACGCCCGCGAACGGATCGGCCACCACAAACAGCACGTGCAGCACCACCAGCCCGATCGACGCCAGCGACCAGCGCATGTGCAGCTCACGCACCCAAGGCGTCTCCACCACGCCGCCCGCGCCCTTGGCGCCGACGAACACACCAAACAGCACGCTCATCCACATCGCAAGCTGGGCGACCAGGCCCAGCCCACGGGCGGCCCACCACATCAGCGGCAGCTCCTTGGACGCGAACAGGCCGATCAGGCCGGGCACGGCCACGCCAAGCCACGCGCCCAGCGCCACCAGCAGGAAGAGGCGAAGGCGATCCGGCAGCGTGTTGTTCATGCGGCTTGCTCCCAGTCGGTTGTCGTCCACCACACGCCCTCCGCGTCCGCCACGCGCGCCGACGCGCCAAAGGACGGAAGCAGCGGCAAGATCTTCTCCGGGTCGATCAGCAGCGCGGTCGCGAGCGCGTCCGCGGTCGTGGCGTCGGACGCGCGCACCACCGACGTGGTGATCGCCGACACGCTGGGCCGCCCGGTGCGCGGGTCGAGCACGTGGTGCATCGGGGTGCCGTCCGCCGCACGCCACGCGCGGCGCAGCGTCGACGACGTGGCGACCGCGTCGCCGCGCAGCACGATCGCGTCGTCGTCGCCCACGCCCACCGACCACGGCCCGCCGATCGCGCGCAGGTCTCCGCCGCCGTCGACGAGCGCGTACCGAACGCCGCGCAGCACCAGGCGGCGGGCGACCTGGTCCACCGCCCAGCCCTTGGCGATCCCGCCCAGGTCGAGTTCGCCGTCGCCGTGGAGCAAGATCTCCTCGCCCTCCAGCGTCACACTCGGCCGCGCGTCGACCGGCGCCGACGGCCGCCCGTCCACCTCCTCGAAGCTGCGCGCGTAGCCGAGCGAGGCGAGCGTCCCGCCGAGCGTCGGATCGAGCAAGCCCAGCGTCCGTGTCCGCCAGGTCAGCGCGACGCGCACCAGCTGGCCCAGCAGCGGGTCGGCGCTGCGACGATCGCGGTTCAGCGCCGACAGGGCTGAGTCCGGGTTGAAGCGCGACAGGCGCAGCTCCAGCCACCGCACCAGGCCCTCTGCGTCGCGCAGCAGATCGTCCGCGTTCGCCGCGACCAGCGACCACTCGGTGCCCATCGCGTGGAAGGTGTGTGGCTTCATGAGGCCCTCGACCGGCGGACGACGACCACCCGCCGGGCGGGCGACGGCGCCTGCACCATGCCCTCCACCGGGGGTGCCCGGCGGCCCTCGGCGCGCGACGAGGTCGCCACGCCCTGGGCCCGCGGGCGCTCACCGACGGCCACGTCCGCGGCGCGCTCGGCAAGACGCTGCTCGGCCGCACGCGCCGCGTCGTGACCCACCACGGCCCACAGAGATCCGGCGAGCGCGAGCGCCACCACGATCCCCACCGAGTGGTCGACCTGGCGCGTGCGGCCGGCGGCGTCAGTCGTCATCGCCTTCCTCCCGCTCGAAGCGATGCTCACGGCGCTCGTTCTCCTCACCTTCCTCCTCCTCGCCCTCCTCGCCGCGCCGAGAGGCGCTGCGCGCGCTGGGCGGCGGCACGGGGTTGCCCTGCTCGTCCACGTACTGGACGCCGGCAGGAGCCTGGACCTCAGCCGGGGGGGGCTCGACGGCGGCGGCGGCGGCCTGCGCGCGGCGCGGCCGCTCACGACGACGAGCGGCGACGAGCGCGTCACCGCGGTCTGCGTAGACCGCAGGGGTGGGGTCGGCGTCCGGTCCGCCGTAGGTTCCCACGACGACGGCGATGGCGATCGCGGCGGAGAGACCCGCGATTCCGTAGGCGAGAGCGAGCTGGTTCATGGACACTCCTGGGGTGTGTCTCCCTCATGCCCCCCGCACATGGGATGCTCGTGAGACACACCTTAGAGTTGCGCTCGCCCCAGCCGACGCGCGCGTCGCTAGAACCCGGGCCCGTCCGTCGCCACGCGGCGGCCCTCGAGGCAGGTCACGCCCCTCGCGGTGGCCTGCACGCCATGCTCTACGTGAGCCGTCACCCCAGCCCGGTCCGACGCCTCGCGCCGCCTGCTGCACGCACAATCCGCGAACCCCCAAGCGGATTCCCAGACGGGTCGAGCCTGGCACGCGCAACGCGAGCGCTAGACGAACGGGTCGACCGCGCCGCTGCGCGACACCGCCCAGGCCCACAGCTTGGCGCGCTCGGGCTCGGTGTCCGACGCGCGGGTGCGCGCCGTGCGGTGCAGCGCGCGCGGTCGACGGTCCAACCACAGCGCCCCGGTGTGCGCGACCGCCTCGTGCTCGTCGACGGCCAGCCAGATCAAGGTGTCGGCGCCTTCCGCCGGGGAGCGCAGCAGCTTGCCTACGACGCGCCGAAAGGTCGGCAGCGAGCGCGCCACGCCCGGCGTGTTCGCCCATCCTGGGTGCATCGACTCCACCGTGATGTGCTCGGGCTTGAGGCGCTGCGCCCACATCTGCGCGAGCGTCACCTGCGCGCGCTTGGCGCGGGCGTAGGCCGTCACGCCGTCGTAGCGCGCGGCGTCCATCTCCAGCGTGTCGACGTTCAGCAGCTCGCTGTACATCCCGCCCGACGTCACCCACAGCACGCGCGCGGCCAGGGCTGCGCGCAGCGCGGGCAGCAGCAGCGTGGTCAGAAGGAACGGCCCGAGCACGTGCGACGCGATCGTCTGCTCGATCCCATCGGCCGTCTCGCCGCGCACGTCATCGAGCGCGCCGGCGTTGTGGATGAGCACGTCGATCGCGCGGTGCCGCGCCGTCAGCGTGATCGCCGCCTCGCGCACGGCCGACAGATCGCCGGTGTCGGCCACCACGTAGTCCACGCGATCGCTGCCGGTGGATTGACGGAGCTCCGCGCAGGTCGCGCGCGCCTTCGCCTCGTTGCGCGCGACGATCTCCACGGTCGCGCCGAGCGACGCGAGCGTCCGCGCCGTCTCCAGCCCAAGCCCGGACGTGCCGCCGGTGATCACCACCACCCGCCCCTCGACCCTCGCGAACGGCGCCCAGTGTTCCAGTCGACGACGCACCAGCAAGCCCACGCGCGTGAAGCTGCCCACGACGGACGACTCAAGCGCCCCGTCCACCGCGTCCGCGAACACGGTCACGTCTCACCCAGCACGCGACGCAGCCCCGCCGCCGCGCGATCCCCGATGCGCTTGAAGGCCAGGCCCAGCAGCGGATCAAGCAAGCCCAGCGGTCCGCGCATCGTCAGCACCGCGTCATAGGTCACGTACGACCCAGTGCCGTGCGGCTGGACGCGGATCTCGTCGACCGAGCGCAGCCACCGCGTCTGCGAGGTCATCTTCATCCGACGCGGCGCGTCGAATTCCTCGACGACGTAGCGCATGACCATGGGGCGCGATCCGGCGATCGTCAGGTCGTACTCAGCCTTGGAGCCGGGGCCGTCGCCGCGCACCTGCACCGACGTCGCCACGCCGGGATCCCAGGTGGAGAACCGGGTCACGTCCGCCATGAACGCGAACGCGGCGTCCGGGGCGAGCGCGGTGGGAACAGACGTGACGTAGCGGGCCATGAAGCACCTTCCACCCGCTCTCCTAGCCCGATCGACGCCCGCCTTCGGCGCCGCACGCGAGCCTCGGACAGATTGTGGAGATCAATCGAGCCCTCGTCACGGTCGCGCGAGCAGCTCTTCGATCGGCGGAAGCGTCGCCTGCGCGGGCGCAGGCACGCCCAGCAGCGCAGCCAGCGTCGGCGCCACGCGCCGCGTGTCGACGTCCGCGCCTGCAGCGCCGGGACGCACGCCCACACCCCAGGCCACCACCGGCACGCGCGTGTCGTAGCCGTAGGGTGTGCCGTGCCCGGTGCCCATGCCGTCGTGCTCGGGGCTGTCGAACATCGCGCCATCTGCGGGCACCACCAGCACGTCGCCCGAGCGGCCGGGCGCGTAGGACAGGCGGATCGCCTCGGCGTTTGGCGCGCTGTCCGGGACGCCGTCCGGCTCCCCCCACGCGTACGCGCCGACCACGCCCGTCAGCGTGCTCACCGACGCGATCACCGCGGCCTCGGCCTTGCGGCGCGTGGCGTCGTCGACCTTGGCCGACGCCGGCAGGAACACGGCGCCGTCTTCGAGCTCCACCTTGGCCTCAAAGCCCGCGCTCGCCAGGCCCGCGTTCGCGCGCGACTCCACATCGCCAGGACGGATGCGAACGCCCGTGCCGCCCGCGCAGCCGTGGTCCGACGTCAGCACCACCGACCAACGACCCGCGCCCACCTTCGCGTCGAGCGCGGCGAACAGGCGCCCGAGCGCCTGGTCGAGGCGCAGCAAGCCGTCCATCGCCTCCCACGAGTCCGGCGTGAACGCGTGCCCGATGTAGTCGGTGTCGGAGAATGACACGGCGAGCAGATCCGGCGTGGCGTCGTCGCCGAGCTTGAGCACGTCCACGACGGCGATCGCCGCGTCCGCCAATGCATCACCCGACGACGGCTCCGCGCGGAAGGCCTGCGCGGTCACCACCGGCGCGCCATCCGCCGCGGTGCCCGTGGGCGCGGGGTGCGGGAAGGTCTGCCCGATGCCGCCCGGCCCCAGCTCGAACGGCTGCGCGTCCGGGAAGGCGCCCGCGTAGAGGTCCGGGCGCAGCGCGTTCCACGGCTGCGCCGCGTAGGTCGCCAGGGGGACCGCCTCGTCCAGCGCCGCGATCGTCGCGACCGACGACGGATCCGTGCCGCCGGTGAAGTGCAGCGTCTTGAGGTCCATCCAGACGATCGCGTCCGCCGAGTGCCCGCCCATCATCACCGCGGCGCGGTCCTTGATCGACAGCGACGCGACCTTTCCGCCGTGCGCGTGCACCACGTCCGCGAGCGGCTCAGCGCGCAGGAACGTGGCGTCGGCGCAGTAGACCATGTGCCCGTCGGCCGACCAGGCGTTGGCCGGGATGCCGCTGGTGGATGGCGCCGCGCCGGTGGAGAGCGTGGCGTGCCCAGGGCAGGTGAGCGTGCGGGCGTAGGCGTAGTGGCCCACGGCCTGGAATGCGTCCGGCGAGGTGAAGCGTGCCATGCCGCCCGTGAACCAGGGCTTCACGCGGTCGTACAGGCGCACCGGCAGCTGGTCGACCACGACCATCACCACCAGCTCGGGCTGCACCGGCGCGGCCACCAGTACCGGGCCACGCGCCATCGGCCGGGTCGACCCGCACGCCGAGATGAGCGCCACAAAGACAAGTCCGTACGCCAGACGCATGCCCACTCCACGCCACCTCCGGCTATGCCAAGGCGTGCGACGCGGCTGCCGTGGGTACGCTTTCGTTACGGTTCCGCCTCAAATCCCATGAAAGGCCACCGAAAGGGCGTAGACGACCTACCAGGGTTGGATTGAATTCCCCGGCGCACGCCGGACCGAACGGACCACCACGCCTCGATGACCGGGCTCCCCATCAACCCCAAGCTGCGCACGCCCGCGGAAGCCTCGGCCGACGCTGAGCTGACGACCACCCACGCGGCCGGACGCTTCGCGGCGCACCCAGCGGCGCTGGCGTTGGTCGCGCTCGCGGTGGCCACCCAGCTGATCGGCGTGTGGCTCCCGGTGGACGGCACGGTGTGGGGCACGGTGTTCGCGCGGCCCTGGGCGCCGCTCGATCGCGGCGACACGCCCACCGTCATCGCGATCGACGACGCGACGGTCGCGCGGCTGGGCCCGCCCCCGTGGGCGCCCTCCACGTGGCGCACGATCGCCGAGGCCGCGCAGTCGCAAGGCTTCGAGTCCGTCGTGCTGGCGGACCCGTGGCCCCGTCTCATCGCCGCCAACGGCGTCGACCCACAGGACACGCTGCCGCGGACGCTGCTGAAGGTCCCCGCCACCACCTGGGACGCGCGCAAGACGCCCAAGGTGCCCGAGAGCCTGGACCGCTTGCTCTCGCCCGTGCCGCTGCAGATCGACGTCGCGACGAACGGCACCGGACGCGCGGTGCCGATCCCGGCGGACGCCGCGACACGCGCGGGCTGCACCACCGCGACCTGCCCGCCCGGCGCCGCCATCCTGATGACGTCGTCGGACGTGCAGGTGCTGTCGATGCTCGTGCTTCTCGACGCCAAGCCCGGCTTCTTGGCGGCAGGCAAGGCGGGCCTGTGGATCGGCATGACGGCGTCGCCCTACGCAGACGTGGTCGCCACGCCGTACGCGCCCAAGCCCATCCCGTACGTGCTCGCCGAGGCGCAGACGGCCGCCGCCGCCGCCGCCGGACGCATCGCGCGGCCGTTCGCGTGGGAGGCCGCCGTCGCGTGGCTGCTGGCCCTGCACGCGATCACCAGCGTCAGCATGTGGCTGCGACCGTCGCGTCGTTGGATGATCGCCGCGCCCGCGCTCGGAACCGGCGCCGCGCTCGTCATGGGCATGGTCACGCGCCTGGAGATCCCGCTGGTCGCGGGTGCGATCGCCACCTTGGCCGCGCCGATCGGCGCGTGGGTCCGCCACTCGCGCACGCACGAGGTCACGCTCGCCCGCGTCGGGCTGATGGTCGCGCGCAGCGCCTCGCGCGCGGGCACGCTCCGCAAGCGCATCACCAACGAGGACGACCTGCTGAGCACCGTCGTCGATCTGACCAAGGTGCACGCCCCCTCCGAGGGCTGCGTGCTGCTCGTCGCGCTGCCCGGCCGCGGCGGCTGGTCGGTCCACGGCGGACGCAACCTCACCGCACGCGACGTGCGCCCTGAGGCCTTGCGCTACGAACACGCGGAGCTGCGACTCGCGGTCACCACCATGGAGGCCACGCAGGCGCTGTCCGTGCTGCAGACGGGCCCCGCGCTGGTGGTGCCGCTGCGACAAGGTCGCGCCACGGTGGCGCTGTGGGTGCTCACCAACAGCTCGTCGGACCCCACCGGGTTTGTGCGCCGCGTGCACCCCTTCGCCAAGTGGCTGTCGGACCGACTCGCGCTGCCGCGCACGGGCGCCGCGGGCGCGCACGCCGGCGATCTGCTCCAGACCTCCACTCAGGACGACGCGCTCGACACCATGTTCGGCGCGGTGGACGAGGAGCGGCGTCGCTGGCTGCTCGCGGTGCGCAACCTGGGTCACCCCGTGTTCGTCGCCGACACCGCGGGGTCGGTCAGCCTGCTCAACACCGCGATGGAGTCCGCGCTGATCGCCGCCGACCTGCCGCGCTTCCGCAACGTGCACGAGATGGCGACGCGCTTGGGCGTGAGCGTCCCGGGCCTCGCCGACCGCCTGTCCGCCATGTTCAGCGAAGGCCGCTCCCTCGCGCTGCCGTGGCCCGGCCCCATGGACCGCACGCTGGTGCTCCGCCCGATCGTCGACAGCCAAGGGCACGACGGCGAGGCGCACGTGCTCGGGTTCATCGGGTGGCTCGACGACGAGCGCACGGACCCTGGCGTGAGAAGGCGGCTATAGATCGTCGCAACCTTGAAGATGCGGCCGCGTTGCTCGTCTCACCCCTGACGCCACGCCATCGAGGGTCTACATGATCATCTGCTCCCGACTCGCTACGCTGGCGCTTCTGGCCGTCGCCTGCGGCGCGCCCGCCACGCCTCCGCCGCCCGAGGCCGTCGAGCCTGCGCTTGTCGATCCGGCCGCGCCGCCCGCCGACGCGCCCGCGCCGACGGACCTGCCCACCGCACCCACGACGCCAGACGCGCCGGCCAGCGCCACGACGCCGGACGCCGCGCCACCGCCGAGCGCGGCGCCCGCGGC
>CAIOSP010000157.1 GCA_903861005.1 uncultured Pseudomonadota bacterium
GGAGCACCTCGCGCTCGCAGACCGCTTCGTGCAGACCGTCGAGCTCGCGTCGCTGTTCGACCGCCTCACCGTCCCCCAGCCGTGGTGGTCCGAGTGGGAGCAGGGCCAGCAGCCCGGGTGGATCACCGTGCGCGACGTGTTTGAGCACCGCCTACGCGCGGCGCAGGTCGTCCGCCTGGGCGAGCATGACCTGGGATACGGCCAAGTCGGCGGCGCGGTCGACGTCTATGTGATCGGCGCGTCCGCGGACGGGGATCTGGTGATGGTGCACGTGGTCAGCGTCGAGACCTGACCGCGCGAACGGGCAGGCGCGCCGCGCGCGTCAGCGCCGCCGCGTGCGCCGGCGGGCACGTGCCCTCAGGCCCGCGACGCCAGCCTGGCGACCGTGCCCGGCATCCAGCGCGACAGCGCGACCAGCACCTTGCCGTGCCCGGTGAACACGAACTCGCGCTTGCGGGCGGCGATGGCGCGCACCATCACGCGGGCGGCGTCCTCGGTCTTCCACATGAGCTGCTGGGGGCGCTTGTCCTGCTTGTCGGGGTGGAAGACGCCCTCGTTGTCCACCTGGCCGATCTCGCTGGTGACAAAGCCCGGGTGGATGGTGGTGCAGGTGACCTTGGAGTTCACCAGCTCGGCGGAGAGCGTCTCGCCGATGGCGCGGATGGCGGCCTTGCTGGCGTTGTAGGCGCCGTTCTTGGGGGCGGACACAAAGCCCGCGACGCTGCCGATCAGCACCACGCGGCCGCCGGTCTTCTCCAGCTCAGGCAGGGCGGCGCGGACGGTGTTGAGCGCGCCGAACACGTTGGTGTCGAACTGACGGCGCCAGTCGGCGTCGGTGAGCGTGGCGATGCGGCCGGCCACGCCGAAGCCCGCGTTGGCGATGGCCACGTCGAGCTTGCCCCACTTGCCCACGATGGTGGCGACCGCGGTCTCCAGCGAGCTCTCGTCGGTGACGTCGCACGCCACGCCGAGCGCTTCGCCGCCGACCGCCTCGATCGCCGCCACAGCCTCCGTCAGCCGATCGGCGCGGCGGCCGGACACGGCGACCTTGGCGCCCTGGCGCGCGAGCTCGACCGCGGTCGCCAGGCCGATGCCCGTGCCGCCGCCCGTGATCCACACGACCAAACCTTGGAACGCCGCCATGCTCGCCTCCGGAGCCGCCCCGGTATCCGGAGCGGCGCTGCGGCGCAGGCCTAGCCGACCTTTCCGCTGCCCAGGTCCTCGTCGATCGCGCGTGCGGTCATCTTCGCGGACATCATCACGCTGGGCGTGCCGGCGCCGGGCTGCGCGCTCGCGCCCACCAGGTAGAGCCGCTCGACGTCCTCCGACCGGTTGTGCGGGCGGAACCACGCCGACTGGGTGAGCACCGGCTCCACGCCGAACGCGTTGCCCAGGTAGCTCTCCATCCGGCCCTCAAAGTGGTCGGGCGTGATGAAGGACTTGCTGACGATGCGCTCGCGCAGGTTGGGGATGTAGCCGCGCTCGTCGAGCATGGTCAGCACCTTGTCCACGAAGCCCTCACCGATCTTGGACCAGTCGAGCCCGCTGCCGTTGTGCGGCACGGGGATCAGCGTGTACGCGCTGTGGTAGCCCTCGGGCGCCAGCGTGGGGTCGGTCACCGTGGGGATGTGCAGGTACTGGCTGAAGTCCTCGGACAGCACC
>CAIOSP010000158.1 GCA_903861005.1 uncultured Pseudomonadota bacterium
CGACGTCGCGACGCGCCGGAGCGCCGCGGTGAGCGCGGGATTGATCAGCAGCGGTGTGGGGGATGGGCCAGGCATCGCGCCCAATTCCCCGTCGGCCGAGTTCGATCAACCCGGATCGGACTTCCGGGTCGTGGTACTAGTGCTGACCGTGGCAGGCCGGCGCCTGGTCGGCGCTGGACGTGGCGGCCATGCTGCGCATGCCCACGCTCCACCAGCCGGCGGCGAGCACCAGGACCGCCAGGGTTCGGCGCGCCCACATGCGACCGGCGACGATGCGCTGAAGGCCCATGGAGGCCGACGCAAGCAGCGGGGTGGTGCCCAAGCCGAACAGCACCATGGCCAGCGCGCCCAGCGCGGGCTGGGCGATGGCGATCGGGACGCCGAGGGCCGCCCACACTAGGCCGCAAGGCAGCAACGCGGTGGCGGCGCCCATGCCCCAGGCGCCGAACAAGCCTCCGTGCTGACGGGCGCGCGCGGCGAGCTGCGCCAAGCCGGGAAGGGTGGGGGCAGGGGACTTGATCAGGCCCGCGAGCGACAGCGCGAACACGGTGATGAGGGAGCCGCTGACGACGGTCGCGATCCAGCCCGGGCCGGGGAGGAAGCGACCGAAGGCGCCGGCCAAGGCGCCGAGGGTTGCATACGTCGACATTCGGCCTGCATGGTACGCTGTGCCGTGGCGCACGTCGGTGCTGCAAGCGCTGGCGAAACCGCCGCACATGCCGACACAGTGAGGGCTGCCTACTAGGCCCGCCACGAACGCTCCGCCCACCATCGCCAGCATCGTCGCCTCGTCGTTCTCGCCGAATGATGCACGCCCCGTGCCATTTATCGCGGTTCGGCCTGAACCTGCGACATGTCGCCACATGTCTGGCACGGTCTCTGCATGTCGCCGTGTCCCCCTGACCCGCTCGGAGGAACTGTGGCGAAAGACAACCCGACTTCAACCGGGGTCTATGACGACGACGTCGTACGACTCTTCTTCGGCGCGACGGTGCTTTGGGCCATCGTGGGCATGCTGGTGGGCGTGATCATCGCGCTGCAGCTCGCCTACTGGCCGGCCAACCTCGGCGTCCCCTACCTCACCTTCTCGCACCTGCGCCCGCTGCACACGAACGCCGTCATCTTCGCGTTCGCCGGCAACGCGGTGTTCACCGGGATCTACTACTCGCTCCAGCGGCTCTGCAAGGTCCGCATGTTCAACGACATGCTGTCCCGGATCCACTTCTGGGGCTGGCAGGCGATCATCGTGTCCGCGGCGCTCACGCTGCCGTTTGGGTTCACGACCGGCAAGGAGTACGCCGAGCTCATCTGGCCGATCGATCTCGCGATCGCGGTCGTCTGGGTGCTCTTCGCGATCAACTTCTTCGGCACGCTGGCCACCCGCAAGGTCCAGCACATGTACGTGGCCATCTGGTTCTACATGAGCTTCGTGCTCACGGTGCCGGTGCTCCACATCGTGAACAGCCTGGAGCTGCCGGCCACCTTCGGCCGCAGCTACCCGATCTACTCGGGCATGACCGACGCGCTGGTGCAGTGGTGGTACGGCCACAACGCCGTGGCCTTCTTCCTGACCACGCCGTTCCTCGGCCTGATGTACTACTTCATGCCCAAGGCCGCCGAGAAGCCCGTCTTCAGCTACCGGCTGTCGATCATCCACTTCTGGGCCCTGGTCTTCCTCTACATCTGGGCCGGCCCCCACCATTTGCTCTACTCGGGCCTGCCCGACTGGGTTCAGACCGTGGGCTCGGCGTTCAGCGTCATGCTGATCGCGCCGAGCTGGGGTGGCATGCTCAACGGCCTGCTGACGCTCCGCGGCGCCTGGGATCGCCTCCGCACGGACGCGATCATCAAGTTCTTCGTCGTCGGCATCAGCTTCTACGGCATCTCGACCTTCGAGGGCCCGATGATGTCCATCCGCGACATCAACGCGCTGACGCACTTCACCAACTGGAACATCGCCCACGTTCACGGCGGCGCGCTCGGTTGGAACGGCATGATCACCTTCGGCATGCTGTACTGGCTGGCTCCCCGCCTGTGGGGCAAGGTCCACAATGAAGGCTGGGTCAACCTGCACTTCTGGATGTCGACCATCGCCGTCGTGCTCTACATCGTGTCGATGTGGGCCGCGGGCCTGACGGAAGGCCTGATGTCGCGCGCGATCGCGCCGGACGGCCTCCTCCAGTACCCGAACTTCGTGGACATGGTCGCTCGCATGAACCCCTTCTACTGGACGCGCTTCGTCGGCGGCACGCTCTACCTCTCGGGCGTCATCCTGATGGCCATCAACCTGCTGCTGACCGTGCGTGACTCGCGCGGCGGCAACTCCGCGCCGCTCTCCGCGGCCGCGGCGAAGTGAAGGTGCACCGATGAACGACACGAACCACCAGAATGACAGCTGGCATCGGCGCATGCTCGAGGGCAAGGGGGGCCTCTTCGCCGTCCTGTCGGTCGCCGCGATCAGCGTCGGCTCGGCCATCGAGCTCGTCCCCATGTTCACCATCGACTACGGCTTGGAAGCGTCGGAGAACATCCACCCCTACACGCCGCTGGAGGTCGCGGGCCGCGACATCTACATCCGTGAGGGCTGCTACGTGTGCCACAGCCAGTGGGTTCGCCCGTTCCGGAGCGAGACGCTCCGCTACGGCGAGTGGTCTCGCGCTGAGGAGTACGTCTGGGACCGCCCGTTCCAGATCGGCTCGCGCCGCATCGGGCCCGACCTGATGCGCGTCGGCGGCAAGTACAACGACGCGTGGCACTTCGACCACATGAAGGACCCGCGCAGCACGAGCCCCGGCTCGATCATGCCGACCTTCCCGTGGCTCTACGACTGGAGCTGGACGCCTGAAGACCTGAAGGCCTCGATCACCGCGCTCCACACGCTCGGCACGCCCTACGACGACGCGACCCTCGCCGATCCCGGCAAGGTGGCGATGGTGCAGGCGGACGAGATCGTGAAGTCGTTGGCGACCGCGAACCGCGCCGTGACCCCCGACAAGGAGATCGTCGCGCTGATCGCGTACCTGCAGCGCATGGGCAAGGATGGTCGCGCGTGGATCGCGGCCAAGGAAGCGGCGGCGAACCCTCCTCCGGCGGCCCCTGTGGTCGACCCGGCGGCGGCGGCGCCCGCGGAGGACCCTGCGGCGGCCCCGGCTGACCCTGTGGCGGCTCCGGCCGACCCCGCGGCGGCCCCGGCGGCGCCTACGGAACCTCCGGCCCCGCCGGCTGCGGGAGGTGCCCAGTGAACGAAGTCACTCGGACGGCCGCGGCCTCCCATACGCTCCAGTACCTGGGCACCACCATGACGGTGGCCTTCTTCTTGTTCTTCGTCGGGTGGGTGGTCTGGGCCTATTGGCCCTCCAACCGCGCGCACCTGGACCTGATGGCCCGCATTCCCCTCGACGACGATCTCGGAGGCGACCGATGAGCAAGAACACCGACAAGCCGATGGGCCACGAGGCCGAGTCGGACGGCATCGAAGAGTACGACAATCCGCTTCCGGATTGGTACATCGGCCTCTTCTTCATTACGATCGCCTGGGGCGTGATCTACATGGTGAACTGGCACGTCATCGACCACAAGTCGGCGGCGGGTCTGTACGCCCAGGAGATGGCGGCAGCCAAGCTCCAGTACCCGGACCTCGACAAGAAGGTCGTGCAGGACACCTCGGCTGAGACGCTCGCGCTCGGCCAGGAGGTCTTCACCACGACCTGCGTCGCCTGCCACAACGTCGACATGAAGGGCAAGATTGGCCCGAACCTGATCGACAACAAGTGGATCCACGGCGGCGAGTTTGAGAACGTGGTCAACACCATCACGAACGGCGTCGCCGCGAAGGGCATGCCGACCTGGGGTCCGATCCTCGGCCCGAAGAAGGTGGCGGCGGTCGCCAGCTTCGTCCTGTCGAAGAACACCGGCCTCCCGAGCGAGGATCCGTACGGCGGTGCGCCGGCGGCGGCTCCGGCGGCTCCGGCCGACGGCTCTGCTCCCGCGGTCCCCGTGGACCCGGCGGCGCCTGCGGCCCCGGCTGCTCCTGCAGCGCCCGCGGCTCCGGCGCCCGCCACCCCGTAGCCCGCCACGGGCTTCGCCTCGTGCCCCCACGCCCTCAAGCGTCCCGCCCCTGGGACGCAGACAGGGCGGGGGGCACTCCTGCTTTCGGATCGCGGGTTCTTCACGGGTTGGCACGGCGCTTGCTAAACGCCGCGATCCGGAGGAGTCGACGATGGCCGTCTTCCATGGCAACCGAGCGTGGGTCTACCCGCTCAAGGTGAAGGGGAGGTTCTCGGGCTGGCACCGGTGGTCCTCGCTCGCCCTGTTGCTCTTCTTGTTGGTCGTCCCCTGGCTGCGTTGGGACGGCAAGCCGGTCTTCCTGCTCGAGATCACCACCCGCACGTTCTTTCTGCTGGGCTCGATCTTCACGGCGACCGACGGGATCCTGATCCTGCTGACGCTCTTGTCGGCCGCGTTCATGCTCTTCTTTTTCACGTCGCTCTTTGGTCGCCTGTGGTGCGGGTACTTCTGCCCCCAGAGCGTGTTCATGCTCAACCTGGCCTTCCCGGTGGAGGAGTGGATCGAGGGTGAGCGCGGTCAGCGCATGCGTCGCAACCAGGGCCCCTGGGTGTGGGACAAGATCTGGCGCAAGGGCTTGAAGTGGTCGATCTACGCCGTGCTCGGCTTGATCATCTCGATGTCGTTCATGGGCTTCTTCGTCAACGCGCACGACGTGTGGACGTTCAACCTCGGCACGACCGGCTTCTTCTTCCTCGGCCTGTTCAGCGCGCTGTGGTTCCTGGACATGGCCTGGTACCGTGAGCAGACCTGCAACTACATCTGCCCCTACGCCCGCTTCCAGGGCGCGCTCACCGACGACGAGAGCCTGGTCATCGCCTACGAGACCGTCCGCGGCGAGCCGCGCGGCAAGGCCGCCAAGGAGCGCGGCGGCTGCATCGACTGCAAGCGCTGTGTCGCCGTCTGCCCCCAGGGCATCGACATCCGCGACGGCTACCAGCTGGAGTGCATCGCGTGCGGTCTGTGCATCGACGCCTGCACCGACGTCATGGAGCGCCTTGGGCACCCCACGCTCGTGAAGTACACGACGATCGCCGCCGACGAGGGCCGCGTCGTCCACTGGATCCGCCCGCGCACCATCGCCTACAGCACGCTGCTGACGCTGTTGGTCGGTGGGTTCACCTACGTGTTCAGCCACCATGCCGCGATCGAGGTCCTCGTCGACCGCGTGCCCGGCATGCTGTTCATCGAGGATCAGGACGGCTTCGTCCGCAACATGTACATGGTGAAGGTGCTGGACCGCACCGCGGCCGCGGGCGAGCACGACTACGACGTGACCGTCGACGGCCTGCCCGAGGGCAGCCAGGTGCTGGCCACCAAGATCAGCGTGAACTCGACCGAGCAGGTTTCCGTGCCGCTCATCGTGCGCGTGCCACGCGCGGTGGCCGACGAGACGATCAAGGTGCGCGTGACGGTCCACGGGCCGCACATCGACGTCGGTCAGGACACCACCTTCAAGGGTCCTGGGGTCGAGATCGAGCACCACGAGGAGCACGAAGCTCCGCGCCATGAGGCGGCGGAGCACGGCGACGATAAGCCTGTCGAGAACCGGACAGCGCCCGCCATTCCGGCCGTTGCGCCCACCGAACACGAAGGGGAGCAGTGATGCGCTTCATGGTTGGTATTGGTCTGCTGTTTGGCATGGTGATCGTGGTGAATTTCACGATGGCGTACGTCGCCATCTCCGGCCTGGACCCTGTGGTCCCGAGCTACTCGGCTCCGGGGCGCTGACCCATGGGGATCCAGGCAGTCGAAGTCCATGGCTGCCCACACTGCGGGACCCCGGTCGAGGGTCCGCAGGGCAGCTTCTGTTGCCATGGGTGTGAGGCCGCCTCTGAGCTCGTCCACTCGGCGGGCTTGGACGCGTGGTACGCCACCCGCGAGAAGCCGGGCCCACGCGTGCGGTCGGTCGAGCCGATCGCGTGGTCGCGCGTGCCCCGCACCGAGAACGCGGACGGCACCGTGACCGCGTGCGTCGGCGTCGACGGCATGACCTGCTCGTCGTGCGTCTGGCTCACCGAGCGCGTGCTCGAGCGCACCCCCGGCGTCGCTGACGCCCACGTGTCCTACGCGACCGGCCGCGCGACGCTGCGCTGGGATCCGGCGGTGGTGGACCTAGACAAGCTCACCGACCGAATCGCGGCGCTGGGCTACCAGCCGCGCCCCACCGGGGACATCGCCCAGGTCGACCGCGACCTGCTGCTCCGCTTGGGCGTTGCTTCATTCGGCGCGATGAACGTGATGGGTCACGCGGTCGCGCTCTACGCGGGCTGGTTCGACGGCATGGACGATCGCTTCGTCGCGCTGTTCCGCTGGGCCTCGCTCGCGGTCGCCACGCCGGTGGTCCTGTGGTCCGCCACGCCGTTCTTTCGCGGCGCGTGGCAGGGCTTGAAGAACCGCGTGCTGCACATGGATCTGCCGATCGCGCTCGCGGTCGCGCTGCTCTACGCCCACGGCGTGTGGGCGACGCTCACGCACCACGAGAGCTACCTCGACTCGGTCACCATGCTGGTCGCGCTGCTGCTCATGGGGCGACTGCTCGAGGCGCGTGGTCGCAAGCGCACCGTGGAGGCCGCGGCGTCGCTGGCGGCTGTGGTGCCGCGCACCGCGCGACGCGCGCGCGGCGACACCATTGAGGAGGTCAGCTCGGAGGACCTGGTGCCCGGCGACATCGTCGACCTGGGCAGCGGCCAGGAGGTGCCCGCCGACGGCGTGGTCACCACCGGCTCCGCGCTCGTGCGTATGGCCGTGCTCACTGGAGAGTCGCGGCCCATTCGCGTGGCCGCGGGCGACTCGCTCGTGGCGGGCGCGGTGATCGAGGACGGCGCGGTCCGCATGGGCGTCACGCGCACGGGCGATCGCACGCTCGTGCAGCAGATGGCGGCCGACCTTCTTCTGGCGCACGAGGCGCCGCGCACCCCGTCGCCCACGGACCGCATCGCGCCGGTCTTCACCGCGGCCACGCTCGGCGTCGCGACGGCGACGGCGCTGCTGGTGCACCACTTCATGGGCCCCGACGAGGCGCTCCAACGCACGGTCGCGGTGCTGGTCGTCGCCTGTCCGTGCGCGCTCGCGTTGGCGGGCCCGCTGGTCGGCGCGTCGGGCCTGGGCGCCGCGGCGCGGCGCGGCCTGCTGGTGCGCAGCGCGGACACGTTTGAGAAGCTGGCGCTCGTCGACACGGTCGTGCTCGACAAGACCGGCACCATCACCTGGGGAACGCCCGCGGTGGTGGCGGCGGACGACGCGATGCTGCGCGTCGCGGCCGGCCTCGAGCGCTTCAGCCGTCACCCGATCGCGTCCGCGATCATCGAGGCGGCGGTGCTGCGCGGCGTCGCCATCCCGGTGGCGGAGGACGTGCAGGAGACGGCCGGCGTCGGCATTCGTGGCCGCGTCGACGGCGTGGCCTGGACGTTGCGCCGTGGCGGGCCGGACCGCGTGGCGGTCGAGTCTGAGAATGGGCTGGTCGGCTGGATCGTGCTCGAAGATCGTCCGCGCGCCGACGCCGCCGAGGACGTCCGCGCGATCGTCGCGACCGGCCGCCAGGTGATCCTGCTCACAGGCGATCACACCGAGGTCGCGGACCGTGTGGCGCGCGACGTGGGCGTGACCCGCGTGGTGGCTGAGGTCGACCCGCGCGGCAAGGCGACCTTCGTCGAGGACCTGCGCGCGCAGGGGCACGTCGTCCTGTTCGTCGGCGACGGCCTGAACGACGGCCCCGCGCTGGCCGCGGCCGACGTGGGCATCGCCATGGCGTCGGGCGCGGCGAGCAGCGTGCTCGCGGCAGACGGCATCCTGGCGGGTGAGCGTCTCGCGCCGATCGCGGCCGCGCTTCACACCGCGGGCGTCGTGCACCGC
>CAIOSP010000159.1 GCA_903861005.1 uncultured Pseudomonadota bacterium
ACCGAGAACGCGTCGATGAGCGACAGGACAGACGGGGCGGCGGGCTTCCGGGGCGGCATGCGGGATCTCCAAGCGAGATCCGCCGCCACTCACCCTGCGGCACGCATCGTTCAAGCCGGAAACTTCATGCGATTGCCCTGGGCCGAGGCCCATCCTCGCCAGCGCCCTCGGGAGCACCCCGTCGCCCTTCATCGTCGCCCCTGCAACGCTGTGGTACGTTGCCGCTCGTCGACGCGGCCCCCAGCGGTCCCGCGTCTGGGATGGCGGCGTGGACGGTGCGGACAAGCCAGCGGCGGTCTCCCCTTCGTCGCTCGACCGCGCGCGTCGGGCGCTGCTGGTCGTGTACGCGCTCATCGCGCTGCTGTCCGTCGATCTCTCCCACGGCCAGTGGGACCTGGCCGGTCACAACCGCGGCTGGGCCGGGCTTCTCCACCTTCACCAGGCCCCCGCCGCGGACCTGATCGCCGCCGCGCTCGGCTTTGCGCTGATGGGCTTCCTGACCTGGCTGGTGACGGGCGCCTTCGACCGCGGGGCGTGGACCCGACGCGACGCCTGGGTCCTGGCGCCGCTGGTGCTGGCGGTTGTGCTGCGCCTGGACGTGGCGCTGCGCTCGCTCCAAGAGATCGAGATCCACCTGTACGACGGCGTGCTGCCCACGCTGCACAGCTACTTCGTGCCGCTGCTGGGCCGAATGCTGCGCGTGCTCCCGGGCGACGCGCACGAGCACGCCTTCGCGGTGGCGGGGTGGATGGGTGCCTTGGCCGTGGTGCCGCTCTACCGGTTCGCGCGCGATCGCACGGGCTCGCCCGAGGCGGCGGCGGTGGTGGCGATGGCCTACGCGGGGCACCCGCTGGTGGTGCGCTTCGCGCCGACGGACGCGCCCTACGGCATGATGCTGCTGACGCTGTTCCACGCGCTCGCCTGCCTGTCGGCGCCGGCGCCGTCGGTGGTGGCGGGGGCGGTGTCGCTGGCGCTGGCGGTGTCGTGTCGGGCGGACGGCGCGCTGCTGCTGCCGGTGGCGCTGGCGGTCGTCGGGCCGGGCGCGCTGCTGCGGCTGTGGCGGTCGAACCGGCGCGACCTGGCGATCGGCGCCGCGGCGTTCGGCACCATCGCTCTGGGCTCTCTGGCCGTCGTGCTCCCGGCCCACGACATGAGCCAGGGGGCGATGACCAACTTCCTCACCAGCCCGCTGCGGATGCTGCTGACCGACGTGTTCACCAGCCCGGGCCTCGCCGGGCAGGGCGCGTCTGAGCTGGCGGCCAACCGCGTGTGGCAGGGATTGGTCGGTCTCGGGCTGATCGCGGGGCTGCTCGACCGTCGGCTGCGCTGGGCGTGGCCGGCGGGGCTAGGCGCGGTGCTCGTGGCGTCGCCCTACCCGGCGGTCACCTGGGTGTGGCCGGTGGCGGCGCACCGCCTGGTGCCGATGGACGCGCTGCTGGCGATGGTCGCGGGCGCGGGCGTCGCGTGGCCGGTGCTGTGGCTGCGCGGGGCGTCGGCCCGAGCGGGCCTGACCGCAGCGGCCGTCGTGGGCTTGGTCGGGCTGTCGGTCGCGTCGGTCGACCTGCTGACGCGGCCTTGGTTCTTCAACGTCGAGTGGGAGATGGTGCGCGCGGGCCTGGCGCCCGGCGGCGTGGAGTCGCCCGAGTGCCCCGTCCTCGAGTTCGCGGCACGGTCGTGGGACGACATGGACGTGCACGACGTTGGGCAGATGCTGTTCGACACCGCCGTCACCACCTGCTGGGAGAACGACTGCGTCGCGCTCGCGCAGATGGGCACCTGCCACCGCTACGTGCGCGGGCTGCACTGCTACCTCAACCAGGCCGGCGTCGAGGGCGTGTGCGCGGACCCCGGGCTCACCCCCGACGACGCCGTCGCCCGCTGCCTCGCGCCCGAGTGCGCCGCGGTCGAGGCGGCGCTGCAGCTCACGCCGATCGAGGAGCGCACGATCCGCCCGCCCGACACCTTCGGCGGCACCGAGAGCGTGAAGATCTACCCGCCCGTGGTGAAGGTGGGCGTGTACCAGATCGACGGCGTGAAGCTGCCCTGAGCTACGCGACGCCGTGGTGATCCTTGCGGCCGATCTCGCCCGCTCGTTCCAGCGCCATGCGGAAGAAGATCGGGCCGATCGCCTCGTTCACCAGGATCGATCCCAGCAGCAGCGACCCCACCTCGTCCGCCCATGGCCACGACGAGGACGCCACGCCGCTCGCCAGCGCCAGCGCGATGCCCGCCTGCGGGAACATGGCGAACGGGATGCGGTTGGCGAGCGCGTCGTCCAGGTTCACCACCCGCCGCGCGATGCGTGTGCCCACCGTCAGGCCGACCGCGCGCACGCCCGCGCACAGGGCGGCCAGGCCGGCCATGGCGACAAACGCCTCGATCTTGACCTCGGCGCCGACCACCGCGAAGAACAGCGCGAACGTGGGCAGCGTGGCGACCGCCGTCTCACGGATGACCTCTTCGCCCGCGAGCGCGCTGGCGTTCTCGATCAGCAGGCCCGCCGTCAGGCCGGTGAGCAGCGGGTCGAGGTGGAGGACACGACCGACCTCCGCGACCACGAACAGGATCGCGAACACGAACAGGCCGGTGTGCTTGCCCACCGCCCGCGCGAACACCACGATCACCACGCCAAGGCCGGCCCCGGCCAGCATGGAGCCGAACAGGTGCCCGCCCAGCTCCAGCAGCGCGGAGGACGTGTCGGTGCCGGTGGGGAAGGTGGCGTCGACCACGGTGCCGGTGGCGGCGTAGGCCACGACGATCGCCAGATCGGCCAGCACCACGATCGACAGCGCCGCCTCGGACAGCGGCCCCTGGCTCTTGGTCTCGGTCAGGATCCCGATCACCACCGCCGGCGACAGCGCCGTCAGCACGTTGGCGATCAGCACGGCGACGACCAGACGGGGGAGCGGCTCCAGGTGCGCGGTCGCCGGGATGTGCGGCAGCACGTAGAAGTACGAGACCGAGGTCAGGCCGATCGCGGCGCAGGCGAGCGCGATCGTCGCCAGGACGCCGATGCTCGCGAGCCGGGGCCGCAGCGCGCGAAGGTCCAGCTCACACCCGGCGATCAGCGCGATCAGGCCGACCGCCACGCGCTTGATCAGCGTCAGGTCGCCCAGCATCGCGGGCGTCACCAGCCCGAGCACGTCCGGACCGAGGATGGCGCCGCACGCCAGGTAGCCGGTCAGGTGCGGCAGCTTGAGCGCGTGGAAGGCCTTGCCCACCAAGAGCGCCGACAGCAGCACGACGCCCAGCGCGAAGGCCGCGCCCGTGCCGGTGACCGTGGCGTCCGCGGGCAGGAACGAGCGCGCGCCCGACGCGAGCAGCAGCACCGCCATGAGCAGGCCGATGGACCGGATCACGTGTCACCCTGGGCGGGGGTGTCGAGCACGACCCCGCAGAACAGGTCGGTGAGCACCGACCCCATGAGCACGGCGTTCACCGCCCAGCCCGCGGCGATCGGCTCGGTGCCCGCGTACAGGCCGACGGCCGCCGCCACGATCACCACCGACGTCGACCCCTGCGGCAGCAGCGCGCGGATCAGCGTGCGCCGACCCGGCAGGTCCATGTCCTTGCGCGACGCCAGCAGCGCCGCGATCGAGGTCCCGAGCACGCGCGACACAAAGAACGCGACGGCGAGCACCCACCCGGCGCCCTCCCAGGGCTTCCAGGCGGCGCCCACCAGCACCAGGAACACGAACAGCAGCGGTCGCTCCACCATCTCGACGCCCTTGAGCAGGCGATCGTGCGACGGCAGCGGCAGGTTGGCGAGCATGGCGCCTGCGAGCGCGGCGACGACGGCGCCTGCCAGCGCGAGGTAGCCCGCAGACCCGGCCGCCAGCGCGACGCCGCCCACCAGGAATGCGACGGCCTCGTTCTCGTCGTCGGCCTGCCGCAGCGCCATCCACAGCAGGAACCCGCTCACCGCGCCCAGGCCCACCAGGAGCAGCGCCCAGGCGGGCGGGGGCAGGGTCCAGCGCACGGCGGCGGCGTCGGGGCGGATCACCACCGAGACCGCGCCCAGGGCGACCAGCGCGGCCGCGGAGTCCAGCCGCGACACGCCCTCGAACAGCGGCGCGAAGGACCGCGCGTTGGGCACCACCACGGCGCTCGTCGTCACGGCGCAGGCCGCCAACACCAGCACGTCGCGCAGCATGGTGTCGCCGGGGGCCGCGCCCAGCCACCACAGCGTCGCACCGCAGACGGCGGAGGTCACCAGCGCCGTCACCGTGGCGTGCCACGCGGTCACCCACGACACGGTGGGCGGCATCTTCTCCAGCTGGCGCACGTCCAGCCGCAGCCCGATCACGAACCCGATCCAGCCCAGGCCCAGGTGGAAGGCGGGGCGCAGGTCGTGGAGGACCTGCTCGGTCAGCACGCCCAGGCCGGACGCGCCGAACAGGCCGCCCAGCAGCAGGAAGGGCACGCCCGACGCCGCCAGCAGCGACAGGCCCAACTTGCGCTCCCAGGCGCGGATCACCGGGTGGGTGGCCAGGATGCCCAGGCCCACGGCCAGCGTCAGCGCCATGATCACGCCAGCCACGCCCCCGTGCGGGATCGCGGCGGCGCGGGCGGCGTACAGGGTCGTCGGGCTCAATTCCGGCTCCGGGGAACCGGGCGCGGCGGTTCACCCGGCACGGTAAGGCACCGACGCGCTCGTGTCGACCGGACCCGCGCCGCGCGCGGGCTGGCCTCGCAGGGCGTCCCTGGGCCGTGCACGCTAGGATGCCGCTACGGAGGCCTTCGATGCGGCGACTGACGGGTCTGGTGGGCGTGGCGTGCGCGCTGGCGTTGGGCACGGGTTGCTTCGAGGTGAAGCTCGGGGTGTCGCTGCAGCCCGATGGATCCGTCGGCGTGACCGAGTCGATGTGGCTGACCCAGGGCGTGATCGACCTGCTGTGGGACATCGGCCACGAGGACCGCGCCGCGGGCGCCCGCTTTGAGGCCGCGCACCAGCAGATGGTGTCTCGCTTCGCGGCGCCCACGGGTGAGGCGCTGGACGCGATGCACGCGGCGGGCGTTCGCTCGCTCGACCGCCGTGTGGGCGCGGACCACAAGCAGTGGGGCATGGAGCAGTCGGCGGTCTACGACTCCATCGACGCGCTCAAGACCGGCTGGAAGGCGGCCCACGGATCGGACGGCATCCCGTCTGACTTCGTGCAGTTGGCCGTGTCGTGCACGCCCGACCGCGTGTGCACGCTCGACTACGCGCAGCCCCCTGGCGAGCCCGGCCAGAACATGGGCGGCACGCCGTTCGACGGGCTCGCCGACGCGTTCAAGCCGGAGGAGGAGGACCCCAAGCACAAGCCGAGCAAGCGCGAAGAGAAGGCGACGATGGAGCGCGTGTCGCACATGATGGAGGTCATGTCGACCGAGGCCGCGAAGCTCAAGATCGCCGCGACGCTGACGCTGCCTGGTGAGGTGCTCGAGCCGCTCCCGCAGGGCACCACGCTCTCCGGCCAGACGCTGAGCTGGGGGACGGACGGCGCCGCCATGGTGGCGGCCGCGATGGGTGGCGCCCAGGGCGCCCCGCCCGCGCCCGACATGCTGCCCGCGGGCCAGGTGCGCTTCCGCCTGCCGGACGGCGCGCCCATTCCGGCTGACTGGCTCGCCGCGCCCTGAGCGCGGGTTCGGACACGCTTTGGGCCCGATCGCCTCGTCCGTCCGCGGATCGCGTTAGCCTGCGCCCCCTCCGGAGCTGGAATGGACCTCGACCACGAGATCGCGCGTCGACGCACGTTCGCGATCATCTCGCACCCTGACGCGGGCAAGACCACGCTCACCGAGAAGCTGCTGCTGTACGGCGGCGCGGTGCACATGGCGGGCGCGGTCAAGTCCCGCAAGGCCAGCCGCCACGCGGTGTCCGACTGGATGGAGATGGAGAAGGAGAAGGGCATCTCCATCACGTCGTCCGTGCTGCAGTTCGACTACGACGGCTGCCGCCTGAACCTGCTCGACACGCCCGGCCACGCCGACTTCTCCGAGGACACCTACCGCACGCTGGCGGCGGTGGACGCGGCGATCATGCTCATCGACGTCGCCAAGGGCGTCGAGGCCCGTACGCTCCGCCTGTTCGAGGTGTGCCGCATGCGCAAGCTGCCGGTCATCACCTTCGTCAACAAGATGGACCGCCCCGGCCGCGACCCGCTCGACCTGATGGACGAGATCGCCAAGACGCTCAAGATCCGCACCGTCGCCCGCAATTGGCCGATCGGCTCGGGCCACGAGTTCCGCGGCGTGCTCGACCGTGAGACCAATGAGGTCCTGCTGTTCGAGCGCGTGCAGGGCGGCACCGACATCGCGCCGATGGAGCGTATGGCCGCCTCCGACCCGCGCCTCAAGGATCGCCTGGATCCGGCGCTCTTCGAGCAGCTTCAGATGGAGCTCGAGCTGCTCGACTCCGCGGGCGACGCCTGGCACGTCGAGGACTTCCTGTCCGGCGACGTCACCCCGTTCTTCTTCGGCTCCGCGATGACCAACTTCGGCGTCGGCGCCCTGCTCGACGCCGTCATCCAGCTGGCGCCGCCGCCGCGCCCGCGCGCCACGATCGAGGGCACCCGCTCGCCCACCGATCCCGAGTTCTCCGCGTTCGTGTTCAAGATCCAGGCGAACATGAACCCCAAGCACCGCGACCGCATCGCGTTCGTGCGCATCGTGTCGGGCCCGTTCACGCGCGGCATGGACGTGACGCTCGCGCGCAGCGGCAAGGTGCTGCGGCTGTCCAAGCCGCACAGCTTCCTGGCGGCCGAGCGCTCGATCGTCGACGACGCCGTCCCCGGCGACATCGTCGGCCTGTACGACCCCGGCGAGCTGCGCATCGGCGACACGCTGTTCACCGGCGATCCGGTGCGCTTCCAGGACATCCCGCGGTTCGCGCCCGAGCTGTTTGCGCGCATCATCCTCAAGGACCCGACGCGCCGCAAGCACCTCACCACCGGCCTGACGCAGCTCGCGCAGGAGGGCACCGTCCAGATCTTCATCCGTGAAGGCCTGGGTGCGGCCGACCCGTACGTGGGCGCGGTCGGTCAGCTGCAGTTCGAGGTGCTCATCGAGCGCCTGCGCGGCGAGTATGGCGTGGCCGCGATCCTGGAGGCGCAGCCTTACAAGGTATGTCGCTGGGTCGAAGGCCCGCCCGCGGCGCTGGAGTGGATGCGCAAGCGCGCGGACTACCTGATGGTCGAGGACCGGGACGGTCGCCCGGTCGTGCTGGCGCAGACGCCGTGGACGCTGACGTATGCGTTGAACGAGGTGAAGGGGTTGGTGCTCAAGGACGTCAGCCCGGTCTGAGGGCGGAGGGGTCCGGAGCGCACCAGTGACACGCGCCGTGACCTCCGGGAAGCGGACAGCGCGGTCAATGCCCGCCAATGGGGTCGCGGGCAGGCGACGCAGAGGGGTAGCGCACGGTCGGGCCGCCTGTGGTAATTCTCCCGCAGGGGGGATGGACATGCTCGTGCCGCGCAGCGCCATGCACCGCCTCAGTGAGGCTCGCGCGGCTTCATCCGAACGGGCCCGCGTGCGGGAGGACGGAGTCCCCGGACGCCGAGGGTGTGGTCAGTGGTTCTAGAGGAAACAGACGCGCCGCCTGCCATTCCGCGCTTCGAGATCGTGCGGCTGCTCGGAAAGGGGGCGATGGGCGAGGTCTATTTGGCGGTGGATCGGGAGAGGGGAGGGCGGGTTGCCCTCAAGCTCCTGCGCAACGCGGACCCGGCGCGGATTGCGCGGCTGAACGGCGAGTTCCGCATCCTCGCCGAGGTCGTGCATCCCAACCTCGTCCAGCTGTTCGAGCTCATCGACGTCGACGGGAGCCGGGTCTTCACGATGGAGCCGATCGACGGGATCGACTTCGTCGCCGATGCTCGCGTGGCGGGCGCGCACGACCGTGCCATCCCAGCGTCCGGGAGTGACGCCTCGCGCACGTGGTCGAGCCTGGACCTCGTGAAGCTGAAGCGTTCCACTGAGTCGACGCCGACGCCGGTGCCGACGGACACGGAGGCGACGGAAGGCGCGGCACTGCGGGACCGGATCGCCCGCCTGCGCCACACACTCCCCCAGCTGGCGGCCGGCATCCGCAAGATGCACTCTCTGGGCAAGGTCCACCTGGACATCAAGCCGCTGAACGTCCTGGTGGACACCGGTGGCAGGGTGGTCGTGCTCGACTTCGGGTTCGCGCGTGATGTCCCGCGATCCGTCGGCATGATCTCGAACCCCGCGGAGGGCACGCCGGCCTTCATCGCTCCAGAGGTCCTGCGCGGCGACGACGTCGGCTTCGCGGCCGACTGGTACGCGGTGGGTGTGATGCTGTACGAGGCACTCACCGGCGTGGCCCCGCACGGCTCGGTGGTGCACGAACTGATGCTGTCGCGCCTGTGCCTGCCGACTCCCTCGCCGCGGGATCGTCTGCCGGACCTGCCGGCGGAGCTGGACCGGCTCTGCGTCGGCCTCATGAACCTGGACCCGCGCTCACGCCTTGGTTTTGACGCGATCGTTCAGTGGGCCGGCATCCAGGACGCGCGGGATGTGGATGAGCGTGACTTCCGCGACGTGCTGATCGGGCGAGAGGCGGAGATACGCTTTCTCGAAGCCGCGCTCTGGCGCGCGCGAGACGAGCGCGCCGCGCAGATCGTGATGGTCGAGGGCGGGAGCGGCATCGGCAAGACGGTTCTTGTCCGGCACTTCCTTGAGGCGCGCGCGAGGTTGGGCGCGATCGTGCTGGACGGACGCTGTCACGATGCTGAGGTGGTGCCTTTCAACGCGTTGGATCGGATCGTCGACGCGCTGGTCCGTGTGGTCGAGGAGCTCGACTGGGCGGGCCTGAAGC
The DNA here is from genome assembly GCA_903861005.1 of uncultured Pseudomonadota bacterium. GTDB lineage: Bacteria > Myxococcota_A > UBA796 > UBA796 > CAIOSP01. The sequence goes on from CAIOSP010000159.1 coordinate 8,816, forward strand.
AACTTCCCCAGGAGGACATTCGCGAGCTCGCCCAAATGTTCCCTGTGGTGGGCGTGCTGGACCCCGCGGCGATGCTGCTGCCGTCGGCCCCGGATGCCGTCACGCGAACGACGCGCGCGTTCCGGGCCTTTCGCGAGATCCTCATCGCGCTCGCCGAGGAGCGGGAGGTCATCCTCTTCGTCGACGACATCCAGCGCGCAGACCGGGACTCGTCCCGCCTCATCCAAGCGCTCCTGCAGCGGCCCAGGGCCCCCGCGGTGCTGTTCGTGGGCGCCTGTCGCGCGGAGGATCGCGCCTCCGAGTCCACCCTCGCGATCTTCGACGACGGGGCGCTCGGATCGGTGGAGCGCCTGCACCTCGAGCCGATGACGGTCGACGAGGTCGTGGCGTTTGCACGGGAGGTCGGCGGCGAGGCCGCGCTGCGCGACGTCGCCAGCCTGGAGCGCTTGGCGTCGGAGGCCGGAGGCGTCCCGTTCTTCGTCGAGCAGGCGCTCCGGTTCGGCGACTCTGGCCGGGGCGAGGTCGAGTCGCTCGCCGAGGTGGTGGCGCGGCGCATCCGCGACCTGGAGCCCGGCGATCGGGCGGTGCTGGAAGCGGCGGCGGTGGGCGGCGGGCTTGAGTCGCGGCACATGGTGCTGCAGGTCGCTGGCGTGGGCGCGGACGAGCCGCGCGTCCTCTCGCGCCTGCGAGTCCAGCGCATGGTCCGCACCCGCGGGCCCCGCTTCGACGATCCGCTGGAGGTGAACCACGACAGGATCCGCGAGGCTGTGCTGGAGAAGCTGGCGGTGGAGCATCGGGTGCGGCTGCACCTCGCGTTCGCCGACGCCCACGACGCCCAGGCGCCGGGCGCGGTCGACGCGCTAGAGCATGTGCTCGCGGGCGAGGAGCCAGAGCGGTCCGTCGCGGAGGCGGCGATGCCGGGGTTGGCGGCGGTCCATCACCTGCACGCGGCCTACGAGCTGGACGCGGGTGCCGTGGACAAGCGGCGACTCTTCCCGCGCCTGGTCGCCGCGGGTATCGTCTCCCGGGCGAACGGAGCCTATGGCGGCGCCGTGGCGTTCCTCCGGCGTGCGGCCGCGATCGCCGACGTGGGTGATCCAGCGCTCGGCTGGCGTGCGCACTTCGAGCTTGCGCGCGCGCTCAACCTCAACGCCGACTTCGGCGCGGGCCTGGTCGAGGTGGACCGCCTCCTGGAGTCGGTGACGACGTCGCAGCAGCAGCGGCCGCCGCTCCTCCGGCTGCGGTTCGAGGGCCTCGTGGCCACCCAGCAGATGTCGACCGCGATCGACGTGACGATCGACACCCTCGCGCTGCTTGGGATCGACCTGCCGCGTCGGCCGAAGAAGTGGCACATCGCCGCGTCGCTCGTGCGAACCAAGCTCGCGCTGTGGGGACGAGAAACGGCACAGCTGAATCGACTGCCGCGCATGACGGACGCTCGCGCGCTGATCGCCATGCAGACCATGCGCAACGCGCTCACCGCGACGTTCGTGGCCGAGCCTGATCTGTTTCCGGTCCTCGTGTTCCAAATGGTACGCACGACGCTGCAGCACGGGCTCGCGCCCGAGAGCGGTCCAGCCTTCGCCTGCTACGGTCTGGTCCTGTCCGGGGCCCTCGGCCAGGCCGAGGCGGGGCTCGCGTTCGGCGATCTCGCCCAGCGGGTGGTGCTGGACCTTGGCGCGGATCGGCATCGCCCGGTCGTCGACACGGTGTGCGGCGCGTTCCTGATCCACTGGTGCAAGCCGACGCGGGAGTCGTTCGACGTGCTGCGCCGAGGATGGACCGTCGGGCGCAGCGTGGGCGACCTCGAGTGGGCGGGCACCAGCGCGTCGGTGCACGCGCACCAACTCTGGTTCGCGGGCAGCCCGCTCGAGCTCGTGCAGCGGACGGTCGACGAGTACGCCGAGCTGATCCCCAAGTTGGGCCAGGCCCGGACGCAGATCGACCTCACGCGGCTGCAGCAGATGTGCGCGACGCTCCGGGGACAGGACGCGCCGACGCGGCCGTGGGCGCTCGAGGGACGCCACTTCGACGCGGGCGCGCTGGTCGAGCACCTGATCGTCGTCGGCGATCGCGCGCTGCTGTCGTCGACTCGCTACTTCCTGGCGCTGATGGCGTACTGGTTTGGTGACCTGGAGCGGGCGAGTGAATTTGTCGACGCGTCAGAGCCGGACATCGACGCCCTGGTCGGCTCGCTGAACTTCGTCGACTTCTGGTTTGTCGCGGGCTTGGTCCGATTCGATCGAGCCACCGCGCTGACCGGTGGTGCGCGCCGAAAGGCGCTGGCGGGCGGACGAGCGTCGCGCAAGAAGCTGGCGCGGTGGGCCGCCATGATGCCCGCGAATTTCCAGCACATGCACGACCTCGTGCTCGCGGCGGAGTGCCGGGCGACGGGTCGCGCCGCTCAGGCGGCGATCCTGTGCGACGCTGCGATCGTCGGGGCCGCGAACCAGGGTCACCTGCAGCACCTGGGGATGGCGTGGGAGGCGGCCGCACGCCTCCACGCCGTCACCGACCCCGCGCGCGCCGCCGTCGCGTGGACAAACGCGCGCGACGTGTGGACTACCTGGGGAGCCTCCGCGTTGTCGTCACGGATGGGACCGTCACCAGACTCGCGGTGAGCGACGCCGACGGGCCGATGGCGCCCACGGCCAGCGTCGCGGCGTGTACGCCCATGTGCAGCTCGCCCTCGATCGAACCCGCCCACTCCGGGGAGAGCGCGCTGGTCGCGTACACGACCGGACCGGCCGCGCCCAGATCGCTTGGCCGGAACACGCCGGACGAGATCGCGCCCGGCGGGAGGTACGTGGTGAACTGTTCCCGAGAAAGGCCGAGCATGTCGGTGTCGAGGTACGGCTCGGCGCCGTCGACGCTCGGCTGGAGCAGCTCGGACTCGGCGAGCGGCCCGAAGAATCGCTTGAGCTGCGCGATCACCGCGCGCTTGCGCCGGGCCCCCAAGGTGGCGGTGGCTTCTGCGCCTTCGCTCGTGGCCTCCGCTTCGCGCGCGCTCAGGTACGCGTCCGAAATCCAGCACGCGATCGCGTGACGGTAGCGCGGGACCGGACGCTGCGGATCCCAGTCCGCGACCTCCCAGGAGTGGTCGAGCGTCCAGCTGATCGGACCGTCTGGGTCGTGCTCGCGGGCGGCGAGGATCGTGGCTTGCAGGCCCATGTCCCGCCAGAACGGGCGCTTGTAGAACACCCACGCCTTCACGGCGCGCCCTCGCTTCGCCTTCTGAGCGAAGGCCTTGTGGCGGCCGAGCTGGAGCAGCACGTCGACGTCCTTGGTGTCGAGCGTGTGGTCCACCCACGACCTTGCGCTCGTCGCGACGATGACGCGCTTGGCCACATACTGGCCCGCTGAGGTCGTCACGAGGACGGTGCCGTCCGTCGCCTGCTTCAAGGCCGTGACCTTCGCGCCGCGAAGGATGTCTCCTGCCTTGACCTCCGCCTCAAGGACCCGCACCAGATCCGCCGCACCGTAGGCGAGACGCCACGCGAAGCCGCCCGCAGGTGCGACGAGCATCGAGAAGGCGCCCGCCGTCGCCCCATGCCACAGCATGTACAGGAAGCTCACTTCGTGCAGCTCAGCGGCGAACACCGAGCGAACCGCGCACGCGAACGCTTCGAGGATGTAGGCATGCTGCTGCGGCGTCTCGGCGTCCTCCTGCGCGAGCCACGCCGTGAGCCAGTCCTTCACGGAGACGTCCAGCGACTGCGCCCCCGGCAGGCGCTCTGGGTGACGCAGGTCGGTCCGGATCCAGAGCGCGAGCATGTCCAGGGTGCCGATCAGCTTGGTCGCGAGCAGCCCTCCGGGGAAGGTGTCGGGCTGCCCGGGAAGCGTGAGGATGGTTCCGTCGGAGGACTCGAACAACCAGTTGAGCTTGGGGTCGAGCGGCGTGTCGACGTACTTGAGGCCGAGACGGAACACCGCCTCCAGCGCGAAGTTCTGGATCGGCGAGAGGTACGACGGTCCGAGGTCCAGGTAGGCATGATGCGGATTCGCCGCGGTCGGCGGCAGCGTGCGCGCGTCTCCGCCGAGCGTCGAGCCCTGCTCGAGCAGCACGAACGAGAGTGAGGGGTCGGCGTCGCGAACGCGCTTGAGCGTCCCCGCCGCCGCGAGGCCCGCGATCGAGCCTCCGACGATCAGCACATCGACAGGGGTGGGCGCGGTCGCGTCCAGGGGCGTCGTCGTGTCGCTCATTCCACACCTCCCGTCGTCGGAGACAGCACTTCAAGCGCCGCGCGCATGCCGGACTGGAGCGCGCCGTCCATGTAGCCACACCAATCCGTCGCGGACTCCGTGCCGGCCCAGTGGATGCGGCCGACCGGCGCACGCAGCGCCGGAAAGGCCGCGGACAGGGCACCGGGCCCGAGCACCCCGGTGGGGCACCCGCCGATCAGCGGGACGTCGCGGTAGTCGTGCTCCACGTACTCGACCAGCTCGTCGCGGGGCGCGGACACGCCGTAGATCTCCACGAGTTGCGCGACCAGGGCCTCGCGGCGCTCAGCGAGCGTCTTCTTGGGAGCGGCCCACAGGTCGGCGGCGGCGCCGACGATGAAGGTCATGAGGGACGCGGGGTAGGCCGGAACGGGCTGGTCGGGGTCCCGCTTCGGTGGGTCCCACACGTTGTCGAGCGCCCAGTCCAGCGGGTAACGCTCGCGGTCCGCGTGCGTCGCCATGGTGTTGCCGCTGAAGCCCATCTCCCGCCACCACGCGCGCTTGTAGATCAGGAAGCCCTTGATGGTGCGGCCCATCTTCATGTTCGCGGTCAGATCGAGCCGCTGCTTCTCAAGCGGCTTTGCCGCGTCCAGGGCCGGCACGTAGGTGATGCGTCCGGACACCGCGGGCGACAGGGCAGTGATGACGCGTCGCGCCCGCCACACGCCGGTGGTGGAGGTGACCTTGATTGCGTCGGAAGCGGTCCGATCGATCGTCGTGACCGTCTCGTTGCACTTCACCGTGTCTTTGCGGAGGACGCCGACCAGGGCGTCCACCAGGCGCTCGGCGCCGTACACCATCCGCGTCCCCTCGGCGGACAGCGGGCCGCTGAGGATGTCGGCGAGCATCGCGAACGAACCGGTGCGTGCCGCGTAGTACAGCATGAACAGAAACGAGAGATCCTCCGGTTCGACGCTGAACGCGGAGCGGACGGCGAGGTTGAACGCCTGGCGCGTGTTTGGATTCATCGGCTTCTGTGAGCGACTGAACTGCTCGTAGTTGTCCGCGAAGTCGGCTGCGGTCCAGCTGTCGAACCGCTGCGCGTTCAGCGCCAGCCTCGGATCGTCCAGCGACGCACGGACGTCGCAGGTCAGGACATCGAGGATCGCGAGGAGCTCTGCGGTGTCGTTCCCGCCCGGGAAATTGGACGGGTCGGGGCCGCTGTTCAGCGTCAGCACGCTGCCGTCCTCGCGCTGGAATTTCCAGTGGGTGTCTTCGTCCGAGATCAGGCTCGTGATCGTCGGGATCTCGAACATGGCCACGTACTGCTGGACGTAGCGCTGGGTGAGCGTGATGTACGCGCCGCCCATGTCCAGCCAGCCGTACTCGGGATGCCGCGTCGCCACGCGACCGCCGGGGCGCCCGGAGCCTTCGAGCACGACGTATGTGATCTGCGCGTCCTTAGGGCGCGCGAAGTTGATTTGGCGAAGCGTGTCTGCGGCCGCCAAGCCGGCGAGACCCCCTCCGATGATGACGACATCGACCCCTTGAACGCTCATGCAATGCTCCACGCGCCGCCGTTCGCGATGCGCGCCTCGCGCCTCGCGCCTCGCGGCGAATTCCCCGCCGAGAGTATCGGGCACCCAGTGTGCAGAGGCAAGCGCCCCCGAACCGGAGCGGTCTGCGGCGCGCGAGACGAAGATGAAAGCCTTGTTTTGGCGGACCTTGCCGACAGTCCGAATATCTGGACCGCGGGCGCGCGGGCCTCGCGTCGGGCGCCGGAGCCAGACCGCGCTAGGGGATCGCACTTCGCGCGATCGCGAGCGGAGGTCGGGGAGGGTGGATGACGATGAAGGCCGGCGCAGCGCGTGTGGATCTGGACTTTACGGACAGCATCGGCGTCACGACCGCGGGGTACGGCCCAGGCTCGCCGCACGTCGAGTCGTTCAATCTGGACTTCCCGCTGCGCGCGCGCGCCCTTGCGCTGGAGGACGGGGACGGTCGACGCGTCGTGTTCTGCGTGCTCGATCTCCACAGCGGATCCCGAGTTGTGTATGACCGCCTCGCCGCGATGTTCAAGTCCGAGCTCGGCCGCCACCAGCTGATCGTCATCGGCACGCACACGCACAGCGCTCCCGGCCGCATCTACGGCTCGTCCTGGTACGACACGTTGTCCGGCGACCTCACCACCAAGGGACTCCACAAGCCGACCGTCGACGCGATTGTGGACGGCGCAGCCGAGGCGATCCGCGCGGCGCTGGACGGCTTGGCCGATGCAGAGGTCGCCTGGACCGAATCCGTGGCCCTCGGCATCGCCATGCAGCGCAGCGAGCCCGCGTTCGGCTCAACCGAGGCCGCGTGGTGCGCGGACGGCGCGCCCGGCCGCGCCGTCCGCGGCACACCGGCGTGGGCGACGGACCCGCGCCTCCCGGTGCTCATGGTGCGCCGTGGCGGCCTCGTGGTCGCCACGCTGGCCGTGTTCGCGTGCCACAACACCGCGCTCGGGGCGACCAGCGTCGGCGATCCGGATTGGTACGGTCGCGCCACCGACAAGATCGAGGACGCGAACCCGGGATGTGTGGCGTTGCTCGCCCCTGGGAACGGCGGCGATGCGAGCCCGTTGTCGCAGGCGGGGATCCTCTCCTGGGACGCGGCCAAGGCAGAGCACGGGCCGGGCTTGGCCGCCGAGCGGGCCAACACGATGTTCGCGGCGTGGAGCGGGGCCTTGGGCGCCGTTGGCGCCTCGGTCCCTGAGGTGAGGTCGGCGGTGACGGCGTTCGGCCCGGCTCTCCCAGGCGGGGACATGCTCGCGGAGCCCGAGTTCGGCGTACCGACGCTGGCCGGGGCGGAGGACGGTCGCGGGTTCCTCTTTCCGCACTTTGCGAGGGAGGGGTGTCGTCGCTCCGGTCACGACACGGGAGAGAAGCAGTGGCCGAAGCGCAAGGCTCTCGGCCTGATCCAGAACCTGCTGAACGGTGTATTGCACTTGAGCCTGCACCCCGAGGCCGCGATCCACGTCGTGCAGCTCGGCGATCTCGCGTTCGTGTTCCTGCCCGGAGAGCCCACGGCGCACTTCGGCCAGGCGGTGGCGCACGTGGTCAAGGCGAAGCTGGGCGGGCTCAAGCGCGTGGTGATCGGGGGCTACGCGAGCGACTACATCGGCTACCTCACGACCGAGTGCGAGTACCTGTCGCAACAGTACGAGGGCTCTAGCACCCTCTATGGGCGGCACACGGACCGGTCGCTGATCGAGGCGGTGGAGCGCCTGTTGCACCCGTCGGTGCACGGCTTCCTCGGCACGGCCGCGCTCGGGGAGGCGGAGGTCCAGGAGGCTGCGACCGCGTTCGGGCCAGCGAAGATCCACGACGGCGTCGCCGTGCCCGCATTGTCGGACGCGAACGAGCTCGCCGTCCCCCGGGACGGCGAGGGCGAAGCGGTCCTCTACGCGCTGGGCCGGGCACCCGGAGAGAAGATCCCCCGCCTGGTCGAGGCGTCAGGCTTCGGCGTCAGGCGTGTGGTCACCCAGCCGATGGGCGAGCTCGGCATGGTCGACCTCTACGAGCTCGTCCCCACCGACGAGGCGATCGGAGCCGGGTTCGTCGGGGCGTTGGAGCTGCGCGTCGACGGCGTGCCTCGCACGGTCCCGTTCGCCGCCGTCGAGTGAGCCTCGTGACGGGCGCGCCGCGAGGCCGCGACTTCCTCGGCCTGTGCACCCGTTCGCTGACGACACGTTCGTGCGAGGAGCTTCCCGGAGAGGGGTTCGCACGGACTGTCGGGCACTCACTCCGGCGCGGCCGAGCGGCCTGACCTGTTGTCCGTCAAGGCATAGCGAGGTCACTCGACCCGCCCTGGTCCCGACGACCGTGCGATTCGGGTGGGGACGGCCGTAGGAGCGACGCTCCGACCGCCGAGGAACCCGCGCGGGCGTGTCGGCGGACGGCCGGGCGCGCTCAGGCTTTGCCCACCAGGTACGCGACCAGCGCGTCGAGCGTGGCGACCTTGCGGTAGTCACCCTCGGGCACGTCGATCCCGGTGCGCGCGTGGACGCCCTGCACCAGGCGCAGGAAGTCCATCGAGTCGATGTCGAGCTCCTCGCGAAGGTTCGCGGTGCGCTTGATGTCGCGCAGATCCGCGTCCGGCGCGATGTCCGCGAGCACAGCCTGTAGATGGTCGATGGCTTCGTCTGTGGTCACGAGAACTCCTGGAGGGTCTTGTCGAGGGCGGAGAGGAAGCGAGCGCCAACGTGCCCATCCGAGGCGCGATGGTCGCCCGCCAACGTGGCGGTGACGACCGGGTGGACCGCCAGCATGCCGTCGATCGCCACCGGACGATCGACGATCCGTCCGAACCCGACGAGCGCGACCTGCGGCGGGTAGATCACGCCAAACACGCTCTCGACGCCGGTGTCGCCAAGGCTGGTGATGGTGATCGTGGGGTCCATCAGCTCCGACGAGCGCAGGTGGCCCGCGCGCGTGCGCAGCACCAGATCCTGCAGCGCCGCCATCACCTCCTCCGGCGTCAGCTTGTCCGCGTCGTGCATCGCGGGCGTCATGAGCCCACCCCCGCGCAACGACACCGCGACGCCTGGGTGGATGCCGGCGCCCGGCCGCAGCTGGTCGTCGACCCAGAACCCGTTGAGCGCGGGGAACTTCACGAGTGCCTTCGCGGTCGCCCACACCAGGAGCGCGCCAGGCAACACACGCTCTGCGGACGGACGCGACGCGTTGCGCTCCGCGAGTCGCGCGAGCGGCGTGGCCATGTCGATGTCGTGGGACAGGTAGTAGTGTGGGATCTCGCGGTTGGACTTGCTCATCGCGGCGGCGATCGCCAAGCGCATGGCGTGCGCGGCGTCCACCGGGCGCGGCGTCGTTCGCGCCGGGTCAGGCACGGGCGCCGCCGCCCTGACCGCCGCCGCCTCCACGTCGGCGCGGGTGATCGTCGCGTGGCGACCGGTTCCATGCACGTCGTGCAGATCCACGCCGCGCTCATAGGCCAGCATGCGCGCGGAGGGCGACGCCGCCACCCAAGGGTCGGGCGTGGGAGGGCGCCCGCTCAGGATCGACGATCGGTAGGGCGTCGTCTCCGGCGGGGCCGGCGCCGGCGCAGGCGCGGGTGGCGCCGCGCGTGGCGCCGGCGCAGGTGCGCGCGCCGGTGCCGGTGCGGCG
>CAIOSP010000160.1 GCA_903861005.1 uncultured Pseudomonadota bacterium
CTCGCTGCCCGACCCTGACTTGGTCCTCGCGGACACGGCGCTGCTCCTCCCGGCCGGCAGCCCGTGCACCACGCCGACCGTCCCCGCGACGCTCCCCCGCTACACCGCGCCGTGGTCCGGGTGCACGCTGCAGTGGCGTGACCTGGTGCCCGCCAACGACGCGCCGTTCGCGGGCGTGACCATCGAGGATGTGTCGCTCGTCGACATCGACGCGCTGATGCTCGCGCGGCGCGCGTGCACCAAACCGATCGACGGGCTCGAGGTCTGCTGGCGACCGGACAAGTCGCCTGGGCTCGAGGCGCGCAGCCACGGGGTCGTCCTCTGGTCGGACCCCACGCACTACGGGGACAGCGCGTCGGGTGGCGCTCCACCTGTCTACGCCGAGCACGATCTGGACGGCGACGGCGACGATGAGATCATCGTCGAGCAGCGCCTTGGGTGCTCGAACGGGATCTCGATGACGGCCCACCGGGTCCTGGTGTTCGAGGACGCGACCACCGCGCCGGTGATCGCCGAGACGCTGTTCTACGACGAGACCGGGTGGCGGCGCGCTGCCCACGGCGGTTGCGAGCTCCTCGAGGTGGACAAACTCATCCTCGACGACCCCATGCGCGGCACCGGCAACTACTTCGTGGGCGTCCCGCTGCGCTGGACGGGCGCCGCCTTCACGCCTGCGCCCGATCCGACCTTCCCGGCGCAGCGGCTGCTCGACTCCTTCTTCGCCGAGACGTTCAGCAGCTATCGACCCGCGCATGACTGGCTGTTCGACGGGTCGGCGGAGGCAAGGCCGATGAGCGAGGTGCGCCAACGACGGTGACCGCGGCGCCGCTCGGCTGACGGCTTTAAGACCGGAGGCCGTGACGGACCGCTTCGTGGAGGTCGGAGCGCGCCTGCAGCACACGGAGAGCCGAGCGACGTGGGATCCGACGTGGACAAGGGCGCGGCCCAGCTTCGGGCGGCCAGCCGGCCGGGGTGCCGCCTCCGCTTCGCCGTGTTGGCGGTCGGGCTGTTCGGCGCCATCATGGCACCCGCGACTCAGCCCCCTCCCGACGGCGGCGAGACCCGTGGTTCAAAGTGGTCCGCTCGCTCCACCGGCACGAACTCCAGCTCGCGGATCAGGATCGACGGCGCGTTGACCTGGTGGACGATGTCGTCGTGGGCCAAGTCCAGCATGTACGAGGGCCCGGCCGCGAGGATGTCGCGCAGCGACCTCGCGTCGAGGCCAGCCCAGGTCCATCCGCGCACCGGCTCCTCGTGTCCGTCGGCGTAGTGGCGCACGACCTCGGCGGGAGGGCCGACCGGGCTAGGGTCCAGCGGTCCAGCAGGGTTCTGCTCCCCAAGCCCGCGCACGATGACCACGTGATCCAGGCCCACCTGGCGGGCGGCCTTCAGCCCGCTCCGAATCAAACGCGCCCTCGACATGGGATGCGCCGCAGAGACGGTGAGGTGGCTCGGCGCCCCTCGCGCGATGCCGTACCATGGCTGCACCGCGTGTCCGTTGCTCTCGGCGAACCATCGACTCGGCGTGCGGCTCATGAGGTGCGCGCGCACCGCGCCGTCGTCGACCAGGCGAACCGGCTGGCCTGGCACGCCCTCGTCGTCCCAGACCCAGCCGATGCCCCCACGAGGGGTCGGGTCGTCCACCACCGACCACCCCACCGGCAGCGCTCGACGCTGCGGCGCGAGCGGCTCTGGAGGGCGGTCGCGAGGCCGGTCGTCCGGGTCCTCCACCTCCCACTCCGGCGTGCCGAGCAGCCGCGGCAGGAGCAGGTCGTGGAACACGCGCGGGGCGGCGTCGCCCTCAAGGATCACCGGGCCGGCCCACGGCTCGGACTCGGCAGGCAGCGCGCGCCAAGCGGTGAGGCGGTCGGCTGACCGGTGGAGCTCGTCCGCGATCGCGGTGGCGGTCGGGAGGTCGGCGAGCGACGACGACGCGACGGTGTGGCTCGTGCCGATGAACTGGCCGTCAGGGGCGCGGGTGCTGACGGACCACGTGACCCAGGCCCGATCCACCGGCTCGCTGACCCACGTGCCCCGCGTGTCGAGCACGGTTCGTCGCCCCTGCTGCGCCCAGACCTCGACCGCGCCGAGCACCCACTCGGCGTCGCGGTAGCCGGCCGAGGCGACGCGCACGTAGGCGTCGAGCGCGTCGCCGTCCCACGCCCGCCCCGCCGGATCGGGCGCGCGCCCCGTCGCGACTTCGCCTCCCACGTAGCCCAAGGGGTTGTCCTCCCGGGCCTGGCGAAGCCTCGCGGACTCGCGTCGGGACAAGGCCGCCCAGGCGTCCTTCCATGCCGTGTCGAGGGCGTGCCATGCGTCGCGGCGGACCGCCGCGGGGTCGAGCGAGGCGACGAGGTCTACACGCCCGAGGCCGTTCTCCTCCCCCGGCCAGCCGAGGTTGGCGTTGTCGAGCTCAGGCGAGCCCACACGCACCTCGTAGACGAGCTCGCGTCGTGGGGCCTCGACGTGGCTCTGCAGCGCTCCACGACCGCCTCGGACGCACGCCTCGTGGTCGAACGAGAGGAGCTCGGCGCGGATCAGCCACGGAGGCGCCGCGTCGGGCAGCGTCAGCCCCGTCGAGGCGCGCTCGATCTCCGCGCGCAGCGCGTCGACGGCGAGATCCGGCGCAGCGAGCGGCGGCGGCTCCGCGGCTTGGGAGAGCGAGAACAAGAGGAGCAAGGTCATCGTCAGCCCTCCTTCGGCCGGGGGTCAGGGCGAGGCAGCACAGGGGGGCGCGCCTGACCCTTCTCCTTGAGCTGCATCTCGAGGCGTCGGATGAGCAGCGAGGGCGCGATGGCCGCGTTCGGGACACCGCCGCTCTCGGCGCTGCAGTAGCCGTTGAACACCGCCGGGTCGTCGCCCGCGGCCAAGACATTGCCGAGCGCGATGAGCGGCGTCCCGACGAGGTCGATGCCGCGGATCAATTCGTCAGGGCGACCGTCGGCGTAGACGCGCCAGCTCGTGCCGGCGCGAAGGTTGAAGGCGTTTGGCGTGACGCGCCCCGTGAGCGTGAAGCCGCCCGCGAGCTCATCGACGATCACGCCGTACGCGAGGCCCTGGCGGCGGACCTCGTCGAGCAGCATCCGACGCAGCTCCGAGTCGGAGCGAGGGCGCGTCGTCGACAAGAGGGTGTTGGCCATGCGCGGGACCGGGCGCAGGCCGGACTCAGCGCGCCCGTGGCCGTTGCTGTCCGGGAAGTCGCGTATCGGAGAGCGCCCCATCAAGAAGCCGCGGAACACGCCGCGGTCGACCAGCGTGGCGCGGGCGGCGGGCATGCCCTGGTCGTCCCATCGGTAGTGACCGTTGAGGTACTCCCCGGCGTACGTCGCGAGCGTCGGGTCATCGACGATCGAGATGTCGGGGGGCAGCAGCGAGTGGCCGACGAGCTGGCGGAAGGTGCGACCCTCATCCTCCTTCTTTTGGCGGTGCCCCTCGACCCGGTGGCCGAGCACCTCATGGACGAAGACGCCCGCGGCGCGTCCGCGGAGCAGCACCGGACCGGCATAGGGCTCACCCACCGGCGCGGCGAGCAGGTCACGGAGGTCGGCGCCCGTGTCCGCGCCCCACGCGAGCAGCGTGGTCTCGTCGGGGAGCTCGGCGGGATCGCCGACGTCCTTCCAGCGGTAGAGCGAGACGTCCATGCCGTCGTCCGCCCGGGCGTGCGCCTCGATCGCGATGCGGGCGTGGCGCCAGGGCTCGCGCAGACGCGTCCCCTCAGACGTCACGATCCAGCGCGTGCCTCGCCTCACGGACACGGACACCGACGAGTCCTCGACCCACGGCGCGCGGTCCACCACGGCGCTGACGACCTCGACCACGTCCTCCCACGGTCGAGGGTCGAAGCTCCCGAACTGAACCGGCTCCACGTCGACGTAGCGGGCCGGCGGCCCGAAGTCGTCCGACCCGTCGGTCTCCGCGACCAGGACACGCTGCTCCCCGCGCACCTTGACGATCCGCTCGCGGGCCGCGCGCGTCGCCTCGTCCGTCAGTCGCCACACCTCAGCGCGCAGCGCGAGACGATCGTCGTCGATCGGCAGCACACCATGGGACAGCTCGGTCACCCCGAAATCCCAGCGCTCGTTGCGGAGCGGGTGGGTGCTGTCGCGGTGGCGGTCCCCTGCGCGAACGTCCACGTCGATCACGCGAGATCGCGCGAGGGTGGAGTGGTCGAGCGCTCCGTAGCGTCCGACCACATCCCACGAGGTGACGTCGTCCACCCGGTACCCGAAGTACCATGGCGCGTCCTCGGCGCCCTCCCAAGCCGCGAGCGTGCGCGCGAGCTCCACCTCCAGGGCGTCGAGGACCGCGTCGTTCGCCTCCTGGGCCCGCGCGAGCGAGGCGACGAGGAACCACACACAAGGCATCCTTCCTCCCTCGTCGAGATCGCGGCTGGGTTCCGGCCGGCGTCGACGCCCCACAGACGTGAGGCGCATGGGTAACCACGCGCGACCGCGTCAGGCCTCGCCGACCCGGCCTTCGTCCGCGGAGGACCCATCGCAGCGCGTGATCGTCGTAGCGTGACTGGGCCGTGTACACAAAGATCGCGACGGCGGGTCCGAGCGGGCCCGCGGCCCGCGTCTACTGTGGGCTGTCAGTCTCCAGTCGACGCATCGCCAGCACCCTCACGAGCCTTCAGCCGCACGCGCCGCGCCGCGTCCTGGACTCGACCGCTGGCCGACGCTCAAGCTGGGCGAGCACTCGAACATGCCGCGAACTTTCGCCGTCCGAAGACCCGACCGGCCAGCGTCTCCAAGGCAGGGAGCGCGACAAGTCGCCCCGCCCAACACGATGACCGGAGCCGCCATGAACCACCACCCCTCCCTCTCCGCGATGCTCGACCTCACCGCGCGCCACGCGCGCTTCGCCGTCCGCTTTCAAGGTCGCCGCAGCGCGACGTTCGCGCGCGCGGAGGCGACGCGATCCAACCCCAAGACCGAGAGCTACACGATCGTCGACGGCGAGCGCGAGACCGTGGTCTGCTGTGTGCGCGAAGAGCTCGTCGACGAGCTGCGCGACGGCCTGTTCGCCGTTGAGCCAAACGAAGACGGCGGGTACGATCTGACGCGCACGTACGTGCCGCTCGCGCAGAAGGCGCGCGCGCCGATCCCCTGGAGTGTGCATTCGCTTCGCCTCTCGGGTGAGGTCGCGTCAGACCTGCTGCCGCTCGCCCGCGGGGAGGTCGCATCGCTCACCCTCGACCAGGCCGTTGAGGGCTGGTGCCTGTTGACGACCACGCCCGCAGAGCTCGCCCTGTGCATCGCAACGCAGGAGGCCGACGTCGTCTCAGCCGAGCTCGAGGCCCTCCGTCAGTCCACGATCGCGGTCCGCTTGAACGCGGCGGTGTGGTTCGGCGAGGAGCCGGTGCGCATCGGTCGACCCATCGATGAGGCCCCGGCGATCACCGGGGTCGCGAGGCGCTGGGCGCAGGCGATGCCGACGGAGCAGAAGCTGAGCCTGCTCACCGACCTGCTGCCCCAGCTCGCCGCCGTGAACGCGAGGTTCACGTTCATCCAGTCGAACCTCCGCGGTTCGGGGGACGTCGCCATCGAGGATGACGACATCCACGGCCCTATCCACCTTCAGATCGCCGGAGATCCGACCAGCCTGGTCATCGTCCACGAGGGTTGGTGGGGGGACGACGCCACGCTCGGCCCGCTCATCGTCCTCCCGGACGGCGATCGCTACAAGATCTACGCCCTGCCCGGACAAGAGGCGGTGCTCGCCGCGGAGGCCAGGCGCCTGATGAACCCGGACGGCGCGCCCCCCATGGACGCGATCCCCAGAGGCCTCATCGGCGCCGTGGACGCGGTCGCCTCCGGCCGCGTCAACCTCGTCCGCGTGCACCTGCAGTCGCACTTCGTGTGGATCCTGCCGTTCACCGCGACGTCGGTGATGACCATGACCGACGAGGACAGGCATCAGACGCTGGCCGACCTCGCCGCCGGATTCGACCACGACCTGCACGGCGGGGAGTTCGACTGCTGTTGGCAGGCCGTCGACGGACAATCCCTTCGCGACGACCAGCGGTACGACGTTCAGCCTCTGTTCGACGCCGCGTCCGTCCTCGACGCGATCCAGGCGCTCGGATCGGCGAGCCCCGGGCTCCCCACCTGAGGTGTCGGACCCGCGCCCCGGAGCGGCGGCGACGTCGCGCGTCACCGAGCGCGACGCCGAGCTGTTTACACCCCTCTGACGCCCGCCCAGTCCGGCTGCGGCCCGACCCGGCGTCTGTGGGACAGGAGGCTCGCCAAGCCCGCCTCGTCCGCGCGCCCGTCCACACACACCCGGAGTCTTAGAGCACGACTGACCACCCGACATTGGCGGTCAAACAAGCTCATGAGACAAGTATGTCTTGTCTTAAAATACGAAGCTCCACCGCTGCTTTTTCGTGTCAGATGGCTTCAACGCGACGCCGCGCATCGCCCCAACCCGGAGACACTATGTCCAAGCCGACTCGAAAGCCCACGCCCCTCGCCACCAGCCGCCACGCGCGCATCCGCGCCGCGCAGCGCGCCGTGGGCCATGACCTCCTCTCGTTCGTCGTCGACTGGGGCGCGCCGATCCGCCAGGCCGGCGGTCGAACCGCCTGGCACTTCGGCCACCGCGAAGCGCGCGACGCTCGCCGCGCGCAGATCCACATCCCCGAGCGCGCGCTCAACCTGTGCGTCGTCCTCGCGCCCGACGAGACGGTCGTCACCGTGATCCGCAGCGCCGATCGCCACCGCATCAAGCTCTCCAACATCCACCGCTACGTGGGGTCCTAAGATGATCACGCCTCCCTCCATCCTTCACGCCGTCAACCTCGCGCCCGACGCCGCGCTCGCCGACCTCAACCTCGACGAGGCCGGGTGGTTGACCGCCCACGACATCCGCTCGGCGGCGGATTGCTTCCGCGTTCGCTGTGACGCGATCGAGCAGGACGCCTCGCTCGCCCCCGAGGCCCGCATCATGGCGACGCTCGACGTGTACGCGATCCGCGCCGCGGTCCGCGCCTACGTGCGCAAGAGCGGGACGGTCCCGAAGGTGCCGCAGGAGCTCACGCTCGACGACGACCTCGCGCGCGTGACCCGCGGCACGACGCTCTCGGCGCTGCATGGCCTGGGCGCCCACACGGTCCGCGATCTGCTCGACCTCGCGCTCTCCCCAACCGAGCCGCTGCCCGGCGTCGCGCCGCAGGTCTTGCGCCGCGTTCGAGCCGTGGCCGAGGCGGTAGAGCGTCGAGCCGCGTGGATGCTCTGGCGTGACTCGCTTGAAGCGCGCAAGGACCAGATGATCGCGAACACCCTCGCCGATATCGACGACCCGCAGCGCCCCATCGTGCTGTTCGGGCTGTCACTCGTCGAGCAGGGCATAGGCACCACGATGATGCACGCCGACGGGCGCGGGCTCCAATTCATCTTCAAGCGCCCGCAGGACAAGATGGGGCGCGCGCTGATGGCGTGGGTGCAGGCCCGCCCCGAGGGCTGCGGAGAGTGCTAGCGCGTGGGCGTCGTGGCGCGGCAGCGGCCGACGCCGCGCGCGGTCGCGCGCGTGGTCGACGAGGCGATGAAGGCGGATGCACGCGCTAGATAGAGGCACTGCGTGATCGTCGGCACCGCCGCGCCCAAGCTCGCCCAGGGCACCCGAGGGCTGATGATCCTACACATCTCGGCAGGACCTGATCCGGGCCGATCTCCTCGCTTCTCCAGGTCTCCTCACGGTCCGTAGGTGGTGCGATCGTCGTGTCCGTGCGATCGGGGGCCACCCGACCCGGACTCCGACATGCGCGCCGCCCGAAAAGCCGTCCTCGACCACGATCTGGCCGACATCGAACTCGGGGACGCGCGTCTGAACCGTAAGCGTCCAACGTACGACGTCTTGATCCCGCCGGTCCGCCCGGTGATCTTCCGCGCTGACGCAGAGGATCTCCATGGCCAAGCACACCCCGTCCGACGAGCAACTCTCCTGGGTACGCGCATGGCGCGACAGCGGCGAGTCCCAGGTCGCCTTCGCCCACAGGCATGATCTTGATCCACCTTGGTGGACACCCTGCTAAGCGACAAGCGAGGTGCCGTGATGGAGCCGAAGAGTCAGACCGCCGACAAGGCGAAGAAGGTCAAGACGCCCACCAGGAAGGCGCGTCGTCAGTACACGGAGGAGTTC
>CAIOSP010000161.1 GCA_903861005.1 uncultured Pseudomonadota bacterium
ACCGAGAACGCGTCGATGAGCGACAGGACAGACGGGGCGGCGGGCTTCCGGGGCGGCATGCGGGATCTCCAAGCGAGATCCGCCGCCACTCACCCTGCGGCACGCATCGTTCAAGCCGGAAACTTCATGCGATTGCCCTGGCACCCGTCCGGATGCCTTGACCGATTGGGTGCTCCCCATCGGGGCCGCGAGGGACGGGGAACCTCTGCTGCGGCCAGATGCCTCCCCCTTCTCAGCCGTCGCGGGGGTGACTTGCGCGGAGCGGCGATTCCGTCATCCCGCCGACTTCGACTTCTTCCTCCTCCCCAGCATCCCCGACATCATCTGCCTGTCCTTGCCGAACGCGTCCTCCGACAGGTGCGCGTACAGCTGCGTGGTGTTCACGCTCTCGTGCCCCATCACCTTCTGCAGCGTGTAGACGTTCCCTCCCCGCTGGACGTAGTGCGACCCGTAGGTGTGCCGCAGCCCATGGAAGGTCAGGCCATCGGGGATGCCGGCGGTGCGGGCGCACTCCTTGAAGATGTCATCGAACACCCTCCCGTCCACGCCCTGGCGCCCGCCGCGCTTGTTCGGGAACACGATGGTGGGGTGCAGCCCGGACAGCTTGAACTCGCGCAGCATGTCCATCAAGTCATCGGGGATCGGCACGTGGCGCACCTTGGCGCCCTTCGTGGCCGTCCGCACCTTCTCGGGCCCCTTGACCGAGGTTCGCCGTACGGTGATCACCCGGTTCCGGAAGTCCACCGCGTCCCAGTCGAGCCCCATCAGCTCGCCCTTGCGCAGGCCCGTCGCGATCGCGGTCGCGTACAGCTCGCGCAGGCCGGGGTACCCCCGCGCCGTGGCGGCCTCGAGCAGCTTCACGATCTCCTCCTCGCCATGCACCCACGGGCGGTCGTGCAGCGGCTCGCGCGGCAGCTCCAGCACCGGCGCCGACACGATCCACTTCTCGCGCGCGGCCATCCGGAGCATGGCCTGCAGCTGCACCAGGATCTTGCGCTGGCTCGAGACGCCGATCTGGCCCGCCTGGACCTTCTTGTGCAGCGCGCGCTCCACCGCGGTGACCACCGGCCCGTGGATGGACTCGACCACCTCCCTCTCGAGGAGAGGCGCCAGGTGCACCTTGTTCCTGGACTGGTCGTCCTTGAGCGAGATCTTGGCCGCCTTCTTCGTCTCCCACAGCTCCACCAGCTCAGACCACTTGTGGCGACCGCGGGCGGCGCCCATGCGCTCGGGGAGGCCGACCCGCACGAGGTCGACGTCGCCGAGGATCTGGCGGAGGTAGGTGTCGGCGTCCTTCTTGTACTGGAAGGACTTGAACCGCCGAACGCCGTGCGCGTCCAGCCAGTTGGCCTGCCAGGATCCCGAAGGCCGTTTCCGGACGTTTCCCTTGCTCGCGGGCATCTCTTCCTCCGTCGTGCCTCGCTGCTCTATGTGGCAGCCATGTGGCGGACGAGAAGGAGTATGGACACCGAGGTCGCGATAATCAAGGTCGAAAGGCGTGCGCGGTACAGGAGTCGAACCTGTGACCTTCGGCTTCGGAGGCCGACGCTCTATCCAGCTGAGCTAACCGCGCGCAGAGCCCGTCGTGACGAGCCCGGCGCACCTATCGGCTTGGGCCCTTCTGTCAACCCTCGACGGCGGCGGGCAGCTCGGTGGCGAGCCACGTGCGCATCGCAGGGAGCGTGACCTTCGACCAGTCACGGCCGGCGCGATCCGCGGCGAACGCGCGGAACAGGCCCACCAGCACCAGCACGAACTCCTCGTAGAGGAACATGCGGTCGGCGATGGCGTCGTCTTCCTTCTCAGACATGACCTGCGGCACCTTGAGCGCCGCCACGTCGATGCCCGAGCCGCGCAGGGTCGCGGTGTACTCTCGGTCGTCGCGCTTCATGCCGATGCGCAGGTCCTGCACGACCTTGCCGCCGGCGAGCGCAGCGCGCGCCTCAGGCGTGGTCGACGGGTTCTCGCCGGTGAGGACGGCCGTGACCTTCTGGTCGCTGGGGCGACGAAACGCCAGGCGCTCGTCCACCCAGACCGACACGCGGCCGACGGGCTTGTCCAGGTCAAACCGACCTTCATCGCGCTCACTGCGCCACCACAGCCACAGCAGGAACTCGGGTCCCAGGTGCGCGGGGATCGGCGTCGCTTCGTTGCTCATCCCTCACCTCCCATGGACGACGGACCAGTGGCCAGCAGCTTCTCGACGGTGGACGCGTCATCCAGCCAGTCCAGCGGCGACCAGGCGTGCAGCTCAAGGCCGAACGTGCGGTGGAAGCGCTTGCGGACGCGGTCGCCGACCTTGTCCGACAGCGCGCCGACCAGCACCCAGCCCTCGTTGGTGTTCCAGCAGATCTCGGTGACGCTGACGCGGGGGAGCGTGCGCTCCAGCCACTCCAACTCCAGCCGCTCCTGGATCTCCTTCTTCACCGCCGCCGGGCAGCGCTCGGATCCGCGCTGCTCGCACCACTCGCGGCAGCGCTTCTCGACGGTGGCGCGGAACAGGTTGGCCGGCAGGGTCTTCTTGTCGACGCGCAGCGAGAACACCGCGTACGGGCCCGAGAGCCAGTCGTTGAAGTTCGAGAAGTTGGTGTCGAGCAGGTTGTGCACCTGCACCCAGCCTTCCACCTCCTCCTTGCCCGTGCGGCTCACCGGATCGCGGAAGGCCATCGAGTCGAGGCGCTCGCGGTACACGTCGCGCCAGCCAGATGGCAGGTCGCCGACGACGCGGAAGCGGCGCGCGGTCATCGCGCCGGTCAAGATGCCCATCCTGTCTCCATCACCGCGCGCGGGGCGCGGGCTTGTCGGGCGGCTGCGCGTGCGTCGCGCGGGCCGGCCCCGGGGTCTACTTGTCGGCGACCTCGATGAGGTCGTTCAGCGCGTGGCGGAACACCACGATCGTGGCATGGCCCTTGATCGACAGCGCAAACTCGTAGCGCGAGAACCACGCGACGCTGCCCTCGATCACCTCGCCCTCCAGCAGCGTAGCCCGGACGACGGCGCCCGAGTCGACGTACTTGAAGAAGCGCTTGTCAGAGCAGGTGTAGCGCTCCTGGGGGCGCTCGGCGGGGGCCTTGGGAGCCTCGCGCAGCGCTTTGTTCCACAGCTGGATCTTGCGCAGGCGCTTGAAGTCGTCCGGCGCGTGGCCGAACTTGAAGGCGAGCTTGTGGAGCTCCTCCGGCACGCCCTCAGTGGGCACGAGCGTCACGTTGTACGGCGTGATCGCGGTGAGCTTGCCCTCTACCTTGCGGCCGCCGAACAGCGCCCAGGTCCAAACCCGGCCGTCCGCCGCGGCCTCGTCGAGCACCGAGCGGATGCGGTTGGCGCCGCGGTGCTGGTCAAAACGGCGTTTTGCCAGGAACTCGTCGAGCTTGGCGTGGCCGAGCGCGACCTGCGTCGCCAGGGCGCGCGTCATGTCGTGCGCCTTCATCAGCTGCTCGACCTCGGCGCGCCGCGCGAGGCGCTCGGTGGCCTCGTTCTTGGACATGCGACCCTGAGCCACCGACATCGCCATGGCGGGCGGGTAGCCCTGCACCACCAGCTCCGCGGCGCGGCGACGGTCGTCGATCTCCTTGGGGGTCAGGCGCCGCTTGGCGTCCGGAGACCGTCGGCTCTTCTCAGCATTCGGCATCAATCCTCCCCCACCGCCGGACAGCGGCTCTTCCCGTGGCCGTAGTAACGTGCGACCGCCACGCGGTCAGTCCGCAAGTGCGTCGAACAGCTCCTGCAGGAAGCCGCTTAGCGAGGGCTTGGACACCCGCACCAGACGGGGACGCCCTGACTCGTAGATCGCGGCCGCGCCATCGTCTAGGTCAGCCGCCCACAACACCACCACGTCCGCCCAGGCCACGTCGTCCGAGGCGCCGCTGCGGCCACGCTTTCCGGCCACAAAGCGCGCCTCCACGCGCGCGTCTAGGTACTCGCGGATCAGGCGCTGCCAGAGCGGGCGACCGCCCACCACCGCCACGCGGCGGAACCCGTTGAGCATGAGGCGATCGGAGACCTGCCGCACCGCCTTGACCAGCGCGGCCGCGTCCGGGACCTCGGTGCGCTCAGGCGCCACCGCGACCGCCGCCGCCGAACGGAGCACCGACTCGGGCGGATCCGTCCCCACCAGCGCCAGGCGGTCGGTCAGCAGGCGCTCGAGCTGACCGGCGGAGTCGACCTTGAGGGTCCACAGGACCTCCCGGAGGTGACGCCCCTGCGCCAGCGCGACCAGCGCGCGCTCAAACTCGTCCGCGCCGCGCAGGCCGCGGGCCTCCAGCAGGTCCTCGAGCCCGCGCGCGCGCTCGGCGGAGGCGCGCCCCAATTGCGACGCCAGCGCCGCGCGCTCCGCGGTCAGCGCGTCGCGCTCACGATCCAACGCGTCCTGGAGCTCTTGGAGTGAGCGCTGCTGCGCCTCCAGGCTCCGCTCCCGGGCCGACAAGCGCAGGCCCGCGTCCTCGATCGACGCGCGCTCCGCCGTGAGCACGCTGCGCTCGGACTCCAGCGACCGACGCACACTCTCCAGCGCGGCCCTCTCGACGCCGAGCGCGCGGCCCAGGCCGACCTCGTCTTCGAGGCGCCCAGGCGCCAACGGAGGCGCGACGGGGGCTGGAGCGAGCGATGCAGGACGCGACGTCGGCAGCGGCACGGGCGCCGGACGAGCGGCGCGGGGCGCGGGCGCTCTTGCGCGGCCCTGCGGCACGACACCCGGAAGAAGCGCCGCCATCAGGTCGACGTTGGCCGCCACCGACTGGAGCGCGTCCGCCGAAGCCTGCGGCATGGTGGGCTCGGAGATCTCGACGTGAAGCGGCGTCACGCCGCTCTGGATGCCCTTGCGTAGCCGCGCCTCGACCTGGTCCGAGATCAGGTCCTCGGGCGAGCGGTACTTCTGGTAGCCCAGCGCGTGGAGCACGCCGATCACCTCGGCAGCCGAGCGATTCAGCTCCTTCGCGAGCTTGCGGATCCGAACCGACATGACAGCGCTCCACCCAGCCACAGGACTCGACCGCACCACACAAGACGATCCGTCTGCGTCAGGTCCCTCGAAGGCTCGCGCAAGTAACGCGTCCGCCCCCCCCGGTCGAAGGAGCCGCCCCGCTCAGGGTGCGCCGCCGAGCGCCTCCTGGGCCGCGTCGTGCAGGTCGCGAACCCCAGGCGCAAGGCGACCCGCAAACGGCATGACCTCGTTCGTCAGAGCGAGCGCGAGCGCCAACTCGTCGCCTTGGTAGGCGTCATACGCGACGTCGTAGAGGGCCGATGCCGACACCTCGCCCTTGTCCAGCGCCGCCGCCGCCCGCGCCGCCTTGGCCCGGTCCTCGAGCGGCAACGTGTCGAGCTTGGCCTTGGCCGCCCAGGCCGACGCCGCCAGCGCGGGCTGGTTCGTCAGTCCGGCGGCGCCGACCACCTCAGACAGCGCGGCGCTGGCTTCCGGGCGCCCCAGACGCCCGAGCGCGATGGCCCGCGCGACGCGCGCGTGCAGGGCCAAATCCGCGTCACTCACCGCGACCGCGTCCGCGATCACCGCGTCGAACACCGGCAGGCTCGCCTCCTCGGAGCCCGTCACGGCCACGTTGTAGCGCGACCACGCCACCGCCCGGCGCGCCGCCAGCGCCTTGTCCTGCTCGCCCAGGACCTCGAACGCCTTGCGCGCGGCGTCCAGCGGCCCGATCGCGTCGGCGAAGCGCGTGGCGTCGAACGCGGCGCGGCCGGCGTCGTACTTGGCGCGCGCCTCCTCCAGTCGGCCGTGCCACGCGACGGCGTCTGTGAAGCCCTTGGCCTCCTCCACGGCCGCTTCGCTGTGACCGGCGGCGCGCAGGGCCTCCATCACGTTGACCCGCGCGAGCTGCTCCAGGCCCGTGTCCCCGCTGTTGTGTGCGGCGTCCACCGCGCGCGCGAACGCGTCGATCGCGTCCGTCCAGCGCGCCGACGCGGACGAACCGAGGCCCTCGCTGATCGCCACGTGCGCGGGACCGCGCGGGTCGTGGATCAGGCTGAAGCGCCCGAGCGCCTCGCGGATCGCCGCGCTTCGGTCCGCGCCAGCCCGCGCGAGCAGGCGAACCTGCTCACAGCTCGCCCGCGCCGCGTCCGACGGCGCGCCGATCGCCTCCCATGCCTCCGCAGCGCGTGCTGCCGCCGCCGCGCCCCCCGCGAAGTCGCCCTCGGCGCCGCGCACGATCGCCTCCACCTCAGCCACCTCGGCCGGGAGCATCGGGTGGGTGGCGCGCGCCGCCAGCGACCGCGCCGCGTCGAGCTGAGCGCGCGCTTCAGGCGCGTCTGCGACCCGCGAGGCCAGGCGCGCGAGCCCCAGGTGCAGCTCGACCTGTCGCACGACGAAGCTCGTCCCCCTCGCGCGCTCCAGCGCCTCGCGGAGCAGCGTTCCGGTGCCTTCGACGCTGCCGATCGACAGCAGGGTGTAGGCCATCTCCAGCCGCGCCGAGAGCCCTTCGCGCAGCATGCCCGACTTGTCAGACAGGTCGATCGCCTCCCGCAGCCAGGCCGACGCCGTGTCCACTCGGCCCTCGGTGCGCGCGATCATCCCGCGCGCGATGAGCGCGTGGACCTTGGCGCGCGGCGTCGTCGCCTCAGCCGGGATCAGCGCCGCGGCGCCCTTCAGATCGCCCAGGCGCACCTGCTCCGCGACCCGCCCGACCAGATCTCCGCCCGACGCGTCGCTCAGCGCGCGCACCTGGGTGTCCGCCTCAGCCGCCAGGTTGGCCAGCCCGGCCGACCGCGCGCGCGTCGCCGATGCCGCCCAATCCGCGCCCGCGCCCGTCAGCTCGCCACGATCCGCGTGCACCACGCCGCGGTTGAGCAGCGCGCGCCCCTCGACCTCCGCGTCGCCCGACGCCTGCGCCGTGCGGATCGCGCGGTCGAGCGAGGCCAGCGCCTCATCTCCGCGACCCTGGTCCGCCAGGATCAGGCCCAGGAGTCCGTGCAGCGGCGCCAGCTCCGGCTCGATCGCGAGGCCCGCACGCGCGGCGACCTCAGCGTCGTGGAGCGCGCCTTGCTCATACCGGGCGAGCGCCTCCAGGTAGCGCGCGTCCGCGCCCGCCACGTGGCCGATCGCGTCCGCGGCCTCCGTGAAGCGGCCCTCGTCCATCGCAGCGAGCACGCCCGCGACGACGAGCCGCGTGTCCTCGTCCACGTCCAACGGCGCCGAGCTCCCCGGCAACGTCGGCCCCGCCCACACGAGCGACATCCAGATCAGTCCTGAGAGCACCACCACCTCACGAGCACCTCTCACCCGCAACCGCGTCCCTGCCCGCGCAGAGGTTGTCAAACCGCATCGCGGCGGGAAGGCCTCGGCTGATTGGTGCGTTGCGAGGTTGGGCGATCCGCCGCCTGCGGATATGCTGCCGCCGTCACGTCGCTGGGGAGGAAGGATGCGCTGTCTGTCTGTCGTGGTTCCGCTTGTCCTGGTTGCCGGCCCCGCCTGGGCGCAGCAGGGCTCGGACCCGCACCCCAAGACGAACTACGTCGCGGTCGTCGTGGGCATGTCGCAGTACGACCACATGCCCGACGAGGTCGAGCTCGACTTCGCTCGCTCGGACGCGGCCACCGTCGCGGGCGCGCTCCAGGACGCGGCGCACTTCGACGCCACGTTCCTGCTGACCGATCGCAACGCCACCAAGGCCGAGATCTCAGAGACCATCCGCGAGAAGGCCGCGCAGTACCTCGGTCCGAACGATGTGTTCGTGTTGTACTTTGTCGGCCACGGCATCGGCGCCGACCTCGGCACGCCCACCCTGCTGCCCTACGACGCGACGATCGAGCACGGCAACGAGGACGGCTTCGACGTCGAGCAGCTGGCCCGCGACATCGCCACCTGGACTCGCGCCGGCACCTCGGTGATCGTCACCGACGCCATCCACCGCAACCAGCTCGACGGCATCTGGTTCTACGGCCCCGCCGCCGACCAGTGGCCGGGCATCGGGCCGGGCACCATGGTCGTGTCCTCGTCCTCCGCCAGCGAGGCGGCCAAGGACGGCCTGTTCGGCGTCATCTTCGCCGACGCCATCTCCGGCGCGGCCGACGCCAACGCCGACCACTCCGTCAGCGCCAAGGAGCTCACGGACTACCTGACCACCCGCCTGACCGGCACTGGCCAGACCCCGGTGGTCGCCGGCACCTTCTCGCCGGAGATGGTCGTCGCCGAGAGCGTCACCCCCGGCAACACCGCCGCCGGCGCCCAGCCCACGCCCGAGATGGTCTACGGCGACCACGACGTCTACGCGGCCAAGTTCGTCTTCCGCGACGGCTCCTCGCCCACCGTCGAGTGCCGCGACGCCCCCAAGCAGCCCTGCGACAGCGCCTGCTACGTCCGCGACTTCAAAGCCGGCCCCTGCACCATCACCGCCGTCGTCGATGGGCAGGAGGTCAAGGGTGTCACCTTGGCCATGGTGCCTGGGAAGTACGACTGCGGAACGCGCGCGGATCACTCGATTGCGTGCATTCCACCGCCCATGGGGCCGCAGCGCTAACAGCGCTCGATTCTTAGGGAGCGTCCCACCGCGCACCCCTGCGGGGTGGGGCTTTACCGTGGGAGCGTCCCACTTCGCGCCCTTGCAGGGCGGGGCTTTCTCGCACGCCCGGCCTGCGGCGCGTCGCTCGCCATTCCCGTGCGGGTTCGCCTGGTTGTGGGAGCGTCCCACTTCGCGCCCTTGCAGGGCGGGGCTTTCTCGCAGACCCGGCCTGCGGCGCGTCGCTCGCCATTCCCGTGCGGGTTCGCCTGGTTGTGGGGGCGTCCCACTTCGCGCCCTTGCCGGGCGGGGCTTTCTCGCACGCCCGGCCTGCGGCGCGTCGCTCGCCATTCCCGTGCGGGTTCG